>NZ_JBLVPW010000001.1:0-596516 GCF_048286715.1 Flavobacterium kochi
GAATGTCGGACTTACAGAACCACAATTATCGGTTGCTGTTGCTGTTCCAAGCGCTGCTCCAATGGCATCCGCTGTTGGGTTACAACCCAGAGTACCGTTTGTCGGTGTTCCGGTAGCGGTGATAACTGGGACCACTAAATCGGGAGTTACCGTAAAGATTCTTGTGCAAGTCTGAGTTGCTCCACAATCATTGGTTACTGTCCATGTAACGGTCGTAGATCCTCCACATTTATTTGGTGCTAAAGGAGTTACAGGATTCCTTGTTAATACAGGGTTAGTGCCACCACTTGTACTAAAAGTTGCAAGCCAGGCATTAAATTTTGCATTAATTTGATCTTGTGTCTGACAAGCCGCTTCAGTTACAGTTGTTGGGCAATTTAATATTACCGGATTTGAGGGAGGTTCTTGAATCGTAAGATTTGTTTCATCTTTACATCCTAGGTCATTACCCTCTACAGCAACTGTATAGTCACCAGCTACAAGATTTGGAAAGCTAACCGTTGTGAATGGCGTGAAAGGTATAACTACATCAGGAAACCCAACACGATGCAGGGTATATTTAAAAAACGAACTACCACTTGAAGTTGCATTAACTACAAGATTAGTAGTACCTCCAAAACATGTAATAGGAAGAAATGATGTTGTTACATCTACATCTGTTATTACGATAGAGGCACTACATTCAGAACTACCTCCCGGAGCATTAACACGTAAAAGACCCAGAATTTTCCCCGGGGTTGTTCCCGGAAATAATACTGCTGTTATAGTTCCTGAATTTGTAGCAGCATTATAAGCAAAAGCCGTATTAGATATAATCATTGCTCCATTTGTAGTGTTATCCGGTCCCGGAGGGAATGTTAAGATAAGCTCAGGAACAAGAGGTGTTGAAGATGCATTATAACCACTATTTGCAATTTCGACTGTAAACGTAAGATTTGTACCAAAACACGCTTTAAGGGGACCCACTATGTTACATGATGGTGGTGGTAAAAACACAAAATTAGCGATTTCAGCAGTTCCTGCAGCAGTAGTTACAAAAATCCTACCGCTCTCACCTGATGAAGACACTATAGCTGTTATAGTACTGGAATTCACAACGGTAAATGAAGTGGCCGGTTGTGTCCCAAATTTAACTGATGTAGCACCCGTAAAATTGGTTCCTGTAATGGTAACCGTTGCTCCCGTTTTGGCAGAAGCCGGCGAAAAACCTGTAATAGTAGGAGCTTGCGCATAAACCATCTGAACTGTTGTCATCAGTAAAAACAGCACCATCGAAAAGTATCCTAATTTATTATTCTTTTTTTTATTTGAATGATCGGGTCTTTTGTAACAGTCACCCAATTCTTCAATTTTGTTTGAAATTTCCATAATGTAAATTTTTATCATTTATAATTTAAATTTCGGCTTACGGTAACTGATTTAGTGCAGGTGCAAGATTTACTTGAACCTCCATTTAAACCAGGATTTGTGACTGTAAGTTTTATGGTAAAGCTTCCTCCTTTAGTACCTGCTTTCACCTGAATACTTGACGTGTCCTTACCTGAAACTATAGTGGCCTCGGGTACGTTTTTATCAATTTTCCAAGAATAAGCGGTATTAGGGCGAGAGTTAAAAACATCTGAATTGATGCTTATTGTGGTGCCTCCTCCAGGATCAAAATACCCCCTTAACGGACCTGACAGATTACAGGAAGGTTGTTGAGCATACAGAAAGCCTGTAAAAAGAAAAAGCATAACAAGTAAAAACATACTTGAAATAACATTTTTATTCTTAGAAGTTTCCTCAACAAAATATTTACTTGTGTGAGTCAGTGAATAATTCACTCGACTTAAACCCATTTTAAATCCATTTTCATCCGTAATCAAGACCTCCCGATTACTGAAAAACGCTAAAAAATTTAATAAAACCTGTTTTTTCATAATAATATTATTTTAAAGTTTTAAAACCACAGTATTAATTAAAAAGGAGAACAGTAGAAACAGGGATACAGAAAAATAGAATGTGTTTTTAATATCATATGTATCTGATACCATTGTTATTTAGGCAAGGTATGTCTACAGATACAGATGGAGGTAAAACACTAAAAGGAAATAACAAAAACACCCCTCAGCAGAATTCCGAAGTAAACAACAGTCAAAAGAACGACTTTTAGCAAAAAACTAAAATCATCGTCTTTCATTTTCCTAAAAAACACCCCTCAGAAGAATTCTGAAGTTTACTATCATCAAAAGAATATTTATGGCGAGAGCCATAAATATACTCTTTCATTTACCCAAATAACACCCTTCAAAAGGATTCTGAAGTTTACTATCATCAAAAGAATATTCTATTGTGGGGAACAATAACTAAATTCTTTTATCAACCACATAGTTGCTTAAAAAGCAACCCTAAAACTCTAATCTAAAACAATTAGCATTGAAATTAAAAAAATAGGATGAAACAAAAGTTTTTAGACTCGGGGAGAAAACTTGCAGAAAAACGAACATCCTCAAAAAAACAGCGCCAGGAGGAGGAGTAAAAAAAGGATCCGAAATGGAGAATCCTATAAAGTTGGCATAGGCATTGGCATCCACGCCAAAGTTGGCTTTGACAGCACCCGCCCCAACAAGCTGCCCATAGGAATTGGGTGTAAAACCAAACCCCTAAAAGGGGCAGTGTCCCATAAAAAAAGAGCTTTTTAGCAAACGTATCCGTCCAAAAAAAGCCCGAGAAGCCTGTGTTGAAATCGTAGGAAAAAGTGCGACAATACTTTTGTACATTTTGTATCGCATAAAAAATAAAATTTTTCATAATAATATGGTTTTAAGACCATAGTATCAATAAGAAAGCATCAGTAGCATTTAGGGTTTCGGAAATCCATAATGTGTTGTTGCATAGAATGTAGTTTTAATACCATAGATTAGAAATAACAGGAAGTCTACAGACTGGGACATTAAAATTAGAAAGACACAAACCACCCTCATAAAAAACATTTATGAAGTACTCCATCATTCAAAGGATATTTTATTGGGGCTAACAAAAAGATCTTTTTACTATCAGAAAGTTGCTAAATAAGCAATTTAAATCAAATACTTTTTGTTAAACCAAAGTTAGGCATTACAACAAAAATTAAAAAAAAACTAAAGCTAAACAAGACAACATTCTATTATATCTGACAACGAACATAGTTCGCTAAGAAAAGCTTTACAGCATTAAAATATTAGTACTAATAAACTTGTTAACTACCTGATTTACAATTAATTAATAATTATATTACTTAAATTTTGTTAATTAAAAAACAATGTTAAATGCAATAAATTACACCAATACTTTAATCATTTAATTGTATTTATACTGATTTTTTGATAACAGTTTTAGACGATTATTGATAATCTTAAATTATTTAAATTGATTCATTTTTTTTAGGGTTTCTGAAACATTATAAGAATTTTAAAATGTTAATTTTTATTCATCAGAAATATTGGGATAAACTGAAAAATAAAAGTAAAAAAACCACTTCATTGCAGAGGAATCTCCGTACAGTTATCCCACTCAATTTGTCATTCAGTTCCGTTTGTCATTTCAGAAATGACAAGTTTGAGGATGGCCGCCTTATCTGTTATTCCACACAGTTCACTCCGACGAAGGATGAATCTCCACACGACAATCCCACACAGTTAATCATTCCAATCCCGATGAATATCAGGAGAATAATCACTTTCCGGTTACATTCTTTGGTGTTTTTTCATTCTTTGTCAGGATTGACTAGTTTGAGGTGAAAGTTT
The DNA here is from genome assembly GCF_048286715.1 of Flavobacterium kochi. Taxonomy (NCBI): domain Bacteria; kingdom Pseudomonadati; phylum Bacteroidota; class Flavobacteriia; order Flavobacteriales; family Flavobacteriaceae; genus Flavobacterium; species Flavobacterium kochi. The sequence goes on from NZ_JBLVPW010000001.1 coordinate 3,765, forward strand.
GTAATAATGTCTAGTCCTGAAAATGGTCTCCCATATTTGTTCTATTCCACAGAAATTGTTTTTTATTTTAAACATCATTATATAATTTTGAAAAAAATAACCAAAGTACTATTGAAAAAATAATGACAGAAATATAAAGCAACAATAGTTTAAGGCTTTTAAATATGGGGGTTAATGATTCGTTAAAACCATGATTTACCATTATTATAGCAACAGTAAATTGTATCTTTGGCTGTGGTTTTGATTTATCACTTGAGTAAAACTATCTGAAAAGAAAAGCTGATTCAAATAGTCATTTCACACTTAAGGGTGTGAGTTGATAAACGGCAAATCAAAATCTACAATCGGAGGCCCTTTAAAAAGGCCTCCTTTTTTTCAAAAAACAAGCTCGCTTAAGAGGGCTTAAGCGAGCTTGTTTTTATGTCGTTTTGTATTTGATTTAGATTTTTAGAGCTGTTATTTAACGGTCCCCGCTATTAGTGACTATTAGTTAATTTTTTTTCTTCCTATAAAACAAAAGGATTCCCACAATTGAGACACTCATGACAAGGGCGAATCCCGTCAATGCAATATTTTCAGCCTGTGATTCTTGACCTTTTTCCACAATTTCTCGCCAAACCCCTGTATTGTTTTTAAATCCGAGTAGACATTGGTTAAAGTTCCAAGAAAAATAAAGTCCTAAAGGTAAGGCTAAGCCTCTTGTTTTTAGGGCGGCCAAACCAAATAAAATTCCTCCCAAACCGGATCTCAAAATGGACATTTTCCAAGACATTCCCGCAATTACATGTTCCATAACAAAAATAACTGTTATAATTGCTAAGGCGACCGGAGGTTTTAAAGAATAAGCCATGCTTCTTAATGAATAGGAACGGAAAGCCAATTCCTCTCTACATGCTACCAGGAAATAAAGAATCAGGGAAGTAATTATATTTACAGGTTGGTTATGCGAAGCCAAATAAAATTTTACGTCAGCAAAATTTGTTACAATAAGAGCTTGGATAAATACCATTAACATGCCAATTCCAAGACCACTTAAAAATCGTAAAAGGCTGCCATTATCAGCTATTAATCCAATATCTTTTAAAGGCAATTTTTTCCATCTTGCAAATAGATGGCTCTGCGCATAGCAAAGCAGCTGTTGATGAAGTTGCAAACAGACCATTTCCAGTGAATACTAAACTATGTATTGTTTCTGTTTATGAAAGAACGTCGCTAATAAATACTCTTGAGCCAATGGGAGTTTCACATGAGTATTATGCTGAAGTTGACCACAACGCTTTTAAAGTCGCAGAGAAAATTACGGAAAATGCAGCGAAAATTTTGCGTACAAAAAATCCAACTTTAATTGTAACTACAATGGTTATCGGAGGTTCTCCAAAAAGTGCAATACTCAAAGAAGCTGAAACATTCGATGCTGATTTAATTATCGTTGGTTCTCATGGTCATGGGGCCGTAGAAGGCTTTCTGCTTGGCTCAGTTTCCCAGGCGGTGGCATTACATGCAAAATGTCCTATGGAGATTGTACGTAAATAAAAAGGTCAGTTCTCTATCAATATTGCACAAATATGTTCTGATGTTTAATTGGAATTTACTTTTACTAATTCATTTGCGGGGCTTTTTGCGAGATTGAATTTGTTTCTTAAAATTATCATATCCTCACTTACTTTTTTATCTAATATTTTAGCATAATGCCGGGTAGTCTGTATGTTTTTATGTCCCAGCATTTTGCTTACGGTTTCAATTGGAATCCCATTGGTTAGTGTCACGGACGTTGCAAATGTATGTCTCGCCATGTGAAAGGTTAGTTCTTTTTTAATGTCACAAACAGCAGCTATTTCCTTTAGATAGGGCTGATTTATATTCTTGAACGATTAATATAAGAGAGAATACTGATTATCTCGGAAGATTTGATTCAAATATTGAAGAAAAACTCAACCCGTTGATTTTTGTGATTAAATCTTTCATTATATTTTATGTATTAAATTAGACAGCAAAACTAATAGTTTGTTTATTAAAGCAAAATAATTTGGGATTAAATTATCACTGTTTTACATTGCAGTAAATCCATTTGCTGTAAGATTTTTTATTAATACATTTGATCAAGAATTTATGAAATAAAATAATATGATGCTTACTAATATAGAAACCACTAAAATCGAAAGGATATTTTTTCTAATCCAGCCGAGTACTTTAAAATCAATACAAAGTTACAATCCCAGAAACGAATTTAGACAGTTTACAATAGTTGGTGTACAAATTTCTAAAAACAAACTGTATAATGCATTGTATATCAATATTGAAAACATTACACCTTGGCAACTGGAAACATTTGATTCAAAAGTAAAAAAAGAATTACCTGGAAAAGCCTTTATAGAACAACACGAAAATATCACTCGTTTAGGAATTCGTTAAAATGTAAATCTCAATAAAATCAAGACACTGTCCTGAAAAGTATTTAAGTTAATCTTTAAATAATCCAACACTAGAGATTCCAATTTTCAATTACAATTTATTACTCTTTTAAAAGTTCCTCAATAAAGTATGATGTTGGCATCTTGGCCCTTGAAAAAAAAGCAGTAGCAAAACGTTGTGTGCTACTAAACCCAACTTCTTCTGCCAGTGCTTTATTTGTATAATTTCTCATCAACTTATCTTCTTTCAATAAGACAATCAAATAATCCACTTTTAGGTCATTGAGATAATCAACAAATTTTTTATCTCGATAATGGGATATTATTTTTGAAATATACCTTGTGTTGGAATCAAAGGTTACTGCAAGCTTTGTCAGAGTCAAATCTTTTTCCAGAAATTTTTTATCCTTTTCAAATTTCTCCAATTGCTTTAAGACCGCTGCCACCGTGTCTTGATTTATGTCTTCTATTCCATTGGCTATATTTTTGGATTCAACTTTAATGGTAGCTTCACTTTTTTTCATCAATTCATCAAATCTTTGCTTATAGACTCTCTTGTTTCTAATATGTCTGTAGATAAGAAATAATACAGATAAAAATAAAAAGACTATCACACTTGTAAAAATGAAATCGTTATACTTTCTCTTATCGAGTATCTCTTCGATTTTTTTCTTCTGTGTCAGCAATTCTTTTGTGTCGTATTCTTTGTGAATTTTACTAGACAGATATTGGTATTTATAGTGTAAAATACTGTCTGCTTTAAGTAGTTTCCCAATATAGTAAAGTTGTAGATTCGGATTGTTTTTTGATTTAAAAAAGCTGATCAATAATTCATAGTTTTCACGAAGATCAGGACGAATGTATCCTTTATAATTAAAAATGGCATTTACTTTTTTGAAATATGCTATCGCCATTTGGGGATTCTTAAGATCCCAATAACTTTTTCCGATATAAAAATATCCAACAGCCTCATTTGCGAAATCCTTGTTTTTAAGTATGGTTGGTAGCGAATAGGTTATTTTTTTAATAGCTATGGTATAATTGCCTCGAAAATACTGATTAACTCCTTCAGAATAATTGAAGTACTCCTGCATTTCATCATTATTGAGTCTTCGCCCTTCTGCAATGCCTATCTCATTTATGTCCGTACATAACCCATAATTGCCCATGCGATTATAACACAAGCCAAGTGAATGAAGTGAATTTAAATAGCCTCTGGAATCGTCATTTTTAAAATAACCGATGCATTCCCCAAACAAAGAAATCGCCTCATCATAAAAACCAAGATAGTATTTAATATGTGCAATATTGTATTTCGTCTTATAGATCAAATACTTATCATTGGTTTTAGAAATAAAATTATTTGCGATAAGATAATTATCTAAAGCATAATTATGCTTTTTCTGGGCATAGTATACGATTCCCTTTGACAGATAGGCAGAGCCTATCAAAGCATTGTCCATCGATTTCTTCGCCGTATAGATCATACTGTCGGCATACACCAGTTTTAAATTTTCTGGTGAGCGACGTAAATAATTTTTATAGCCATTAACGATCTCCTGCGAATTTTTTTCTGATTTAGCTTTCGATAAAAAGGATTGCAGGTAAAGTGTCTCTTTAACAGGATCATTTGCTGATTCCTTTATCCGTTCAAAGAAATAATCATAATCCTTATTTCGAATCGTGTCAGGAATTTTAAAATGGATTTCCTGCGCGCAAATTTGATCTCCCCAGCAAAGAGAGAGCAAAAATAGATACTTTTTAATCATAGGTCAAATTAAAATGAGGGACAATTTCTTCGGAAAAACCTTTTTTGGAGCCCAGTAATCGGCTTATTAAAGAGCCTTAGGATATTTTGCTAGAAACTACCTCAAATATAACATAAACAATTAATAATGAGTGATTTTTTATCGAAAAACAGGGTATGGATTTTCAGAAAATCCATACCATAAATTATGAAAATCCATACACAATGTGTTGCGGGGTTGAAATTCGACTTCTAGATTTGCTTCGAATTCAAAAGCAAAAACATTTAGCATCGTGCTAAATTAAAGTTCTGCTTACCCGGGTGAAATGAACTGACTACAGAAGAAGTCGGACACATTTAACACATTTTAATCATGAAAAACATTTCATTAGGATTAGTGATTTTACCATTACTAATCGTCTCTTGTACCACTGACTCTATTGATAATACTGAAAGTATTAATGGCAAGGTTAGCAGCAAGAAATCAGAAAAATCAGCACGTTTGGTGCAAAACTTGACCCCAGAAAACCCGGCAAACATATATGACTTTGCGGGTAAGTTACATAATGACATCCTTGATATTTATTTGGCAGGTAATTATCAGTACAATACAATAGCACAAATCAGCCAGCAAGTCGAAGCCATCGCAGGGGAGAATAATGATTTAATACTCTTAAACTTAGGAACAAATCTGCCCATTAATCTTGAAGTAATACAAGAAATCGTAAATAATCCTCAGGCTAAACTAGACGAAGCTATCGCAAATTCTACAATGACAAACGCAGCAAAAGGTAGTCTTTCCAGTTTTATGAACGATGTGTTTTTATTGGAAAGCAACTCCTATGAGGAAATTTATCAATCCATAATTTCATATGAATCAGCTGTGATGACTAATCCTCAATTTAATAACGAGGATAAGAGAATTATCCTCACCACTTCATCTATAGTCCGGTATTCAGTCTATTATGATCTGCCTCGTAAAGATGAAGATTGGGATTCCTCTGTTGGTCATCGTGTCGGAGGACTTAGTGGTGCCATCGATAATTCATCTACTGCAGTAATCAGGTCACTTATAGCAGGGATTATGATAAATAATCTAGTAACGGAGTGATAATGCACCGTATCCTACTCATTGAAAAGGAAATAATATGCACGTTTAGCGTGTTTTTGATTCTCTTCAATCTCGTTAGTCTTTATTTCATCGTAGATCTATTATCCTACGATGAAATGATTGACTACCTCACAAATGGCGAGATAAAAAGTAGTAACCCACGGAAAATCGCCTACTTATTTTTTGTGGGTGGTATGTCAAATTTACTTTTTGTTTCAGTCTCATTGATGGCCGGATTACTTTCTAAGCATTCTCTCAAGCCACTTAAACCAAAGTAAAGTTTATTTAACTGATTGCAATTATAATTCTATAAAAGAGTATTGTTTTGGTAAGTAAAAATTCAAAATATCGCCATTTAGGTTTGCAAGTCTACATTTTTGAAAGCTTTACCTCTAAAATAGCTTTTAGTGAGCTACTTATGCTGGATCGTTTTTCTATACTGATCGTAAATTCGGGTTCTTTATCTATACAAATAAATAATAGAGGCGTTACCGTCTTCGAAAATGAGCTGTTAGTAGTTCCAATGCGAAGTCCATGTGAAATTTTGATTATGAGTGACCAATTGCAAATTTGCCTGCTCTCATTCACCCCAGAGTTTGCTTTTGAGAATAGTATTAGGAGACCTCATATTGGATATTTTGAATTTTTTATTACCAGATTATCGTCCAAAATCTTTCTCAAGAACAAAGATGTGGTATTACTTATTGATCTGTTTAAATTACTTAATAGTAAAGTACTGCGTTCCAGTATCCATATTTTTAAAAATGAGACAATCCTTTTTAGTTTTAATCTGTTACTGTATGAATTAGCAGGAATGTATCACAGATCCACTTGGCATATAGCGGCAAAACACACACAAAAGGAAAAACTGGTCATGCAATTTATTACCATTTTAGAAATGAATTGCAAAAAACAACATAGTGTAAAATTCTATGCGGATACATTACTAGTTACGACAGACCATCTTAGCAAAACTGTCAAACAAGTAACCGAAAAAACTGCTAAGCAATTTATTGAGCAGGCCATTATTCTGGAAGCAAAAATTTTGCTTCAAAACAACCATTTAACTATTTTATATATTACAGAAGAATTACAATTCAGCAATTCTTCTTTTTTTAGTACTTTTTTTAAAAGACATACCTCCCTGTCCCCTTCTGAATATCGTTTAAGATTAAATTTCCATTAAATACTACGCAATACATGTTTTGATCGGGTTATAAATGTTCTATAAGCATTGATTTAGAGTACTGTCGATCTACGATCGAGAGAAAGATTTACTAAGTAAAAGTAAAAAACATGACTCAAACCTATCTTTTAGAGTGGCTGGATTCGGTGGTGACATCGACCCTTAATCCAAGAAAAAACGATGTTAATCAAATTACATCAGTTCAATCAAAAACGATTATTGAAAAAGCTACCCAAGAAACACACTTGATCCAGTCACAAATTACAATTCAGGTTTTCTCCCTAACTAAAGAAAAGCAAATTAAGGTACTTGTTGGTAATTATCATTCCGCCTTTATAATCCTTTTGGATAATCTAATAGCAAATAATGATGCTATTAATCTTGAAACAGATGGACTAAAAGAGGTTACCAGTGCTTTACTTTCATGTCTGGACGAACTGCTCACATTCGTTGAATCGAGATTTGCTAACTTTTTAAGTCTGGATTCCAGAATGCCTGCGACCTACCTAGCCATTTCAAAAAAGAAAATAAAACAAAAGTTAGACAAACTAAAAAACAGTTTGATTTCTAATGTCAATGATGAAAAGGCTTTCGATATTGTTATTGCTAATCTGTATTCTTTCACCAACTCCAAAAAGAATAAAGAGGTCACTTTCCGGCAAGTGATGTACAGGAAGCAATTGATAAAAGAACTAGAGTCTTTGAAAATATTAAAGAAGGAAGAAAATATCCCTTCAGCATTAGAAGCCCTTTTGATTTATATGAACTTTAACAGCCGAACCTTCATCCGTTATTTTACACAGTCTCTAACCAACAAAATCAGTGTGTATGAAACTCCCACTGAAAAGATGGAGAACTTGTTGTTTTATTTTAAAGAATTCAATCAGATTCAAATCAAAGAGGACGTAATATTAAATCCACATCACCAAAATTTGAAAAAAGTTTTAGGCGATTGGTTCAAACAAGAAATTATTTTTCTTGAAAAACAACAGCATCTTTCCCTTACTCCATTGCAGAGTCTGAGCAAAAAACCATATAAAAGTACTTTGGTCAATAGAACCGAGGATAAAATTTTATGCAGATTATCAACCGATCAGACCGCACTTATCCTACGTGCTTCGAATGAGTTAAAAATTCTCATCTCGAAATCCATGAATCACGTCTTCAAAACAATAGTTCCATATTTGTCGACACCCAACAAGAATATACTTTCTTACGATTCCATGCGCAGCAAATCGTATGTGGCTGAAGAGCGAGACAAGGAATTGGCTATTGAAGCATTACAGCACATAATAAAAAAAATACAGTCGTACTAACTCCTCCTAAATTAATGCACGATTCATTTATTTTCTATCAAATTCGAAGCTGTTTGAAGAAACTAAATTAGCACTTCTAGTTGTTAAATCGAAGTTCTAAAATTTTATTTTCCTCTTTTTTCAAAAAAAATACCCCTTGATAGGTGCCGATTTTACTGAGAGTCCAAGGGATCCAGCTTGGGGTCCAACAAAAAGTTGGACTTGTAGCAATTTATTGTCTCTCGTTTCTTTGCCCTGTAATGATGAACATCCGGATTTGGAAAACTTTCCATTAAACGGATTGCAAAGAACTAATGTAGAACGATAAAATGAAGAAAGTATGTTTACAAACATTTCATGGGGCAATTATATAGTTGTAGTTGTCCTGCTATTGGCAAGTTGGTATTTATTTGTTGGATTGCGATTTTATTTTGATGACATCAAAGAAATCGTGACAGGAAAGCGGAAACTTCAATTCCGCAGATTAGGAAACACAAATTACCAAGAACCTCAATCCGAATTAAATTATCTGGATTTTGAAATCAATACATCGGAATCGGAATCTGTTGCATCGGATACTATCTTCCAGGAAGTAGATGGGCTAGTGAAACAATTAAAAAATGTGATTACCGATGCGACCCAAAGAAAGCTGATTAAACAGGAATTCCAGGATTATATGCGATTAGCTCTCACAGCATATCCATTGTTAAGGAATTCTCCTTACCGCTCCTCGGTCGACGAATTGATTGTTTCTGAATGCGAAAAACAGGGAGCTATACTTTTGAGTCAGCAGGAGGTGGAAGCCTTATGGGATGAAAAAAGCTAATACAAGATTGCGGAGGAAATGCCCCTGTCCGTCTCATGCGGTATGGTTTTAGGTGACAGGAAAGAGGTATTGAGACAGTGGTAAAACCTCCGCTTTTTTATCTAATTATTTGAATTTTTAAAATAATGTGTTATGAAAAAGTGTCTCTGGAATTTTAGAAAATTTATTAAACAAAAAATGGGTGTTACCACTATCGCTCTCCTAATGATGAGCCTCAATTATAAAGCCTATGCCCAAGATGGTGTTGCAGGAATTAATGAGGCCAATCAACTGGTGCGAAGCTATTTTGATGCAGGGACTGAACTAATGTATGCCGTTGGTGCCATATTGGGATTAATAGGTGCGGTCAAGGTGTATCAAAAATGGAATGCGGGTGATCCTGATACAGGAAAAGTGGCTGCCGCCTGGTTTGGCAGTTGCGTTTTTCTGGTTGTAGTTGCCACAGTAATTAAATCCTTCTTTGGTATTTAAACTCATAACAATCATGACAAATAGTGTATATCAAATCAACAAAGGAATTAACCAAAGCATAGAATTCCGGGGGTTAAAAGCACAATACATCTGGTATTTGGGTGGAGGTGTCATTGTCCTAATGATTCTGTTTGCTGCAATGTACATTGCAGGTTTGCCCTCAATAGTCTGTGTAGGAATTATTGGCGTTTCAGGAGCATTATGGGTTTTAAAAACATACAAGATGAGCCAAAAATACGGAGAACATGGTATGATGAAAGCTATAGCAAAACGACAGGTTCCTAAAGCGATCAAGTTCCAAAGCAGGAAAATTTTCAAAATGCAAAAATAGCATTTTGTTAAAATTACTAACAGGTAAATAAAAATGAAGATGGAAAAGATGATAGATGATATTTTACCGATTATGGATGTTGAGCACGACTGCATCCTGTCCAAACAGGGTGACGTGACCGTAGCATTCAAGGCAGAACTGCCTGAGATATTTACCTTGTCGGATCAGGAGTATGAAGCATTCCACCAAACTTGGCTGAAGGCAATAAAATTACTTCCTAAGTTCAGTGTATTCCATAAACAGGATTGGTTTATCGACAGCAAGTTTCAACCGGACTTTACCAATGAGGACAATAGTTTCCTGACCTGTAGTAGTGAGCGTTTTTTTAATGAACGTCCCTTTCTGGATCATTCGTGCTACATTTTCCTGACCAAAAAACCGGCAGGAAGAAAGACTTCCAGTTCCTTATTTTCTAATTTACTCCGGACTTCAATAGTTCCGGAAGAAACATTGAAAGCGCAACTCCGTCAGGAATTTATTGACAGTACCGGACAATTTGCACGAATCTTAGAAGACAGTGGTTTTGTAAAATTGACACGCCTTGGCAATGATGAACTGCGAAGCCATAGCAGAAAGATTGGGATTATAGAACGGTACTGCTTTTTGTCTGAAAAAGAAAATTCGTTTGTTTTTAAAGATATCGCTTTCAATGACGGGCTACAGGTTGGCGACAAACATTGCCAAATTTACACACTGGGTGATGCAGCTGACCTGCCCGCACTTTGCGGTTCCAGAATTAATTATGACCGATATTCCACGGATAAGACCAAGTTTAGTATTGGTTTTGCCTCAACGCTGGGTCAATTGCTTTCCTGCAACCACATTTACAACCAGTATATTTTTATAGAGGATTTCCAAAAAACGTTGCAGAAACTGGAAAGCAAAAGATTGCGATTACAGTCCTTATCCGCGTATAGCAGAGAAAATCTGATTGCACGTGATGCCACTAATGATTTTCTTAATGAGGCTATCAGCCAGCAACGGTTGCCTGTCAAGGCACATTTTAATGTTTTGGTCTGGACTGACGATAAAGAGGAACTGAAAGACCTGAAGAACAAAGTTTCTTCCGCACTGGCGCAGATGGATGCGGCCGCTAAACAGGAAACTGTAGGTGCTGCACAAATTTTTTGGGCGGGAATTCCAGGAAACTCGGCAGACTTTCCAATGAATGACACCTTTGATACGTTCGCAGAACAAGCCACCTGCTTTCTGAATTTAGAAACGGGTTATCGTTCTTCCCTTAGTCCAATTGGAATCCGACTAGGAGACCGTTTGACGGGAAAACCAGTTCATGTGGATATCAGTGATGAACCAGTTAAGATGGGTATTTGTACCAACCGAAACAAATTTATACTGGGCCCTTCAGGGAGCGGAAAATCCTTTTTCACCAATCATATGGTCAGAAGCTACTATGAGCAGGGAACACATATTGTTCTTGTCGATGTCGGACACAGTTACAAAGGATTGTGTGATATGGTGGGTGGTTATTATTTCACCTATGATGAAAAAAATCCGATCCGGTTCAACCCATTTTATATCAGCGAGGGCGACACACTGGATACAGAGAAAAAAGAAAGTATCAAAACATTGCTACTGGCTTTATGGAAAAAGGACAATGAAACATTCAATAGAAGTGAATATGTGGCATTATCCAATGCGTTACAACTCTATTATGAAAAGCTCGACGACAATCCCGATTTGTTTCCCTGCTTCAATACTTTTTACGATTTTCTGAAAGGCGATTTTGTAAAAATATTGGAAGGAGACAAGGTTAAGGAAAAGGATTTTGATGTGAATAATTTTCTGTACGTACTTCGTCCTTATTATCAGGGAGGTGAATTTGATTACCTGCTCAATGCTACCGAAAATCTCGAACTATTGAAAGAACGATTTATTGTATTTGAACTGGATAACATAAAGGATCATCCGATACTTTTTCCAGTCGTGACTATCATCATTATGGAGGTTTTCATCAGTAAGATGCGCAAGCTTAAAGGTGTCCGTAAAATGATTCTTATTGAAGAAGCCTGGAAAGCCATTGCCAAAGAAGGGATGGCCGAATACATTAAATATCTATTCAAGACGGTGCGAAAATTCTTTGGCGAGGCAATAGTGGTGACACAAGAAGTAGAGGATATCATTTCTTCTCCAATAGTGAAGCAAGCCATTATCAATAACAGTGATTGTAAAATATTGCTAGATCAGAGTAAGTACCAAAATAAATTTGAGCAAATTCAGGAATTACTTGGACTTACAGAAAAGGAAAAGGCCTTAGTACTGTCAGTTAACAAGGCTAACGACCCTGATAAGAAGTACAAGGAAGTATTCATTTCCTTGGGTGGAATGCAATCTAAAGTATACCGCACCGAAGTATCCCTTGAAGAATACCTCGCCTACACCACTGAAGAAACTGAAAAAGTAAAAGTGCAAGCTTACGCTAAAAAATTTGATGGCGACATCAAAAAAGGGATAGCGGCACTGGCTAATGATTTGCGGGCGCAGGCTTGAGGATGAAAGTTGAATAACATCCCAGAATAAATAAGAAACGCACACTAAAATACAGAATTATGAAAGCAAAGAAAAAAATGATGGTTTGCCTGCTGTGCCTGTTACTCCTAAGCACTCCTGCAAGACCGGCAGCAACCGTTGCGGCTTTTCCAATAATTGGATTGATTAAAGAGGCAGTAAAGAAAGTCATATTAGCAATTGATCTGCGGATCCAAAGGCTGCAAAACAAAACGATATGGTTGCAGAATGCCCAGAAGAAATTGGAAAATATACTCTCAAAATTAAAACTGGATGAGATATCAAATTGGACCCAGAAGCAAAAAGACTTATACAAAAATTACTATGATGAACTGATGAAGGTCAAATCCATCATTACCTATTACCAGCGAATCAGGGACATCACCCAAAAGCAGGTACGTCTTGTGCATGAGTACGAAAGGGCTTGGAGCCTATTTCAGCAAGACAATCATTTTAATGTGGACGAATTGGTCTATATGCAAAAAGTATACTCAGGCATATTGAATAAAAGCATGAAAAATATTGATCAGATCTTTTTAATCCTTGATTCATTTACCACACAGATGAGCGATGCCAAAAGACTTGAAATCATTAATAACGCAGCGGATCATATTGATGCCAACTACGATGATCTTATGTTGTTCAATAGGCAAAATGTACTCTTAAGCTTGCAGAGAGCGAAAACAAAAAATGACGTGGATGCTGTTAAGAAATTTTATGGAATTCCATTCTTAAAACCTTAAAGTCATGAAAAAAATAGTTCTATTCCTGCTTTTTGCAGGATTCTTAAATGGAAACATTTACGCGCAGGCAAAGCAAAGCCAAGTGCTCCTGAAACAAATTTCGGCCCTTCAAATCTACATAGGCTATGCCCAAAAAGGGTATTCCATTGCTAAAAAAGGACTCAATACCATAGGAGATTTCAAACGTGGAGAATTTAATCTTCACACTGATTATTTCAATTCGCTCAAAACAGTTAACCCGAAAATAAAAAAGTATGCAAGGATTGCTGAAATTATAGCCCTTCAGCTAAAGATTATAAAAAGTTACGGTACCATTTACCGGCAAGTCCAACAAGATGATTTATTCCACGGGGATGAAGTGGATTATATCAAACGGGTATTCAATCGTCTAATTGAAAATTGTGACGACAATTTAGAGGAACTCATCACAATTGTAACAGACGGGCAGCTCGAAATGAAAGATGATGAGCGAATGAAACGAATCGATGCAATCTATCAGAACATGCTGGAAAACCACACTTTTTGTGAGAGTTTCAGTAATCAAACCAAATTGACATCCCTCTCAAAAACTAAAGATACTAAAGATGTAAAAACTAGCCGTGCCTTGCGTGGCATTAACACTGATTTACCATGAAAAAAATACTAATTATGGGAATTGTGCTTGTTGGTTTATTGTTACCGTCGAAGGTAACAGCCCAAGCACAAGAAATGCAGCAATTGATTTTAAACATAGAAAAGCTTGCCCAATTCAGGCAAATTCTCAAGGACATGAAAAAGGGCTATGAAATTCTTAATGGTGGTTATAATACGGTAAAAAAAATATCTCAGGGAAACTTTAGCCTTCATGAAATATTCCTTGATGCGCTCATGCAGGTAAGTCCAACGATTCGAAATTACAGACGTGTTGGTGATATCGTCAACTATCAGGTGCTTTTGGTAAAGGAATACAAGGCTGCATTTAGGCGTTTCAAAAACAGTGAAAATTTCAATCCCGATGAGAATGCCTATCTCGAAAGGGTGTACAATAATCTTTTTAAGCAGAGCCTTAGAAATATTGACGAGCTCACCACTGTCATTACCGCTAACAAAATGCGAATGTCCGATGATGAACGACTGGCATCCATTGATAAAATTTATACTGATATGCAGGATAAGCTTTTGTTCCTGCGAAGCTTCAACAACAACACTTCGGTGTTAGCGATACAACGTGCAAAAGAGCGTAATGATGTGAATGCAATGCGTAACATTTACAAAGTAAATAACTAAATACCCACTCACATGATAAAGATAAATAAGGCGGCATTTTTTGCTGTCCTAGGGATTGCATTGCCCTTTACGAGCCATGCACAAGGGCTGGCAGACGACATGAATAGTCTGCATGGTGTATTGGAACAATTGTATGACGAGATGATGCCTTTATGCAGTAATCTGTTGGGAGTTGGGCAGGGAATCGCTGGCTTTGCAGCTATTTGGTATATTGCCTCCAGAGTTTGGAGGCATATAGCAAGCGCAGAACCGATAGACTTCTACCCGCTGTTTCGTCCATTTGTGATCGGATTCTGCATTATGATTTTTCCTTCGGTTTTGTACATGATTAATGGGGTTATGAAACCTACCGTTACGGCCACTGCCGCGATGGTTGAAGGATCGAACAAAGCGATTGAAGTACTGCTTCAACAAAAAGAAAATGCGCTAAAGAGTACCGATCCTTGGCAGATGTATGTTGGGGCTGATGGAAACGGTGATCGTGACCGATGGTACAAGTATACTCATGATGATGCCGATCCTCAAGGGGAAGGAGCATTTTCCAGCATTGGGAACGACATCAAGTTTGCCATGTCCAAAGCATCTTATAATTTTCGCAACTCTGTAAAAGAATGGATGAGCGAAGTATTACGCGTGCTTTTTGAAGCCGCTTCACTTTGTATCGATACACTTCGAACTTTTCAACTAGTGGTGCTGTCTGTTTTAGGTCCGCTCGTTTTTGGTATATCGGTCTTCGATGGTTTCCAACATACGCTGACCGTCTGGCTGGCACGCTACATCAATATTTACTTATGGCTTCCTGTAGCCAATATATTTGGCAGTATCATCGGCAAGATACAGGAGAACATGTTAAAAATTGACATAGCACAGGCCAATGATTATGGAGATACCTTCTTTAGCAGGACGGATATAGCGTATCTGGTATTTATGATTATCGGTATTGTGGGCTATTTTACTGTTCCCTCAGTGGCTAATTACATTGTTCACGCAGGCGGTGGCGGGGCTTTAGGCCAAAAAGTGACCACTATCTTCAGCAACTCCACAAATTCAGCAGTTAACACCGCATCTGCTGGTGCAGGAATGGTAGTGGATGCGATGGGCAATGCCGCTGGACGCATGTCCCAAAGTATGTCTGGTTCGGGTGCTTCGGCTCCTTACTTCAAGGATAAGGATAGCTACATGGGCGATAAGTTAAAAGGCAATTCATAATCCTTAAAAAGAAAATATCATGTTTAGCAAAATGAAAAATATTGACACCGCCTTTCGGCATGTACGCGGCTTTACCATGTTAATGATAGGTGGTTGTATTGTAATCTGCTGCTTTGCCCTTTACAAGAGTTTCAGTCTAGTATCACAAATGCAAGATAAGGTCTATATACTGGCCAATGGAAAAGCATTGGAAGCCTATGCCTCGGACAGGAAAGACAATATACCCGTTGAAGCCCGAGATCATGTAAAGACCTTCCATAAGTTATTCTTTACCCTTGATCCGGATGATAAAGTCATCAAAACCAATGTCACCAAGGCACTTTATCTTGCTGATGACAGTGCAAAACGGATCTATGATGATTTAAAAGAAAATGGGTATTACGCTGGTATCATATCAGGTAATATCAGCCAGACCATACAGGTTGACAGCGTGACAATTAACATTAATACCTATCCCTATCAATTCCGGTGTTATGCTATCCAAAATATTACCAGAACTACCAGCATTACATACCGAAACTTGATAACGGAAGGGAATCTTCGTAATGTATCTCGTAGTGATAACAATCCACATGGATTTTTGATTGAACGGTGGAACACAATCGAGAATCGTGATTTAAGTACCGAAAACAGAAAATAATAAAACTACAAATCATGAAATTCACTTTTAAAAAAAACAATAAAAATAGTCCTGCTGAGGCAGATAGTTTCAAGAGTAGTTTATTACAAAGATTTGATGAAGCAAATCTACGATTACAATATAAGTGCGCCCAATGGTTAGAGCGCAAGACAGCACATTTATCACGTAAAAGTTGGATTATCATCCTGTTCTGTTTTACAGTGTTTACAGGCGGTTGTAGCATTTACCTGATTGTGAATAGCTTTTCAGGGAATACAACTAAAAGCATAGCTGTAACTCCGATTACCAGACCAACCAATGTGGTAGCATTTGAAGAAAAATCCATCCAGCTAAATGTAGCCATCAGTAAAACCGAATTTGAAAAAATTGTCCGCTTTCGCAGGTATATGGATAGCCTCGGTCGCAGTCCCACAGGAAAAAAACTATATGACAGTATTCTGCACTATCGCCCCGGACTTCTGGACAGTATCACCATAGTAGAACAGTATTATCACTCACAATTTAAAAATTAATATCATGGAACAAAAAACAAAATCATTAAAAATGTTAAGACAGCGCAAGCTGTTAGTTGTATTACCGCTACTGGTTCTCCCATTTGTAACCGTTATGTTTTGGGCCTTGGGTGCTGGAAAAATGGAAGCTGCAAATACACAAGCAGTAGAAAAAAAGGGTTTCAATATAAAGCTCCCCGACGCGAATCTGAAGGAAGGACTCCCATTAGATAAGATGAATTATTATGATCAGGCTACCCTTGACTCTATAAAGCTTGATGAACTCATCAAAAAAGACCCAAACTATTTGAGCCAGTCTTTTCAGATAGATTCAACTGAAGATAGTAGTGACGTTACTTTTAGAAAAGGAAGCACGGGTTTAAATACATCGGTGTTTCATGATCCGAACGAAGAAAAAGTGCATCAAAAATTGGAGGCATTGCAAAAGGTGATAAATACGCCAGTAGTATCTCCGGTACAAAATCGGGATTATACTAAATATACAAAGTCAAATGAGACCTCGATGCATTCCAATGATGTTGATAAACTGGAACAAATGATGCAATCCATGAACGGTCAAAGTGGCGATCAGGATCCCGAATTACAACAGCTCAGCGGAATGCTCGAAAACATCCTTGATATTCAACATCCAGACAGGATACAGGAAAAATTAAGAAAAGCCTCGGAACAGCAACGAGGACAGGTATTTGCCATCGGTACTAGAACGCATGAAGACAATATTTCTTCATTACAAAGTGCTCCAGTAAATACAACTGCCTTTGCTGGACAATCTGGACACAATGGATTTTATTCTTTGGATGAACTGGCAAGTCCTGACTATACACAAAATGCCGTGGAAGCTGTCATCCATGAAACCCAGACTATTGTAAATGGTTCAACAGTTAAGTTGCGACTTTCTAATGATATTTTTATAAATGGAATAAAAATTCCAAAGGACAATTTTCTTTTTGGCACAGCTTCTCTAAAAGGAGAAAGACTGGCAATTAAGATAAACAGCCTAAGATACAACAACTCCCTATTTCCTGTTGACTTGTCCGTATATGATATAGATGGACTCAGTGGGATCTATATTCCAGGCGCCATCAACCGTGATGTAGCCAAAGCATCTGCTGACCGTTCTATGCAAACGCTCGGTGTTGCAAGCCTTGATGATTCTTGGGGAGCGCAGGCGGCGGGAGCTGGAATTGAGGCCGCTAAAAGTCTTCTGAGTAAAAAAGTAAAACTAGTCAAAGTGGTTGTAAAGGCCGGCTATATGGTACTGATTCGTGATGAAAATCAGAAACAAAAAGATTCCAATTAAAAACTAAAAATTATAAATATGAAAAATTTTAATCTATTGATGATGGGGTATCTACTACTTCTTACCATCAGTGCATTTGCACAACAAACAGACAAAAACCGTCTATCTAAAATTGACCCTGATTCTTTAACAATAGCCTATTCAAAAACGACCAATATCGTATTTCCCTATGCTATTAAAAGTGTTGATAGGGGAAGTCAGGATATACTAGTGCAGAAAGCGAAAGGTCTTGAAAATATGCTGATGATTAAGGCAGCCCAGAAAGGATTTTTTCAGACCAACCTTACGGTGGTCACTACCGATGGTAAATTATATTCTTTCGTCCTAAACTATGATGAGAAATCGCCACAATTGAATCTCACCGTGAATAAGATCAAACCGGAAGGTCAGGAAATTTATTTTTCGTCTGAAACTGGAAACGAAGAGGATGTTCAAGAGTATTCCAAATTGGCTTTTTATGACAAGAAAAAGATACGAGGTGAAAAGGAAAGCAACTATGATATTGATTTTCAACTTAACGGAATTTATATACGTGATGATGTTATGTATTACAGGATAAAAGTGACGAACAATTCTAAAATCAATTATGATGTTGACCAGCTTCGCTTTTTTATACGTGATACTAAAAAAGTAAAACGAACCGCTTCACAGGAAATCGAAATTACACCAATCTACATTCTAAATAATGTAGTTAAAATTGACGGGGAAGCGGAAAACACATTTGTATTTGCTCTTCCAAAATTTACGATTCCAGAGCAAAAATACCTAGCCATACAGCTAATGGAAAAGGATGGTGGCAGACACGTGGAACTGCATGTGAAAAACAAAAAGCTGGCAAAGGTCACCGTGCTGCCCAAACTATAAATTATTAATCATTTAAAGAATTTAGTCATGAACGAGAAAAATTTTGAATACTTAAAAGACCAGGTTAAGTACACCGGTTTCGGTGAAGGACTGGAAAGTGAATTGAAAGCAAAAATGCAGAAAGAGGACCCAAATTTCACTTTGAACCATAATGCACAATACGGTAATGATACCGCCCTGGCAACATTGAATTTTAAAAAATCAGATCAAAGCGATATGTATTTTTTTAATTCCTACAAGGTGGAATTGCAAAAGGAGAATTCCAAGGAAGCTCTGGAACAAACCTTTTATATCAATAAAGGCAGCAACATTACCATGAAAGAAGCTTTTAATCTTATGGAGGGAAGATCCGTAAACAAAGACCTTACCAATAAAGAAGGAGAAATATACAACGCTTGGGTGCAGATGGATTTTAAACAAGCCGATACTAACGGAAACTTTAAGTTAAACCAATACCATCAGAATTATGGTTATGATCTTGAGGCAACATTAGCTAAACATCCAATCAAGGAACTAGAAAATCCTAAGTACAAAGAGGATCTGATGGATTCCATGAAAAAAGGAAACCTGCAATCTGCTACTTTCTTAAAAGAAGGTAATGAGGTCAAACAGTATATTGAAGCTAGTCCACAATTCAAAACTATCAATGTGTACGATGGTAATATGCAACGAATTGACAACCGTCATTCCAAAGAGGAAAAGCAGTCCGAAGTCGAAAAAACTTCTGTAAAGCAAGATAGCAAAAAGCAAAGCCAGAATGCTGACGACGACGAACCTGAAATACCAAAGGAAGGCAAGAAAAGAAAGAAAAGCCAGTCTAATTCCATGTAGCAGAAAGGGCTACAAACAAAGTATGCATATAAGTTGATAAACTAACACTTAATGGAAACACTAAAACCTTTATCCGATTTCTTTAAGGCGATAAAAAAAGATTGCCGTATCAGCGTCACGCATATTGGTATCTATGCTGCATTGCTTCAATTCAGGGTGGATAAGGGCTTTATTAATCCAATTCAAGTATACAGTTATGAAATTATGGAAATAGCGATGATTTCTTCCCCAAAAACATATCACAAATGTATGAATGAACTAAATGAGTATGGCTACATTAAGTATGTGCCAACCCGAAACAGAAACCAGAGGAGCACAATTTATTTTCATATCAAAGACAGTAAAGTCAAATGCATTTAAAAAATAAAATTATGGAACAATATGTAAACACAAAAGAAGCAATGGTGATTTTAGGAATTAGAAGTCAGACCACAATTGGGAAATATGAAACGGATGGAAAAATTAAAGTGTACAGACCATTTAGTAACAGAAAAAGATATAAAGTAAGTGAATTGCTGAAAATTCAATGCAAAAGATAAATGTTTAAGTTGTCTTTCTAAAAAAATCCTTATGTTAATTCGTAAGGATTTTATTATTTATACCAAATCAGAGTTATTTCGTGGATTATGAAAAATATTTAAAACTTATCGATTAAATATAATACTATAACGAACTGCCCAATATTTCATTTCATATCATCTATAAAATTACTACGTGATTTACTACGTCATAAAAAAAGAAACCCTGTAAACTATTGAGTTTACAGGGTTTTTTCATTCTACCAGTTGGTCTACAAGGACTCGAACCTTGAAAGACTGCACCAAAAACAGTTGTGTTACCATTACACCATAGACCAGCATTGCTTTTGTTAAGCGAGTGCAAATTTAATACAAATTTTAATTTGCGCAAATTTTTTAACGCTTTTTATTGAAAATAATTTCATTTAAGCATCCAAACCAGCTGTCAGGTTTTTAAAAATACTGAAAACCAATCCATTAGTTTCCCAGATTTGTTTTTTAGAAATTTTTGTTAATGCTCGCATCGTTACATAAAAAAACATTTTCTTTGTAACTCAAAATTTAACTACAATTTAGCACTGAAATATGGCAACATTCAATTTCAATAAATGGAATACGATTATTGGTTGGTTTACATTTGGAATCGCATTAGTAACATACACACTCACCGTTGAACCCACAATGAGTTTCTGGGATTGTGGAGAATATATTGCTACAGCTGCAAAATTAGAAGTAGGACATCCCCCTGGCGCACCTTTATTTCAAATGATTGGCGCCTTTTTTGCGATGTTTGCCATAGACGACAAACATATTGCCTTAATGGTCAATATGACGTCCGTTTTCTCAAGTGCCTTTACTATATTATTTATGTATTGGTCCTCTACAATGATCCTAAAGAAATTGATTTCCCGTTTTTCTGACTCAAGCGGTAAAGACGAACAGGGGCAATCAGATAAAAACAATGACATAGTTGTTTTAGGCAGCGCATTTGTTGGTGCATTAGCTTATACTTTTTCTGATAGTTTTTGGTTCAACGCTGTAGAAGCCGAAGTTTACGCTATGGCTTCTTTATTGATTGCTTTACTATTTTGGTTAGGTTTACGCTGGGAACAAGACATGGAAACCCCGAGAGGAAATAAATGGTTATTGATTATTTCACTTGTTATAGGACTTTCGTTTGGAGTGCATTTTATGGCCTTATTGACCATACCTGCTATTGGTTTTCTTTATTTTTTCAAACATTACAAAGTAGTTACTGTCAAAAATTTCATCATTGCAAATGTTGTTGTTATTGCCGTTTTACTTTTTATATTCAAATTATTGCTTCCATTAACGATGGCTTTCTTCGGAAAAACTGAAGTTTTCATGGTAAATGAATTAGGAATGCCTTTCGATTCAGGAAGTATTTTTGTCGGACTGCTATTCATCGCTTTCTTTTACTTCGGTTTGAAATACACAAAAGAAAAAGGCTGGGTATTCTACAATACTATAATCCTTTGTATCTTATTTATTTTAATTGGGTTCTCGACCTGGATGATGCTACCTATCAGAGCAAATGCGAACACAGTAATTAACGAAAATAAACCATCGGATGCAGCTGAAGTTCTAGCCTATTATAACAGAGAGCAATATGGCGTAAATCCTTTATTTTACGGCGCACAATATACGGAAACCTTTGCTGGTTTAGATAAGGACCATCCTTATCTGGACAAAGCTCCGAACTACGAAAGAGATTACAAAACGGGCAAATATATTATTACAAATAATTTTAAAAATGCCGAGCAAAATAGTGACGACAATCAAAAAACTATTTTACCTAGAATGTGGAGTACCGAACATGTCGAGAATTATATGAATTTCTCAAACCCTCCAAAATTTAAAATCAATCCGGATTATCCATATGAGGACGATTTAGCAAAATATGGCATTGATCCAAGTAAATTAACTGAAGAAGAGTATAACAAAGCCATTGCGCAGTTGAAAAATGAAGTCGAAAAAACAGTGACCGAATTTAGACAAGCGTATGCTCAAAAACAAATAGACAACGGAGGCTACGTTTCTTTCTTAAAAAGCTACGGAGACTACCTAATCATAGAAAAACCATCGACGATTGATAACTTTAGCTTTATGTTTGAATACCAGTTTGGCTATATGTATTGGAGGTATTTGATGTGGAATTTCGTAGGGCGTCAAAGCGATGTACAGGGAAGATATGATAATTTAGACGGAAATTGGATTAGTGGAATAAAATTTATTGACAGCCTGCATTTAGGCTCACAGGATAACTTACCATCAGACGTATTGAATAATAAAGGCCGAAATGTATATTTCTTTTTACCATTTATACTTGGACTCATCGGTTTGATGTATCATGCAAATAAAGATTTGAAGAGTTTCTATGTATTATTAGCCTTGTTTTTATTTACCGGCCTGGCATTGAAAATTTACTTAAACGAACGACCTTTTGAACCTCGCGAAAGAGATTATGCTTTAGTTGGTTCGTTCTACGTTTTTGCTATCTGGATAGGAATTGGAGTTTACGCATTATATGAAAGCCTCCAGAAATATTTGGCACCAAAAATAGCCGGACCCCTAATTATAGCAGCAAGTTTGCTGGTCGCTCCGGTGCTGATGGCTTCTCAAAACTGGGATGACCACGATCGCTCTAATAAATACACTGCTGTTGCTATGGCAAAAGCATATCTTACTTCTTGCGATCCGAATGCAATATTATTTACCATTGGTGACAATGACACTTTCCCGCTTTGGTATGCCCAGGAAATTGAAAAAGTAAGAACTGATATTAAAATTGTAAACACAAGTCTTTTCATGACCGATTGGTATATCGATCAAATGAAAACTAAAACATACGAATCAGATCCGTTACCTATTTCTTTCACTCATGATCACTATGTGGGAGATAAACTGGATTATGTAGCCCATATTCCAAAAGTAGAAAGCAGATGGGAAGTAAAAGACTTCATCAGTTTTATTAAAAACCCAAAATCCACTGTTGAGATGCAAAATGGACAAACGATTCATTTTTATCCTACGAATAAACTTAGAATTCCTGTTGACAAAAATGTTATCATCAAAAACAAAGTCGTTTCTGCTAAATATAATGACTCAATCGTTCCTTATATAGACATCGATATCAAAGGAAATGCATTATACAAAAACAGATTGATGATGCTTGATATTGTCGCCAATAACAACTGGAAAAGACCTATTTACTTTAGTGGTGGTGCCTTTGACAATGAAGATTATTTATGGATGAAAGACTACCTTCAATTAGACGGAATGGTTTACAAACTAGTTCCTGTAAAAACTAAAATGGGTAAAGACGAAAGCCAAATGGAAATGGGACAGATCGATGCTGACAAAATGTACACTATCGTTATGAAGTGGGATTGGGGAAATAGTGAAAGTCCTACTATTTATCATGACCCTGAAACCAGAAGAAACAGCATTACATACCGAATGAATCTTGCCCGATTGATGAATCAGTTAATTGAAGAAGGAAAGAAAGACAAAGCTAAAAACATTATTGATTTGGCCATGACAAAAATGCCTTTGGACAAATTTGGTTATTATTCTTTGGTTGAACCATTTGCTAAAGGATATTACGCTATTGGAGAAAAGGCGAAAGCTCAGGAACTCCTTGAAAAATTAATGACCAAATACAAAGAAAATTTAAATTATTACATTAATCTCAATGCGGTGGATCAAACGGATATTGCAGTGGATATAATAACAGATATCGAACGTTACAGGGGTTTACTTCATGTAATGAAAGAAAGTGGGGATACCGCTTTTTATAATAAAAACAAAGTGATTTTCAACACCTACATTAAAATATTCGAACGTTTTGGTCGCGAAAAAGAGTAATTTAGTTAGAAAATTTAATCATTAGAAAGTATAGCGATATTGAAAAATGTCGCTATTTTTTTTTACTTTTAAGCTAAAAAACAAATGGATTTTTATTGGATAAAAACAAATCGGATTATAAAAAAAATATTTTCAAATTATACGTGGGATATTCCCAATACCGAAAAAAAAGTATACCTCACCTTTGATGACGGACCAATACCGGAAATTACTGAATGGGTTTTGGAAGAATTAAAAAAACACAATGCAAAAGCAACTTTTTTTTGTATAGGTGATAACATTAATAAAAACCCCAAAATACTCAAAAAAGTAATCACTGCAGGTCATGCAATTGGAAATCACACCTACAATCATTTGAATGGCTGGAAAACAACCACTGAAGCCTATTTGGAAAACTTCAAACGATGTGAGGAAATCATACAGCAGTCCGGAATTAACCTAAAATCTAAATTCTTCCGTCCGCCTTATGGAAAGATAAAAACTAGCCAAGCTAAAGAAATAACTAAATTAGGCTACAAAATAATAATGTGGGATGTATTAAGCGCAGATTTCGATCAAAACCTATCGCAGGAAGCTTGTTTAAAAAACGTACTGTCAAATACAGAATCAGGAAGCATAATTGTCTTTCATGACAGCATAAAAGCTTTCCAAAACTTAGAATATGCGCTTCCAAGAACTTTGGCTTATCTAAACGAAAACAATTTTATTTGTGATGTTCTCCAATAAAACAAATGGACTCTGCTACAATTGTTCCTGGACAATGCTAATAATAGTGTTAGCATCCAACTCTCCGGATTGTCTCCAGATCATTAAACCTTCTTTGTAAATCATTAGCGTAGGAAGACCTTTTATACGCAAAGCTTCAGCTAATTCCTGATTTTTATCAACATCTATCTTAATGACTTTTGCTTTATCGCCAAGCGCTGCCGCAACATCTCTAATTACAGGATGCATTGAAACAGAAGATTCGTTCCAATCTGTATAAAAGTCAATCAACACAGGAATTTGTGTATTTATAAGTTCTCCAAATTTTGACATAAAAGCAAAAATTTAATTTTCTAAATTTACTAAAAAAAGATAATTATTATACAAATGTAACATTTTAAACGAATTAAGCCACATCCTTGCCTTTTTTTAGTTCGATGACTGTAATTTCAGGCATTATTCCGACTCTTCCGGGATAGGCATGAAAACCAAACCCTCTATTTACATATACATATCGACCTGCATTTTCATATAAACCAGCCCATTGCCTGTAAACGTATTGTGCCAAACTCCATTTGAAATAACCCGGAATTTCTATACCAAATTGCATTCCATGCGTATGTCCTGATAACGTAAGGTGAAAATTCTTCTCGTGATGCTGCACTTCGTAATCCCAATGTGATGGATCATGGCTCATTAGAATTTTAAAATCCTCCTTATTCACATGCTGTGATGCTTTGTTAATGTCTCCCGCTTTTTTAAAGTTTTGCCCCCAATTTTCTACACCAATTAATGCGATTTTATCATTTCCTTTCTCGATAAAAGCATGTTCATTCAACATTAATTTGAAACCAATTTGTCCGTATAGATTTTTTATATCCTGGAAATTTTTCTCTTTATCTGCCTCCGTCGGCCAGGTTACATATTCACCATAATCGTGATTCCCTAAAACAGAATATTTACCATACTCGTGTTTTTTTATCCGGTTGAACGTCTCTATCCAGGGATGCATTTCCTTAGCATCCGTATTTACAATATCTCCGGTAAACAAAATCATGTCTGAATTTTGCTCGTTCACTAAATCGATCGCATAATTTATTTTTTCTGGATTATCAAAGCTTCCGCTATGAACATCAGAAATTTGAGTAATCGTAAAACCATCAAAAGCATCAGGCAAATCGGGAAAGAAGATTCGTTGTTTGATTACTTTATAATTGTATTTTCCTACCGTCACCCCATAGATTAAAGACAAAAATGGGACTGCTGCCAATCCTAATCCAACCTGACTGATGAATTTCCTTCTTGACGCTAAAAAAGTTATATTATCATTGTTCTGAAGAAAATAATTTACTGATCCGGCTCCTACCCTAAAAATATCTTCTCCAAGTAAAACAAGAGCCAAAACCATTTTTGGAAGATATACTAAAAGCACTAAACCCATAGTAAACATGGTCTGCTTGGTTTGTCCGACAGAACGGTCAAACTGCATGAAAGAATAAATAATGAATATTAAAAGCAATAAACTAATAATCAGGTAAGAGACCAAAACCCATTTTACCTTTATTAAGGTTCGCAATGCTTGGAATGCATAAAGCTCAATGATAAGAAAGACAAAACATAATAATAGTATGCGAAGAATCATTTTATAATATTTTATACAAAATAACAAATTAAGAAAACACCTTTAGTTTTTATTAATCAAAATTTAACTAAAATCGTACCAAATCTATTTGTGCAACCCTTTTTATATAAAAAAAGCCGATAAATTCATTTATCAGCTTTTCTTCAATTAGACCCTACTATTTACTAATCACCTTTTATAATTGATTTAAACAATTTAAGAAAGTAAAACAGGAGTAATCAATTATTTTTTCGCCTTAGTCGCTTCCATTTTTGCAGGTTCAGCTTTAGCAGCTTCTACTTTTTTAGCGGCATTTTTTTTAGCTTTTTTAGTAGCTTTAACTTCTTTAGCGGGAGCTGTCTTTGCCGGAGCTTTTTGAGCGTTTACCATTACTGTAGTTCCCAAAACCATTGCAGCTAACATCAATACTTTTTTCATGATTGTGAATTTTATTATTAATAATTTGATTTACTTATAGACCAAATGTAGTACTGCTAAATGAAGATTTAATGAAGATTCAGCTTCCTGGTAAATATTAACTATTTACTCCGTTTTTAATTATTCGGAAAGCACAACCGAAATGTTGTTCCTTCGTCTGGTTTTGAAGTAACCTCTAATACTATATGATGAAAAAGGGCAATACTCTCCGCAATTGCAAGACCTAAACCATTCCCTTCTTCATTAGAATCCATTCTGGAAAATCTATTGAATATCTGATCTATTTGATTTTCGGTCATTCCAATTCCGGTATCAGCAACCGATAGGAAATAATTGGAATTCTCAAAGCCATCTGTAATTGTGATGCTTCCATTTTTTTTATTGTATTTAATGGCATTTGCAATTAAATTATATAAAAGAATATGAATTAGGGTTTTATTTCCAATAAACTGAAAATCATATTGAAGTTTCATCATGAAAGTCAAGTTTTTTTCCTCCATTCGGTCTTTTAAATCTTCGTGCAAATTAGTAAGTAATTCACCCCAATTTATAGTTTCCTTAGACTCGTATTGATGATTTTCAATCCTCGAAATAAGCAACAAATTATTGATTACTTTCTTTAGGGTATCTAACGTTTTTAAAGAACTGGCAATTTTATCAATAGCAATATCGTTGAGCGAATCATTCTGAAGCAAATTTTCAAATTTATTTTTTAATAATGCAATTGGAGTCAAAAGTTCATGAGAAACATTGGCGATAAATTGTTTTTCTTTCTTAAAAAGTTCACTTATTCGATTCATCATTTGGTTTAAAACCATATCCAATTCCCGAAAATCTGCAGAATGCGAGTCTATTGGCGTATGATCAAAGGTATCCGGTTCGTTTATCCGACGGATTTTAGTATCGATAATTTTATAGAAAGGCTTCAAAAGATACTCAATATAAAAAGTATCCATCAAAAAAGTAACCAACAGAATAATGATAAGCACGATCAAAACAAAAAATCGAATCGTAAAAGTCAGTTCTTCAACTTCACTCAAACTACTGCCTATCTCAAGCTGATAGTGCGTATTCTCATAGAGAAATTGATATTGCAAAATTCTGTAATCATCATTTTCTCCCTCAATTATTCGAGGTTCATTAATAAAAACGGTTTTATTTACTTCTGAATTTATTGGTAATCTGGACAATTGTAGAAATTCACTGTGTAATGTAGAAAAGCTTGCATAGGTTTCCGTTGAGTCGTTTCTAACAACGAAATCATTGATTTCCTCCCTATCTAAATGTTCAATAAACTTTTGTTTTTTTTCTAATAAACTTTTATTAATATGCTTGTAAACCACCTTTTCAACCAAAACAGGTAACATCATCCACAAAACCAAAATCACAAGCAATCTGGTTATTGCATTGAATATCGTTAATTGGTGTTTTATTTTCATGAAATAATTTAATCGTTTATCCTGTAACCAACACTTCTTACGGTCTCAAACCATTCAATTGCAGCATATTTTTCTAGCTTCTTACGAAGATTTCGTACATGTACATCAATAAAATTCGAATCGGAATTAACCTCCAGAATATCCCCCCAAATGTGCTCCGTTAATTGCAATCGGGTAATAACTCGATTTTTATTTAACACCAAATATTGAAAAATATCAAATTCTTTTTTGGTCAGTTTAACTGGAATTCCATCACAATGCACTTTATAATCCTGAAGCTGTAAACTAAAATCATGAATGTCTAAATCGTTAACAACGAAGCCGTGTATGCGTCTAATGATAGCAAATAAACGTGCGTTTAATTCCGTTAGAGCAAAAGGCTTTGTAAGATAGTCATCTGCTCCAAGCTGCAATCCATTGATCCTATCATCGAGTTCGCCACGAGCTGTTAGTATTATGACACCCATTTTAGATTGTATTTTTCGAGCGGTTTTTAAAATCTCAAAACCGTTCCCATCTGGCAATCCCAAATCCAGCAACATAATATCGTAATCATTGCTGCTTATTTCCTCTAATGCAGTTGAACAGTTTTTAGCAATTTTACAAACATAGCCACTCGCAGAAAGAAAATTTTTCAACTCAATGGCCAATTCAGGATTATCTTCAACGACAAGAATATTCATAAATGATTGTATAGTACCATTCAAAGTAACAAATAATGTAAATATAAATGTTTTAAATAGTTGAAAATTTAACCGAAAGTTGGTAATAAAAAAAGCTGATAAATCTATTTACCAGCTTTTTCAATAATTAGCCCTTGTTTTGCCGTCCTGCCAATTGATTTTAAATTATTTAGAACGCAAAACAAAAACGTTCATTATTTTTTTACTTTAGCGGTTTTTGCTTCATAGCGGCAGCTTTCTTTTCTGCTCTGGTTTTTCTATGTTTTGCATGTTTCTCCATTCTGACTTCTTTTGCCTGAGCTGTTTTTACTGGAGTTGTTTTCGCATTTACCATAACACTTGTTCCTAGCATAATGGCAACTAACATCACTACTTTCTTCATGGTTTCTAAAATTTAAATTATTTATTTGTTATTCATAGACCAAATGTATAATCCCAATATGAAGAAAAAATGAAGATTTGCCTGCGTAGAAAAATTTAACTTATTATTTAGTTTTTTAGATCCTTAGTTGCAATTGAAAAGTGAGGCTAGAAATTATAAATCCATTCCTACTTTTATTTAATGGCCATATTTAACGAATATACATCTATATTAATCTTTGCCTGTGAAGGGTTCGTTATTCTTTTTAAATAAACCTCCACAGATTCATTGGCATTTAGCTGTACAGTTCCTGAAATTGGAAAAGCCTGAACAAATCCACTATTTGTATCCAGATACGTTTCTGTTGCGGAAAGAGCTGTTACTGTTGTACCGTCACTAGCAATTTTTGCTATATAAAACAAATAATTCGTATTGCTTCCTGATGAAGATTCCACAAATGATACTGATGCATTTACTTGAAAAACTCTCGTTTTTTTTCCCGTATACGTTAATCTTCCACTTGTTCCGGATGACACTCTGAACATGTTGTTCGTGGCTGTTGCGTTCGTAACAACTTTATACCCTTGATTTAAAGTTGTTGCTGTGGTACGGGAAGATGTTGTATTATTGGAATCATACAGAAATCCGGTTGCATAGGAATCTCCTTCAGTTGGAATTCCTGCACAACGGACACTCCAGTTATTATTGAAATTATATCCGGTATAATTGCCGACCGTATATCCATTAACATATTTCCCTGAAGAAAGGGTACCGGTAAAAACAACCGATTCCATTACTGCATCTCCGGTAATTGTGGGATTACTGGAGACATCAAATCCAATACCAGCTCCATAGACTTCACTAAATCCCCCTGTTTTTTCAATCAGCCCAAAAGTCCCTTGAAATGCCTCATAAGTTCCCGAATTATTTCCGAACCATGCTGCATTACTGAGCAATACTTTGGCTATATCTTTATAGATTATTCCTGCAGTGTTTCCTAAAAATTGTACGATACTTACAAACACTAATGCAAAATTTTCAATTTTACCTACATTAGAAGAGCCTATAACGATACAATCCCTTACGATCAAACTTTGTGTCTGTGTCCCTGCTGCTATAGATCCTGTCCCGATAACATTAAAAACAGTACCACTTGTTGCTGTCAAAGTTAATATCTTAATAGAACCTCCGGTTGTACCCGTAAAAAGATCCCCCGATGCCTTAATTAATTTATCTTCCCCGGCATCCATACCAATAACATAGGCATTATTCAATTCGATAGGTAAATCAACATTTATAGTACCATTAATTTCATATAAAGTATTTGCCTCCAAAAGATATTTAGTACTTCCGCCCGCAGTTTTTTCAGCTGCCAAAACTGTCGCTAAAACATCAGTAGATCTAATGAGTTTGAATTTTAATCTGCCATTAGCCTCACTACTCATCTTGGTCCAAGCTGTTAAAGTTGAATTGTAATAATAAAAAGATTTCAAATCCGTATCATATACTATCAGGCCATCAGCTGGAGATGTAATTGTGGTCCGCTGCACTGAAGTCATTCGGGGTGTCAGCATTCCCTGAGTTGTAGAAGACACATCCAAAACAGAACTAGCATTTGGAGTAACAGTCCCAATACCAACTTGGGAAAACACATTTGTCGTTATTATCATGAAAAATAATAAATAGGCTTGTAAAACCGTTTTAGCAAAGTAATTTTTTTTCATAATACACGAATTAAAAAGAGCAAACATAAAGAACGTCATTGAACCCTATCTTGATTAGTAAAATTACATAATACAATCGTTTAAATGCACTTTTTATCGATTAAACACCTATTTTTAGCCTGTCTATATCTATAGTCTTACAAATAAAAAATATTGAATTTTTATTTGTAAAAATTAGTAATCGTTCTCTCTCAAAATATAATTATACCCTTTACGCTTTCAGAAAAATTTTGCATTAATAAACTTTCAAACTACACTTTTTAGACTTCAAAAAAGCTCCAATAGGAATAATTAAGAAATAGTTAAAACTGTATCTTCTATATCTGTCAAGTTTTGTACTTTTGAAAACTTTACAAAATCTCCATTATGTCACAACAAAAACGCCTGTTCCTTCTCGATGCTTATGCTTTAATCTTTCGTGGCTATTACGCTTTTATAAAAAACCCTCGGATCAATTCCAAAGGAATGGACACATCGGCTATTATGGGATTCATGAATTCCTTGATGGACGTAATAAAAAGAGAAAAGCCGGATCATTTAGCCGTTGCTTTTGACAATGGTGGAAGCCAATTAAGAAACGACATATTCCCAGAATACAAAGCCCATCGCGATGCGACGCCCGAGGCTATAAAAATTGCCATTCCATACATCCAAAATTTGCTCAAAGCGATGCACATTCCTATTATAGAGGTTAAAGGTTACGAAGCTGATGATTTAATAGGAACAATTGCTAAACAAGCTGAAAAACAGAATTACAAAGTCTTTATGGTAACGCCGGATAAGGATTTTGCACAATTGGTTTCCGAAAATATTTTCATGTATAAACCTGCCCGAATGGGTAATGGAATTGAAATTTGGGGAATTCCTGAAGTATTGGAGAAATTCGAAATTGAAAGACCGGATCAAGTGATTGATTTTCTTGGAATGATGGGCGATACCGCCGATAACATACCCGGCTTACCAGGTGTGGGTGAAGTTACCGCCAAAAAATTATTAAAGGAATTTGGAACAATGGAAAACCTTTTGGCAAATACTGACAAGCTAAAAGGAAAAATGAAGGAGAACATTGAAGCCAATAAAGAGAAAGGAATATTATCTAAAACTTTGGCCACTATTTTGCTGGACTGCCCGGTTGTTTTTGATGAAACAGATTACGAACTATCCACCCCTGATGTCGAAAAAACGGATGCCCTTTTCAACGAATTGGAATTTCGAAGAATGGCGGAACAATTTGATGCAATATTCAAAAAAGGCGGAACTGCGACAGCCAGTAAACCAGTTGATGAAGCCAAATTATATAAAAAACAACAACCCAAAAGCGAAGAACAATTTGATCTTTTTGGAAGTACGATTCCTGATGACACTTCAGAAGAAACACGTCATCAATATTATAATGCTTTAGAGAATACGGAACATTCCTATCAGATTATCCAGGGCGATTTAGGACTGAAATTATTATTGCAAAATCTACAAAACCAATCTTCAGTTAGTTTTGATACCGAAACAACAGGATTGGATGCTTTGCATGCTGAATTGGTAGGCATCTCATTTTCATATGAAAAAGGAAAAGGATTCTATGTCCCATTTCCAGAAAACCAAGACGAAGCACAAACTTTAATCGAAAAATTCATTCCTTTTTTCGAAAATTCAACTATTGAAAAAATTGGACAGAATTTAAAATATGATTTAAAAATTCTTTCTAATTACAATATTAAAGTAGAAGGAAAATTATTCGACACCATGATTGCACATTATCTGATCAATCCGGACATGCGTCATAATATGGATATTTTATCGGAAACTTATTTGAAATACTCCCCAAAATCAATTGAAACATTGATTGGCAAAAAAGGGAAGAACCAGAAATCAATGCGCGATATTGAATTGGAAGATATTAAAGAATATGCTGTTGAAGATACCGATGTCACTTTGCAGCTCAAAGAAATATTTACTGTAGAATTAGACAAAACTGGCACCAAAAAACTTTTTGAAGAAATCGAAATTCCATTGGTAAAAGTGTTGGCCGACATGGAAAAAGAAGGAATTCGTGTGGATACCGATTTCTTAAAATCGTTATCCAAAACACTAGACGATGATATTAAGATTTTGGAAGCCTCTATTTACGAAACTGCCGGCGAGAAATTCAATTTGGCTTCCCCAAAACAATTGGGTGATGTTTTATTCGATAAATTAAAAATTGGAGGATTAAAGCAGAAGAAAACCAAAACCGGGCAATATGCCACAGGAGAAGAAATTTTAAGCTATTTAGCTACCGATTATCCAGTTGTTAAAGACATTCTCGACTGGCGTCAACTGATAAAATTACAAAACACCTATGTTGATGCTTTGCCAAACCAAGTAGACAAAATTACCTATCGGATACATACTGATTATATGCAAACCGTGGCTGCAACTGGTCGTTTGAGCTCCAATAATCCAAACTTACAGAACATTCCGATTCGTACCGAACGTGGCAGACAAATCAGAAAAGCATTTGTGGCAAGAGATGAAAATCACACTATCGTTTCTGCGGATTATTCCCAGATAGAATTGCGAATTATTGCGGCATTAAGCGGAGAAGAAAACATGATTAAAGCGTTCCAGAATCACGAAGACATTCACAAATCAACCGCTTCAAAAGTGTTCAATGTTCCGCTTGAAGAAGTAACACGGGAACAAAGAAGCCATGCTAAAACGGTGAATTTTGGTATTATTTATGGAGTTTCAGCTTTTGGTTTGAGCAATCAAACTTCATTGTCAAGAAGTGAAAGCGCGGCTTTGATCGAAGCCTATTACAAAACCTATCCCAGATTAAAAACCTATATTCAAGAACAAATTGAATATGCACGGGAAAATGGTTTTGTTCAGACCATTTTAGGCCGTCGCCGTTATTTAAAAGACATTAATTCCGCCAATGCGGTGGTTCGTGGTGCTTCCGAAAGAAATGCGGTAAATGCCCCGATACAAGGAAGTGCTGCCGATATTATCAAAATTGCGATGATTAACATTCATAAAAAACTAACCTCTGAAAACTGGAAAAGCAAAATGCTGCTGCAGGTGCATGATGAACTTGTTTTCGATGTCCATAATTCTGAACTTGAAAAAATCCAACCAATGATAAAATACGAGATGGAGCATGCATTTAAACTTGACGTGCCTTTGGATGTCGATTTAGGAGCAGGAAAAGACTGGCTGGAAGCGCATTAGAATTTAATCATTTCGAAATCTATTACAGCAATTTGAATTACAAACCAATAGTTAAAAGAAAAGCCATTCAAAATTTTTGAATAGCTTTTTAAAATCCTTATATTGGTGCTACAACCTTCTTGTTGATTCTCTTTCTTTCAATTTTGTTTTGATCACAACCGTTTCATAAGGCAAATCCTCCTCTTTGGATTCCAGTCTGTTAATAAGCAATTTAGCAGCGACCTGTCCTATTTCTATACCATGTTGACTTACCGTAGTCAGACTTGGTGACAACCTTCTCGAAGCAAGGATTCCGTCAGCGAAACCTATAATAGAAAGTTCTTTTGGGATTTTATATCCTTTTTTAAGACCAATTTTTAATGCGGCAACAGAATCATTTTCATCTAAAGCAAATATTCCATCAATTTTATTATTATCAAAAACAGCTTTAATTTTGTCTTTCAGATCCGCCTCAGAATCGGTTCGAATAATTAAATTTTCATTGACGGGAATATTGTTTTTTTCCAATGCTTTGAGATACCCTTCAGCTCTTAACTTACCCACACTTAAATTATCTACAGAAGAAAATAAAGCTATATTCTTGCAACCTAAATTTATTAAATGCTGTGTTGAATTTAAAGCCGAATCAAAATCGTCTACAATTACTTTATCACATTCTACCCCATCGGCAATTCTGTCAAACATAACTATAGGAGTACCGTCATTTATAATTTCTTTGAAATGATTGTATTCATGAAGTTTTTGTGCTTCTTCTGAAACAGACAAAATAAACCCATCTATTGTTCCGTTACTCAACATTTCAAGAGTATGCGCTTCTTTTTCTAATGATTCATTAGAGATACACATAATAACATTATATCCTTTTTCATCTGCAACTTTTTCAATACCGCTAAATACTTTGGCAAAAAAAGAATTCAGAATATTAGGAATAATTACACCAATAGTTTTTGTTTTTCTATTTTTAAGATTCAAACCAATAACGTTTGGTTTGTAATTTTTTAGTTTTGCGTATTCTTTGATTTTAATTTTTGTTGATTCACTAATTTCAGGACTATCATTAAGTGCTTTTGAAACTGTAGAAACAGAAACATTTAGTTCTTTTGCAATTTGTTTTAAAGTTGCTTTAGCTTTCATAGGTCGGTATTTATTGCTTTGTAATGATTATAGAAAACATGCCAATTTAAAAATAAATTTATAATGGTGCTTCTTAAACAAAATAGTTATTTCAGAATGTAAAAACTGCTTTTACAAAAGTGTAATATACAAATTTTATTTGACAACAAATGTAATACAAATATCGAAAGACCTATTATTAAGATAATTCAAAAAAACATATCCTAAATTTAATCTAAATATACATTTGATTATCAGAGCAAAAACAAGGAAAAAATAATCATTTAAGGTATTTGTATTTAAAATAATTAATTGTACTTTTGCAACCCCTTTATTGGGGATGGAATGTTTAATTAAAAAAATATTATGGACGCATTAAGCTACAAGACACAATCAGCAAGCAAAGCCACCGTTACAAAAGAGTGGATTGTTGTAGATGCTGATGGTCACAACTTAGGTCGTCTTGCTTCAAAAGTCGCTATGATTTTGAGAGGTAAGTACAAACCAAGTTACACACCACACGTGGACTGCGGTGATAACGTAATCGTTATCAACTCAGAAAAAATTAACCTTACAGGTAACAAAATGGATGAAAAAACTTACATCCGTCACACTGGTTACCCAGGAGGTCAAAGAACTTTAACTGCTAAAGTATTGCAATCAAAAAACCCTGCATTACTAGTTGAAAAAGCAATAAAAGGGATGTTACCTAAAAATAAATTAGGTGCTGAACTTTTTAGAAATTTAAATGTTGTTGTAGGATCAGAGCACAAACAAGGCGCTCAAAAACCTAAAACAGTTAACCTTAACGATCTTAAGTAATGGGAGTTATTCACAAAATCGGTAGAAGAAAAACCGCTGTTGCACGTGTTTATGTTTCAGAAGGAACAGGAGTAATCACTGTAAACAAAAAAGCATTCGAAACATACTTCCCAACTGCAACTTTACAGTACAAAGTGTTACAACCTATGTCTATGACAGAAAATGTAAGCAACTTTGACGTAAAAGTTAACGTTTATGGTGGTGGTTCAACTGGTCAAGCAGAAGCTGTAAGAATGGCATTAGCACGTGTTATGTGTGAAGTAAATGCTGAAAACAGAGCTATCTTGAAACCAGAAGGTTTATTGACAAGAGATCCAAGAATGGTTGAACGTAAGAAATTCGGTCAGAAGAAAGCTCGTAAGAGATTCCAATTCTCTAAACGTTAATATTACCTGTCTTGTTCAAATGGGACAAGACATCGTTCATTTATTATTGAATTTAAAAAACAAAGTTGTTGTTGCTCTCCTACCGAGGTAGGAAATAGTTTAGCATCTAAATGTATATAGCCGAGAAATCGCCATTTATGCATTGCTAATCAACAGAACGTAAACTAGAACAAAATGGCAAACAAAGTAGAAGTAAAAGAATTACTAGAAGCAGGTGTTCACTTCGGACACATGACTAGAAAATGGGATCCAAACATGGCTCCTTACATTTATATGGAGCGTAATGGTATTCACATTATCAATCTATATAAAACTGCAGCAAAAATTGAAGAAGCTAATGAAGCTTTGAAAAAAATCGCTGCATCAGGTAGAAAAATATTATTCGTTGCTACCAAAAAACAAGCAAAAGACATCGTTGCTGAAAAAGCAAAAGCTGCAAACATGCCTTACATCACTGAAAGATGGCCTGGTGGGATGCTAACTAACTTCGTAACTATCCGTAAAGCTGTTAAAAAAATGGCTACTATTGATAAAATGAAGAAAGATGGTACATTCATGACCCTTTCTAAGAAAGAGCGTTTACAAGTTGATCGTCTTCGTGCTAAATTAGAGAAAAATTTAGGTTCAATCGCAGATATGTCTAGACTACCAGCTGCATTGTTCGTAGTTGATATCAAAGCGGAACACATCGCAATAAAAGAAGCTCAAAAATTAAACATTCCAGTTTTCGCAATGGTGGATACCAATTCTGACCCAAGAGAGGTTGAATACGTAATCCCATCTAACGATGATGCTTCTAAATCAATTGATAAAATTTTATCTTTAGTTACAGCTGCAATTGTTGAAGGACTTTCTGATAGAGGTTCTGACAAAGAAGGTGAAGCTACTGCTGAAGTTGTTGCTCCTGCTGCTGAAGCTGTAGAAGTAGCTCCTGCTGTAGAAGCAGTTGCTCCAACTGCAACTGAAGAATAAATTAACATTTAATTCCAAGTTCTAAATTCCTCTCCATAAAAAATTAGAAACCTAAAGTTGATAATTTAATAAAATTGGAAATTGGATTTGAAACTTGGAATTTTTTACTTTTAACCTTAAAAAATAATACAATATGGCAACAATTACTGCTGCAGACGTAAATAAATTAAGAACAATCACTGGCGCAGGTATGATGGACTGCAAAAAAGCTTTGGTTGAAGCAGATGGAGATTTTGATTTAGCTATCGAAAACTTACGTAAAAAAGGACAAAAAGTAGCAGCTAACCGTTCTGATAGAGAATCTACAGAAGGTGCTGCAATTGCTGTTGTAAATGCTGACAAAACTGCTGGTGTTGTTATCACATTGAACTGTGAGACTGACTTCGTAGGTATGAACGAAAACTTTGTAAAAATGGCTACTGAAATGGCTAATTTGGCATTGAATTTTGACAATAAAGAGTCATTTTTAGCAGCTGACTTCAACGGAGTTACTGTTGCTGATAAATTAATAGAGCAAACTGGAGTTATCGGTGAAAAACTAGAAATAAGAACTTTCGAAAAATTAGAAGGTGCTTTCATCGGGTCTTACATCCACTCTGGAAACAAAATCGCTACTTTAGTTGGTTTATCTGCAAAAATTGAAGGTGCTGAAGAAGTAGCAAGAAACATCGCTATGCAAGCTGCAGCTATGTCACCTATCGCATTAGACGAAAGTGGCGTTGACGCTGAAACTATCTCTAAAGAAATAGAAATTGCTAAAGATATCCTACGTCAAGAAGGAAAACCAGAAGCAATGTTAGACAATATCGCTAAAGGTAAATTAGCTCGTTTCTTTAAAGACAACACTTTAGTAAACCAAGACTACATTAAAGACAATAAACTGAGCGTTGCTGCTTATGCTAAATCTTTAGACAAAGATCTTATCGTTACCGGTTTCAAAAGAGCTGCTTTAGGATAATCAGATTTCTGATTTCATAAAATATAAAATCCCATTTTGTTGTAAAAGCAAGATGGGATTTTTTTATTATCTAAAAAAGAAATTAAAATACTAAATTTGAAAACTAATTGCTTTTTATGTTTAGATCCAAAAAAGATATTGTGTTCGTTATCCTCGCAGGGATCTTCATTACTAATGCAGTTGTAGCCGAATTAATTGGCGGAAAATTGATACAAGTCGGCCCATTCGTTATGAGTATCGGTATTTTACCATGGCCGGTAGTTTTTCTGACTACCGATTTAATCAACGAATACTTTGGAGAAAAGGGAGTGAGAAACTTATCCTATATTACCGCTTGTTTAATTGCTTATGCTTTTATCATTTTACTTTTAGCCCTGCTTGTTCCCGCTGCAAAAGGAATTAGTCCAGTAAATGATTCTCAATTTTACGCCGTATTTGGTCAAAGCATGTGGATTATTGCCGGTAGTATTATCGCTTTTTTAGTTTCCCAATTAATAGATGTAAGTGTTTTTTGGTTTTTCAAAAACAGAACGGGAGAGCGAAAAATATGGCTGCGCACCACTGGCTCCACCGTAGTTTCACAATTATTTGACTCTTTTATTGTATTAGGAATCGCTTTTTGGTTACCCGGAAAAATCAACTTCGACACTTTTTTAAGTTCTGCCCTAATCGGTTATACGTTTAAATTAGGAATTGCCATTTTACTGACTCCGTTAATTTATTTAGGACACCATTTAATAAAACAATATTTATCAGAAGAAAAAGCATAAATTATGGAAGACAAAATAAGATGCAAATGGTGTATCGGTATTGACATCTACGAAAAATACCATGATGAAGAATGGGGTGTTCCTGTTTATGACGATCAAAAATTATTTGAATTCCTAATTCTGGAAACCTTTCAAGCGGGCTTAAGTTGGATAACCATCTTAAAAAAAAGAGAGCACTTCAAATTAGCTTTTGATAATTTTGACTATAAAAAAGTAGCACACTATACCGAAGATAAAATACAGGAATTATTGCAAGACGCAGGCATTATTCGCAATCAGCTAAAAATCCGTGCCGCTGTTTCGAATGCGATTGCTTTTATGAAAGTACAAGATGAATTTGGCAGTTTTAGCAAATACATTTGGGAATTCACAGCAGGAAAACCAATAAATAACAATCGCAAAAACCTACAAGAAGTTCCTTCCACTACCCCACTTTCTGATGCCATTAGTAAAGATTTAAAAAAACGTGGGTTTAAATTTGTGGGTTCTACCGTAGTTTATGCACATATGCAAGCCACGGGAATGGTTAACGACCATGTAGAAGATTGCTGGAAAAAACAGTGACTTTTTAAAAATCAATAACAAAACAAGTTCGAAAAGTTTTATTTTTTTTCAACATTTAAGAATCACGTATTAAATAATATTCTATTTTTGCTTCACACTTTAGGGGTGTCTGCAATATTGTAGGCTGAGAATTACCCTCTGAACCTGATCTAGTTCATACTAGCGTAGGGAAAAGTAAGATGACTTCCTCGTACATTTATGTACACATAGTAGCCATTCCTAAAGTATAACTGTATACTAAATTCAAAAGGAATGGAGCTCAAAATCAACAATCAAACAAAACAATTTACAACTGACAGTCTTACTGTCCAGACACTTCTTGACTTGGAAATCCCCATCAAACAAAATGGAATTGCCGTAGCCATTAACAATACCGTTATTCCAAAATCTGACTGGAATTCCCATCCTATAAAAGAAACCGATGACATCCTTATAATCTCTGCAACTCAAGGTGGATAATAAGATGCGCGGACGGGATATCTGTTTCAAATCCGCAGTTTCAAACCTAGACTTTCCACTTTAGGGACGCTCCATTATTGTCCCCGGCAAAACACAAACAATCATAAAAACATAAACTTCAAACAAATGAACAACGAAGAAAAAATATCCAGAACTCCGTTCCCAAATTCTACAAAAATTTATGTAGACGGGATTATTCACCCCATTAAAGTAGCCATGCGGGAAATTGCATTGGCAGATACTAAATTGTCCAACGGACGAATAGAAAAAAACCCTCCTGTAACCGTTTACGACACATCTGGTCCCTTCACCGACCCAAATATCGAAATTGATATTCGAAAAGGATTACCTCGTATTCGAGAACAATGGATTCTGGATCGTAATGACGTTGAAGAACTGACTGAAATCACTTCCGAATACGGAAAAAAACGTCTGAATGACGAAAAATTAAACGAATTGCGTTTTGAATATTTACACAAACCCATGCGTGCAAAAAAAGGAGCTAATGTATCTCAATTGTATTATGCAAAACAGGGAATCATAACTCCTGAAATGGAATACATCGCCATTCGTGAAAACCAACGTCTGGAGTTGATCAACGAGCAAACCAAGGCCATGCAGTGCCAACACGCCGGAAACAGTTTTGGAGCTCATACCCCAAAATCCAAAATCACACCGGAATTTGTCCGCAGTGAAGTAGCCAGAGGTCGTGCCATCATCCCAAACAACATCAACCATCCCGAAAGCGAACCGATGATTGTAGGGCGTAATTTCCTGGTAAAAATTAATGCCAATATCGGTAACAGCGCCGTTACCTCCACTATAGAAGAAGAAGTTGAAAAAGCGGTTTGGGCTTGCCGTTGGGGAGCCGATACGATTATGGATTTGTCAACTGGGAAAAACATTCACGAAACCAGAGAATGGATTATCCGTAATTCTCCTGTGCCAATCGGAACCGTACCAATTTACCAAGCTTTGGAAAAAGTAAATGGCGTTGCTGAAGATTTGACCTGGGAAGTATTCCGCGATACCTTAATAGAGCAAGCCGAACAAGGTGTTTCTTATTTTACAATCCATGCTGGCGTTTTATTGCGTTACATTCATTTAACGGCCAATCGCGTTACCGGAATTGTTTCCCGTGGTGGTTCCATCATGGCAAAATGGTGCTTGTTTCACCACCAAGAAAACTTTCTTTACACGCACTTCGAAGAGATTTGCGAAATCATGAAACAGTATGACGTAGCCTTTTCATTAGGAGATGGTTTACGTCCCGGTTCTATTGCCGATGCAAACGACGCCGCTCAGTTTGCCGAATTGGAAACACTTGGCCAACTGACAAAAATAGCCTGGAAACATGATGTTCAGGTATTTATTGAAGGTCCTGGTCACGTACCGATGCACATGATTAAGGAAAACATGGAAAAACAATTAGAACATTGTGACGAAGCTCCTTTTTATACGTTAGGCCCGCTGACAACTGATATTGCTCCAGGTTATGACCATATCACCTCAGCCATTGGTGCAGCTATGATTGGCTGGTACGGATGCGCGATGTTATGCTATGTTACACCAAAAGAACACCTTGGTTTACCAAACAAAAAAGACGTAAAAGACGGTGTGATCACCTATAAGATTTCCGCACATGCAGCCGACTTAGCCAAAGGCCATCCAGGATCACAATACCGTGACAATGCCTTGAGTAAAGCCCGTTTTGAATTCCGCTGGGAAGATCAATTCAACTTGTCTTTAGATCCAGATACTGCCCGTGAATTCCATGATGAAACTTTACCGGCAGACGGCGCAAAAGTGGCTCATTTTTGTTCTATGTGTGGCCCTAAATTCTGTTCTATGAAAATTTCACAGGAAATTCGTGATGTTGCTGAAGCGGAAAAAGGCATGAAAGAGAAATCGCAAGAATTTGTAGAAAGCGGAAAAGAAATCTATAGCTAATACAATCAAATTAAAATGATCGTTATTTCCAATCCTACTGTTGCAAAAAATGAAATCAAAATCATTCATACCCTTTTCGATCAAGGATTAATGTCATTTCACATCAGAAAATTTCACTTTTCTGAAGATCAAATGAAAAGCTATTTGTCAGCAATAGGTTTGGAATATAATAACCGACTGGTATTGCACAGCCACCACCAGTTGGCGGAAGAATCCGGAATAACACGCATTCATCTTACTGAAAAAACAAGAATCGAAACATCGGAAGAAACTTTAAGAAAATGGAAAGAACGAGCATTTAAACTCTCCACTTCCATTCACAGCATGACTGACTTTGAGCAACTATCGCATGCATTTGATTATGCCTTTTTTGGGCCGGTTTTCGAAAGTATTTCCAAACCAAATTACGTTTCGAATCTTGATTTCAAGAGCGCATTAGAAAAAAGAAAAAACAACAATACCGCTTTGATTGCCCTTGGAGGTATTACACCCAACAACGTCAAAATTGCATTGCAATATGGTTTTGATGATGTGGCACTTTTAGGAACTATGTGGAACAGCAACAACCCTATAGAAAATTTCATACTATGTCAGCAAATCGTCCATTTACATTAACCATTGCAGGTTTCGATCCTTCAGCAGGAGCAGGAGTTTTGACTGATATAAAAACATTTGAGCAACATCGGGTGTGTGGTCTTGCCATCAATACGGGAAATACCATTCAAACTGAAAATGCATTCTACGAAATGCACTGGACTAACTTAGATTTCGTTATGAGATCATTGGGCAAATTGTTTGAAAATTATACTATCAAAGCAGTAAAAATTGGAGTTGTTCCTTCACTGGACTATTTAAAAAAAATTGTTTTTGCTATAAAAAAGCTTTCGCCAAAAACAAAAATAGTTTGGGACACCGTTTTAAAAGCCACTACTGAATTCCAATTTATAACCATCGAAAACCAAACTGTTTTGATTGAAATATTGGAAGAAATAGATTTAATAACACCCAATTACAATGAAATTTTACAGCTGTCTTCGGAAGAAATTAATGCGGAAACAATTGCAGTAACCCTTTCGAAATATTGCGCTGTTTTGCTAAAAGGAGGTCATAACCCGGACAAAATAGGCATTGATTATTTATATCTGGAAAATGAAATTTTGAGATTTTCGCCAAAAAAAACGTTGATTTTCGAAAAACATGGTTCTGGCTGCGTGTTGTCATCAGCCATTACAGCTAATTTAGCTTTAGAGCAAGACCTAAAAACAGCTTGCGGTAATGCTAAAAAATATATAGAAACCTATTTACAATCTAACCCAACCAAATTAGGATACCATCATGTATAACAAGTTACAATACATCTCACAGGGAAATACAGTCGAAGAACAATTATATAACATTCACCAAGCGCTGGACAATGGTTGCGATTGGATCCAATTGCGATTCAAAAACCAAAACGCACTGGAAGTTTTTACTTTGGCGGAAGCCGTAAAAATGTTATGCAAAGAATATTTAGCAACATTTATCATTAATGACAACGTTCATTTAGCGCAACAATTGGATTCCGATGGGGTACATTTAGGTTTGAGTGACATGACCATTGATGAAGCAAGATCTATTTTGGGAAAAACAAAAATCATTGGAGGCACCGCAAATACTTTTGAAGACGTGCTTCAAAGAACAGCCGAAAACTGTGATTATATTGGTCTGGGACCATTTCAATTTACAGCAACCAAACAAAATCTAAGTCCAATTATAGGACTTGAAGGGTATCGTT
This sequence comes from Flavobacterium kochi, assembly GCF_048286715.1. Classification (NCBI taxonomy): domain Bacteria; kingdom Pseudomonadati; phylum Bacteroidota; class Flavobacteriia; order Flavobacteriales; family Flavobacteriaceae; genus Flavobacterium; species Flavobacterium kochi. Next base: position 47,386 of record NZ_JBLVPW010000001.1, read on the forward strand.
CGATTGTCGGACAAATGAAAATTAAAAATATCAAAGTTCCTATTTATGCCATTGGAGGTATTACATTGGAAAGCGTTGAAAGTCTTATAGAAACCGGAATCCATGGCATAGCTGTTTCCGGTCTGATTACACAAAGCGAAAATCCATCTCAACTTATCACTCAACTTAACGAAAAATTATATGTTACCATTTAAAATAGGAAACAAAACCTTTCAGTCCCGCTTGTTTTTAGGCACGGGAAAATTCGGTTCCAATCAGCAGATGGAAGAAGCCATTCTGGCATCAGGAAGTGAGTTAGTGACCGTTGCACTAAAACGTGTCGATTTGGAAACCGAAACAGATGCCATTTTATCACATCTTAAACACCCCCACATTAATTTATTACCCAATACTTCTGGAGCACGAAATGCCAAAGAAGCCATTTTTGCAGCACAATTAGCAAGGGAGGCATTGGAAACCAACTGGCTTAAATTGGAAATTCATCCCGATCCAAAATATTTGATGCCCGATGCAATCGAAACCTTAAAAGCTACAGAAGCATTGGCCAAGTTAGGATTTATTATTTTGCCTTATATCCATGCCGATCCCGTTTTATGTAAACGACTGGAAGACGCCGGAACTTCGGCAGTAATGCCTTTAGGCTCTCCAATTGGCAGTAACAAAGGATTAAAAACCATCGATTTTTTAGAAATAATAATTGAACAGAGCAAAGTTCCCGTCATTATAGATGCCGGAATTGGTGCACCATCCGATGCAGCAAAAGCGATGGAACTTGGAGCTCATGCAGTCTTGGTAAATACTGCAATTGCCGTGGCGGGAAATCCAAAACTGATGGCAGAAGCTTTTAGAGAAGCCGTTATTGCAGGCCGAAAAGCCTACGAAGCGCAATTAGCACAAAAAGTAAATCGTGCGGTCGCTTCAAGTCCTTTAACTGCATTTTTATATGAATAATCTGCATAATCACGGAAGTAGACGGGAACATACAAAGCTTTGGAAGTGGAAACAAGAAACTAAATTCTGCAAACCTTTCGTTAAAAAAAAATAAAAAATGAGCACATTTAAATCGGTTTTTGACACATATGATTGGGAAACTATCAAAACAAAAATATACAGCACCACTTCAATAGAGGTCCAATATGCATTAGCCAAAAGCAAGCGTAATCTTGATGATTTTTTGACATTAATTTCACCTGCTGCCCAACCTTATTTAGAGCAAATGGCACAACTGGCGCATGAATTAACCAAAAAAAGATTTGGCAAAACGATTCAAATGTATGCTCCTTTGTATTTAAGCAACGAATGTCAAAACATTTGTACCTATTGTGGTTTTAGTTTGGATAACAAAATCAAACGAAAAACACTTACCGAAAGCGAAATTACACTAGAAATTGAAGTATTAAAAAAAGCAGGCTTTGATCATGTTTTACTGGTGACTGGCGAAGCAAATCACACCGTAAACATTCATTATTTTCTGAAGACAATTGCTCAAATAAAAAATGACTTTTCCACCATTTCAGCCGAAGTACAACCCCTGTCAACAGAAGAATACGAACAATTGCATAACGCTGGAATCTATTCGATTTTAGTATATCAGGAAACCTATCACCGTGACGTTTATAAACAATACCATACAAAAGGAAAAAAATCCAATTTCGATTTTCGTTTAGAAACACCGGACCGAGTAGGAACTGCAGGTATTCATAAAATTGGATTGGGAGTTTTATTAGGACTGGAAGATTGGCGTACGGACAGTTTTTTCAATGCCTTGCATTTAGATTATTTACAAAAAACGTATTGGCAAACTAAATATGCAGTTTCTTTCCCCCGATTACGACCGGCAGAAGGAGTTATTGAGCCCAACTTTATCATGGATGATACCGATTTGACGCAACTCATTTGTGCCTACCGTTTGTGGAATGAAGATTTAGAAATCTCCATGTCAACCCGTGAAAATGAAAAATTTCGGGATAATATTATTCCAATTGGTATTACTAGTATGAGTGCCGGTTCTAAAACCAATCCTGGCGGTTATGTCGTTGATCCCCAATCATTGGAGCAATTTGAAATCAGTGATGAACGATCGGCTTCGGAGATTGCAAAAGTCATTTCCAGCAGAGGATATGAACCCGTTTGGAAGGACTGGGACAGAAGTTATACGAATATAGATTAACATTTTAGATTGGAGAATTATGAGTATTATTCAAGATTTTTTACGGTATAACCGACAAATGATGTTGCCGGAAATAGGCGATTCTGGACAAGAAAAACTCAAAAAAGCTAAAGTTTTAGTGATTGGTGCCGGCGGATTAGGTTGTCCTATATTGCAATATATAGCAACGGCCGGAATTGGAACTATAGGAATTGTAGATTTTGATAAAATAGAATTACACAACCTTCACCGCCAAATTTTATATACGGAGGAACACGTTGGCAAATCAAAAGCAATGACGGCAAAATCGGTTTTAGAAACTTTAAATCCATTGATCGATATTATCCCGTTTGAAGAAAAATTAACTGTTGAAAATGCAGCGCAAATCATTAGAAATTTTGATGTCATTGTTGATGGTTGTGATAACTTTGAAACCCGTTATCTTGTAAATGATACCTGTGTGACCTTAGGAAAATCATTGATTTATGGCAGTATTTTAAAATTTGAGGGACAGATCGCTGTTTTCAATCATAATGGAAATAAAAATCTTCGTGATTTATTCCCGGAACCACCCAATCCAAAAGATGTTCCCAATTGCAATTTGAATGGCGTATTGGGCACCCTTCCAGGAATTATCGGCACGATGATGGCACATGAAACGTTGAAGCTGATTATGGATTTACCCGCTTTAGAAAATGAATTGATCCTATTTAATAGCTTGGATTGGAGTTTTAACAAACTCAAATTCTAAAAACTCAAAACATCCCCTACGCTAACAATCCCTTTTTCAATACACACTAAATTGGTACCAAAAAGAACACTGTTATCCACTTTTCTGTAAGTGCTTAATGTCTTTAGCGGCTCTTTTAGAATAATACTTTTTATTGGATTATTATTGACTATTATACATCTGCCGCACGGTTTTACATTTTTGAATGTAACGCCCCCGATTTTGATAATCCCAAAGTAATCCTCTTCATGGGCAAGGTTGTTTTTAATAACGATATTGGGTCTAAATCTTGCAACGGTAATCTTCTCTTCTAATTTTTGATTTAGTTGATCTAAACTTTCGCTGCTCACTAATAGATACGGATAACCATCAGCTAAGCTGACATTGAAAGTGACATTCAATGCCTTGCTCTTATGTTTTCGATCTCCAATTTCAATGATTTTAACCAATTTACAGGTAAAGCCGAGGCATTCAGTAAACCAATCTGAGGCAGTTTTATTAACCTCGAAAACTTCGCTTTGATCATCCCAAATGGATACTGAAATTGGGTCACCCATGCTTTCATTAATCAAAAAAGCATGTTTTTTATCCCGGTAGGTTATCTCCATTTTATTTTCTGAAATCTGAGGCTGAAATTGACTCAGAACGGGATGTTCTCTTTGACTTATAAATTGATTGTTTTCATCAATTAACATCCATCTTCTGTCATTTTCAAAACCCATTTCTTCAGCTCTGGCACTTTGACAGCTGATTCCTCCTAAACTTTTAATAGGATAAATATAGATTTCGCTAATAAAACGAGTATTGCTCATTACATTTTGAAATTTAGTTGATTATAAAAATACTTGTTTTTTTAAATTCAAAAAAGAAAAAAAAGAAAAATTACTTTTGGGAAACATTCAAAATACTGATGAACTCTTCTCTATAAATTTCCCTACATCCCAAACTTTCGAGATGAGGATTATAAACCTGACAGTCTAACAATTTATAATTGTCTTTTCTCAATTGATTGACCAAAGCAATAAAAGCTACTTTTGAAGCATTCGGAACTTTGGAAAACATACTTTCCCCACAGAAAACAGTTCCTAAATCGATGCCATACAAGCCGCCTACCAACTCATCCCCTTGCCAAACTTCTACAGATTTAGCAATACCTAAATCGTTCAACTTACAATAAGCTTCAACCATATCATTGGTAATCCAAGTCCCGTTTTGTCCATCGCGTTTTATGTTCTGACAATTCGAAATTACGGCTCTGAAATTCTGATTAAACGTAACTTTAAAAATATTTCTATTGAGAATGTTACGCATACTTTTGGAAACAATCAATTCATCCAGAAACAAAACCATTCTGGGGTTAGGCGACCACCACATTATGGGCTCCCCTTGTTCAAACCATGGAAAAATTCCACTTTTGTAAGCAAGTTGCAAACGCTCTGGTGATAAGTCTCCACCAATAGCGAGAATACCATCAGCATTCGCTTCGGAAACAGAAGGAAAAAACAAAGGACCTGATAAATAATACATTCTTTATTAAAAAATAAATTATTAAAAAATAAAACCCGACAGTTATTTAGAATAGCTGTCGGGTTTGTTTCCCATATCAATGGAGAATCAAATGATTAGAATGGCAAATCATCTGGCTCATCTTCGTTTAAATTTGTAGCAGGAGCAAATGCTTCAGCAGCCGGCATTGGAGGCATTTGCGCATTAGGTGCTTCAGCAGCTAATCTTTCTACTCTCCATCCTTGGATTGCATTGAAATACTTAGCCACTCCTTGTGGATCAATCCATTCGCGTCCTCTTAAATTAATAGAAACTTTTACCGCTTCACCTACTTTGAAACTATTCAATAAATCACATTTATCTTGTACAAATTCCACTAAAATATGTTGTGGATATTGTTCGTCTGTTGTTACTACAAGCTCTCTTTTTAAGAAACTACCGCTTCCTACATTTTTAGCATCCCCAAGCATTTTAATTTTTCCTGTAACTTCCATCTTCGTTATTTTTTATTGTTATTAAGGTTATTTTTTTGCTAAAAGCACTTTCCAAGCAGACAAAACATCATGGTCATCCAAATATTTCTTAGCCTCTAAGTGCACTTTTTCCTGATCATCAGAACTTAAAACGCCTTTTACAGCAAAATTCTGTTTTACAAATATACTAACTTCTTCCATTGTAGGCAAGGCTTCAATATTACCTAACATACCTAAATCATTTCCATCAAAAACAGGGCTTTCTTTTATAAAATCCGGAATGGCATCTACGCCAATTCCTAATGTTGAAATTGGTTTTGGCACTTCAAAAAGTCCTCGATTGGACCTGGAATACCAGTTACCGCCTAATCTGGAAACCAGATCTATTTTGTATTGATCAATTGCACCTTTTTCGTCTAAAATTGCTTCTGCAATATGAATTCGCAGCACTTCACAAAGGATTAAATTCCCCGCTCCTCCTTCAGTTCCTAAAGGAATTATCTGAGTGACTTTACATTCAAATTGAACTGGCGATTCTTTCACTCTGAAGGGTTTCACAATATCAGAAGGAATTGGCGTCAAACCAGATTTTATAAACTCATTTACACCCTCCGCATATTCGGTACTTGCAAGAGATGTTTGTTGTACCATATCATAATTCACCACATTAATCACCACCTCACCTGTTGCTTCGGCATTGATTAAAGTGTGTTTGATCGAATTATCACGAACCCTTCTTGCAGGTGAAAAAATAAGGATTGGAGGATTGGCACTGAATACATTAAAGAAACTAAAAGGTGATAAATTAGGAATTCCATTGACACCAATCGTACTTGCAAAAGCGATAGGCCTCGGTCCCACTGAACTTTGTAAATAGCCATGCAACTTTGCCGTTTCAATACTTTTAGGATCAATACTAATCATGCTTTTCTTCTTGGTATTTAAATACGTTTCTTAACGCACAAAAGTAAGTAAATGGTTTAAATTTAAAAAGAACGATTAACGATTTAAGAAAAATAAATTGAATAGTTTTTACTAAAACAATTCTTTGCGTAAAACTAAAATAATAATGCAGATATTTCGTTATATTTATACCTCAAATTTTAATTTATGCAATTTTCAGAAAGAAAAAATACAACCCGTTGGATTATTATTTTTGCTTCTTTTTTCATAATTTCATTAATTCTTTGGAACACTTATACTTTTTTTCAAATCTTCAAAAATGAAGAACGATTAAAAATGAATCTTTGGGCAAAAGCACAAAAGACGCTCATCAATGCAGGCGAAAATACTGATGTAGAACTTCCGCTTCAGATTTTCAGCAACAACACTTCAATTCCCATAATACTTACAGAGAATGACAGCATCATAAATACGGTAAATATTGATGATGCAATTGTAAAAAACAAACCGAAGGCAAACGCATTTTTACAGAATTTAAAAAATGAAAATGACCCCATTGTAATTGAATATGTACCGGGGAAATTTCAAAAATTATATTATGGTAATTCGGCGTTACTGAACAAACTAAAGTATTACCCGATTGCTTTATTGCTCATTATAGTACTATTTGGCGGCTTAGTTTATAATTTCTATAGAAGTACCAAAATGGCTACCCAAAACAAACTTTGGGCAGGAATGGCGAAAGAAACCGCGCACCAAATAGGAACACCACTTTCTTCATTGATAGGCTGGGTAGAACTCTTGAAATCTGAAAATGTAGATGAAAGCACTACTTTCGAAATTGAAAAAGACATTGAACGCCTGCAAACCATAACAGATCGTTTTTCGAAAATAGGCTCAGAACCAAAATTAGAAAACAAAGATATTATAGCAGAAACACTTCAGTCTTACGATTATTTGCAGTCTCGATTTTCAAAACAAATTGAATTTTCCTTTAAAGCACCAAAATCACCTATTATGGTTTCGCTTAATCCTACTTTGCACAGTTGGACGATAGAAAATCTGGTGAAAAATGCTATCGATGCTATGAAAGGAAGAGGAAAATTAGCTTTAGAAATTGAGCAGGAAGGTAATTCTGTTAATATAAACATCATAGATTCGGGAGGTGGCATTCAAAAAAAACAATTCAAAACCATATTTGAACCTGGCTTTACCACTAAAAAGCGAGGCTGGGGTTTAGGACTTTCTTTAACCAAAAGAATTGTGGAAGAATACCATAAGGGAACCATCAAAGTATTGAATTCCGAAATAGGAAAAGGAACAACAATGCAAGTCAGTTTTAAAAAAAGCAATTTAGTTTAACGGAACTCCATACCAGGAAACCTTTGTAAACATCGTCTTTCTGATGATTTTTGACTTACTCAAATATTCTTGCACAAACAACTGATGCTCTTTTGCCTGTGTCAAAACATCATTGATAGATTTTTTTAACGAAGTCAGACTAGAGGAATTTTCAGTTCCGACAGCACCGACAGTGTAAATAGCATCTTGGCATTTGGTTAATTTTTCAATTGGCGCTTGAATCATATTGTTAATTTCATCGTCAGATAAAGTGGGCTTAAACTTATTATTTCTGTAATGAACAAAGTCGTTCAATAAGATAACCGCCTCGTTGTAATCGTTGACTATTGCATTCAATCTATCAACATTCGAGTTATGTCTTAAATAAGTTATCTCTTTCTTTTTCCCTTCCAGACGTTCTAAAATCATGGCATTTATAACTCCGTTTTTTTCGATCCTTACAGCAGAATCAAATAATTTATCGATTTCTGATAAGGTGTCATATTTAGCAATTTCACGCTCAAAATTGAAGTATTTCTTCGATTTATTAATTTGAGTAGCACCTACATAAAACTCATTATTGGTAATTGGATAATTTAGAAACTGCCATAAATAATCAAAAGGGATATGAGAAGAAATCAGTCTTGTGGGTTCTGCCTTAAAATAATTCTCATTTAATTTTTTAAAAAATTTTCCATTGTTTACATAACCTGAGCCCCAAGTAGGGTCGAACAAATACCATTTATTATCAATTTTTGCTGCACACCAGGCATGAGCCAAGCTTGCCATTTTTCCATATTGCTTGGTATAGCCTTCTATTATGTAGGACTGTATTCCAATTTTATTTGAAATCTCATTAAAAACCTCAGCATAATGAATACAAACGCCTTTTTTTGTTTTCAGGGTTTTAGCTATTTGCTCTTGTGGAGTTTCATTGAAGTTTACAGTAAACATATTGGCAACATCGTAACTAATATAGGACGCAGTCCAGTAAAAAACAGCACGGATTTTATCCGTATCTGTTTTAAAGTTGGCTTTTATATAGTTGGAAATGGCCTCAGTAGAATTGGTGGAACTGGAAGAAATAGCAGCCATTTTCTTGTCAACCAAAGCATATCCGGCATTAGCCTGACCGAAACTTAAACCGGATAAAAATAAAAAAAGTATTACATAGATGTTTTTCATCATACTGGGCAGACTCATAAATTAAAAGGGAATAAGTTTTCACCTATTCCCTTTCTAAACGAAAACCGTACCAATTTATTTTTTTTTTGCAAAAATATTATAAATTGGCTGTAATACTTATTGCTAATGCTTCAAATTCTTCTTTTGAAAGAGATACTTTATTTTGAAAACGCATTTCATCCATTTCATTTAAAGGAATAAGATGAACATGAGCATGAGGAACTTCCAGACCTATAACGGCCATTCCAATTCTTTTACAGGGAACTGTTTTCTCCAACGCAATGGCTATTTTTTTAGAGAACTGCATAAGACCTACATACAAATCCTCCTCAATATCAAAAATCTTATCGATTTCCTGTTTCGGAACACAAAGCGTATGTCCTTTTGCATTTGGATTTACATCCAAAAAAGCAAAAAAATTATCATCTTCAGCTATTTTATAACTAGGGATTTCTCCGTTTATGATTTTTGTGAAAATACTTGACATATTCGATTTATGATATTTGATTTACGTTATTTGAAAACTACTACTATAACTGAATATTGGATTTAGTCACGGGAAATTTCTAAAATTTCGAATTTCAAAACACCGTTAGGAACCGTAATCTCAGCAAATTCTCCTACCGATTTCCCCAGTAAACCTTTACCAATTGGTGAGGTAACAGAGATTTTTCCTGTTTTTAAATCCGCTTCACTTTCTGCTACCAACGTGTATTTCATCTCCATTCCATTGGTTTGATTTTTGATTTTTACATTGGACAAAACCAACACTTTAGAAACATCAAGATGCGTTTCATCAATTAATCTGGCATTAGAATGTACTTCTTCCAGCTTTGCAATTCGCATTTCCAGCATTCCTTGTGCTTCTTTGGCTGCATCATATTCTGCATTTTCAGATAAATCACCTTTATCTCTTGCCTCAGCTATATCTGCAGACGCTTTTGGACGCATTACACTTTTCAAATAATCTAATTCTTCTCTTAACTTCTTTAATCCTTCCGCGGTGTAATAAGATACTGTGCTCATAATTTCGTCATTTATATAAATAGAAAAAATCCCATCAGGACGGGATTTCTTTCCACAAAGATACTATTATTTTTTTTTAGCCTATAAATATATGTTAATCATATATAATTCAAAGTTAAATAAATTAAATTTGTTTCGCTAATTCTTTTACTATATTTTAAAATGAAAAAATACATCCTACTTTTTCTTATTATTCCGTTTTTCTTTAATTGTAGTGACAATGGTTTTGATAATAAAAACCCATACCTCCCAAATTATAGTTTCACCTTAGATATCAACATGAATCTACCGGCATATTCTAATCTTCAGTATCCCGCTAATGCCATTTATTATTCGGGACAGGGTGCCAAAGGGATATTTGTATTCAATACAGGAAGTGGGTATAACGCGTTCGACGCTGCCTGTCCTAATCAAGCTTTGAGTAGCTGCTCTACCATGACCCTAAATGGAATAAAAGTAGTTTGCCCTTGTGACAATGCAGAATACAGCTTATTTACTGGCCAAAGTCCCGGAAAACAATACCTTTTGAAACAATATCGCGTAGAAGTGAACGGAAACGTACTTCGAGTTTATAATTAAAATCATAAAACAAACAAAAAATCCTGACAGTTCTAAAACCATCAGGATTTTTAAGTAATACCACTACAATAATCTAAAACTTCAGTGTTAATCCAGCTAAGAAGTTAATTCCGGACTGCGGATAATAGTAGGGATAAACATCCCACATATACCCATTTGAAACATATTTTTTGTCTAAAATATTATTTACCAAACCGGTCAAAATAATTGATTTGAAAATTGATTTTGGTTTAATTTCATAAGCAATATTCAAATCGTTAACAAAATAATCTGCCAATTTTGCTGCTGGCAATTCAATATTGTTCATATATTGTTCTCCTACAAATTTTTGCATCCAAGATACCTGGAAGTTTTCTGTAGGCTTATAAACCAAAATATTTCCAACAATAACTGATGGTGAATATGCAATATCAGTAGTTCCGTAATTTTCACCTTCAACAGCTAAATCAATGTTCTTATTAGCACTTAAAGTAAAATTAGGACGAATGATAAATTGCTGCGATATGGCAATTGTAGCATCAACTTCTAATCCTAAACGATAACTTTTTTCACTGTTAGAACGAATTGGACTTCCTACATCATCCAATTTTCCAGTTAATATCAATTGGTCTTTATAGGCCATGTAATAAATATTGGAATTAAATTTTACTTTGTCAGCAACGTATCTCCAACCCAACTCAAAGTCATTTAACTTTTCTGGCTTAGCGTTTCCGCCTTCATAATCCGTTCTGTTTGGCTCACGATTAGCTCTCGCATATGAAAAGTATAGCTTATTATTAGTATTGATATCAAAATTCAATCCTGCCTTTGGGTTAAAGAAATTAAAATTATCATTTACTGAACCTGTTTCGAAACTATTAGCTTTATAATGCACATTTCTAAGTTGCAGATCTCCAAATAAACTTAATCCCTGTGTTATTTGATAATTTGCTTTTGCAAAAACATTCCCATCGGTTTTGGTTGCAAAATCATCATAATAATGATCTCCCAATTCACTTTGAGAAGCGTAACGAGCCCAAATTACTTTTCCAAAATGATCTCCTTCATATTTGTTATAACCGCCACCAAAAATGACATCCAGTTTTTCAGTTGTATAATTTGCAGAAAATGTAGTTCCATAGAAATCATTATCCAACCATTTTTGACGGATTAAATCTGTTGTTGTTAAAACTCCTATCGGCTGCAATCCATAATCAGAAAAATCAGCGTCCTCTTTATAATTTTCATAATACCCTTTTCCTTTAGTATAATGAAAAGCTAAATTCGTGCTCCAATTATTGGAAACTTTTTCGTTCCAATGCAATTGATAATGATCTTGTTGGTAATTATCTGTTTCGTTATCATAATATCTCGTATTACCGAACTCATCTGTAAAAATCCCTGCTGAATTAAACGTTCTGTCGCTAATTAAAGTAGCTTCATCAATTCCATTCCAGGATTGATATGTTTTTTCTTTTCCTCCAAAAGCCAATGCTTTTATCAAAGTTGTTTTACCAACATACGTTCCTTGAAGAAAATAAGATTTTAAATCCGATGCAGCTCTGTCAATATAACCATCCGATTTCAGCGCAGACAAACGTCCCGCCAGTTCAAAATGATCATTAATTAATCCTGTGCTGAATTTTACAGTATGCTTTCTCGTATTAAAACTTCCAAAAGAGTTTGAAATTTCTCCTGTGGCTTTATCAGAATAGGAATCAGTCAACATATTTAAACTCGCACCAAAAGCACCTGCTCCATTTGTCGAAGTTCCCACACCACGTTGCAGTTGCAGACTCTCCACTGAAGAGGCAAAATCTGGCATATTCACCCAATAGGTCCCATGACTCTCCGAATCATTATAGGGAATTCCATTGATAGTGACATTTACTCTTGTTGCATCGCTACCACGAACGCGGATTCCGGTATACCCCACTCCATTTCCAGCATCGGAAGTAGTGACAACTGACGGCAAATAATTCATCAAAATTGGAATATCCTGTCCCAAGTTTCTAAATTTGATTTCTTTTTTATCCAAATTACTAAAACTAACCGGAGTTTTTGAAGTAACACGAACTGCTGAAACCAAGACTTCATCGAGTTGATTTACTTTGGTTGTGTCTTTGACTTGTGAAAAGGAATAAAAGGACGATAGGAAAAAAACAAAAGACATCAAAAATTTTGAACTTTGTGCCCTTGCGCCTTTGAGGTCAATAAAATAAAATAAAGTGTTCATCCGTAAAAAGATTACGAATAAAAGGGGGAATTATTCTTTTGTTACATTAATAAATGATTGTTGCTACAACAAATAAAACAGTGTCTATACTATTTTATTTATCATTTTTTCCCTTGACAACATTACTTGTCCAGGTTCTTTGGGTATAATCTCAGCTCGTTATTTAGAGCACCCCTTTGAGACGGTACAAATTTAGAAAAGATTTTTAGATATTTAGATTCTTTGACCGTTAGATTTGGAAAAATAATTAGAACCTAAAAAACCCAATTTAATTTAAATCTGGTCTCCTGCGATTTTTCTTAACTTCCGAAATATTCTTTTTATCTTTTATTCGTTTTCGAATGACCGACTTCGGAATTTTGGTAGGCTTGCGCTCCTTGGGAACATGTAAACCATCTTTAATTATCTCCAAAAATCGTTTGATTACAATTTCTTTATTTTTAAGTTGACTTCGATCTTCATCGCAATTCAAAATCAAAACTAAATCCGTTGTTAGTCTCGACGACAATTTGGTTTCCAGCAGCAATTTTTCTTCTTCGGTCAACGCTTGTGAGTTTCTCAAATTAAAAGTTAAAACTACTTTAGAGGAAACTTTGTTTACATTTTGTCCGCCAGCACCACTGCTACGAACGGCTTTGAAACTTAATTCTGATATGATTTTTTCTTTTTCCAATTTTATTGAGGCTGATGTGCCGATTTTAATAAATCATTTACGCTTTTTACCGGATTGAATGTAATTAAAGGTACTTGAACAAATAGTGTAAGCCAGTTTGCCATGGCTCCATTCCATAAACCCGGCAATTCATATGATTTAATAGCTCTCCCTAATGTATTTTTCTCTACTATAAATCCGCTGTTATGATCTACAAACTGTGTTAGGTTAAATTTCTCTTTTTTATAATTTTTAAGTCCACAGACCAAATCAACAGGATTAAAATGAGTAGCACTATCGAGGATTTTCTTTTGACTCTCATTCGATAAATCCACTTGGGAACTTTCAACAATCTGCAATGAAACTGAGTCTTTTTCATCTCTTACCCAGAAAGGTCCCCCACCGGGTTCCCCTTCATTTTTTACCATTCCACAAACTCTGATTGGTTTGTTTAAAATAGCTCTAAGTCTGATCATTTTATTTTCCAAGCTAAGTTTGCAAAAATCTTCCGGAATTCTAATATTTAATTTTTCAGTCAAAAAAAGTAAAATATTATCGCTGGTTTCTTGCTGGTTTTCGTTAGTATCGATGGCACGTAAATAGTTGAATACTTGCTGCTGCACTTCTATTAAAATCCCTGCTAATGCTTTTTTATATAAGGTGATTTTTTGAATGTTATTTTGAATTACGTTGTCAATGTTTTTTATAAAGACAATATCGGCATCCTGATTATTTAAATTATCAATCAAAGCACCATGACCTCCCGGTCTAAAAAACAGCCGCCCGTTTTCATCCCTAAATGGTTTATTTTCAAAATCTACCGATAGGGTATCCGTATTCTTGTTTTGATAGGAATAGCTGACACTTATAGTTGTCTCAGATTGTTTTTCAATTGGGTCTTTTATTGCATCAATTATACTTTCAAATTGATTTTGATGGACTTCAGAAACCGTGAAATGCAAGTGGGAATTATTATTTGAACTGCAGTAGTATGCACATTCATACAAATGTTCTTCTAAAGCTGTGGCAATATGGGTTTTGTATTTATGAAAAGGAAGTACTCCTTTTGGCTTACTCGCAAAATCAAAATAATCTTTAGCTAAAAGCAACTTTATGAAATAATAATTTTTGTAATCTCTATCGAGTGCATCAAAATCAGGAAATTCTTCTCTTAACTTTTTATCAATTAACTTAAAAAATGGAAATTTTTCTAAGCCCACTATAAAAATAGACAACTCTGTATCTTTTTTTCTATTTATATAAGCATTGATCGTCTCATTTTCAATATCAAAATCTTTCAGAAAGGCAATCAAAAACTTAAACATTCTACTTGCGGCCCCTGATGCCGGAACGAATTTTTCCAGTTTTAAATCCGATTTGGTTTTATCAAAAATCGCTGCTTTTTCTTTGAAATCGCTTTCTGATAATTTAAAAATACCATTAAACAAAGTTGCAGGCGCTACTAAATTACTCGTTGCTATTCCATTCCGGAAGAAACCCAATTGTTGTTTGATATTCTCCAATGGGACTCCATGCTCGTAGATTTGCACAAAATCAATAGAAGAGAATCCCACCTTTTTGGCTTCTGTTAAATCATTAAGAATCGAAATGGCTTTGCTTAATCTTCTGTTCTTGTCTCCCGAAAGAGTGATAAACGGTTTTTTATTGTCAATTAAGGATTGTTTAAAAACGGCAAATACGGATTCTCTGTTCTCAGCCATGTCCCTCAAATCATCTTTTTCCCAAGGCACGTCAACATCCGTCAGAAAAAACAAATCGTATTCATGGGCAAGAGCCGCCTGTTCCAATATTGGATCACAATAGTTATAATATATTTCCGAGAAAACCTTGGTCAACATCAAATTAGTATCACAAAAAAGATACTTATTGGCCAGTAATAAATGTTCGTTTTCCAATTTGGTTTGACCATAAGCAATAGGTAACATGTCATCAATACTACAGATGTCCTGAGTTTCATCCCATTTTACCTGAAGATAATCTCGTGCAAATTCAGGAACCCACTCCGTTTTATAATATTCGGAGAGTCCTTTTGCTAATGTAGTTTTGCCTGTACTTTCGGGACCGAAGAGGGCAATTTTTATAATTTCTGTAGTTCCGTTTTTTGAGAACTGTCTAAGGTTTTCTTCCATTCTAAATAACCGTAAACGGCGACAATTGTAAATACTAAATACTGAAAACTTGTAAAAGTAAAACCTTTTATAAAATACAAGGGAATGGAAATAATATCACCAATAATCCAAAATATCCAATTTTCAATTTTCCTTTTTGCCATCAACCACATTCCAATAAAGAAAATACCGGTTATAAAGGTATCAACATAAGCATACCAAGTGGTAAATTTATCAAAATAGAGATAAACCGAAACCACAAATGCAACTGTAAATATAAAGATAATTATGGCAATTCGTTTTTCATAATTAGAAATTACCGAAATGGGAAACGCTACTGTATCTCCTTTTTTCCGTGTCCAATGGTACCACCCATAAATGCTCATTACAAAATAATAGCCATTAATCATCATATCACCCCATAAAGTCCATTTCCACAATAAGTAAACATAAATCGATGTACTTATTAATCCGGTTGGGAATACTAGAATATTATCTTTTTTGGCATACCAGACACTGAATAGCCCAAAAATTACAGCTACAATTTCCAGAACAATGTCGAATGTTGAGTAATCGCTGTATTGAGAAAAAAAATATTCTATCATTAGACCATTGTAAATTACTTATTAAAAAAATTCATATTCTTTTCAAAAGCGGTACCTATGACTACTAAATGAGCACCTGCGTTGTAAGCGTTTTGAATTCCCTGCAAATCTACAATTCCACCACCAACTAGTAATGGAATTTCAATATTTTGAGCAACTTTTTTAATCATTTCAAGAGGAACTGCTAATTTTGCACCACTTCCCGCTTCCAGGTAAATCAATTTATTACCCAGCATTTCACCGGCTTGTGCGGTTTGAATTACATAATCCGTATTATTTCTATCCAATGGTTTGGTCTCACTGACACGTGCTACCGCAGTTTCATTGCCGCTTTCTATCAAAATATATCCAGTGGAAATAATTTCAAGTTGGGTTTGTTTTAATATGGGTGCGGCTTTCACCTGATGTTCGATTAAATAATCGGGGTTTCGCCCTGAAATTAGCGACAGAAACAAAATGGCATCGGCCTCTGTTGATATTTGAGACGGATTTCCGGGAAAAAGGACAATTGGCAATTTTATTTGTTGCTTTAAGCGAATAATTAATTCATCAATTATATTAATTGTAACCAGGCTTCCGCCAATGAAAATATGTGTTGCTGGCGAATGATTGATTTTTGAAATTAAATGATCCAGGTTTTCCAAAACCACTTTATCGGGATCCAGAAGAATGGCAAGTAACTTTTTATTCTCGCTTTTTGCTTTTAAAATGCTGTTATAGATCTCTGTCATACTTTTTTACCGCTACTGCGCTAAGTCGCCGTGTATTTTAATTTTGAAACGCATAAACTAAACTGAAATTTTCAATTTCCTCAAAATGAATTTTAAAATCCTTTACTAAACTATCAAAGTGAAGTTCGGCTATAGTTTGTTTAACTTCTAATTCGAAAGCATTGACTTTGATATGATCTTTGAAACTGATTCCCTTTTCGTTTCTGATTTTAAAAATCGCTTCTTTGGCACCCCAAATCACCGTCAATTTCCGAACGTATCCTTCCTTATTTTCGGATGACAAAAATTGAAACTCTGAGTCACAAAATTTATCAGCGATACGGATAATTTTATCTCTTTGTAATTCGATGTCGATTCCTACTGTTTCATCGCTTATAATAATAGCCGAAAAATCATGCGAATGCGTTATGGAAATGTGTTTCTCCCCTTTGAGATGTGGCTTACCGAATTTGTCATAATACAAATCTAAATCTGTATGACCTGTTTCCTGCAATAATTTGCGAACACTGAGGAAGGCACGTTGATGCATTTCAGATTTCATTCCTTCAAGCCGGATGCGATTGGCATTGTTTAAAACTACTTGGCCCAATAATTCCTCGAAGGTTTCGGTTACTTTCCAAACAAGGATTTGAGTGGTGGAATTAACATGTATGTTTTTACAAAGTGGCATCGTGTTATGGTCTTGTTTTTTTAGTCTCGTTAGTAGCGACATGCTTCTTTCACACTTTTTTACATGGAAAAAGATATAGCGAATAATGGAAAATAGCTCCTAATAAAAATTATTTAGTTAATGTTCAAAAGATTAGAGAATTAAACAATTCATAAATCTTTTAGAAAACAGTAAAATTCTAAAGTTATTACGTAAATTTGCAAAAAATTTACAATTACAAATATACTATAAATGAGTACTACAACTATGCCTTTTGTGGCTTTCAAAGTTAAAGACATTTCTCTAGCGGCTTGGGGAAGAAAAGAAATTGAACTAGCAGAAGCTGAGATGCCAGGTTTAATGGCGCTTCGTGCGGAATACAAAGACGAACAACCACTTGCTGGTGCTCGTATTGCAGGATGTTTGCACATGACAATTCAAACTGCGGTTTTGATTGAAACGCTGATTGCTCTTGGTGCTGAAGTAACTTGGAGTTCTTGTAACATTTTCTCTACTCAAGATCAAGCTGCTGCTGCTATTGCTGCTGCAGGAATTCAGGTTTATGCCTGGAAAGGTTTGAATGAAGTAGATTTTGACTGGTGTATTGAGCAAACATTATTCTTTGGCGAAGACAGAAAGCCATTGAACATGATTCTTGATGATGGTGGAGATTTGACCAATATGGTTATTGACCGTTTCCCAGAATTGGTTGCCGGAATCAAAGGATTATCTGAAGAAACTACAACCGGTGTTCACAGACTTTACGAAAGAGTAAAAGCTGGAACATTACCAATGCCAGCTATCAACGTAAATGACTCGGTTACTAAATCAAAATTTGATAACAAATATGGCTGTAAAGAAAGTGCTGTGGATGCAGTACGTCGTGCAACTGACTTGATGCTAGCCGGAAAAAGAGTAATCGTTTGTGGTTACGGCGATGTAGGTAAAGGAACTGCCGCTTCTTTTAGAGGTGCTGGATCTATTGTTACCGTTACTGAAATTGACCCAATTTGTGCGCTTCAAGCAGCTATGGATGGTTTTGAAGTTAAAAAATTAGATACTGTTATCGCTACAGCTGACATTATCATTACAACTACTGGAAATAAAGATATCGTTTTGGGAAGCCATTTCGAAAAAATGAAAGATAAAACTGTGGTTTGTAACATTGGTCATTTTGATAACGAAATTGACATGGCTTGGTTAAACACGAACCACGGCGCATCAAAAATTGAAATCAAACCACAAGTAGACAAATATACTATTGCTGGAAAAGACATTCTTATTTTGGCTGAAGGTCGTTTGGTAAACCTTGGTTGTGCTACAGGTCACCCAAGTTTTGTGATGAGTAACTCATTTACCAACCAAACGCTAGCTCAAATCGAATTGTGGAAAAACAGCGCGGCATACAACAATGACGTATATATGTTACCAAAACATTTAGATGAAAAAGTGGCTATGTTACACTTGGCTAAATTAGGTGTTGAACTAGAAACGTTACGTGACGACCAAGCAGAATATATTGGAGTTCCAGTTGAAGGTCCATTCAAACCAGAATATTACAGATACTAGAGGATTTTAAATTGTTGCTTGACAATTTATGATTTTAGACTTAAAACCCTTGCAGTGATGCGAGGGTTTTTTATTTCTGTAAATTAGCCTGAATAAAGGGCTGTGCCATTGTTTGTTTTAAATATTAATTTTAAAATAAAAAAGCTACTACTGTAAGTTTTTCATCTTTTTATCAACCAATGGGTAAAATAGAAATTATGAAGAAAGTAAACAATCAATTATGAAAGATCAATTTACAGACGAAATATTCCCCCATCAGGCATTGATTCATAAGATTTGCCGAATGTATAGGGATACTCCCGAAGACCAGGAAGATCTTTTCCAGGAGATAATCTATCAACTTTGGAAATCCTATCCTAAATTTCAAGGCAAGTCTAAAGTATCGACCTGGATGTATCGTATAGGATTAAACACAGCCATGGCATCATTCAGAAAACCCAAAGTCAAACTACTGTATTCTGATGCTCTTCCCGAGAAAAACATCCTCCCGGAAGTCGCAGAACCTTGGCGAGAGGAACTTCTATTTTCGGCCATTCGCCAACTGAGTGAAGACGAAAGAGCACTTATTGCACTTTACCTAGACGATCTAAGCTATGTCGAAATTGCAGAAATCGTTGGGATTTCAGAAAACAACATTGGAGTTCGTTTGAGCAGAATTAAGAAAAAACTAAAAGTAATTTTAAATACATAATTATGGAATTAGAAAACTTAAAATCAGAGTATCAAAATGCAGGGAAAGCACTATTGAGCAAAGAAAACATTCAAAAAATGATTCTTGAAAACAACCATCCTGTATTAAAAGGCATCAGAATACAACTGCTAACAGAAACCGTTCTTTGGGCTATTTTCCTAGCGGTATACTACAATATTTTTGATGGACACTTAAAATCCCCTCTTTGGAACGTCCTGCTTGTGGTATCGGTTATTTTTATACTGGTACATAACGTATTGGGGTTTCAAATCATAAACAATCCGATAAATGGAGAGACCATTCTTGAATCGCTAAAAAATTACCAGATCAAAGTTAAAAACTATGCTGTTATTTCTAT
Source organism: Flavobacterium kochi (assembly GCF_048286715.1). NCBI lineage: Bacteria > Pseudomonadati > Bacteroidota > Flavobacteriia > Flavobacteriales > Flavobacteriaceae > Flavobacterium > Flavobacterium kochi. The sequence continues at coordinate 66,877 of NZ_JBLVPW010000001.1, forward strand.
AGCTACGCGAGTACTTGCCATTGCAATACTCTTGGGCTACTTTATCTCAACCATAGCATTTACGAAAGAAAAACTGCTCTCCTTAGGATTTATTTCTCTTATTATTCCTGTTCAAATTTACTTATTACATCGGGTTTGGGCAAAAAGAAAAAGTAGAATAAACAACATACTTCAGAAGTTGAAAGAATAAACAGCTCGTTAGAAATCTACACAATAAACAAATTAATTTTCGTACTAATATCAAAAAAACCCGTTTCTTTCGAAACGGGTTTTTTAATAATTAAAAAATCAATTATGCTTCAACTTCAAATGGAAGGATAGAAACGTATGATTTATTATCTCTTTTCTTTTGGAACTTAACAACTCCGTCTACTCTTGCGTGTAGTGTGTGATCTTTACTAATGTAAACGTTTTCACCTGGATTATGTTTTGAACCTCTTTGTCTTACGATGATGTTCCCAGCAATAGCAGCTTGACCACCAAAAATCTTAACACCTAAACGTTTTGATTCTGATTCTCTACCATTCTTAGAACTACCGACACCTTTCTTGTGAGCCATGACGTATTAGTTTTATTTTGTTATTATTCTTGTGTATCTTCTTTTTTAGCTTTAGCTACTTTTTTCTTAGGAGCTTCTACTTCTTCTGTAGTTGCTTCAACTGCTGCTTTCTTAGGAGCTGCTTTCTTAGCACCAACACCAGTAATACCTTCAATTACAATTTGAGTAAGATATTGTCTGTGACCGTTTCTCTTTTTGTATCCTTTTCTTCTTTTCTTTTTGAAAACGATAACTTTATCTCCTTTTAAGTGTTGTAACACTTTAGCTTCTACTGAAGCACCTTCTATAGCTGGGGCGCCTATTGTGATTGTACCGTTATCATCTAACAAATAAACTTTATCGAAAGAAACTTTCGAACCTTCTTCATTTGCCAAACGGTGAACGTAAACCTTTAGGTCTTTGCTTACTTTGAACTGTTGCCCTGCTATCTCTACGATTGCATACATACTGAATTGTTTTAATAATTTTTAAGGTTGCAAATATACAATTAAATATTTATCCTGCAATCCCTCAGGCAAAAAAATACTTTAGCTATTTTAAACTTTGTTTTTCAACAGTTTATCTAATTTCAAAACACCCTTAATTCAACCAAAATCTGTTAAAATTAACCGAAACTTTAAATCATCAGACAATCATGATTAAAAAAAAGTATTTTTGAGGTATAAATATTTTTCGTTTTATCTAGAAATGTATTAATCTGTATGAAAAAATTAATAACAATATTAAGTACTGCGCTTATGCTGGGAGGAATAGCTTCGGCTCAAAAAATAGCTTTCGAAGAATATGATTTAGACAATGGCCTGCATGTGATATTGCATAACGATCCTTCGGCACCAGTTGTTGTGACTTCCGTAATGTATCATGTGGGCTCCAAAGATGAAACACCGGACAGAACAGGATTTGCTCATTTTTTCGAACATCTTTTATTCGAAGGAACTGAAAATATCAAACGCGGGGAATGGTTTAAAATCGTCACTTCAAATGGCGGAATAAATAACGCCAACACTTCGGATGACCGCACCTATTATTATGAAGTATTTCCTTCTAATAATTTAGAATTGGCACTTTGGATGGAATCCGAAAGACTAATGCATCCTGTAATCAATAAAATTGGCGTTGACACTCAAAACGGAGTCATAAAGGAAGAAAAAAGAAGTCGTTACGACAATCAGCCTTATGGCAATATTATAGGAGCTGTAAAAGAAAACATGTTCAAGAACCATCCGTATCGTTGGACTACAATTGGTTCGATGGAACATTTGGATGCAGCCACTTTAGAAGAATTTCAGGCTTTTAATAAGAAGTTTTACATTCCAAACAATGCCGTATTGGTTGTAGCAGGAGATTTCGAAAAAACTAAAGCTAAGGAATGGATTCAGAAATATTTTGGATCAATCCAAAAAGGAAAAGACCTAAAAAAACAAACTTTTGTGGAAGAACCCATTACGCAAACCATAAGAGCAACCTACGAGGATCCAAACATTCAGATTCCAATGATTGTGGCTACCTATAGAACTCCTTCAATGAAAACGAGAGACGCCAGAGTTTTGGATTTGATATCGTCTTATTTAAGTGATGGAAAAAGCTCTAAATTATACAAGAAAATTGTTGATGAAAAAAAAATGGCGCTACAAATAGATGCTGTTGGCTTTAGTCAGGAAGATTATGGTATGTATATTTTATATGGACTACCAATGGGAACGCACACTTCTGCCGATTTAATAAAAGAGGTTGATGAGGAAATTGTAAAAATTCAGACCGAATTGATCTCTGAGAAAGATTTTCAAAAATTGCAAAATACGTTTGACAATCGCTTTGTAAACAAAAATGCTACTTTAGAAGGAATTGCTGAAAACTTAGCTACTTATCATTTGCTGTATGGCGATATCAATTTGATTAACACAGAAATTGATTTATTACATTCAATTACGCGTAAAGAAATTAGAGAAGTGGCTAGGAAATATTTAAATCCAAATCAAAGACTTATTTTGGATTATGTTCCTTCAAAAGCAGAGATTCGAAATTAAGCCATTTTCAATCATGAAAAAAACAACTATTCTATTACTCATTTTGTTTATAACAGGAACCATGCAGGCACAAAATCGTCCACAACCCAAACCTGGAGTTTCTCCGGTAGTCAATATAAAAAAACCACAAACCTTTATTTTGGATAATGGTTTAAAAGTAATGATTGTAGAAAATCACAAATTACCAAGAGTAACTTTCAACCTTGCATTAGACAACGCACCATTTGCAGAAGGCAATAAAAAAGGTGTCGATGAATTATGCAACAACCTGATCGGAAACGGAAGCATAAAAATTGCAAAAGATGCTTTCAATGAAGAAATTGATTTTTTGGGTGCCAGCATCAACTTTAGTTCACAAGGCGCTTATGCCAGTTCTCTTTCTAAATATGCAGGAAGAGTCTTGGAATTAATGGCTTCCGGAGCATTACACCCAAAATTCACACAAGAAGAATTTGACAAAGAAAAAGCTAAATTATTAGAAGGACTCAAAGCTCAGGAAAAAAGTGTCCCTGCAATTGCCAACAGAGTCGTTGACGTGCTTGCCTTTGGAAAAAACCATCCTTCCGGAGAACCCATGACCGAAGAAACACTTAAAAACGTAACACTTGCTGATATAGAATCCAATTATCAAAATTATTTTGTTCCCGAAAACGGATATTTAGTGATTATAGGAGATATTAAATATGACGACGTAAAACCTATTGTCGAAAGACTTTTCGGTTCATGGAAAAAAAGAAGCACACCAAAGTATACGTATGCTGATCCGCAAAATGTACCCTTTACCCAAATCAATTTTATTGACATTCCCAATGCTGTCCAATCAGAGATTTCAGTAGTGAATACCGTGAATTTAAAAATGAAAGACCCTGATTTTTTTCCCGCTGTAATAGCCACTTATATTCTTGGCGGAGATTTCAACAGTTACCTCAATTTGAACTTAAGAGAAAAAAATGGCTGGACTTATGGCGCAAATGCAATCATAGGCTCTGGGAAATACGTCACAAAATTGAGATCGGCCTCCGCTGTAAAAAGTGCCGTTACAGATAGTGCCGTTGTTGAGTTCATCAAAGAAATTAAAAAAATCAGGACCGAAAAAGTCTCCGCAGAAGCACTTAAAAATGTAAAAGCCGGATATATAGGTCGATTTGTAATGCAAGTAGAAAAACCTCAAGCAATAGCACGTTACGCCTTAAACATAGAAACCGAAGATCTCCCTGCTGATTTTTATGAAAATTACATCAAAACCATAAATGCAGTTACTCCAGATGATATTCTTCGTGCGGCCAATAAATATTTTCTTTTGGATAATAGCCGAATTATAATTGCCGGAAAAGGATCGGAAGTGATTCCCGGATTGGAAAAACTAAACATCCCTATATTCTATTTTGACAATTATGGAAATCCGGCAGAAAAACCCGTTTATAAATAAAATCAGTTGTTTTGTTTTAAAAATCAACAAAGGCTATCCTAAAAGATAGTCTTTGTTTTTTTACTAATTACAACAGCGGAGATACGTAATTTGCAAACTACTTTTTTGCCGATAAATAAACTCCAATCAAAATGATAAATGCCCCAAAGAACTGAACAGGGGTCAGCATTTCATTATCTAATAACCCCCAAAAGAAAGCAACTATTGGAATTAAATACGTTACTGAAGTAGCAAAAACAGGCGAAGACATTTGGATTAATTTAAAGAAAAGAATATTCGCGATTCCAGTACCCACAACTCCCAGAATCATGATAAACAGAACCGAATGTTGTACGGTATCGACATGAATCACATCAAAAAAACCAGAAAAAAATAGAATAAGCAGTGTGGGTAACGATAGAAATGCAAAATTTCCGGTAGTAATACTCAACGGACTCAAATCAGACAAATGTTTTTTTAATAAATTGACGTTTATTGCGTAGCAAATAGAAGCGACTATAACCAAAATTGTGTAATAATAATTTTGCTCCGGATGATTTATGGCACCGTTAAAAACTAAAAGTATACTTCCTACAAGACCTATAAAAACACCCCAAACCTGACTTCTTCTGAAATTTATTCCAAAAGCCATTGCTCCCAAAATCAAAGTATTTAAAGGAGTCAAGGAATTAAGAATCGCGGTTATCGAACTATCGATTTCAGTTTCGGCAATAGCGAAAAGATATGCCGGAGTGAACGTCCCAAACAACGAAGTAAGTGCGATATATTTCCATTTTTCTTTTGGAATTTTCGCTAAACTTTTAAAGCCTATGAATAACAGAAAAATGGCAGCAAACAAGATTCGCAAAGAACCTAATTGCAAAGCAGTCAAACCAACCAACCCCTTTTTTATTAAAATAAACGAACTTCCCCAAATCAAGGCAAGAATCATCAAGTAAATCCATTTCAATTGTCTCGCATTCATAAAATCTAATTTTGCCTCAAAATTGTAATAATTTTATGAAATACAGCTTCTTTTTTTTTATTAATTTTGCAGCTGATAATTAGACCTTTAATTTAAATCCAATAAAAATGAATTTCACAAAATCAATAGCAACAGCAGCATTCCTTACAGGTCTTTTATTTGTAAGTTGTAAAAAAAATACCGTAGAAACTACTCCAACTGTGATGACTTCAACAGAAACTACTGCGCCGAAAGTCAAAAAAGAAATCGCAGCCGTTAATTTGCAAACAGCAAGTTTTAAAGTAGAAGGAATGACTTGTGCGATTGGTTGCGCAAAAACTATAGAAAACGAATTATCTGACCTGGATGGCGTACAAAAAGCCACTGTGGATTTTGATAAAAAACTGGCAACTGTAACTTTTGACAAAACCGTTCAAAATCCAGAAAGCCTGACTAAAGTTGTGGAAGCAACGGCTGACGGTAAAACATATAAGGTTTCGAATATGAAATCGTAATCGAAATTATTTCATTTCATAAAAAACTTCTCAACTGAGAAGCTTTTTTTATAGGTCTAACAATACTTCCTCAGTTCTTTTAAGTATTTATCTTATTTCCACTTTAAGGTTTCCATTAATCTTTGCATGTCATTTTTAACGTAACTTGCTGCTGGCATAATAGAATCAAAATTAGGTTTAGCATAGAAATAAATAGAGCCGGTTACAAAATGTTTTATACTGTCCGTTGCATAAAACTGTGAATTAGTCGCCGCATTCCCATCAACCTGATAAAACATACCATACACCTTTTTTTGAGGGTTTAAATATGGCTGTTCTAATATGTCATCTGCCTTTATAACATGCTCATAAGTAAGTTTTTGAGCATCCCGCAACAATTTATTAATATTATTATTCACTGGCTTATAAGTCAGATAAATAGTGGCTTTCATTTTTGGATACGTAATGGTAAATCCACACTCTTTTTCTCCTTTGATAACAGCCTCCGAATTCATCTCGAAAGCAAAGGGACATTCATTTTCGAAATTTACATATTTTGCTTCCGGATAATCCAATCGTAAATAACCTGATGGTTTTGGCACAACATCGTCTTTGCAACTAATGCTTAAAAAGGATAGTAGTATTGTTGAAAAAGTGATTATTTTTTTAAACATTTTTAATTATTCAATCGTTACTTTTATTTGTTTAATTCGTTTTTTATCTACCGCTTCTACCACAAACTGGCAGTTTGCAAATGTTATCTTCTGATCTTTTTTAGGAAAATTCCCTAGAATTTCAAGTATAAATCCAGCTAATGTTTCCGCTTCTCCTTTTTTAATTTCGAATAATTCTTCATCTACAGCAATAATTCTATAGAAATCTTTGAGGTTTATTTTTCCTTCAAAAAGGTAATTTTTATCATCAATTTGAGAAAAATTGATATTCTCATCATCAAATTCGTCACTGATATCACCAACGATTTCTTCAATTACATCTTCCAAAGAAACCAAACCAGAAGTTCCGCCATATTCATCAACTACAATGGCCAAATGACTTTTCATACTTTGAAAATCTTTCAACAAATTGTCCAATTTTTTATTTTCAGGAACAAAAAACGGCTCTCTTAATAATGACTTCCAATCAAATTCACTTGTATTAATGTGCGGGAGTAAATCTTTCACAAACAAAACGCCTTCGATCTGATCGATATTGTCTCTATAAACAGGTATTCTGGAATATCCCTTTTCAATAATTTTTGGACAAATAACTGAAAACGACTCGTCTATTTCCAAAGCAAAAATATCAATTCTGGGACTCATCACCTGTTTCGTATCCGTATTTCCAAAACTCACAATTCCTTCTAATATCTTTTGTTCATCGGAGGAAGTTTCATCCGTTGCTGTGAGTTCTAATGCCTGAGACAATTGATTTACAGAGAAGTTTGTTTTTTGTTTTCCTAGTTTATTATGCAAATACACCGTGGCGGCTCGCATAGGCAAACTTAAAGGGGAAAGCAATTTATCAAGCACTGCAATAGGATATGCAATCAACTTGGCAAACTTAATATTGTTTCTGCTCGCATATACTTTTGGCAAAACCTCTCCAAATAACAACAGTAGAAAAGTAACAACAATTACTTCAAGAATAAATTTTAAAATAGGTGAAGCCACTGCAGCAAACAGGTTTTTTCCAACAAATGAAAACAAGATAACAACTCCAATGTTGATGAAATTATTAGCGACAAGAAGCGTAGCTAAAAGCTTTTTAGGTCTTTCCAAAAGGTCAGAAATAATTTTTCCTTTTGAAATGTTTTCATGCAATGTTTCGTCAATGTCTTTTTGAGACAACGAAAACAATGCGACTTCTGCTCCTGAAACTATTGCGGAACAAAAAAGTAAGGCAAATATCCCAACAAAACCAAACACGAAGTCAGTGTCTATGGCGTAAGCAAAATAACTGGGCTCTGGGTCCAAATTAAAAAAGATTAGTTAAACAATCAAAACGGCAAATCATTGACTGGCAAACCGTTGTTTTGCGCGTCAAAGTTAGTATTTTTTACGGATTCCGGATTTTGAATTTGTTTATTGTTCTCGTTATCCTTCTTCGTAGATAAAAAAGTAAACTCGGTCACTTGAATTTCTGTTGTATATTTAGTAGATCCGTCTTCAGCTTGCCATTGACGTGATTTTAATCGGCCTTCCACATATATCTTATCTCCTTTTGAAAGATACTTTTCACAAAGTTCAGCCGCTTTATTACGCACGACCAAATTATGCCATTCCGTAGAAGTGATCTTTTCATTGGTTGTCTTATTAATATAGATTTCGTTTGTCGCCAGCTGAAATCTACCGATACAATTTCCTCCGTCAAAATAATGCATTTTGACATCATCGCCAAGATGACCAATCAACATAACCTTATTCAACGTCCCATTCATAATAGTAGAATTGTATTTCTATCAAAGATACATTTTTTTAGAAACTTTATAAATCCTTTTCAATAAAATTATGAATCGCAATTGGGAAGGGAAATGCTTTTAAAGTTGCAGCATCTATTCCGTTTTCGATTGCTCCTTTTATAGTTACTTTCCAAAACTTGATATGCAAATGTTGGTGCGATAACTTATGAATGATACTCTTTTCATTACACTCCATTATACTGACAACACCATTATTTGTAAAGAATTCCTTTTGAACACGTTTCGTAATAAAATCAAAACCCTCTACTTTTTCAGTTTCAATCAAAGGGAATTCATACAAATTGTGCCAAATTCCTTTATCAGTTCGCTTTTGAATTATTGTATTTTCATTCTCATCACTGACAACCAAATAATTAAAAAAGCGATTCCTTACTTTCAGTTTCTTAGACTTTACCGGCAACTGATCTACTTTGTTTTTTTGCAAAGCGGCACAACTTTCATTAAAAACACAAATACTGCAATTAGGACTTTTTGGAACACATTGCAAAGCACCAAACTCCATGATGGCCTGATTGAAAATGGCGGGATTGTCTTTCGGTATTAATTCAAAAGCCAAAGCGGCGAATTCCTTTTTGGCGGAAGCAGCACCAATATCTGTTTCGATATCAAAATAACGCGACAAAACCCGAAACACATTTCCATCAACAACAGGAACCACTTCATTGTAAGAAAAAGAAGCAATTGCAGCAGCAGTATATTCTCCAATTCCTTTTAGTTTCAACAAGTCCTTATAAGTAGTAGGAAAAATACCTGACAATTCATCCGCTACATGCTGAGCCGTTTTGTGTAAATTCCGTGCACGAGAATAATATCCCAAACCTTGCCAAAGTTTCAAAACTTGCTCTTCATCGGCTTTCGCCAAATCAAAAACAGTAGGAAACGCGGCTGTAAAAGACAGAAAATAAGGCATCCCTTGGGCGACTCTTGTCTGCTGCAGCATAATTTCCGACAGCCAAATAGGGTACGGATTGGCAGTATTTCGCCAAGGCAAATCGCGCTTGTTTCGTAAATACCATTGTATTAACAAGTTAGAAAAAGTCATGTTTTAATTATTTGTTGGCAAAAGTAAAAGTTTATGTTATTAAAATTTAATGAATTAGCTTGAATAATTGTTTTTTAAATTCCTATATTTGCAAACTCAAAAAAATAGTACAACATAATAAATAGGAAAGAAAATGACGAAAGCAGATATCGTAGCAAAAATTTCAGAAAAATTAGGTCTTGAAAAAGGAGATGTGCAAGCAACTGTAGAGACTTTTATGAATGAAGTAAAAAATTCATTAGAAACTGGAGACAATGTTTATTTAAGAGGTTTTGGAAGTTTTATCGTAAAAACTAGAGCTGAAAAAACAGGTAGAAATATCTCTAAAAATACAACAATAAAAATTCCTGCACACAACATTCCAGCCTTCAAACCTGCAAAGGTTTTTGTTGAAGGAGTGAAAATAAACAACGAAGCAAAATAATATTAATTAATCATAAAATCTTCAAGATATGCCAAGCGGTAAAAAAAGAAAGAGACATAAGGTAGCGACTCACAAACGTAAAAAAAGAGCGAGAGCTAACCGTCACAAAAAGAAAAAGTAGTTTTAAACTACTTTTTTCTTTTTAAACGTTCATTGAAATTTGGAAAATTAGACATCAGACATACGAAGGCAGATTACAGGTTTAACTGCCAACTGAAAACTGCCAGCTAATTCTCCTACCGGGTTCAATACCTGTTAAAATATTGTTTAATCCATTTGTTCGCTTCGGCGAATAGATAAAAATTTACAGCGTGAATAAAGAATTAATCATTAGATCTAGTTCTGATGCAGTAGATTTTGCCTTATTAAAAGATGGAAAACTAATTGAATTACACAAAGAAGAAGAAAAAAGCAACTTCCAAGTTGGTGATATTTTTATTGCCAAAATTAGGAAACCCGTTGCTGGACTTAATGCTGCTTTTGTAAATGTAGGCTTCGAAAAAGATGCTTTTTTACATTATCACGATTTAGGTCCTAATTTATCTTCCCAACTGAAATTCATAAAACTTGTAAGCGCAGGTAAATTAAAAGATTTCTCCCTAAAAAACTTTCAGTTTGAAAAAGAAATAGACAAAGATGGTACTATTACTGATGTATTAAGTGCCAATCAATCTATTTTAGTACAAGTCGTCAAAGAACCAATATCTACTAAAGGTCCAAGAATTAGCGCTGAGCTTTCTCTTGCCGGAAGATTTATAGTTTTAGTTCCGTTTTCTGACCGTGTTTCTATTTCTCAAAAAATAGAAGACAAAAAGGAAAAAGAACGCTTGAAACGATTGGTACAATCCATCAAACCAAAAGGATTTGGTGTTATTGTTCGCACAGTAGCCGAAGGCAAAAATACAGCCGAATTAGAAAAAGATTTGCAGAACCTGCTAAGCAGATGGACTGCAATGTGTAAAAAATTACCAACTGCTCATCATCCGTCCAAGGTATTAGGAGAACTCAACAGAGCATCTTCAATATTAAGAGACGTATTTAATGATACCTTTAGTGGTATTCAAATTGATGATGAAGAGTTGTTCAACCAAACGAAGGATTATCTGCAAGAAATTGCACCTTCAAAACAATCCATTGTTAAGTTTTATCAATCAAATGACACGCCAATTTTTGAGAAATATAACATAGAGAGACAAATCAAAACTTCTTTTGGAAAAACAGTATCCATGAGTAAAGGGGCTTATCTTATTATCGAACATACTGAAGCTTTGCACGTTATAGACGTAAATAGTGGAAACCGTTCTAATAAGGCTACCAACCAGGAAGATACAGCCATGGAAGTTAATATGATTGCTGCTGCTGAAATCGCAAGACAATTGCGTCTTCGTGATATGGGTGGTATCATTGTAGTTGATTTTATCGATATGTCTAATCCAGAAAATCGCAAAGTTTTGTTCGAATTCCTAAGGGAAGAAATGAGCGACGATAAAGCAAAACATAAAATCTTACCTCCGAGCAAATTTGGATTAGTTCAAATTACAAGACAAAGAGTAAGACCAGAAGTAAATATTAAAACTAGAGAAGAAGATCCAAACAATGAACATGGAGAAATTGAAGCTCCAATATTAATCATTGATAAAATTGCTTCCGATTTAGAAAGAGTTTTAAAAAACCACAAAGAAGTTGTCCTTAATGTACATCCATTTGTGGCTGCATACCTTACCAAAGGTTTTCCATCATTACGTTCAAAATGGTTTCTTGAACATAAAAAGTGGGTGAAAATCATACCTCGTGACGCTTACACGTATTTAGAATATCATTTCTACGACAAAAAAGAAAATGTTGTTATAGAATAAATTAAACCGCCTTTCGTAAGATTGGCGGTTTTTTTATGTCTTTTTTTTTAGAAGCATTCAGGTTCTCCGAATCTTCGATATCTAGCTATTCATCTACAAAAACAGACTCCAAAGATCCCAATACATTGAATTTCATTTTTGCGTTTTCTCAATTTACTTATAATCAATCATTTAATAAAAATAAAACAGCTGACTCATCGAAACTATCTCTCCGCTAACATTAGTTTTACGATTTGATTTTATTTTTATAATATTTAATTTCGATTAAGAGTACAGCAACCGGTTAATTTTGCGAAAATATATTTTTTAAAAATGAATGCACTTTTGATCATACTCCATAAAAACAGTCTGTTTTATAAAATTAATTTGCTGTTGACAATAACTATTGCTGTTTCTTTGTGCGTTCTTTCAAGAACTGAAGGTTTTATTTTTTTGAATAGTTTTCACACACAAAATTTAAAAATCTTCTTTCAGAATATCACTTTTTTGGGAGATGGTATGTTCACTTTTTTAGTTAGTTCACTAATCCTTGTTTTTTTTAAAAAGCATAGAAAACTAGCTTTACTTTTAATACTGGCTTACTTAGTCTCCGGTTTCTTTTCCCAAATTTTCAAAACAATTATTACTGCACCTAGGCCAAGTGTATATTTTGCAGCCCATAAATATAAATTTTATTTAGATACTTTTGTGAACAGTAGAGTGGGATTTCGTAGTTTCCCTTCTGGCCATTCCGCTTCTGCTTTTGCAATGGCCACAATTTTTTCCACTTATTTTACAAGTAAACGCATTAGTGTTTTTTCATTGGCCTTTGGGCTTTTAATAGGATATTCCAGAATATATTTAGCCCATCATTTTTTAATAGATGTATTTGGTGGAGCCTTAATAGGGATTTTGTTTGCCTCTTTGTCTGTAGTTTGGTACGATACAATTAGTTTGAAAATTATCAAAATAGTTACTAAACAAAGCCGTTTAATACTAAAGCCTTGGGGCACTACTTTTCCGAACTCTTCAATAACCAACGGATAAATGGATTTCATTATATTTATAAAATTTGGATTGGTTGGTTTCACAGGTCTTGTAATCGATTTCTGCATTACTTGGTTTTGTAAAGAAAAATTGCGACTAAATAAATATGTTGCTAACGCCTTGGGATTTTCATTCGCCGTTGTAAACAATTATATTCTCAACAGATATTTTACTTTTCACAATAACAATAGCCATGTTGCATCTCAGTTTCTTAGTTTTTTAATTATTTCAGTTATAGGTTTTGCATTAAATACAATTTTGCTTTATTTGCTTCAAAAAAACACTAAAATAAATTTTTATGCATGCAAAGTAATCGTTACAATTCTTGTGATTATATGGAATTTTAGCGCAAACAAACTGTATACCTTTAAATTATAATGATAGAAAAGTACAAGCTATTTTTACTGATATTTATCGCCACTGCAGTTAGGGTGATCACTGCAATTACAACAGGGCTAGGCAACGATGAAGTTTATTACCTTACTTATGCCCAACATTTACAATGGAATTATTTCGACCATCCACCTATAGTTGCCTTACTTATCAGATTGACAACATTCAATTTGTTTTTTACAAACGAACTTTTCATTCGTTTAGGTTCGATTATTTTAGCAGGAGTTAACACCTATTTGATTTATACGATTTGCAAAAATATAAAGAATGAAAAAGCAGGTTTTATCGCAGCTTTATTGTTTACTGCTTCTTTTTATTCGAGTATAATTGCAGGTGTTTTTATTATGCCTGATTCCCCCCAATTATTTTTTTGGACGATCGGCATTTCTTTACTTATCAAAATTGTATCCGCTACCAAAACGGATAAAAATCTAAATTATAATCTTTTACTTTTTGGATTAGTTGCTGGCCTGTGTACTATGAGTAAAATACATGGCGTGTTTCTATGGTTCGGTTTTGGATTGTATATTTTATGTTATAAAAGGGCGCTGCTGGCTAATAAACACCTCTATCTTTCGGCATTAATCACTATAATAATTATTTCACCCATATTAATCTGGAATATTAATAATCATTTCATTACCTATACTTTTCATAGTAACAGAGTTTCCATTAACAGAGGTATTAATCCCAGTAGTTTTTTTAGAGAATTTTTTGGAGGTATTTTTTACAACAACCCCATTAATTATTTTTTGTTTATTATAGCACTAATTGCGCTTTGGAAAAACAAAACCAGTATCTCAACGCCAATCAAAAGAATACTTCTTTTATTAAGTATTCCATTAATTTTTTTGCTGCTTTTTATGTCATGGTTCAGAGATACGCTTCCACATTGGTCCGGACCTGCATTTATGGCATTAATCATACTCACGGCTTGTTCCCTTGCTGATGAAGTACAAACTTTAAAAAATAAAAATCTAAGATTACATACATTAGCCCTTTCTTCTTGTATTTTCATACTGGCAATAACAATTTCCGGAATTCTGTTAATCAATTACTTTCCGGGCACCCTTGGGAGTGAAAAAGAAAAATCGTTTGGCAAAGGTGATGTTACACTGGATATGTATGATTGGAATTTCTTTATGAATGAGTTTAAAAAAATATACAAAAAAGACATTCAATCAGAAAAAACGACAACTACTTTTATCATTAACAACAAATGGTTTCCAGGTGCACATATCGATAATTATATTGCACAACCGTTGCATTTAGATTTTATTGCTGTCGGAAAATTAGAGGATATCCATACCTATGAATGGCTAAATAAATACAGAAAGAAACTAAAATATGGCGATGACGCCTATTTTATTACCGTTTCCAATAATTTTAGCGATCCCCGTGAGCAATACAAAATGATGTTTAAAAAAATTAACACGCCTGTAATTATAAGACAATTCAGAAATAAAAAGCATGTCAGAAATATGCTTGTTTATTTGCTTGAAGGATATAAAGTAAAATAACTGTTGTCCTATCTAATCATTCTCTTCTCTTAACAAAAAATCGCTTCATTAAGTCCGAAGCTTCCTCAGCCAAAACTCCCCGAACAACAGTCGTTTTAGGATGCAATTGCGTTCCCATTTTTGTAAAACCTCGGTTTTCATCGGTTGCACCAAAAACAATTTTCGAAATCTGACTCCAGTACAAAGCGCCCGCACACATTTGACAAGGCTCTAATGTCACATAAAGTGTACAACCAATTAAATATTTGCCTCCCAGAAAATTTGCGGCGGCAGTAATAGCCTGCATTTCGGCATGAGCCGTTACGTCAACGAGCATTTCGGTAAGATTATGACCTCTTGCGATCACTTTATTATCAATAACAATAACAGCTCCAACAGGAATTTCATCTTTTTCAAAAGCCATTTCAGCTTCCTGCAAAGCTTTTTTCATAAAATATTCGTCGGTGAAAGGATTTATCATAGGTACAAAAATAAGAATTCAATTCGTACATTTGCTTCATGTCAGATAATTTACTTTCAAACATAAATAACCCAGCCGATTTACGCTTACTCGAGGAAGCCCAACTTCCTCAAGTTGCTCAAGAGTTACGTGATTTCATTATCCATATCGTCTCTGTAAAAGAAGGACATCTCGGCGCAAGTCTCGGAGTTGTAGAATTGACGATTGCATTGCATTATGTTTTTGAAACACCAAACGATTTATTGATCTGGGACGTAGGCCATCAAGCCTACGGACATAAAATACTGACCGGAAGAAGAGAAAGTTTTCATACCAATAGACAATTAGGCGGAATTTCAGGTTTCCCAAAAAGAAGTGAGAGTATTTATGACGCTTTTGGTGTAGGCCATTCCTCTACTTCTATTTCAGCAGCTCTTGGAATGGCAATTGCTTCCAATTTGAAAGGCGATTACAATAAACAGCACATAGCCGTAATCGGAGATGCTTCCATCGCATCAGGAATGGCTTTTGAAGGCCTAAATCACGCGGGAGTGACCGATGCTAATTTGTTGGTAATTCTTAATGACAACGCTATTGGAATTGATCCAAGCGTAGGTGCATTAAAAGAATACCTAACTGCTGTAAAAGAAGGAAAAAACCCGAGACAAAATAACATGATTAAGTCTTTGAATTTTAATTATTCAGGACCAATAGACGGACATGATCTTTCTGCAGTAATCAAGGAATTAAAGCGGTTACAAAAAATTAAAGGCCCAAAATTCCTCCATGTTACTACGACAAAAGGAAAAGGATTGCAACAAGCTGAAGAAAATCAGGTGAAATACCATGCCCCTGGAAAATTTGATGCAAACACAGGTGAAATCCATCTCAAATCCGAAGAAAATTTGCCTCCAAAATACCAAGATGTATTTGGCTTGACGCTATTAGATTTAGCTAAAAAAAACGAAAAAATTATTGGAATCACCCCTGCAATGCCATCAGGAAGCTCCTTGAAATTCATGATGGATGCATTTCCAAAACGTGCTTTTGACGTGGGAATTGCCGAACAGCATGCAGTGACTTTAGCAGCCGGAATGGCAACACAAGGCATGATTGTTTTCTGCAATATTTACTCTACTTTTTTACAAAGAGGTTATGATCAGGTGATTCATGATGTGGCTTTACAGAATCTACCAGTAATTTTTTGTTTAGACAGAGCAGGCTTAGTTGGCGAAGACGGCGCAACACATCACGGTGTTTTCGATTTGGCGTATTTGCGTTGCATCCCAAATATCATTGTTTATGCTCCAAGGAACGAAATAGCATTGCAAAACATTCTATATACTGCACAATTGGGATTAAATCAACCTATTGCC
Organism: Flavobacterium kochi; assembly: GCF_048286715.1. Lineage (NCBI taxonomy): Bacteria > Pseudomonadati > Bacteroidota > Flavobacteriia > Flavobacteriales > Flavobacteriaceae > Flavobacterium > Flavobacterium kochi. Next base: position 82,884 of record NZ_JBLVPW010000001.1, read on the forward strand.
ATTCGTTATCCGCGAGGTCGAGGTCTCATACCAGATTGGCAAACTCAATATCTTGGAAAGTACGAAAAAATAGAAATTGGAAAAAGTATTTGCCTTAAAGAAGGTTCGAAAGTAGCCGTTTTATCTAATGGAACAATTGGTAATAATATCACTTTGGCTATAGCCAAAACAAAACATCCAACAACCATTGCACATTATGATTTTTCTTTTGTCAAACCACTAGATGAAAATGAATTACATTCCATTTTCACTACCTTTGCAACTATAGTCACAATAGAAGACGGCGTAATAAAAGGTGGCTTTGGAAGTTCAATCCTTGAATTTGCATCCGAGAATAATTATAATTCAAAAATAACCGTTCTTGGCATTCCTGATGAATTTATCGAACAGGGAACTGTTGCCGAACTACAACAATATTGTAAAATTGACGTTAAAAGTCTTGAAATACTTTTTTCAAGTTATTAAAATAATTATTTTGTACCCTTAAATTAATACTTTTTTATGAAATTACTATCCCAAGTCTTACTCTTCCTTTCGCTAACAATTTCTATAAATAGTTTTTCCCAAGAGATATCAACAACACCAATAACAGCAGGGCTTATACCATCAACAACACTGGTAAAAGTAACTGCGATGGAACCCCTGACAGTTGCACTAAAAATATACCCGCCGATTCCTGTTTATACCGTATCACCGTGGACAAAAAAAAATAGTTTAGGTTTCTACCTCTCCGAAATTGCTTTTGTCAATTGGAGTGCCGGTGGAACAAACTCCATATCTGGATTGCTTAAAGGTGATTTCACAAGAGTTTACGCCAGAAAAAATCGCAAATGGGTAAACGAACTTATTATTCGTTATGGTTTAAACAAACAAGATGGAATCGAAATAAGGAAAACCGAAGATGCAATACGATTTAATTCCTCATTTGGTTATCGAAATGACACTCTTTCTAATTGGTATCACACCGCAAAATTTAACTTCAGCTCACAATTTTCAAATGGTTATTCGTATCCAAATACAGAAATTGCCAAATCAAAACCTTTAGCTCCGGCCTATGCTTTTATGGGGATGGGAGCTGAAAACACGAGTAAAGATAAAAACAGAATATTCTATATTTCACCTTTTACTTTTAAAACGACATTGGTTTTAGATCAAAAATTAGCCAATCAAGGTGCTTTTGGTGTTGAAAAAGCGACTTATGACAGTAATGGAATTTTAATTTCTGAAGGTAAAAAATCAAAAACCGAACTTGGTTTTTTGATGACCAGCTTCTATAAAAAAGAAATTGCCAAAAACATCAATATAGAAAATCGTTTGAGTTTATACTCAGATTATATCAATAAATTCGGCAATGTAGATGTCGATTGCGATTTAACGGTAGACCTGGTAGTAAACCAATATGTAAAAGCAAATATAGGAACGCGACTAGTTTATGATGATGATATAAAAACCAAAAAAGAAATTGATGGAAATCAAGTTACTGAAGGTCCAAAAGCGCAACTAAAACAACTCTTAGGTGTTGGAATAGTATATGTTTTCTAAACAATTACGCTTTTTTTCTCCCATTAATAGTTTCAAATAATTCGAGCGCATTTCCATCGGTTAAAAGCGAAACATAATGACAAATATGGAGTAACCTTCCATAAAGGTTTTCTTTTTCCAAATGATGTTTCTCGGGTAACATTTTCATGATTAAAGCATCATAGTTTGATGCCTCTCCGATGAATTTATTATTGAAAGCCGTGATGAACGTATCCAACAAAGTTTGTATGATTTGATAACCGACGATTTCTTTCTCAATAACTTCACGACTTTGGTAAATATTTTTGACGCTAATTTTAATGATATCATCCATCTGTGCTTTGTACTTGCTTTTATCCATTAAAGCATATGGAAATTTACCTTCCAGAATTAATGCTTCATTTTCGATAAAAACTTTCACTGCATCATTAATTAAGCTGCCGATTGCCAAAGCGCGCAAATAACTAATTCTGTCTTCTTTGGTTTCTAAAGTCTTATATTTAGAAGTATCGATGCTGTCTTTTACCAATTTTATTAAATATTCCAAAGCAAAATCCTCGGAAACTAATCCTAAATTGATTCCGTCTTCAAAATCAATAATGGTATAACAGATATCATCTGCCGCTTCTACTAAATAAGCTAATGGATGCCTTTCAAAACCAATATTATCTCCTGATTTATTTGGCATTAAACCCATATCACAAGCCACATCCTGAAAAAAAGCTTTATCAGTTTGAAAGAAACCATATTTTTTATCGGCTATATCCTTGGTTGGTTTTTTCGGCAAACTTTCCTTTGGATATTTCATAAAAGCGCCAAGAGTCGCATACGAAATTCGCAGTCCCCCTTCTATTCCGGGACGACTGGCAGTCAGTACTGAAAATCCATTCGCATTTCCCTCAAAATCGATTAAATCCTGCCATTCTTTTTCAGTAAGCCGGTCTTTGTATTGCTGCCCTTTTCCAATGGAAAAATATTCTCCGATTGCTTTTTCACCCGAATGTCCAAAAGGAGGATTTCCAATATCATGAGCTAAAGATGCTGCAGCAACTATAGCCCCAAAATCATTCATGTGATACCCGTGAACTTCTTTCAAATGCGGATATTTTTCTATTATTTTTTTACCAACCAATCGTCCTAAAGAACGACCAACAACTGAAACTTCTAAACTATGTGTCAATCTGGTGTGCACAAAGTCAATCTTTGACAACGGAATAACTTGCGTTTTATCCTGTAAACTTCTAAAAGCGGACGAGAAGATAATACGATCATAATCAACCTCAAAACCCAAGCGGGTATCATCTTGTTCTACACGTAATCTTTTGCCCTTGTCGCCTTGTCGTCTTAGTGATAAAAGTTGTTCCCAGTTCATGGTTTTTTTTTAGGATTTGTTTTCAAAGATACAGAAATAGATATATTTTATAAAGAAAAGAAGCTTTGTAATTCCTTCTGATCAAACTCTTATGCTACAGTTTAATTTTGGCTTGGAATTAAAAAAACCAAAGCCAAAAAACAACAGTTAAATTGTTGCTGCCAAACATCCAAAAAAGACGGATCAAGTTTATAAACAATCAAATTGCCAATGCTGTACTATGCTTAATTTCTCCCATCACAAAAACACTATGCGTATTTCCTATATTCTCAATAGTTGATAATTTATTCATCACAAAATCTTGATAACTAGACATATCCTCCACCAAAATCTTCAACATAAAATCATAGTCCCCTGCAATATTATAACATTCTATAATTTCTGAAAGTGCTACAATATCCTTTACAAAATTACTCCCCACATTTCTCGCGTGTTCCTTTAGTCGTACATTACAAAAAACGATCATACCACGATTTAATTTTTTCTTGTCTAACAAAGCAACATACTTCATAATATAACCATCTCGTTCAAGCCTCTTTATACGCTCATAAACCGGCGTGACCGTTAGAAATAATTTACTGGCTAGCTCTTTGGTATTGATATTCGAATTCTCTTGCAGCTGTCTCAAGATCTGTAAATCTATATTGTCTAAATTTTCCATAGTGTATTTTACTGTTAAAAGTCTTTTTCAAAGTATAATTCAGAACTAAAACCTGCCATATATCCATATAATACTTTTATTCACTGAAATAGTGAGCTAATTTAAGTTTAAAAATCCAAAATAATAACTTTGCCTAGTAAAAAATACTATACACAATGAAAACAAACAATCTAGGTTATCCGAGAATTGGTAGCAACAGAGAATTAAAAAAAGCCTGTGAATCGTATTGGGCAGGCAAAACTTCAATAGAAGAACTTTTGGAGACAGGAAAATCCATTCGAAAAGAAAACTGGCAATTGCAAGCAGAAGCCGGAATCGATTTAATCCCTTCTAATGACTTTTCGTTTTACGATCAAGTATTGGATGTATCGCTTACTGTCGGGGCCATTCCAAAACGTTATCAAGAATTGGCCAAAACAAACTCCGCTATCGATTTGTATTTTGCAATGGCGAGAGGTTCGCAAAAAGACGGACAGGATGTAGTTGCCATGGAAATGACAAAATGGTTCGATACCAATTACCACTATATTGTACCGGAATTCACAAAAGATCAAGAATTTAAATTATTCTCCGAAAAAATAATAGATGAATTCAAAGAAGCCAATGCTTTGGGGGTTACGACAAAACCAGTGCTTATCGGACCTGTTACTTATTTACTTCTTGGAAAAGAAAAAGAAGAAGGTTTCCATCGAATTGACCTTATCAATAAGTTACTTCCTGTTTATTTTGAAATTCTTCAAAAACTGGAAAATGAAAATGTAGAATGGATTCAATTTGACGAACCGTTTTTAGCTTTGAATTTGACCGATAAAGAAAGAAGTGCCATCACTTATGTGTATACCGAAATCAACAGACGCTTCCCTAAAATCAAACTACTACTTGCTAACTATTTTGATTGCTTTGGTGAAAATCTTGAGACCGTTCTTGCTTTACCTGTTCATACTTTGCATTTGGATTTGGTACGTTGCCATTCCCAATTGGACGATATTCTCGAATCGGGAAAATTATCAAGCAGTGTAAATCTTTCACTTGGTGTTGTGGATGGGAGAAATATTTGGAAAAATGATTTCAAAAAATCCTTATCTCTTATCAAAAAAGCAACTGATGCACTTGGCAAAAACAGAATCTTAATTGCACCATCATGCTCTCTGATTCACTCGCCATGTGATTTGGAATTAGAAACTAACAATGCGACACTAACTCCGGAAATCAAGCAATGGCTGGCTTTCGCCAAACAAAAAACAGAAGAAATAGTGCTGCTTAAATATTTCGCTTCGAATGAAATAGTCACTGGTAATTCTATTCGTTTTGAAGAAAACACGCTTGCTAATGAAAATAGAAAAACATCAAAATTAATTCATAATGATGCGGTTAAAAATCGCGTTGTCAGTATTACAGCTGGTGATGATCAACGAGAAAATCCATTTTTCATTCGTAGAAAAAAACAAATAGACGTATTAAACCTTCCTTTATTTCCTACCACAACTATTGGCTCTTTCCCGCAAACTACCGAAGTAAGAAATTGGAGAGCGAAGTTCAAAAAAGGCGAATTAAACCAACAACAATACGATGATTTACTCGAAAAAGAAACCGAAGAAACGATTCGTTTTCAAGAAGAAACTGGTATAGATGTATTGGTTCACGGAGAATTTGAACGCAATGACATGGTGGAATATTTTGGGGAGCAACTCGATGGATTTACTTTTACCAAAAACGGTTGGGTACAAAGTTACGGGAGCCGATGTGTGAAACCACCGGTTATTTATGGCGATGTATCCCGTCCGAATCCAATGACTGTGAAATGGGCTGAATTTGCACAATCGCTCACACCAAAATGGGTAAAAGGAATGCTAACTGGTCCTGTAACTATTTTGCAATGGTCCTTTGTGCGTAACGATCAACCGCGCTCGAAAACCTGTACCCAAATTGCATTGGCGATTAGAGATGAAGTAGTCGATTTAGAAAATGCAGGAATTAAGATTATTCAAATTGACGAGCCTGCTATCAGAGAAGGATTGCCTTTACGAAAAGAAGAATGGGCTACCTATTTAGATTGGGCTGTAAAAGCTTTTAGAATTTCAGCAAGTGGCGTAAAGGATGACACACAGATTCACACCCACATGTGCTATAGTGAGTTCAACGATATCATCCAGAATATCGCTGACATGGATGCCGATGTAATCACCATAGAATGTTCACGTTCACAAATGGAACTATTGGATGCTTTTGCCGATTTCAATTATCCAAACGAAATTGGACCAGGCGTTTATGATATTCATTCGCCTCGTGTACCTTCCAGCACTGAAATGGTAAAATTATTAGAGAAAGCATCGGCTGTTATTCCTGTCGACCAACTTTGGGTCAATCCGGATTGCGGTTTAAAAACCCGTCATTGGGACGAAACCAAAAAGGCTTTAATCGAAATGGTGGCCGCGGCTCAACAGATGAGAATTGCAGTAAATAACATTGCAACGGTATAATTCAATCCAAAAAACCTAGTAGATTTAAAAATTTACTAGGTTTCCTTTTTAAACGAAAAACTATTAGACTACAATTTCATCGGATGGATTAAACAATTTCATTTTTGCAATAAACTCATGCTTTTTCACTACATAAGTAACAGATAACGTATCGTGCCACCCTCGTGAATCACCAGTTAAAAATGAAAAAGGCTCAAAAGGAATTAATCTGGATACTGTTCTTATAATAATGCTTTTCATATGGGGTTTTGAACCGTCATGCTTTACAACAGTTGTTTTAGTATAATACTTAGCAAAGGATCTCGAAAAATACATTTCGGTAAGTCCATAGTAAAAAAACAGAATAACAAGTCCAAAAAATAAATTTTCAATTAGAGTCAATGATTTAACCCAATTAGAAGCAGCATAACTATTGGTTACATCTCCAATTATATTTATGGTGGTGCCAATACTGATCCCAATAATATAAATAATCAGTAAATCGATAATGAAATTTAGGAGACGCTGGCTTTTGGAAGCTAATAAATCATCTGTAACGGTAAATTTTTTATTTTCCATAGTAGTTAGTATAAAAAAAACGATTTACTTATAAATGATAACCATCTCAAATATAGTGAATTATTTACAAATTTTAAATGTTAAAGCTTGATATTTTAGCTCCAATTGCAGTGGAAATTCATTTTTCTTGTTTCTTTTTACGAAAAAAAACATTGCAACGAAAAACGCAAAAACACCTCCAAAAAAAAACAGTTATCATTACAATAACTGCTTTTATCTTTTATCAAATTGACAAATTATAATTTACGAGCCGCACATTTCACATTCGTCCGGACCGGCATTTTTCGCTAGTTCAATCATTGCTTTATATTCTTCAGCAGTCATCTCTACTTGTTCCGCTATTACAGGAACGGCCACTGGCTGTTCTTGAATTTCAATTGGCTCTGCTTTTTTATCATTGTTCAATGTAAATTTAATCGCATCTACCGCAGCTTTTGTTCTTAAATAATACATTCCCGTTTTTAATCCCGATTGCCAAGCGTAGAAATGCATTGATGTCAATTTAGAATAATTGGCATTTTGCATGAATAAGTTCAATGATTGTGACTGATCGACAAAATAACCACGTTGACGGGACATATCGATAATGTCTTTCATTGACATTTCCCAAACTGTTTTGTACAATTCTTTCAAATCTTGCGGAATATCCAGGTCCTGAACCGAACCGTTATTTCGCATTAATTCTTGTTTCAATGTTTCGTTCCACAAACCACGTTCCACTAAATCGTGCAATAAGTGTTTATTCACTACAATAAATTCTCCCGAAAGCACCCTTCTGGTGTAAATATTAGAAGTATATGGTTCGAATGCTTCGTTATTACCCAAAATCTGAGACGTCGAAGCAGTTGGCATTGGCGCAACTAACAATGAGTTTCTAACTCCGTGTTCCATCACTTCTTTTCTCAATGAAGCCCAGTCCCAACGACCTGATAATTCCTCATCTTTCATTCCCCACAAATTGTATTGGAATTCTCCTTGAGACATTGGCGAACCTTTGAAAGTAGAATAAGCCCCTTCTTCTTTTGCCATTTCCATTGAAGCGGTAACCGCTGCAAAATATAAAGTTTCGAAAATTTCCTGATTCAATTTTTTAGCTTCATCACTTGTAAATGGCAAACGCAACATAATGAAAGCATCAGCTAATCCCTGCACTCCCAGACCAACTGGTCTGTGACGCATATTTGAGTTTTCAGCTTCTTTTACCGGATAATAATTTCTGTCAATAACTTTATTCAAGTTTCTGGTTACACGTTTCGTAACGGTGAACAACAAGTCATGATTGAATTTTTTGTTTTCCACAAACATTGGCAACGAAAGTGAAGCCAGGTTACAAACCGCGATTTCATCTTTAGAAGTATATTCCATAATCTCCGTACACAAATTCGAAGAACGAATCGTACCCAGATTTTTCTGATTTGATTTTCTATTGGCTGCATCTTTATACAACATGTATGGCGTTCCAGTTTCAATTTGCGATTCTAGAATTTTCTCCCACAATTCATGCGCTTTGATGGTTTTTCTGCCTTTTCCACGTTTCTCGTAATCAATGTACATTGCTTCAAATTCTTCGCCATAAACATCATACAATCCAGGACATTCATTAGGACACATCAACGTCCAATAACTGTCTTCCTGCACTCTTTTCATAAACAAATCTGAAGTCCACATCGCAAAAAACAAATCTCTAGCACGCATTTCTTCTTTTCCTGTATTCTTTTTCAAGTCTAGGAACTCAAAGATATCCGCATGCCAAGTCTCAATATAAATAGCAAAACTTCCTTTACGCTTTCCTCCACCTTGATCTACATAACGTGCCGTATCATTGAAAACACGTAACATTGGAACAATTCCGTTTGACGTTCCGTTAGTTCCACGGATATAAGAACCGGTCGCTCTTACATTGTGAATAGAAAGTCCAATTCCACCTGCTGATTGAGAAATTTTTGCCGTTTGTTTCAACGTGTCATAAATCCCGTCAATGCTATCATCTTGCATTGCCAAAAGGAAACAAGAAGACATTTGGGCTTTTGGAGTTCCAGAGTTGAACAATGTTGGCGTAGCATGTGTAAAGAATTTTTTCGACATTAAGTCGTAGGTCTCTATTACAGATTTTAGATCGTCTAAGTGAATTCCAACAGACACACGCATTAACATATGTTGCGGGCGCTCTACGATTTTACCGTTTATTTTTAGTAAATACGATCTTTCCAAAGTTTTAAAACCAAAATAATCGTAGTTAAAATCTCTATTATATATGATATGTGAATCTAAGAATTCAGAATTTTCCTGAATCACTTTGAATACTTCATCCGAAAGCAATGGCGCATCCTGACCATTTCTTGGATTAACATACAAGTACATGTCTTTCATCGTTTCTGAGAACGATTTTTTAGTATTCGAATGTAAATTGGAGATCGCAATACGAGCAGCTAATTGAGCATAATCCGGATGGGCAATAGTCATCGAAGCAGCAGTTTCGGCAGCAAGATTGTCCAATTCTGATGTAGAAACACCATCATATAGACCTTCAATAACACGCATTGCTACTTTTACAGGATCAACTAATTCGTTCAACCCGTAACATAATTTTTTTATTCTATCCGTAATCTTATCAAACATTACCGGCTCTTTGTGGCCATCTCTTTTTATTACATACATATAAGCTTACATTTTAATTATTATTGAAAAATTCAATCATTGAAACGGGAATTTCAATTCTTAAATCGTTTGTTTTACATTCTGGAGTCAATTCCGCTATCCGTTGCAATCTTTTATTAAAAAAAATAAAAGCATTCCTGTCCTATAGGGGCTGACCTAACTTCGCTATTTTGTTTTTTTAATCTAAAATTCGACTTCTGCTACAAATTAAAAATCAGCGTCAAAGGATATTTTTTGAGCATCACCATCAGTATTCATAACCCCGGCTTTTTGATATTCGGCCACTTTCTTTTCAAAGAAGTTTGTTTTCCCTTGAAGCGAAATCATATCCATAAAATCAAAAGGATTTGAGGTATTATATTCTCTGTCGCAACCTAATTCTACTAATAATCTATCCGCAACAAATTCCAAATACTGCGTCATTAATACCGCGTTCATTCCTATTAAACTCACAGGAAGAGACTCGGTAATAAATTCTCTTTCAATATTCAAAGCATCAACTATAATTTCTCTAATTCTTTGTTTTGGAACTTTATTTACCAAGTGGTGGTTGTGCAAATGGACCGCAAAATCACAATGAACACCTTCATCACGAGAAATCAATTCGTTAGAGAACGTCAATCCTGGCATTAACCCACGTTTTTTCAACCAATAAATAGAACAAAATGCTCCCGAAAAGAAAATTCCTTCCACCGCTGCAAAAGCAATTAATCGCTCCGCAAATGAATCCGATTCAATCCATTTTAAAGCCCAGTCTGCTTTTTTCTTAATAGCCGGAAAAACTTCTAAAGCATTGAACAGTTCATCTTTCTCTGCTTCATCTTTCACATAGGTATCAATCAACAAAGAATACGTTTCACTGTGAATATTTTCCATCATGATCTGAAAACCATAAAAGAATTTCGCCTCGGCATATTGTACTTCGTTGACAAAGTTTTCAGCCAGATTTTCATTTACAATTCCGTCAGAAGCAGCAAAAAAAGCAAGAATATGTTTCACAAAATAACGCTCCTCATCAGAAAGTTTATTATTCCAGTCGTTTAAATCTTGCGACAAATCGATTTCTTCTGCAGTCCAGAAACTAGCCTCCATTTTCTTGTACCATTCCCAAATATCGTGGTGTTTGATAGGAAAAATTACGAAACGATTTTTATTTTCTTGTAAAATTGGTTCAACTTGCGCCATTATAATTATTTATTTTTTTTGAAATTTTAACGAAATTTTATACATTCTGCGGATTACAAAGATTGTGAAATATTGCCGAAATTAAAAGCCAAACTTATTCACAATCAGACCTAGTTTTTAACAAATGAAAAAAAACAGGACATTTTCATACAAACCACAAATGACTAAATATCAGTTATTTAAAATTTAAAAGAGAACGCAAAGCTCCGTAAAATATAGGATTTTTAAAACAGCAAACAAGAAAAATTTATTTTTTTTCGGGTTTATTTTTTCATGTCCAAAGCTACTTTTTCAAGCTCTGCATACCAGTCTTCCCCAAACTTTCTAATCAGCGCTTCTTTAACAAATTTGTAAACAGGAACTTCGAGTTCCTGACCTAAAGAACAGGCTTCATCACAAATATCCCACTTGTCGTAATTGACAGCGGCAAACTCGGTAAAATCTTTTACACGAATAGGATATAAATGACAAGAAACTGGTTTTTTCCAGTCAATTATTCCTTGATTATATGCTTGTTCGATACCACAAAGTGCTGTTTTACCGTCAAAAATCACATAAGCACAATCTTTATTATCAATTAGCGGTGTTTCAAGATCACCATCTGTTCCTGTCACCCAAGTTCCTTGTGCTTCGATAGCGGCAATTCCCTGTTTACGAAGAAACGGTTTTACTTTAGGATAGATCTCTTCTAATATCTTAGTTTCCTCAATGCTCAATGGAGCTCCAGCATCTCCATCTACACAACAAGCCCCTTTACAAGCTGACAAATTGCAAACAAAATCTTTTTCGAGTATGTCTTCTGAGACGATGGTTTTTCCTAATTGAAACATTCTTTTGAGGCTGTGATTATAAAGCGCAAAGATAGTCAAAGTAAATTGTATTTTTTTAGATAAACCCCAACTTTAACTTTATTAGAAAACAGCGTAACAAATCAACAGCAACAAGCTAATAATAAACACAATATAAAAAATACTGATGAAAACAATTGTTCTTTTACAATCAGTAAAAAACTGTTTAAATAAATCGCCAATACCATTCTATTTTATCCAATAATCTGTCGAAAAGTTTAACTTTGTAAATAAAAAGCTATGATCGGATTTGACATTAGAGAAATTATTACCGTAAGTATGGTTCTTTTTGCTGTAATTGATATTATTGGCACTATTCCCATTATCATCGATTTAAGAGCAAAATTTGGACATATTGAATCCGAAAAAGCATCTCTGGCCTCCGGAGCAATTATGATTGTATTTCTTTTTATAGGCGAAGAATTTTTAAATCTGATTGGTATTGATGTTCATTCATTTGCAGTAGCAGGATCCTTTGTCTTATTTTTTTTAGCACTGGAAATGATTTTAGGCATTCGGTTGTATCGTGATGAAGCTGCCAGCTCTGCCTCAATTGTTCCAATCGCTTTCCCACTTGTTGCTGGCGCAGGAACCATGACTACTTTATTATCATTGAAGGCAGAGTTTCAAACCATCAACATTATCATTGCCATCATTTTAAATATCATCCTGGTTTATATCGTTTTAAAATCATCCGCTAAAATCGAACGAATGTTAGGAGAAAATGGCCTCGGAGTCATCCGTAAGACTTTTGGAGTGGTTCTTCTTGCCATCGCTGTTAAATTATTCGCTGCGAATGTTAAAGGTTTGTTTGTCTAAAATAAATTTTCATAAATTTACCCCGTAACACAATAATATAAAATAATTTGATTTTATTTGGACTTAAATTCCCAACAGAAATATTCCTAACCAATTTATTTTTATATTAAAAACAAAAAATCTTATGAAAATCTTTACTAACATTTTGATAGTTTTAGCAGTTGCTTTAATTATCTTTAATATTACACGTCTTGATTTCAACCATCTATTTCAAGGCGAAAGCATGTACGCTCTAATTGGAGTAGCAGCTTCATTTTGTGCCGTTCTAATACTTGTAATCTTTAGAATGTCAAAAGAAATTGAAAAAAAAATGCATGACTGATATCTTTGATGTTCTAATTATTGGCGGCGGCGTTTCTGGAATGTCATGCGCACTCGTTTTGGGCTCCGCAAAAAAGAAATCTTTTGCTACTGATAAGAAAATTGGCATTTTCACCCATCAAAAAGCATCTGCTCTGCAAGACGCATTATTGAATAATGCTTACGGAATCACTACAGGTAAATTAGGATCTGAATTATTGACCGAAAGTGTTCAGCATCTTTCAGAAACCTATCCGGACATTAAACAAATTCCAAATGAAAAAGTAGTGAAAATTGAAGGCATGTTTCCTGAATTTACAGTAACTACAAACAAGAACTCCTACAAAACCAAAACAATCGTCACAGGCATTGGATCCGCAAATACTTTTGCAATCGAGGGACTAATGCAATATGTTGAACCACATCAAAAAGCACTTCCTGAAAAACAAAGAATCCAACTCAAAAATAGCGACCATAAAGTTGCTAATGGGATTTATGTCATAGGAACTTTAGCAGGCTGGAGAAGCCAATTGGCCATTGCTGCCGGAAGTGGTGCTGCTGTCGCTACTGATATTCTAACGTTATGGAACAGCGGCATACAAACGCATTGTCACGATAGTATAAGATAGCACATTTGAGATTTCATCCCCTACTTCTGATTTAAAACCGTTTTAATCATCGCATCTTCTTTCAATACAATTTCATAATAATACTTTTCACCATACAATTGTCTCGCAAATTCAGCGGCAACGTAGCGTTTTACTAATGATTTACTTTTTCCAAATTTCAGATCCAGTCCGTTTTCGAAAATATACTTTTGAAAAGAATTGAAATACTTATCAGTTGCATTGATTTTAATCATGAATTGCTGAAAAGACAATCCTTTAAAAGCATTTCTATTTTTATCTAATTGTTCAAATACAAAATGCCCTACTACTCCTGATTGTAACAAATAAGCGGTGCTTTCATTTCCGTGTTCTACTTCTAGTGGCACAAAAACATCAGGAACAATTCCACCTCCACCGTATACGATTTTACCTTTTTTAGTTTTAAATTTCAAAGAATCCGAAACTTTTATACTGTCTTTTTCATATAATTCCCCATTTTCGAAACGACTATCCGATTCTTTGAAATACGCCTCATTCCCTTTAGAATAAGGCTTTTGAATCGATCGACCCGTTGGCGTGTAATATCTGGCAATCGTTAATCGAACTGCTGAACCATCATCAAAATCCATTTCGCGTTGCACCAATCCTTTTCCAAAAGAACGTCGGCCTACAATTGTCCCTCTGTCGTTATCTTGAATAGCTCCAGCCAGAATTTCACTCGCTGATGCGCTATTTTCATTAATCAATACAAATACATTACCACTTTCGAAACTTCCCTTTTCCGTTGCAAAAATTTTATCCGAGTTTCCTTTTTTGCTTTTAGTAAAAACAATTAATTCCCCATCTTTTAGCAGTTCGTCAGCAATTGCAATTGCTTCCTCCATATAACCGCCACCATTATCCCGAAGATCAATCACTAATGACCGGGCACCTTGTTTTTTCAATCCTGCCAGCCCTTTTTTAAACTCGCCATAAGTGGTTTCGGCAAATCGATTTATTTTTATATAACCCGTATTATTTTTCAAAAGCATGGAAACATCAACGCTTTTCAAAGGAATAACATCCCGTTTTACTATTAATTTAATTTTTTTACGTTCTGATTTTCTGTAAACAGTAAGTTCAATTTCGGAACCTACAGTCCCTTTTAATTTAGAAAACAAACTGTCATTAGGCAATTTACGTCCGAATAATTGGGTTTTATCAGCATATAAAATCCTGTCCCCCGCTTTTATACCAGCTTTTGCCGAAGGTCCATTTTCAACCGGTTTTATTATAGCTACAGAATCATTATACATATAGAAATTTACGCCTATACCTACAAAATCTCCTTTCATGCTTTCAACAACTTCAGCTTGCTCACTTGGAGGAATATATACAGAATGCGGATCCAATTTTGCCAGAATATTATCAACGGTAAGATTTACGATAGAATCGGTATTGACATTATCGACATATTCGCTATCAATAAAATCAATAAGTTTATTGAGTTTATTTTTGGAACTGCTTTTAGAGAAAAAATGATTTTGATTTGAATTATCCAATAACCCACCAAGCACAACTCCTATAGCAAGAGCCACACTGATAATTATAGGCAGGTATTTATTATCCATTTTCATTTTATTCTTCTAATACCGGAATATGTTCTACTTCTACTCCCGCTTTTATCAAAAACTGAATTCCTGAATCATCGCGATATCCATTGTGATACACCACTCTTTTTATCCCAGACTGATGAATTAATTTACTGCATTCTTTGCAAGGCGAAAGCGTAATATATAATGTTGCTCCTTCACAAGACTGCGTTGATCGTGCCACTTTGAGAATTGCATTGGCTTCAGCATGCAACACATCCCAACGTGTTAAACCTGCTTCATCTTCACAACAATTTTCAAATCCAGTTGGCGTCCCATTGTAACCATCGGAAATAATCATTCGGTCCCTTACAATGATAGCACCCACTTGCTTTCTTTTGCAATAAGACAAAAGTCCCCATTCAGTGGCAATTCTAAGATACGCTTTATCGTACTTATTTAACTTTTTTTCGTCCATTATTTTATCTAATCCAGATTTCATTTTCAATAATCATTGGTAAAACTACTCCTATTATAAATGCTGACAGCACCAAAGTCCAATCGCGTTTAGAGAATCTAAAAACAGTTTGAACAATATAAGACAATACCAGCACAACAAAAACCACACTAATTTGAGCTGCTTCTATCCCTAATGCAAATTCACCCAAAGGCAATAGTTTAGAGGTTGCACTTCCTCCCAGAATTGATTTAAAATAGTTTGAAAAACCCAAACCATGAACAATCCCAAAGAAAAGTGTTATAAAAAACACCAAATTTATACTTTCTTTTTTACTGGATTTGCCAGCCGTGAAAAGATTAAACAGCGCTGCGATTAATATCGTTATTGGTATTAGCAACTCAACAACACTCACTTTTATGGCGATAATACCAAAAACGGAAAGTAGTAAAGCCAGCGTATGTCCAATTGTAAAAAGAGTTATTAAGAGTACTATTCGCGGCCAATCCTTGAAAGAAAAAGGAACGGCTAATGCTATTAAAAACAAGACATGGTCATATGCATGAATATCCAAAACGTGTTTTAATCCTATTTGAAAGTAAATCCAAAATTCCGACATAGGTAATTTATTAAATTGATAAGGGGCTGTAAACTTACGATTAATTTTGAAAATGATTGTTTTGAAAATACAAATCATTCCTTAAAAAAAGATTTAAAATTCTTCGATTAACAAATCATAATTTTAAATAAAATTAAAATCAATAATTTAAAAATAGATTTATCTTTGTAAGATAAAAAATTAATAATTATGTCATTTTCAGATTTATTTGATAGCGAATTCAAACAAAGAAATAAGGGTCATTTTTCAGCCATAGTTCGTGTAGCACTTGCCGATGAAAAGTTTGCTCCAGAAGAAAAAATGTTTTTAGATAAACTGGCCGTAAGACTAGAAATTTCTCCAGAAGAATATACAGAAATTTTAGAAAACCCATTAAAGTATCCTATTAATGCTCCTTATTTGCACGAGCAAAGACTGGAACGTTTGTACGACTTAGCCCGAATGGTTCATGTTGATCATCAATTAGGGGACAAACAAGAATTATTGTTAAGGAAAATTGGAGTAGCATTGGGCTTTAACGCCGAAAACGTGAATTACATCATAGCCAAAGCATTATCATTGGTTGATAAAAAAGTGGATTTAGATGCATTCCTTTTCGAAATGCAAAATATGCATAAATAAAAATCATAAAAAAGCTCCCAAAATTTTCGGGAGCTTTTTTTATAGTTGTTTTTAGTACTTGCTCAATTTTGCTTTATGCATGAAATCTTCTGCCTTCTCTACCATATTATAGCTTCCGCAGAAAAAAGGAACACGTTGGTGTAATTCAGTAGGCACAATTTCCATTATACTTCCAAAACCATCAGAGGCTTTACCGCCAGCTTGTTCTACAATGAAAGCCATTGGATTACATTCATACAAGAGACGTAACTTTCCTTTTGGAGCTTTCGAACTTGTTGGATAAATATAAATTCCGCCTTTAATCATATTTCTATGAATATCAGAAACCAAACTTCCTATATAACGTGATGTATAAGGTCTGTCTTCCTCTTCAAGCTGACAATATTTAATATAATCTTTTACTCCTTGCGGAAAATGAACATAGTTTCCTTCATTGATAGAATAAATGTTACCATCTTTAGAAAACTGCATATTTGGATGTGATAAATAAAAGGTTCCAATCGCCGGGTTTAATGTAAATCCATTTACGCCATGCCCGGTAGTATACACCAGCATTGTTGACGTTCCATAAATCACATAACCTGCAGCAACCTGATTGATACCAGGCTGTAAAAAATCTTCAATAGTAACTGGGGTCCCAATTGGTGTAACTCGTCTGTACACTGAAAATATCGTTCCTACAGAAACATTCACATCAATATTTGAAGATCCATCAAGAGGGTCCATCAAAACCACATACTTATTGTTATGACTTTTATCACTTCCTTCTACTGTAATAAAATCATCATTTTCTTCAGAAGCGATTCCGCATACAATTTCACGGTTAATTAAAGTTTGAATAAAAATATCATTGGCATATACATCAAGTTTTTGCTGGTCCTCTCCTTGTATATTTTGTTCCCCAGCAGCACCAATTATATCTACTAGTCCAGCTTTGTTTACTTTATAGTTAACCACCTTTGCGGCCAACCGGATAGAATTGATAATCCGGGATAATTCGCCTGATGAATATTGAAAAGCATTTTGGTTTTCGATGATAAATTCCCCTAGTGTTCTGTTGCGTTCTTCCATTAAGAAATCGTTGTAGTTAGTTTGAAGTCACAAATATCGGATTTTTTGTGAAAATGAATTGAATAATATTTACTTAGTTTGGCAGTATTGTATATTTGCTGATAAAATAGTTGAATAATGTGTAGAAAATGCTTTATTTTGAGCAATTCAACCATTAAAAATAAGAATTTATGAATATCAGAAAAGGAAATCCCGAAGACATGGAAGCGGTATTAGGACTTATTCAAGAGTTAGCAGACTTTGAAAAAGAGCCTGATGCAGTTCTTATCACCGTTGACGATTTGGTTCGCGATGGTTTTGGTACAACTCCTTTATTTCATGTTTTTGTAGCCGAAGTGGAATCAGAAATTGTGGGTATTGCTTTGTATTATTATCGTTATTCTACCTGGAAGGGAAAGATAATCCATCTGGAAGATTTAGTGGTAAAAGATAAAATGCGCGGAACCGGATTGGGCTATGCTTTGTATTCTGAAATCATCAAGCAAGGAAAAAGAGATAATGTTCGAAGAATTGACTGGCATGTCCTTGACTGGAACACTCCTGCTATTGAATTTTATGAAAAATCAGGAGCAAAAGTTCTTAAAGATTGGCATGTGACACAAATGGATGAAGCAGGAATTAACTATTTTGTAGATAATAGATTGAAATAAAATTACAAATTTTTTTGTTTAAGAAAGTATGAGAGTATTCAAATTTGGTGGTGCTTCTGTAAAAGATGCTGCAGGGATAAAAAACGTATATGACGTTTTACAAAAAGTAGGTTATGAGGATGTATTATTGGTTGTTTCTGCAATGGGGAAAACTACGAATGCCCTTGAACTAGTGATAAAAAATTATTTTGATAAGTCGGCTGAATTAAATTCATCTGTTCAGGAAGTAAAAAAATACCACAATCAAATTCTGATGGATTTGTTTGAAGAAGAAAAGAACGAAGTTTTTACTGCGGTAAACAATCAATTTTCTGACCTAGAATACTTTTTAGCACATAATAAATCGCCCAATTATAATTTCGTTTACGATCAAATCGTAAGTTATGGTGAATTGATATCTACCACTATCCTGAGTCATTTTATGAGCTTTATGGGAATAAAAACGCAGTGGCTGGATGTGCGAAATTTTATAAAAACCGATGCTACTTATAGAGATGCGGAAGTAGATTGGGAATTGACACAAAAGAATATTGCCAAAAACGTAAAAAGAAAAATATTAAATATTACTCAAGGGTTTCTGGGTTCTGACGAAAATAACTTTACTACTACTTTAGGTCGTGAAGGTTCCGATTATACTGCTGCAATTTTTGCTTATTGCCTGAATGCGGAAAGTGTAACTATCTGGAAAGATGTTCCTGGAGTTATGAATGCTGACCCTAGATATTTTGAAAATGCAAGTTTACTAAACCAAATTTCGTACCGTGAAGCGATTGAATTAGCTTTTTATGGTGCTACGGTTATCCACCCGAAAACCTTACAGCCTTTACAAAAAAAAGAAATTCCTTTGTTTGTAAAATCATTTATTAATCCTTTATTACCAGGCACTCGTGTTGCCAAAGGTGCCGATTTAGAGCCTTACTTACCTTGTTTTATTGTCAAAAGAAACCAACTCCTGATTTCGCTTTCGTCAATAGATTTCTCTTTCATCATGGAAGAAAATATCAGCGAAATTTTTGCTTTGTTTCACCAATTTAAAATAAAAGTGAATTTGATTCAAAATTCCGCAATTAGCTTCTCCGTTTGCGTTGAGGACAAATTTGAAAATTTTAAAGATTTGAATGCTATTCTTTCGAAAAAATTCAAAGTGGAATTTGACGAAAATGTTACTTTATATACCATTAGGCATTTTAATGATAAAGCCGCAGCAACTGTTGAAGAAAACAAAACTGTTTTACTGAAACAAGTGAGTCGCGAGACCATGCAGATCGTAACAAAAGAAAGTTAGAAAATCTTTTTATTGTAAAGTTTCTACTTGTACTTATTGTTTTACAGAATACACTACTTTTGATCCATAGACGTTATTTATCTATGTTGAAAAAACTAGTGTTTTTGTTTGTAATAATGTGCTTTTCCGGACTACAAGCCCAGGAAACTAACTCATTATACAAAACAAAAAAAATCCCCGTTGCTCGTGATACCATTCATCTTGAAAATGAAAGCCTCAATTCCAGTTTTTTCAAAGTGCTTGATGCCAATAACAACCCTATAGACACTGCATTTTATAAAATAGATTTCCAGAAAGCAATCTTGCTTTTTAAGAAAATCACTCAAACATCAGATTCTATAACGGTTCACTATCTCAAATTTCCTGAAATCCTAACCAAAGAATATCGTTTTTACGACCCCAGCCGAATGGTAAGCAATCAAGCCGCTTCGGGGAATTTATATAAAATTGAAACCAATCCAGTCAAAAAAAACATCCCCTTTGACGGATTAAACACCTCTGGAAGCATCACGCGTGGAGTTACTGTCGGCAACAATCAAAATACCGTTTTAAATTCAAATCTAGATTTACAAATAACAGGAAAATTATCTGAAAAAGTGAGCCTCAGGGCTTCATTGCAAGACAGTAATATCCCGTTGCAAGATGGTGGCTATTCCCAAAAGCTAGATCAATTTGATAACGTTTTTATGGAGCTTTTTAGTGACAAATGGAACATTAGAGCAGGAGATGTCTTTCTTGAAAACAAAAAAACGCAGTTCCTTAATTTCAATAAAAAAGTACAAGGGCTCTCCACAGCTTTTGACTTTGGAACGGAAGACAATAAAACCAATGTTTTTGCATCGGTAGCCTTAGTAAAAGGTCAATATGCCAAAAGTAATTTTGTTGGTCAGGAAGGCAATCAGGGTCCGTATAAATTAAAAGGTCAAAATGGCGAATTGTATGTCCTTGTCATTTCAGGCTCGGAACGGGTTTATGTAAACGGAATTGTATTGAAACGAGGTGAAAATAATGACTACACCATTGATTATAATGCGGGAGAAATTGTATTTACTCCACTTTTTACCATTACTTCCGAAATGCGAATCGCAATCGAATACCAATATTCAGATCGAAATTACTCTCGATTCGTAACTTATGCCGGAGCTTCACATGAAAATGAAAAATGGAGCTTTGGAGGCTATTTGTATTCCGAAAGTGATTTGAAAAATCAACCCTTACAGCAAAACCTTTCTCAAGAACAAGCCCAGATTTTAGTGGGTGCAGGGGACAATCCGGATTTGATGACCGCACCTTCGGCTTATGCGGATTCCTATTCTTACAATAAAATATTGTACAGAAAAACAACAATTAATTCGACAGAAATTTTAGAATATTCAAACAATCCCGAAGACAGATTGTTCAATGTGCGATTTACTTTTGTTGGAACAAACAATGGAAACTACCTCTTAAAAAATGCAGCTGCTAATGGCCGAATTTATGAATATACCCAACCAATTAATGGCATTCCACAAGGAAATTATGAACCAATAATACAATTAGTGGCTCCAACAAAAATTCAGGTGGCCACCTTTTCAGGAAAATACAAACCGACAGAAAAAACATCATTTAATTATGAAATAGGAATCAGCAACAATGACAAAAATATTTTCTCTTCGTTAGATGATTCGGAAAACCAAGGATTGGCAGCTAAAATGAATGCGAAACAACGCCTGCTTTCAAAAAGTTGGAATATTGATGCTTTCGCAAGTTATCAATTTATACAGAAAAATTTCAGATCTGTAGAACGTCTTTACAGCATCGAATTTAATCGAGATTGGAATTTAGGCATTACAGCTACAGGAAATCAAAGCTTATTAGTTTCGGGCTTACATTTCGAGTTAAATCCAAAAGCAAATACCCAAAACAACGGATTGATAAACTATCAATTTGAAAAATTGGATTTTTCAGAAAGTTTTTCGGGAAGCCGCCATTCTATTGACGGAGAATTTAAACTGCGAAACTGGATTGTTCAAAATCATGGTAGTTTCTTAAAAAGTGATGGTGTCGAATCATCTTCAAAATTTTATAGAAACCAAACTCAGACGCGTTATCACTTTAGCAAGAATTGGATTGGCACCAGCCTAAGATTAGAAGACAATCAGGAAAAAATAAAAGCTACAAATCAATTTTCCACTTTAAGCCAAAGATTTACTGAATACAGTTTTTTCGCGGGGCGAGGCGACAGTTCTAAGGTTTTTGTCGAATTAGGTTATTTAAGACGGAAAAATGACAGCTTACAGCATGGATTGCTTCAGCGTGTCAATGCATCCCAAACCTATTTTTTAAAATCGAAACTAATTCAAACAAAGAAAAATGATTTAACCGCTTATGTGAATTACAGAGTATTTGATTTTGCAGATCCAACAAAGAAAAAAGAATCCTCTTTAAATTCTAGAATCGTGTATACGGATCGTTTTTTCAATCAATTGATTCAAAGCACAACGGTCTATGAAACCAACTCAGGAAGTATACCCCAACAGGAATTTACGTACTTGGAAGTTTCGGCAGGACAAGGTGTTTATACGTGGAACGACTATAATGCTAACGGAATTCAGGAATTGCAAGAATTTGAAATTGCTCCTTTTATCGATCAGGCAAAATACATTCGGATATTCTTACCGAACAGAATTTACATAAAAACACATCAAAATAAGTTCTCCCAATCCCTAACTATAAATCCAAATCAATGGCAAAATGAACTTGGCTTAAAAAAATTACTATCTTATTTTTATGATCAGGCCTCCTTTATAACTGATCGAAAAATAAAAAGTGAAGGCAATAATTTCGAATTAAATCCTTTTAGTGCGTCTAAAAAAAATGTCTTAGGATTGAATTCCAGTTTCAGGAATAGTTTGTTTTATAATCGAGGGAAACAAAAACATTCTGTAACCTATACCTATTTGCAAAATCAAACGAAGAATCTGTTATCAATAGGAACTCAAGAAGCAAAAAACAGTTCTCATCAACTACAATATACCAACTTATACAAGAAAAGCTGGCTGTTAAATTTTTTCGCAAAAACAATTCAAACCGCTGTTGAATCTGAAAATTTCCCTGAAAAAAACTATACTATTAACGGATATGAATTGGCTCCAAAAATCAGTTATTTATTCTCCAAAAACACCAGTTGCGACTTATTTTATGAATTACAAAACAAAAAGAATCAGATTGGCATTTTAGAGCAGCTGGTACAAAATCGCTTCGGAACTTCCTTTTCTTATTCCAGCGACAAAAAATTCACCATGAATGGAGAAGTTTCCTTTTATCACAATAAATTCACTGGAAATGAATTCTCTTCTGTAGGATTTCAAATGTTGGAAGGATTGCAAACGGGACAAAACATGACCTGGAGGTTATTGCTACAAAAAAATCTGACACAATTTTTAGATATAAATTTGAATTATCAAGGAAGAAAAAGTGAATCCAGCCAGACCATTCATACTGGAAATGTGCAACTAAGAGCTTATTTTTAAGTTTTTAGCTTAATTATTCAGAAAAAAATTATTAAATTTATTCTAAATAATCTATTGATAACACCAACTTTAAAAACACTAACATCATGAAAAAATTATTGTTCCTATGTTTTGTATTTATTTTATCTGGAAACTTTTACGCACAAGAAACAGCTGCTGAAAAGAAAGCTGCAAAAGCAAAAACCGAAAAAGCAGCAGCTGCAAAGACAAAAAAAGAGGCAAAGGCGAAAGCTGCCAAAACTGAAAAAGTAGCTGAAGCAAAAGCTGCCAAAGCTGAAAAAGCAGCTACAGCGAAAGCTGATAAAGTAAAAAGCGAGTCAAAGTCCAAAGCGGCTAAAACTAAAAGCGATGCAAAGGAGACGGCCTCTAAAACTGAAAAAGCGGCAAAAGACAAAGCCGACAAAGTAAAAAATGAGACAAAATCCAAAGCCACAACAACTAAAAAAGAAGCTAAAGACAAAGCAGAACAAAAGGCAAAAACTTCAAAAGCGACAGCAGACAAATTAGACGCTAAAGTAAAAGAAAAAGCGGCTGTAGGTAAGACTAAAGCTAAGGTTACCGAGACCACCGCCAAAGTAAAAGATGCAGGTAAAAAAACAGAAAAAAAAGCTGTAAAAGTTAAAGAAACCAATGAAAAAGCCCCAAAAGTACCGGATAGGATAACTGGAGAATACAATGGTAAAAAAGTATATACAGGTCCCAGAGGTGGAAAATATTACATCAACAAAAACGGAAACAAAACCTATATCCAAGAATAATATTTTTTAATTGTAAAAAAGAGGCTGTTCCAATAAAATGAGCAGCCTCTTTCTATTTAACAAATTACTGAATACATTTTCCGAAATAAATTAATAGTTTGGTAATGCCTTAGCAATATAAAAAACCGCTTGTTTGAGTAACTTTCAAATTTAAAATAACGAACCAATATCGCTAAATGGATTTGAATACTAATAAGACTATTTTGATTGCTCCATTAAATTGGGGCCTGGGTCACGCTACCCGCTGCATTCCTGTTATTAAGGCTTTACAAGACAATAATTACATCCCAATAATTGCTTCCGATGGTATTGCACTGGAATTATTGCGAAAAGAATTTCCCTATTTGCGAACACTGGAATTACCTTCATACGAAATAGAATATTCTAAAAATGGCAAAAACTTCAAATGGAAATTATTGCAAAATTGCCCAAAAATGATTGAAGCCATTTGGGCTGAAAAAAAATTAGTAAAGAAATGGATTAAGAAATATTCCATTGATGGCGTAATATCTGATAATCGGCTTGGGGTATTTAGCCAAAAAGTACCTTCGGTATTCATGACACATCAATTGAATGTAATGACGGGGAATACCACATGGATTACCAGTATGCTTCATCAGCATATTATAAAAAAATATGCTGAATGTTGGGTTCCGGATTTGGAAGGAACCCCAAATTTGACGGGCAAATTAGGACATATAAAAAAGGCAGATTTTGTAACTAAATACATTGGACCATTAAGCAGATTGCAAAAGAGAGAGAGTCCAAAAAAATATGATTTGATGGTCATTTTATCTGGACCCGAACCTCAACGAGGCATGCTGGAAGATAAATTAAGAACCGAAGTCCTGAAATATAATGGGAAGGTAGTTTTTATAAAAGGGATTATAGAAAAAGACCAAATAAAGGAACAAATTGCCAATATCACCTATTATAATTTTATGAATACAAGACAACTCGAACAAACTTTTAACGAAAGTGATACCGTATTATGCAGGTCTGGGTATACCACAATTATGGACTTGGCAAAACTAGACAAAAAAGCTTTTTTCATTCCTACTCCCGGCCAATATGAGCAAGAATATCTGGCAAAAAAATTAAAAAAAGAAGGCTTGGTTCCTTATGCGGAACAAAACGATTTTACAATCGAAAACCTTGAAGAAATTGAGTTATACAAAGGTCTGCCACAATTGGAAACAGCATTACACTGGAAAACCTTGTTTCAGATTTTTGAATAGAATCAATAATTGCATTTTTTTACAATGAAAAAACACACTAATTAAAATACTTTCAAAGTATATAATTAGTGTGTTTTAAAAAAATAGCTGAATTAACGCTGATTATCTGTATCGGATCAATCCTCCAATTTCTTATCTCCAAATTTTTTCGTGTTTGATAATTTTGGCATTAATCATGAAATAAACATACTCTGCAATATTGGTACAATGCTCAGAAATACGCTCTAAATGTTTTAAAACAATCACAAGATTTGTTCCTGAAACTACCGTCTTAGAATTTGACTTCATTTCATTGATGATATTATGTATTGCATCGTCACATTCATTTTTTATGGTATTATTCAAAACGAAGATCTCACCAATCGTGTTTTCATCACGCGTCAGAAAACATTCATTCGTTTTTATTGTGATCACCTCAACGTGTCTAGCTATATCCGTAATATTAAACTTAACAATTAGGTCATGTTTATCTTTAATGTTCTTAGATTTTTTTATGATGCTTATCGCCAAATCGCCTATTCTTTCTATCTCATTGCTGATTTGCATCGCCGACATAATAAAACGTAAATCAGAAGCGACCGGCTGTTGCAAAGCAAAAATACTTTGACAAATCTCATCAATCTTAACATCTAATTTGTCTATCTTATTTTCTGTTTTTTTTACTTCTTTACCTTCAACAATAGGTTCTGACAGCAACGCATTTACCGAGCCTCCTACCTGATTTTCTGCAAGTTTCCCAATTTTTATGATTACATTCTTTAGTTTTTCTAATTCTATTTCGAAGTGTGACGCCATATTTTTTTATTTAAAATTAAAGATTTATAAAATTTACAAAACCAGATCAAGACTAAAAAATCCTGTTCCAATTTGCGCACTTTTTATCCAAATCTTCCTGTGATATAATCTTCCGTTTGTTTTTGCTCTGGTTTAGTAAATATAGCATTAGTTTTACCAATTTCGATCAATTCCCCTAAGTAAAAAAAGGCAGTGTAATCACTAGTTCTCGCCGCTTGTTGCATGTTATGGGTAACAATAATTATGGTGTACTGCTCTTTTAATTCATGAACCAACTCCTCGATTTTCGAGGTAGATATTGGATCCAAAGCACTTGCAGGCTCATCCATAAGAATAATGTCTGGGCTTACAGCCAATGTTCTTGCAATACAGAGTCTTTGTTGTTGTCCTCCTGAAAGTCCTAAAGCTGAATCTCCTAGTCTGTCCTTTACTTCCTCCCAAATAGCAGCTTGTTTCAAAGAAGTTTCTACTATTTCGTCTAATTGGGTTTTGTCTTTTATCCCATTAATTTTCGGACCATACGCAACATTCTCATAAATGGATTTTGGAAATGGATTTGATTTTTGAAAAACCATTCCAATTTTTTTCCTGATATTAACAACATCAACGTCTTTATTATAAATATCAACGCCTTCCACAAGCATATTTCCAGTTATTCTCACATCCGGAATAAGGTCATTCATTCTGTTGATACATCTAAGAAAAGTAGATTTCCCACAACCGGAAGGACCAATCAAAGCAGTTACTTTGTTAGCCGGAATTTGCATTGAAATCTCCTTTAATGCTTTTTTTTCTCCATAGTACAATGACAAATCATTTACTTGAATTTTTATGTCTTTCATGTCTTTTTTATTATGTCTAAAATATAATTTATTCGGTAGATTCCAAAATTATTTTGCCCTTCTTCTAATTCTAGATCTAATAATTACTGCAATTACGTTTAAGGATAAAGTAAGGATTAACAGTACTAATGTTGTAGCAAACTGTATCGGCATTGTTTTTTCCACATCAGATGATTGCGTTGCCATAATATAAATATGGTATCCCAAATTCATAAATTGATCGCTCAAAGAGCCTGGTAAAGTTGCCAGATAGTAAGCTGCTCCGGTAAATAAAATAGGAGCTACTTCACCCGCACCTCTGCTTACTGCCAGAATTGTCCCTGTCATAATCCCAGAAATAGATCCCGGAAGCACCACATTTTTTATTGTTTGCCATTTTGTCGCGCCTAATGCCAAACTTGCCTCACGCAATTCGCGAGGAATAGTTTTCAGCGCTTCTTCTACAGAAACAATAATAACTGGTAAAGTAAGTAATGCCATGGTTAAACTAGCCCAAAGAATATTGGGTTGTCCCCAATGTAATTCCCCTCCATTAAAAGCTTTATCAACTCCACCTCCTACAAACTGGATAAAAAATCCAAGACCAAAAAGACCAAATATTATCGAAGGCACAACGGCTAATGTTCGTACAGAAAACCGAACTGCTGCCGCAAATTTTGAATTTTCTTTTGCATATTCTGTCAAATAAATAGCAGTAATCGTCCCGAAAGGAACTGCAGCAATCGACATGACGACAACCAATATGAAAGTACCTATCAAAGCGGGAAATATCCCTCCTTCAGTCATACCATTCGTTGGAAACGAACTGATAAATTCCCATGAAAATCTTTCACGTCCTTCATAGATTATAATCCCCAGTATAATAAAAAGAATAGTAATAATAGTGATAACTGCAAGTTGAGTAATCCCAATAATTAATTTCCCTTTTATGTCCGAACCCTTTTTCTTAGTTGAGAAAAAAGAATTTTCTGTTTCGTTTATAGTTGTGTTCATGATTTATTTACCTTGGAATTTTTTAATTAATTTCCCTTTTACATAGAACTCTGCAACGGCATTTAAAGCAAAAGAAAAAATGAAAAGTAATGAGCCAATAAAAAACAGAACGCTATAGTGGGTTTCACCAAAAACAGTTTCGGCCATTTCAGCTCCAATTGTTGCAGCAAAAGTTCGCACACTTTCAAAAGGATTTGAAGACAATAAAGCTGCATTTCCTGTAGCCATTAATGCAATCATAGTTTCCCCAAAAACCCTGCCTACTCCCAAGAGTAACGCGGCAAAAATTCCTGGTGTAGCAGCTGGCAATATGACAAAAAAAGCAGTTTGCCATTTACTGGCACCTAATGCTAAACTTGCCTCAGTAAATGTTTTTGGTACTGCAGAAAGTGCATCTTCAGAAATGGTATAAATGATTGGTATTGCAGCTAATGCCATAGCAACTCCACCTACAAAAGCGTTTAATCTTGATTCGTAACCAAAGACGTCCTGAAAGAAAGTTGCCAAAACCATCAAAGCGAAAAATCCAATAACCACCGATGGAAAAGCGGCAAGCATTTCTATGATAGGCTTAATGATTTCCTTTGTTCTTTTAGATGCAAAGCAAGAAGTGTAAAGTGCAGCCAGGACCGATATAGGGCCCGCAATAAGCATTGCGATTATCGTAACTTTTAAAGTTCCTATAAGCAAACCTAAAAGACCAAATCTTGGATGCTCGGAAACAGGAACCCATTCCGTTGTAAAAAACGTACTCCAAGTCTTATCAGCTCCATCATTATCCGCTGTAACCGTGTCCGGTTTTTCTTCCGAGGATGCAATAGCAGGATCTGCTTTTACATCGCCATAGCTCTCCGGCTTTAAGTCCTCCTGAGTTGCCGGCTCTGAACCGTAGGTTTCTGGTTTTAATTCCTCTGTAGGTGCAGCACCATAAGATTCCGGTTTTAATTCTTCAGCGGGTGCAGCACCATAGGATTCTGGTTTTGAACCTGAATCAGAAGCTGTTCCTATTTCCGTTTTTACGGTCTTGTCTTTCCCAAAATTAAAAATTGGCAGGGACTCTTTAAAAACAAAAATGAAGATTAAAAAAATTATTGCAATAGATAAAAAAGCAATCGAAGATATAATTTTTTCGGCTAGAAACTCAGAAAGCCTGAATTGCTTTTTCAAACTCTCTTTTGTGAAACTTTGATTTCTTGGAAATTGGGAATTCATTTGATTTATTTAGTAATTCATATGTATTTTTAATACAAATATCTCCCATTAAACATTGCAGAAAATGAGAGATATTTTAAATACTATTTTAACGGATAGTACCCTACACTTACAATAATTTTTTGTCCCTCAGGGCCAAGAATCCAATCCAGAAAAGCTTTCGTTTCTCCGGTTGGTTTTGCTTTCAGATACATATACAAATACCTTGAAATTGGGTATGTCTTGTTTTTTATGGTAGCGGCAGTTGGCAAAAAACCTTTACTTTTAGCATCTTTTTTTACTTTACA
Organism: Flavobacterium kochi; assembly: GCF_048286715.1. Taxonomy (NCBI): domain Bacteria; kingdom Pseudomonadati; phylum Bacteroidota; class Flavobacteriia; order Flavobacteriales; family Flavobacteriaceae; genus Flavobacterium; species Flavobacterium kochi. The sequence goes on from NZ_JBLVPW010000001.1 coordinate 111,805, forward strand.
ATCTTTAACCCCTTCTGCATAAGCAGCTCCTCCATATCCAATACTGTACTTATCTTTCTTAACTGAATTCACAATGGCAGCGGTCCCAGGCAAAGTTTGACATGTTGGAGAAAAATCAGTTTTCACAACATGTTCTTTGAAGAATTCAAAAGTCCCTGAACTGCTCTCTCTTCCATATAATCTAATTTTCGCATCCGCTCCCCCTACTTGTTTCCAGTTTGTTATCTTTCCAGAAAAAATATCTCCTAACTGCTGTATTGTCAGTTCCGAAACACTATTTCCCTTATTAAGAAACACAGACAAACCATCTTTAGCACAGGCAATCTCAACACCGCTTGTTTTGTATTTGGACTTTAATTTTGCTACTTCCGATGATTTTATAGGACGACTCGCATTGGCAATATCCGTAGAACCATTTATAAGAGCCGCTAATCCCACTCCTGATCCTCCCCCAGTTACCTGGACGATTGCACCGGGATGTTTTTTCATATAAATTTCCGCCCATTTTTGGGACAAAATCACCATTGTATCTGAACCTTTTACCGTAATCTTATTCAAACTCGTAAAAGAAAAACCTAAAGCCATTACTAACAATAAGGCAACTACTAATTTTAATTTTGCTGATTTCATTTTTGCGTTTTTAGGTATTTAAGACCAAAAAATATCCCTTGCCTGAAATAGCCTGACAAGGGATAAAAATTTAAATGTTATTTTAGAGGAAAATAACCAACAGAGGTAATTATTTTTTGTCCTTCTGGACTTAAAATCCAATCAATAAAAGCTTTAGTTTCTCCTGTTGGTCTTGATTTCAAATACATGTACAAGTACCTTGTGATTGGATACGTTTTGTTTTTTATAGTTTCAGCGGTTGGATAAATCCCTGGGCTTTTATCGTCCTTCTTAACTTTACAATCTTTAACGCCTTCTGCATAGGCAGCTCCACCATAACCTATTCCGTATTTATCTTTTTTTACCGCATTTACAATTGCCGCAGTACCTGGTAAAGTTTGACAGTTTGGAGAAAAATCAGTTTTTACCACATTGTCTTTAAAAAATCCAAAAGTTCCTGAGCTATTCTCTCTACCGTATAATTTTATTCCGGCATCTGCACCACCTACTTCTTTCCAGTTTGTAATTTTACCGGAAAAAATTTGACCAATTTGTTTTAGGGTAAGTTCCGAAACACCGTTAGCTTTATTCAAATAAACTGACAATCCGTCTTTTGCACAAGGAATCTCAACACCTAATGTGCTGTATCTTGCTTTTAACTTTTCCACTTCAGAAGCTTTGATAGGACGACTTGAATTTGCAATATCAGTTGATCCATTTATCAACGCTGCAAGACCTACTCCGGATCCACCACCAGTAACTTGAATCGTTGTTCCCGGATGTTTTTGCATGTATACTTCAGCCCATTTTTGTGATAAAATAACCATGGTATCAGAACCTTTAACTGTTATTTTATTTAATGAAGTAAAAGAAAATCCTACTGCCATAACAACCAATAAAATAGCTGCTAATTTAATTTTTGTTGTTTTCATTTTATTTTTTTTATTGTATTAAAATCTTGAATTAAAATCCAGCTTGAATTCTAATTGTAAATGTGTTATCTAATTTATCTTTTATATAATCACCACCAACTGTGGTACTTTTTTCATTAATTGGCAAACTATAACCTGCCACAATTTTCACATTATCATCGTAAAAATATTGCCAAGAAAATGACCAGTTATCATACTTCAAATCTTCTTTAATAGTCACTGTATTTCCTGCTAAATGTCTGTTTGGATCCCAGCTATCATATCGAATAGCGACTTGATTGCTTTTTCCAATATTTTTCACCAAAGTTGCATAGTAACCTGAAAAATCCCGGATACCATTAAAATTAAAACTAGGATTACTGTTAGCAACTGGCAATGCTGTAGTTGATTTTTCTCCTGATATTATTCCAGAAATATATTCTCCTTTAAGAGACATTCCTCCAAGAAAATCATAGTAAACTCTCATTTCGCCACCAAACCATCTTTTTTGGAAACTATCCCCTACTTTAGCCGTGAAATCCTTATTATTTGCATCACTAAAGGTTCCGGCTTGTAAAACAGTTGTATTACCTAAATACGTATGAGCTCCTAAATCAATTCCCAAACCTTTAGAAGGAAACTTAAAAGAATAAACCCCTCTGATCATGACGTCTTTCTTGTTATCTACGTCTCTAAGATTATTTGTCAAAGAACCTTCTCCATAATTTCCGTTAAAAACTGCTAACTGAAACTTAAATGGAATCTCATATTTAGTTTCTAAATCCATTTCGATTTTTGCCCCTAAATCTCTTTCCTGCGGATACAAAATTCCTGACATTCTGCTTCTTTCCAACAATTCTCTTGAGCGAGAAGAAAACTCTACTTCATAACTCGTTCTGTTGAACTGTCCTAAAAATAATTTGAATGTTTGCATCCATCGATCATTTAACTGAACATAAGCATCTCTTAAAGTAACTTTATCAAAAGCATAATCCGGTTGAATTACAAATACCGCACCAGTAACTGGCTCATAGGTTAATTTTACGCGTGCTCTTCTGATAAAAAAAGTGTTTTTTATCGGCACAGCAGTTGTAGATGGTCCTGGTCCAATATTGTCTTGATAATTATACATTTCGTACTGCGCCTGTAAGTATCCAGAAAATTTAATTTTGGTTAATTTTCCCAAATCACTATCCATAAGCGAAAGTCTTTCGTCTAAACCTGAAAATTTCATGGAATGTTCATCGATAGATTCCTTTAAAGATTCTATGGTTACTGTTTTAACTGAATCAATACTGGTCTCTAAAGAATCGACTGTTACTGCTTTAATAGTATCACTCTTAACATCTTGTGCATTAGCCAACACTGAAGTCATAACTAAAACTGCAAATAAAATTTTTTTCATCGTTGTTATATGATTAATTTTTTTGCAAAGGTGATACAGTTATGTTACGCTAATGTTAACAAATTATTATGTTGGTGATAAATTATCGTTTCGTTAATGTTTCCAATCCCTATTTGTAGGATTTCTTTATAGTAATTCAGATTTACTGCTTTTTTAGTTTATTAATTTTAAGTGCTTTACTTAGAATTTGATCTGGTTCAGGCTCTATTTTTTTTAATCTTGCCTTCTCAATGGTAAAGGAAAATTCAGAGCCAATTCCAAACTCACTTTCTACATATATTTTTTCTTTATGCGCTTCTATAATGTGTTTTACAATTGCCAACCCTAAACCTGAACCTCCCTCTGAACGTGACCCACTTTTGTCTACTCTGTAAAAACGTTCAAAAAGCCTTGGGATATTTTGTTTCTCAATTCCTTCTCCATTATCGGTTATTCGAACCAAAATCTTTTTCTTGGTTAAATTGACAACGGCAACTTCAGTAAAACCACCCTCTTTACCATACTTTATGGAATTTACAATTAGGTTTTCAACGACTTGTTGTATCTTGTCTTTATCCCCATGCACGAAAATAGGCTGTATGTGATAATTCTCGAAAGCCAGCGTAATTTTCTTTTTATCGGCTTTCATTTCCAACAAATCAAAAACGTTTTGTATCAATTCCACAATATCAAATTCAGAAAAGTCCAGATTCAAATCACCCGATTCCAGTTTGGTAATCATATCCAAATCTTCCACGATATAAATTAATCGCTCTACTCCTTTTTCGGCACGTTTTAAATATTTTTTCCGAACCGCTTTATCATCCATTGCTCCGTCAAGAAGAGTAGACAAATAGCCCTGAACCATAAACAAAGGGGTCTTAAGTTCATGCGAAACATTCCCAAGAAATTCTCTTCGGTATTCTTCCCGAATCTGCAGCATTTCGATTTCCAGCTTTTTATCGGTGGCAAACTTCTTAACTTCTCGCGTCAGGGTTTCCATATCAGTAGTAATAGGCTGATTTATAAAAGTACTGGATTCCAATAACGAAACATCATCATATATTTTTTTTACGCGTCTGTAAATAAACCGTTCGACACGATATTGCAAAACCAAAAAAGAAAACAAATAAATGATCAGAAGACAAACAATTCCAAATAACGATAAATTATTTACTTTCGAGCCAAAGAATAGTAGTACCATTAGCATAACAAATCCAGTAGCAAAAAGGCTAATGAATAAAGCAGACTTTAGAGCAAACTTATAGGTTTTCTTAAAATTTATTTTCATCGATTTCACATCTCGCTTTGAAAGCGATCAGAATTTTGCAATTTATTTTTCTTATAAAAGTAGGTGTAATTACACTTCAAATTTATATCCTACTCCTTTAATGGTTTTGAATAAATCTTCCCCTATTTTCTCTCGTAATTTTCTGATGTGAACATCTATGGTTCTTCCGCCGACTACGACTTCATTCCCCCAGACTTTATCTAAAATTTCATCGCGTTTGAAAACTTTTCCAGGCTTTGAAGCCAACAAGTAAAACAATTCAAATTCTTTTCGAGGCAAGGCAATCTCCACATTGTCTTTTCTTATTTTATATTCTTCCCGATTGATCTCGATTCCTCCTACGTTAAGCGTCTCACTGTTTTGCTCTTGTTCTTTCACGCGTCTTAACAATGCTTTTACCTTGCTGACCAGTAGTTTTGGCTTTATAGGTTTTGTAATATAATCATCGGCACCAGCATCAAAACCAGCCACTTGAGAATAGTCTTCACTTCTTGCCGTAAGGAAAGTAATAATCACATTATTCAGTTCCGGTATTTTTCTAATATTTTCACAGGCTTCCATTCCATCCATCTCCGGCATCATTACATCCATGATGATCAGGTCCGGCAATTCTTTTTTGGCTTTTATAATAGCTTCTTTTCCGTTTGCTGCCGTAAATATCTGATATCCCTCCTGAGTAAGATTATACCCTACAATTTCTAAAATATCCGGCTCATCATCAACTAGCAAAATCTTTGTGTTTCTTTTTTTCATAAATAGAAAAATTATATTAATCTGATGGAATCTACCCCTGAAGATGTTCAGTGATTTTTGATTCCGATTGTAAATATAACAATAAAAGAATCGTTTAAAAATCACATTAACCGTAATTTAATATGTTAACGATTTAATAATACACACGAAACTAAATGGTAATAATCAAGTAACTTTTACTTTACAAAGCGGACATTACTTTGCATAAAAATAAAACATACAAAAAAATGAAATTTAGAATATTGTTTATAGCATTATTAATTACAACTTTTTCTTATTCACAGTATAAAGGTACCATTTCCGGAATCCTAACTGACAAAGATGCTAACAATCAATCATTGCCATTTGCAAACGTACTTATAAAAGGAACCAATATAGGAACTAATACCGATGTTGATGGTAAATATACTATCGCTATGGTAGCGGGAAATTATACTGTTCAATTCAGTTTCTTAGGTTACGAATCTGTAGAAATTCCCGTAACTGTAGTAGCAAATGAAACTGCAACAGTAAATCAAGCTATTGGCTCAGGAAGCTATAAATTAGACGACGTTGTTATAAAATCTAATGTAAGCAGAGAAAAAGAAACTGCATTGCTGCTTGACCAAAAGAAGGCAGTTGTAATAAAACAAAGCATTGGTGCCCAAGAAATGGCTCGCAAAGGAGTTAGCGATGTAGAGGAAGGCCTTACAAAAATAACAGGAATTACAAAAGTAGGCTCAAGAGGTTTATTTGTACGTGGACTGGAAGACCGCTACAATAACTTACTGATAAATGATTTAGCTGCACCGACCAACAATCCTTTCAAAAAAATAATCCCATTAGACTTATTTTCTACTGATATCGTAGGTGTTATTGAAGTATACAAAACTTTTAACCCAAATATTTATGGTGATTTTGCCGGAGGAACTTTTAACATTCAAACCTCTAAAGGTTCAAAAAGCATAACTAAATTGAATGTTGGAATTGGCTACACTGTAAATAACAATTTAGAAAAGTTTTTAATTTCTAAAGATGCCAATTCCACAAAAGGATTCTTTGGTCTGACCGGAAACGACAGAAAACTTCCAGCATTACTGGGAAACACCCCTTCAAGCTACACGCTTACTGCTGATCAATCTTTAAGGTCTTTTAAAAGTGGATTTGATGTTTCAAAAATTAACAGTCCTTTAAATTCAAGTATTGGTTTTCTTCATTCAGAAAAATTCAACCTGAAAGACGACAAAACTTTTTCTTATTTACTTTCCATCAATTTCGACAACAATTATTCTATTAGAAACGGAGTGGAAAGAACGTTCACCAACAATCCTTCCGGATTTACGTATAGAAACGACTTCGACAATACAGAATACCGATACAAAACATCATTGTCTTCTTTGGTAGGATTGAATTATACTACAGACAGATTAAAACTTTCTTACAATACGCTTTTTATCAGAACCACTGAGAATTTAATTAAAGATCAATTTGGAGTTGCTGATTCAAACTCAAGCAACAATAACACTTTAATTAGAACCAATCAATTAGATGAATCTAATTATTTAAACAACCAGTTATTGGGTGAATATGCTTTGAATGAAGATAAAAGTCAAAATATAAAAGCGGCAGTTTCGTATGCGGTTACTAAATATGCACAACCCGACAGAAAATTCTTTTCAGGAACAAGATCAGGAACAGACGACATATTAGTTTCTGTTGCCGGAAATAATTTCATCAAACAGTACTTGGATATTTCTGGTGATTCCTATTTTTCAGGATTGGGAGAATACACTTTGAAATTTGGCAAAACTGAAAAAAATAATATTTTAACAGCTGGATATAATGGAAACATGTCTGATATGACCTCATCATATCGTTTTATAACACCAATAAACAATAGTGCTCCAAACAGCTTCAGCACACCATTGAATACGGTAGACACTCAATTGAATAACTACATTACTTCAAATGCTGTTAGTTTTAGAGAAAGTTCCAATGCAACGTATCAGGCAAAACTAAAGGAAACTGCTAATGCCGGTTATGCTAACTTACTTTACAAATTTGGAGAAAAATGGGAATTGAATGGCGGAATCCGTTTAGAAAGTACCCTGAGAGAAACAAAGTACAGAACTCAAGGTTCTTTCTCAGACCCATTTAAAACTTTAAAATACGACAACTTGTATATTTTACCCGCTTTAAATGTGAAATACGGTTTGAACGAAAATTCGAATCTGCGTTTTGCCACTGGAAAAACATATACAAGACCGGTAGTAATGGAATCTTATCCTATCGAGTATATCAATGCTGACGGAACATCAACAAAAGGAAATCCATTTTTAAAAAATAGCAACAACTACAATGTTGATTTAAAATATGAATTATTCCCAACATCAAAAGAAGTTTTTGTACTTGGATTGTTTGGTAAAAAAATCGATCAGCCTATCGAAAGAACATTCATATCTAATGCTGCAAATTCAACCATCACGACTTATTTAAATTCTGACAATGCGGTTTTGTACGGAGCAGAAATTGAACTTCTATTCGATTTTGCAAGAATAAACGAAAGTCTATCCGATTTCTCTTTTGGGTTCAACACTTCTTTAATGCACACGAAAGTAGATGTGAAGCCAACAACTACTGATAGTGACGGCAATGTGACAACATCAATTGAAACTTTTAAAACGAGAGAACTTCAAGGAGCCTCAAAATGGTTAATCAACTCCGATTTAAAATACCAATTCGACTTAAGTGAATCTTGGAGTAACACCGTTTCATTAGTTTATTCAGTATTTGGAAAAAGAATTTATGCTGTGGGAACGGGAGGACTGGATCATATTTACGAACTGCCGGTTCAACAGTTGGATTTTATTTGGAGTAGCAAATTATCAGATCATTTTGATTTAAAATTTAGTGCTGATAATCTACTTGATCCTATGCGAAAATCCGAACAAGGAAATAATGGAACTTCAATTATAGTTGAAAATTCGAACATAACAAACAGCTATAAAAAAGGAAGAGGGTTTTCTATAAATTTAGGATATACTTTTTAACATAATAACACATAACACCAAAAGCTCTATTTATTAGGGCTTTTTTTATGTTTAAAACTCACATAACACCCTTAACATTCCCTTCACATTCTGGTGGTTTTTTAGTAACCGTATTGTAATATTCCCCTAACACCTTTTATGAAGCTATTCCATAATTTTGACAAAAATATAAAACAATAAATAATACAATAAACTATGAAAACTAAATTTTTTGCTTTAGCACTTGCTACAGGGTTATTTCTAAATTCTTGCTCAAGTAGTGATGATCCAACTCCTGTTACACCACCAGCAACAGGCGAAATCACAGGTACAATAACTGCAAATAAAACTTTTGCATACGGAAATTATACTTTAAAAGGTATTGTTAAAGTTGCTTCAGGAGTAACCGTAACTTTCGATGCCGGTTCTACAATTACAGCTAATAAAACTACTGGAGACAACGCATTAGTTGTTTTAAACGGAGGAAAATTAAACATCAACGGTACAGCTGACAAACCAGTTGTATTTACAGAGGCATCTGCAATTCCAGGTTCTTGGGGAGGAATCATCATATATGGTGACGCTCCAATCAAAGCTATTGGTGGTGTGACTACTTCTACTTCAGAAGATGGAAATGCTTTACCATACGGAGGAACAAATGCTGCCCACAACGGAGGTTCATTAAATTATGCTAGAGTTGAATATGCGGGAGCAAAACTAGCTGACGGAACAAAAGAAAATAATGGATTTACATTTTATTCAGTAGGTTCAGGAACAACATTAGACCACTTAGTTTCTTACAAAGGTGCAGATGATGGATATGAATTTTTTGGAGGGACTGTAAGTATGACAAACGCCATTTCTTATGGTAACTACGATGATGCTTTTGACTGGCAAGATGGATGGCAAGGTCAAAACAACAGTAACTGGTATGCTTACCAAACGGGTAAAGGGAATTTCGGAATGGAAGTTGAATGTTCTAACAACAACAATGCATTCTTTCCAAAAGTAACTAATATCACTTTAAAAAGAGAAGCAGGGTGTGTGCCAGAAGTTGCTGGTGATGTTCAAGTTGATGCTTTCCAATTCAAAAAAGAAGGAAATGGAGATTACAGCAACATCATTATTTCAGGATATGGAAATTACACTGAAGGAACAACTGTTTACAACGGTGCTGCAGTAAAAATCCAAGATGCTACTACAAACACAAATCAAGTTAATGGATCAAAATTAAAATTAACTAATGTGACTATCTCTTCAACTACACAAGTTGTACCTGTAGGAGCAACTTCAGCGATTGTAGTTAATTTCCCAGTTGGTAATTTTACATCAACTACATCTGCAACAGGTGCTTCATTGACTGCTGGCACATGGGCATCAGTTGGTGGCACTAGCTTGATTAAATAATTTGAACTAAAATATAATGTAATATAATAGCTAAACACCTCTTTTTCTGAGAGGTGTTTTTTTTTGTGGTACAATATTTGAAATATTTTTTATATATTTACATAACAAATTTTTATCATGGCAAAAAACTACTTTTATATTACTATCTTATTGGTTTTTTTCTTTTCCATGAGCCTCTCCGCTCAAGAGAATAAGCAACAGCCAAGAACACAAGAAACTGCTTCGATAGAGGGTCTAAGCTTGTACCCAAATCCCGTAAGCAATGGTAAGGTTTACATTTCTTCAAAAAACGACTCAGATAAAGAAATAATTATCTTTGATGTTTTAGGAAAAAAAGTACTCCAAACAATAATTAGTTCAAGAGAACTAAATGTCTCAAATCTTACTTCAGGTGTTTATATCATCAAAATCAATGAAAATGATGCATCTGCTACGAGAAAATTAATTGTACGATAATATATAATACAGCACTGACTAATTTAAAAGTTCCAATTCCATTGGGGCTTTTTTTATACTAAACAATACTGGCTTTTATCAATGAGAGTAAAGCGCTTGTAAAGACTTTGAGTGTCTAAGCGCATATCTATTTTTTACTTACTTTTGTAAAAAAAATTCTTGATTACAACTACCGATATATTTGCCCTTTCGAATCAAAAACAATTTGAAAAAACAGCCTTAAAAGTGTTTCGTTTTCAATATGAAAACAACTTGGTCTATCAAGAATTTTGCGATTTTCTAAAAACAGATACTCACAAAGTAAAATCATTATCTCAAATTCCCTTTTTACCTATTCAGTTTTTCAAGAGCCACCAAGTAGTTTCTAATACAGACGCAATTGAAGAAACATTTACCAGTAGCGGAACGACCGGAATGCTTACCAGTAAGCATTTAGTAACTGACGCTTCCCTATATGAGGAAAGTTACCGCAAAGGATTTTCTCAGTTTTACGGAAACATCGAAGATTATGCTGTTTTGGCTTTACTACCTTCTTATCTTGAAAGAGAAGGTTCTTCGTTGATTTATATGGTGGAAGATTTAATTGCACTTTCCAATCACCCGGAAAGTGGTTTTTACCTGCACAATCATGACGAACTTATAGCGAAACTAATTGCATTAAATGAGGCAGGACAAAATGTCATTTTAATTGGTGTCACTTACGCTTTATTGGATTTGATTGAAAAACATCGTTTTCAACTGCAGCATACCATAATCATGGAAACGGGTGGAATGAAAGGCAAACGAAAAGAAATGATTCGGGAAGAATTACACGAGCAATTGTGTAAAGGATTTGGCGTTTCGGCAATTCATTCTGAATATGGAATGACCGAATTACTATCGCAGGCCTATTCTTTAGGAAATGGCGTATTTGAATGCCCTTCCTGGATGCAAATTCTCATTCGCGATACCGAAGATGCTTTAACCTACATTCCAGACGGAAAAACAGGAGGAATCAACGTAATCGATTTGGCTAATATCAATTCCTGTTCTTTTATCGCCACTCAGGATTTAGGCAAAAAAAATCCCAACAACTCTTTCGAGGTATTGGGACGTTTTGATAATTCTGATATTCGAGGTTGTAATTTGATGGTGCTTTAAGATCTATTATAACAGTTCCATAATATTCCTACCTTAATCAATTTTTACAGTATCAGGTTCCAAATTTGTTCCAGATATTGTTATTGCAATCGGTTTTTTTAGATTCTTTGTTTTAAGAATAACCGTCGCAATTCCTGCTTCGGCCTTTACCGGATTTTCACCAATTAATTCTGCATTTTCTCCGCTTAAAGCAAAAGTTACTTCGTCCGTTGCCGTTCGAACAATGGTTCCATTCCTATCGGTGATCTTAGCATACACAAAAACCATGTCTGGAGAATTCGTATTGATTACTTTTGACGAAACATCATAACTCAATTCCATTTTCGCAGCACTTTCTGGAGTTTTTACAACATTTGAAACCACTTTTACTCCTTTAATAAACCCTTCGGCACGCAAGGTTCCGGGAACAAATTTATCCAGTTTGAAAATAAATGGAGGATGGGGCAATGCATCACTGTTACCATTTAGAAATGGTTTTTCTTTGGTTACCAAAACATCATTTAAATACAATGCCACTTCATCACAATTACTATAAACAGTCACATTCAACGGAGAATTCGCTGTCCAATAATTCGCTATTTGTACCATTGGTCCAGATACTAATTTAGTATCCAAAGTTATGGCTGCATTGCGCTGACTTTGGTAAAAAGAACAAGCAAATTTTGGAATTCTGAAAATATCGCTTATTCCTGAACTCTCCAAATCATTGGCGTATCCGCGATTGTAATCAAACATCACCCAGTTTGCTTCTCCAATAGTCTGCGTTCCTTTTCTATTCGAATTGGCTGCTTCCTGAAAATTATAGGCTTGCTGCAACAATCTTTTTTCTCCATTGCTACGCAACTGACGGGAAGTTCTTTCGTCTACTTTCAAATTTGAAAATTCCTTTTGATTGAATCCTGCATTCTGTGCATAGTATTCCCAATCACCATATTCAGCTATGAATATTTTTCTATTTCCTTTGCTATATTTTGTCCAATAATCAGGTGCCTTTGCATGTTGACGCGCAGGAATAAACAAGTCGTAATTATCGTTGTCAATCCAACTAGCACTGTAATTATGGGGAAAAGGCAATTCTTCTTTTAAGGCTTTCGTTGCTTCTTTCATAAAATTTTCACTCATTGCCGTTTCATTCAGAGAGGCTTCCCAAAAAATAATACACGGATGATTCCTGTCTCTTCTTGCCATATCCCGAATATCCTTGATCGCATTTTTTTGAAAGGTTTCATTCCCGAAAAACTGCCAGCCTGTTAAACTGTTCATCACTAAAATTCCCAATTCATCACAAGCATCCAGGAAGGCTTCAGCATGCGGATAATGAGATAATCGAACAAAATCAAAACCAGCATTTTTAATTTTTACCGCATCACGATACTGCGCTTCATCAGAAATAGCGTAACCTAAATAAGGGTATTCCTGATGTTCGTTTGTCCCTGTGATATATAACTTCTCATCGTTCAGATAATAACCGTCGTCCTTTATTTCGGATTTTCGGATTCCCACTTTTTCTGAATAACTGTCAATTATTTTGTTATTTGAAATTACCTGAACTTCTAAACTGTATAAATTGGGATTTGAAACAGACCATAATTTAGGGTTATCCACCACAATACTCTGCGTGATTGCTTTATCTGAATTGGCTTTTATCGCAACTATTTTTGATTTAAATTCCAGTTTTCCTCGTTCTTTATTGGTCAGAATAAATCGCAGCGAAATATCGGTTGCCACAGCGAATTCATTTTTTAGATGAACCTGAACTGTTCCTAAAGCCCTGTTTTTACTTATATTGTCAAAGTTCACATAAATTCCGCCACTTGCTTTTTTATCAGCCTGAACCGAATTAGTGATGTATACTTTCGCTGTTGAAATAAGATACACATTTCTGTAAATTCCACCATAGTAATTAAAATCCAAATCCTTTAATGGTTTCCCCGGAAGGAATTCTGGATTATCTTCATTGTTGACTTTGACTTTAATCAGATTGTCTTTTTTCGAATTTAAATAAGCTGTGATATCAACCGTAAATGGCAAATACCCACCTTTATGATTAATTACTTTTTGGTCGTTTATCCAAACATCGGCTTCCTGCATTACTCCTTCAAAATAAAGGAAAATTTTCTTGTTTTTGAAATCCCCGACTTTAAACTTTTTTTGATACCAGGACGTCCCCTGGAACTGATTATTTACCACCAATGGCTCAATTTTATCAGTGTGCGGAATTGTTATTTTCTCCCAATTGGAAGCTGTTTTTTCTTCTCTTCTGAACTCCCAATCCGAACCAAAATTGATTTTTGTTCTTGACTGAGAACTGGCTTTTTCAATAGAAAAAACCAAGAGAATGATCAGTGAAAAAATAATTTTTTTATTGATTATATTCATAGGTTTGAGTAATTATATTTATTTAAAAGCATCTAAAGCCGACGATGGTTTTCCATCAGATTGCCATGCATTTAACTGATAGCCGCTCCAGCTTTTCTCTCCTTCAGGTTCCCAATAAATTACTCCCAGGCCTTTATTAGCTGGCACCTTTTTTACTGCGTCAATAGCGGCAACTAACATATCACGTGTGTTTTGGACTAAAGTATAATCTCCCCCAACCTCAACTATCATAACCTCTTTATTGTATCTGGAAACCATATCATTCAGATTATTGGCTAAATCTGTAATGGTTTTTGTATAATCACTTTTTATCCAATACGGATAATAGGACAAACCAATCACATCATACTTTACGTTATTGACTTTTGCATTATCAAAAAAGGTTCTAAATCTGGCATTGTTGTTTCCTTCATCAAGATGAACAATAACTTTGATCGCTGGATTGATTGCTTTTGTTGCTTCATATCCTTTATTGAGTAATTGTGCCAATTGAGTCCAATTTGTGGTGCTCCCCTCTGGCCATAACATTCCTCCTGGAATTTCATTACCAACCTGCACCCATTCTGGAGTTACCCCCACTGATTTTAGTGCATACAACACATCAAAAGTATGCTGATAAACATCGTTTAATAATTCTAAAAAACTATGCTTGGTCCAAGCAGCCGGTTTGGTTTGTTTTCCGGGATCAGCCCAAGAATCACTGTAATGAAAATCAATCATAATGCGCATTCCCATTTTTTGGGCACGCACAGCCATAGTTACAGTTTCTGCTGCACTACAATGTCCACTAACTTTATCATTTGATGGATTTACCCAGACCCTAAGACGAATCGTGTTGACTCCCCTGTCTTTTAACAGTTGCAAACAGTCTTTTTCTGAGCCATCAGCATCATAAAATTTATATCCTGTAGCTTCCATTTGCGGAAGCCAGCCTACATCAGCCCCTTTTGAAAAGGCAAAAGTTGTTGGATTCATTGGCACTGTTGGCACCGTAAGAGTTATTTCTGAATTTTGCGCATTACTACAGGAAAAAGTTGCCAACGTCATTAATGCTATGAAAGTCAATCTTAATCGTACAAGTATTTTTTTCATATCTATTTATTAAAAGCCTTCATTACATTTACTATTTTTATTACTAAAATCATAAAAACTTGATTTTAAAAAAAGCATACTACTTTTCAAATATTAAAACCCAAGAAATTGGGTCCGCTACATTAAAAACCTGCAAAGCTACTTTGCAGGAATCTAACTACTAACCAAAAAATAAAATTTAAATTAAAGCATTAATATCCTTCATTTTGTTCAAGCCCTTCCGTTAACTGAACTTGTAAAGCCGGTTTTGGAAGCCATTTGTTTTTTTCAGAAACATTTGGATATAAAGCAGCATTCACTTCTACTACCATTTTCTTTCTAACTAAATCAAACCATCTCTTATTTTCAAAAGCCAATTCCCATGCTCTTTCTGCAATGACAGCCTTATCAAAATTGGTTTTGCTCATTCCTGAAGGTAAATCAATACCTACATTCGGTACATTAGGATCTAAATGATTTGCTCTTCTTCTAACCATATTGATGGCTTTTAGTGCATCTGCAGAAGGCCCGTTTTCAGACATATTTGCGGCTTCGCCATAAATCAATAAAACTTCCGCATAACGATACATCATGACTGCACCCTCCCCGTCGTTTCCAACTCCGTCTCCGCCATCTCTATACTTAGCAATGAAGGGCTGTTTTGGATTATTATCTAACCAGGTAGATCCATCCGTAAATTGAGTATGAAACGAGATGTTTTTTCTATACCCATTCGGGAAAGCGTTATAAAATCGGGCTTCTGAATGAAAGTCACCCCAACCCCATTCAACAGATGGCCTAGTAGCAACATGCAAGTGACTTGCAGGAATCCATCCGCCACTTGATATCCCATAGAATGCAAAAATAGATTCTTTATTAGTGAATTTTTTAGATACCTTCCATAAATCCGCAAAATCAGGTTCTAAACTATACACCCCCATATCCATAACTTCTTTGGCTTTGGCTTTAGCCAATGCATACATAGCCGGATCCTCAATTGGCCAACAAGCCATAGTCAAATATACTTCTGCCAAAAGGGTTTTGGCGGCTCCTTTGGTTGCTCTACCCTTGTCTGGGAATGAAACAGGCAAACTTTCTTCAGCAAATTTAAGATCTTCAATGATGAGAGCATAAATATCTGCTACAGGAGATTGTCCTACTTTATCTGCTTTCCCTTGATTTTCGAAAGTAATCAGAGGCACTTCTCCAAAATATTGAGTTAAATGAAAATAATCAAAGGCTCTTAAAAATCGCGCCTGGCCCTCAAATTCATCTATTTTTGCCTGTGGTATTCCAGAAGCTTTTCCTGCATTACCAATAATACTGTTGGCATTTGTTATCGACTTATAAAACATAGCCCACAATTTGTTGTTCACATCATTGGACGTAGTTTCGGTAAAATTATCGTATTGCTGCCATCTGGGAGCACTTGCACCAATGTCATCTGCACCAGCTCCACCACATAAGGGATCTCCAAAATCAAATCCTGAATAAGCACCAAAAAGGGGTTGGTAAACACCTATAACTGCTGACTCGAAATCTTTTTCACTACTAAAAAAAGTTTCAGGGGAAAGTAAACTGGATGGTTTCTCTTCAAGATCGACACAAGCCGTAAACATGCTAAATGAAGCTAATGATACTATCGTTATTTTTATTATTTTTTTCATGTGACTAATTTTTATTTATTAAAATTTTACGTTCAGGCCCAATGTCAATACTTTTTGAGTTGGGTATGTAGCTAAATCTATTCCACCTCTGGTATCCACACTAGTACTAGCTTCAGGATCAAATCCTGAATATTTAGTAATGGTAAATAAATTAGTTCCGGTAGCGTAAATCTTGAAAGAACTTATTTTTAATTTATCGATTAACTGTTTGGGTAAATAATACCCAAGTGAAATGTTTTTGATACGTAAATAAGAACCGTCTTCAATCCATCTGCTTGTTTGTTGTCTTGGAAATTGTTTACTTCCTGTAAAAGAAGGCACATCGGTATTTTCATTTTGTTTAGTCCAGCGATTTAATATTGCCGTGCTGGTGGCATCAGAATCAGATGTAGTAATATCAGTTCTGACTCTGGAAAGATTATAAATATCATTCCCTTGCACTCCTTGAACAAACACATTAAAATCAAAGTTTTTATACGTAAAAGAGTTATTCCATCCATAGGTAAAATTAGGCTGTGCATTACCTATGTTTATAATATCATTATCGTCAATAACATTGTCGCTATTTTGATCTACAAATTTTGGTGCACCGGGGAAAGCTCCATATAAAGCGGCTTGGCTTGCTTCTGAAGTTTTCCAAACACCCGCATATTCAATTCCTCTAAACAAACCTATTGCTTGTCCTACTTCTAGAAAAATGGTATTGTCAAATCCAGGCAGTCCCGCACCTCCAAGAGGGATTTCTGTAAGACCTTCGTTTAGAGCCACTACTTTATTTTTGTTTTTTGCAAAAGTAAATGCTGATTCCCATATGAAATTATCAGTAACAACAGGTTTAATACTTAGATACAATTCTATTCCTTTGTTTTCTACTTCACCTACATTTCTTAGAACATTTCCATTACCTCCACCTGCTTGGGGTAATGGTACATTTAACAACAAATCCTTTGTGCTTTTCTTGTAATAATCGGCAACAACAGCAACTCTGCCTTTGAAGAGTTTTAAATCAACTCCAACATTAGACTGAGTGGTTTCTTCCCATTTCAAATCTGGATTAGCTAAACCTCCTAAAGAAACTCCAGTAGATAAATTCACTCCATTAATTGGATAAGAAGCTCCTGTATTTAAACTGGCGAATGATTGATAAGGAGAAATCGCTTGATTACCCGTAATT
Source organism: Flavobacterium kochi (assembly GCF_048286715.1). Classification (NCBI taxonomy): domain Bacteria; kingdom Pseudomonadati; phylum Bacteroidota; class Flavobacteriia; order Flavobacteriales; family Flavobacteriaceae; genus Flavobacterium; species Flavobacterium kochi. The sequence goes on from NZ_JBLVPW010000001.1 coordinate 129,055, forward strand.
CCATAAGTTGCTCTTAACTTCAAGTTGGTGATCACTTTATTATCCTTTAAAAAATCTTCATTAGTTACATTCCAGGCTAAAGCAGCAGAAGGGAAATAACCCCATTTATTATCTGCTCCAAAAACTGATGAACCGTCGGCTCTTGCAGTTAATGTCACTAAATATTTGCTTTTGTAACCGTAATTAATTCTACCTAAATAAGATTTTAAAGTTCTTTCATTTCTTGTAGAATAAGGCACTTGAGGATTAGAACCTAGTCCTAAATTATTATAGGACACCCCATCTGTTAGAAAACTCCTGGAACCGGACCAATTTTCATTAAATTCTTCTGATTGCTGTTCAAATGCTGCTGTCAAATTCAAATTATGATTGTTAAACTGTTTGGTATAATTTACCAAATTGGTGTTTTGTAGTGTTAAAAATCTATTATTTAAAATCCCTGCACTTTCAGTATCTCCGCCATTGGTTGGTTTGGAATTTAAATACTCATTGTTTTCTCTATCTAACAATCTATATCCTCCACTAACGCTAAATTTCAAACCATCAATAATTTCATAATCAAGACCAATATTGACACTTGTTGTATTAACAAAATTGTCTCTTATTGGTTCTACTGCAAGAGCCAATGGATTGAAATTTGTTGGAGGACCTGCTCCACCACCTGGCTGAGTATACTTTCCGTTTTCGTCATACACTGATTTGGTAGGCGAAAAAATTAGCGCAGAGAATACAGGACTCCCTCCATTTCCAGGATTAAAAGAGTTTAAGGCAGTTGGATGATCTGTTTCTTTTCCCAAAAACAGATTAGTTTTTAATTTTAATTTTTTAGTAATGTCTGCATTTAAGTTACTTCTTAAAGAGTAACGCTGATAAGAAGAACCTTTAATGATCCCTTGATTATCCAAAAGATCTCCAGAAACAAAATAGGTTAAAGCATCACTACCTCCACTAACAGAAATATTGTGATTTTTTGAAATTGCACTTCTAAATATTTGATCTTGCCAGTCCGTTCCTTTCCCCGAAGCAAACCCTGAAATATCTGAACTAGAAAACACGGGGAATAAACTAAATTCTGCTCGATTAGCGTTTAAAGTGTTTGCATAATCTAATGGATTCATTAGATTAATTTTATTTCGAACATTGTGTGAACTCATATAAGTACTATAACTAACGGTTGCTTTTTCTCTTTTACCGGTGTTAGTTGTAATAAGAATTACTCCATTAGCTCCTCTTGAACCGTAAATTGCCGTTGCTGAAGCATCTTTTAAAACTTCAACAGATTTAATGTCATTTGGATGCACAGAAGAAAGATCTCCACCCTGAAAACCATCAATGATTACAAGAGGATTATTTCCACCATTGATTGAATTTGCTCCTCTAATTCGGATAGATGTTGATGAATTTGGTGATGCATCATTGTTTTGAACCGTTACTCCTGAAATACGACCTTGCAAAGCTTGGTCTACCCTAGAGATAGGTAATGCCTGTAAATCTTTTGCCTGCAGTGAAGCTACAGATCCCGTGATATCACTCTTTTTTTGAGTACCATATCCTACTACTACAACTTCATTAAGACTGGAAGCATCTTCTTTTAATACTATCGAAAGGGATTTTTGCCCATTAACCGCGATTTCTTTATTGATGTATCCTAAATAAGAAACTATTAGAATCGCATTTTGATCGTCTACAGTTATAGAAAATTTACCGTCAAAATCAGATTGACTTCCATTTTTCTTGCCTTTTTCAACAATGTTAGCTCCAGGCAATGGCATTCCTTTATTGTCTAAAATAGTTCCTGACACCTTCCATTTTTCTTGCAATGGAGCGTTTTTTAGATGTACTCCTTTATTATCTTTTCCAACTATTTTAGCATGCATACTGAACACAGAAGCTAATAATACGAATGTTAAAATTTTTATTTTAAAATTCTGCTTAGAGAAGTTTAATATAAAAAACCCATTTGTTTCTGTTTTTTTCATAATTAATTTGTTTGGTTGTTTTTAGTTAATTTGTTGTTTTTAAAAATTTTTAAAAAAATTTTCATTTCATATTTAATTCAGTTTTGGATTAATTAAAGTGATTCTAAAACGTTGCAATTTAGTTTTAGCGTTAAAAATCGGAGGGGAATTAATTCGTCTTTGTAGGGAGACAAAATCGTTTTATCGGGAAAAAATACCAGTAAAATTAAGGATACAAGAAAAAAAAGCTATTTTTAAAATTATTATTGTTTTTTTTTAAAATCACAACTGCCCCAAAGCCAAAACAAGTTAGACATGCAACTTTTACAAAAACTTCAATTTTAGTCCTCACCAAGTAAGATTGAAGTATTAAACTAGGAAAGAATTAGTATCAATTTTCATTTGTAAAATAAAAATTGATACTGCTTTTGGCACTATAATCTGGAATTATATTAATTAGGTAAGGATAAAAAATAGTTGGCGAATTTTAGGTTTCACCTTATACAGAATTTCTATTGGAATTAAAAAGTAAATTATTTAGATAATTATCTAAATAATTTCAAAATCTCAATAATTGTTTAATCATTTAAATAAGAGGAAGGATTTTTGCCAAAGCGTTCTTTAAATAGCTTGCTAAAATATTTACGATCAGAATACCCTACCAAATAGGAAACCTCAGCTACTGTATTTTCTTTTTTTAAGAGCAATTGTTTTGCCTTCTTTAATTTATATTCCCGAATATACTCGACAAGCGACATACCTGTTAAAAATTTAAGTTTTTTATAAATTACGGAATGGCTCATGCCCAAATGTTTAACTACTACATTTACAGAAAAATCATTACAATCTATATTTTCCTCAATTAGTTTTCCTAGATTCTGAAGAAATGCAAGATCTGATTTGTTTTTGGTTAAGTCTCCGATAGACATAAAATCCTCTGAACGGAATATTTCATGTAATCGTGCTCTGTTTTTTAAAATATTTTTAATTCTGGCACGAAGGAGCGACTCATTAAAAGGCTTTGTAATATAATCATCCGCACCCGTTTCAAAACCCGCCATTTTATGCATAAAAGAAGCTCTGGCGGTTAAAAGTATGACTGGTATATGACTCGTACTACTATTAGATTTCAAATTATGGGTTAACTCTATTCCATCCATTACAGGCATCATGACATCGCTCACAATGAGATCCGGCAATTTCTCCAAGGCAATTTCTAATCCTTCTTTTCCGTTGGAGGCTTGTAAAACAGTAAACTCATCAGAAAAAAGTTCGACAATATAGTTACATATATCCGCATTATCTTCTACAACAAGTAACGTTTGTTCTTTGATTACAGGAACATCAATAGCAGCATAACTTTGCTCAACTATTTGTTTATTCTCTTTTTTACTGGTAAAATAATTTTCAATAAGTTCATCATTAGTTTCATTTCCTCCTATTTCATCCTCATTAAAATAAGAATTTCCTTTTTTTAACCTGATTATAAATGTACTGCCGGAACCTTTTTTACTTTTAACCGTTATTTCTCCGTGATGCAGCTTAATAATTTCATTTGAAATAGTTAACCCTAATCCAAAACCGGCTCCATTGACATTATTGGAATCATTGGCTTGATAGAAACGATTAAATATTTTCGAAAGATGTTTCTTTGAAATCCCAACTCCTTCATCCACTAATTCCAACTGGACTTTTTCTTCTGTTTCTGTAACAAAAAGCTTTATGGTGCCTCCCGTGTTTGTAAATTTTAATGCATTAGAAAATAAGTTATAAAGTACTTTTTCCATCTGATTTTTGTCAAACCATAATTCTATCATTTCGCTTGAGGATTCAAACTCAAATTTGATGTCCTTCTGATAGGCAAATTCCTTAAAAGACAGATAAATCTCCTTGCTAAACTTGACCCAATCCTCTTTCACAACATTTAATTTGATTTGGTGATGCTCGAGCTTTCTAAAATCCAGAAGTTCATTCACCAGATTAAGTAAATATTCTCCATTTTTTTTAATGGTTCCAAAAGGATTTTTCTGATGGTCTTCAGGAAAATCATTGGTTTTTAATAATTTATTTATGGAACTCAAAATCAGCGTTACCGGAGTTCTTATCTCATGGGAGATGTTCGTGAAAAAATCTTGTTTTAAATTATAGAGTTCTATGTCTTTTTCGTGCGTGAATTTCTCGAATCTTAAATCCGCTTTCATTTTTTCCCATGAAATAATGTATTTTATAAAAACGTATAAGATTAGGATAATCAAAAGAGCATAAATCAAAAAAGCCCACCATTCTAACCAAAAAGGTTTTAATATTTTAATATTTACGGCACTATATTCCTTTGTCCAATCACTTCCCAATTCTCTGCTCCTAACTTTAAAAATATAGCTCCCTGGTGAAAGATTAGTGTAAGTAGCCGTACCATCTTTACCTATCGATCGCCAATTTCTATCAAAATTGTCCATCTTAATCTGGTACTCACAAGTAGCAGAGGATGGAAATTGCATTGCTGCAAATTCAAAAGTAATGACATCCTGGTCATATTCTAAAGTTATATTTTTAGTAAAAGCAATATCATTTTTTAATATTTCGTCTTCCCCTATTGCAACTTCTTTGTTGAAAAGTTTAAAACTTGTGAATTTTACGCTTGGGGTTATATTTTTAACCTTGATTGTTCCAGGATTAAATTTAATAACTCCTTTAGAACAACCAAAATACAGCATCCCTTTTTCGTCTTTGAAACAAGAATTGATGTGATAATCCCCTTTAAGATTTGAAAAGGTATTAAAGTTTTTTGTTTTATAATCATAGTTAAAAATCCCTTGTTTAGTACTAAACCAGATTAACCCCTTGTTATCTTCTATAATTGCCGTCACGGTCTGATAACGGACATTTTTATAATTTTCAAAACGATTAATTTTTTTGGTCTTTTTATCCAAAAGATTAATTCCTTCCCCAGCGGTTCCAATCCATAAATTCCTTTTGGTATCTTTTAAGATGCTATAAACATAATCACTGCTAATGGAGTTTTGATTATTCCCTAAACTTTTATAAACTTTAAAACGGCTGGTTTTTGTATCCAAGAGATCAACTCCACCACCAAAAGTAGCCAACCAGATTAAATCTCCATCTTTTTGAAGTGAGATTACATTGTCGCTGCTTATAGAAAATGGATCTCCCGTTTTCTTTTTAAAACTTTTAAATTCTTTTGTTGTTACATTATAATAATTGAGTCCGCCTCCCCAAGTAGCTATCCAAATATTGCTTTTTTCGTCTTCAACAATATAACGCACATCATTGTAACTTAAAGATTTAGAATTTGCTATATCTTGTTTGAATTGTATAAAAGAACCCGTTTTGTAATTAAAATTAACCAGACCATTCACAAAGGTTCCAATCCAAAGAGTTCCGTTCCGTGCCTCTTTTATGTACTGAATATAATCGTCTCCTATTGAATTCTTTCGCTCACTATTATATCGCTTTACGGTATTCGTTTTTTCTTCTAAAACAGCCAATCCTTTTCCGTCTAATCCCATAAAAAAAGCATCCTTATTTTTATAAACAGACAATACTGAGATTGGAGTTCCTCCTTTATCGGTGCTGGGCAAAAAAGTATAGTCTTTATTAAAACTTAATACATCAACACCATTCCATGCAGTTCCTAACCAAATATTAGAATTCTCATCTTCCATGATATTATATATGGCATTACTGGAAATTGAGGATTCTAATTGGGAGTCATTTGTATAATTATAAACAATTGGCTTTGCACTATTTGCATTGGTTATTTTAAAAAGCCCATTGCCATCTGTTCCGATCCATACTATTCCATTTCGATCCTTTTTTATGCACCGTACGATCGTAATCATTTTACCTATTCCATAATTCTTTTTTTGAAAGTTTAAACTATTTACATCTAATGTCAATAATCCGTTTCCACTCGTACCGATTAGAATTTCATCCTTATTTAAACTGCTTATGGAATGTATGTAATCTGGTGAAATAGTGCTTGAAGAATTAATGCGTACAAACTCACCTGTTTTGCGATTGAATTTATTTAAACCGCCTCCAAAAGTACCTATCCAAAGATTTTTATTTGCATCTTCATAAATACTTCTAACGTCATTATGACTTAATGATTTTTTATTGGCAGTCTGAAACTTATAGCTTTTAAATGTTTTTTTTCTTTCTTCAAAAAAGGAAAGCCCATTTTTTGTTCCTAACCAAATCGTTCCTTCTGAATCTTCAAAAAGAGTATTCAATTCATTGGAAGGAATAGAACGATTGTCATTGGAAATGTTTTTGTAGGCAACAAATTTATCATCAGAAGGATTGTATAAATTTAAACCTCCCCCCAAGGTAGCGATCCAAATTTTTCCATTATGATCTATCAGTAAATCAGAGATGTCATTTGCGCTTAAAACACTATTTTGTTTATTGTATGTTTTTATTTTGTTGCCGTCATAACGATTCAACCCATTTTCAGTACCAATCCAAACAAAACCATTTTTTTCCTTTACAATACTTCTGACTCTGTCATTAGAGAGCCCGTTGGTTTGATTTATTTTATTAAATATAACTTGCGACTGACTGAAGCAAGATATGGAACCAAATAGTATAGAAAGACTTAGTAGAAAAAAAAATATTTGTTTTGTTTTCAATGCAAAATTTAATTAAAGGGTTTCCCAGAATAAAAAATTGAAATGTATTATTTAGAAAAATATCCTTGCGGAGAAGTTTGTTCTAATTAACAAATATATGCATTTGAATCCTGTATGTATCTTATTTTGCTAATAATGAATTTTAACCTCTACTATTTAGATAAGATGTCGAGAACACAATTTATCTAAATAAAATTGCAGGTTTTTTAGGCAAAAAAAATCCCAAAAACTCTTTCGAGGTATCGGGACATTTTGACAATTTTGATATTCGAGGTTGTAATTTGATGATTCGTTACTATACCACGCTAACCACAAAATAATTTTTCTTCCCACTTTGCAACAATACAAACTGATTGTTGATTAAATCTTTGGCAGAAAGCAGAAAATCTTCTGCGACTTTTTCTTTATTTACTGAAATAGAATTTGCTGTCAAAGCGCGTCTTGCCTCACCATTCGATTTAAAAAAACCTGTTTTTTCATGCAAAACCGTAACTATACCTATTCCTGCTTCAATTTCGTTTCTTGCAATTTCCGCTTGTGGAACACCTTCAAAAACTTCCAAGAAAGTCGCAGCGTCTAATTGTTTCAGATCAGCTGCAGTTGCATTTCCAAAAAGAATATTCGAAGCTTTAATCGCTTTTTCTAAATCTGCAGCTGAATGAACAAAAACAGTTAACTCTTCCGCTAATTTTCTTTGTAGAACTCTTAAATGTGGCGCTGTTTTATGTTCCTCAATCAAAGCATCGATTGTTTCTTTATCTAAAAAAGTAAAGATTTTAATATATTTCTCTGCATCAACATCCGTGGTATTCATCCAAAACTGGTAAAATTTATATGCTGAAGTTTTGTCAGCAGTCAACCACACATTCCCTCCTTCTGATTTCCCAAATTTTGTACCATCCGCTTTTGTAATTAACGGGCAAGTCATTGCATACGCTTTTGCTCCATCGTGATTCATTCTTCGAACCAATTCGGTTCCTGTAGTGATATTTCCCCATTGGTCTGAACCACCCATCTGCAACAAACAATTGTATTCTTTATGCAAATGGTAAAAGTCATACCCTTGAATTAACTGGTATGTAAACTCAGTAAAAGACATTCCTTCACCTTCACCTGACAATCTTTTCTTTACCGAATCTTTGGCCATCATATAATTCACTGTAATTCGTTTACCGACATCACGTGCAAAATTGATGAATGACAAATTCTTCATCCAATCGTAATTATTAACTAAAATTGGCGCATTTAGGTCTTTAGAATTGAAATCCAGAAATCGGGATAAGACCTTTTTTATTCCTTCAACATTATGATTTAAAGTTACTTCGTCAAGTAAGTTTCTCTCATCGGATTTCCCAGACGGATCTCCAATCATCCCAGTTGCACCTCCAACCAAAGCTATGGGTTTATGTCCAAAATTTTTCAAATGAACTAAAAGTATTATTGGTACTAAACTCCCAATATGCAAGGAATCTGATGTTGGATCAAATCCTATATACGTAGTTGTCATTTCTTTTAAAAGTTGCTCTTCAGTTCCAGGCATTATGTCGTGAACTAAACCACGCCATTGTAATTCGGAAATAATATTTTTCATTTTATAGTAATCAATTTTCACAAAGATAGTTTTAATTGCATAATTTGAAAATCTATCGCTATAAAATCGAACAATCCGTTATCTTTACCAAATGATTTTAGTCACAGGAGGAACGGGTCTAGTAGGTGCACATTTATTGCTTCATTTAATTGAAAGCGGGGAAAATGTCCGTGCTATTTATCGCAATGCAATAAGCATAGAAAAGACTAAAAATCTATTTAAGCTATACCAAAAGTCTGCTTTATTTGGTGCTATCGAATGGATTCAGGCTGATATTACCGACATTCCTGCATTAGAAAAAGCATTTGTGGGGATCGATTACGTTTATCATTGCGCCGCTTTGATTCCTTTCGATCCAAAAGACGAGGAATTAGTTCGAAAAACTAACATTGAAGGAACCGCGAATATTGTCAATTTCTGTATTGCCAAAGCGATAAAAAAACTCTGTTTTGTAAGCTCCATCGCCGCCCTTGGAGATCTTGCTCCACACGAAAAAGTGATCACAGAAGAAACGGAATGGAATCCCGAAAAGCCGCACAGTGATTATGCCATTTCTAAATATGGCGCGGAAATGGAAATATGGCGTGGACAACAGGAAGGATTAAAAGTGATAATTCTAAATCCGGGTATTATTATTGGTCCTGGTTTTTGGGAACAGGGGAGCGGACAACTTTTTATGAAAGTCAAAAAAGGACTATCATTTTATACGCTGGGAAGTTCTGGATTTGTAGCTGTAACTGATGTAATCCGAATCGCGATACAGTTAATGAAAAGCGAAATTCAAAACGAACGATTTATATTAATTGCAAAAAATATCATTTTTCGAGATATCTTGAATAGTATTGCCGATGCTCTTCTTGTAAAAAGACCTACCATTCACGCCAAACCGTACTTGCTGAAAATCTTATGGAAAACAGACTGGATCGTATCAACTGTTTTTATGAAAAAAAGACAACTAACGAGCGATACTGCAAAAGCATCCTATTCTAAAAATAGGTATTCCAATGAAAAAATCACCACTGTTTTGAAAACTGAGTTTTCAGACATTCATCAATACATCAAAGAAATTTCAGCGCTGTAACTAAAGCCTTTTTCTTTGGTTGATTTCTAATGAATCTATCAATTTACTTGTTGGTGCAACTGGTTTTGCAACTGTTTTCTTCTTCTTCTTGTTCTTTTTTGCTTCGGCCTTAATCAAAGCAGCTACTGTTGTTTTATTTTTAGTCAGCCTTGTATTTACCTGATCAATAAGGTTAGCATATCCTTCATAATCAGAAGCATAATAGGCATTGCTTTTAATAAATTGCAGGCTGTCAATTTTATACTTTTTATAAATATACTTTTTTGGATTTATTTTAAAAGTGTCCAAAGAGGCTGGATTTTGGAATTTAACCGCTTCCAATAACGATAAATCATACATAATATTAACCATAACCTCTTTTTCTATAAGACGATTTGGTTTTTTTACGACCTCCTCCTTACAGCTTATGAGCATGGAAACAATTGCTAAAAGGCATATTATTTTCTTCATCCTTTGCATTTTATCGGTCGAATAACAAGCGTTTTCCAGCACGAATTTCTTTTACTTTGAACGCTGTATACACTAATTGTCCGTTTACAAAAGTATGTGTTATTCTGGATTTAAAAGTAAATCCTTCAAATGGGGACCACCCGCATTTGGCCAGGATATTTTCCTTTTTGACACTCCATGGCAAACCTGAATTTATAATAACCAAATCGGCATAATAGCCTTCTTTTATAAATCCGCGTTTCTCAATTTTGAAAATCTTAGCCGGATTATGGCACATTTTTTCCACAATTTTTTCAATACTGATTTTACCTTGGTGATAGGCTTCAAACATTGCCACAACAGCATGTTGCACCAAAGGTCCACCCGAAGGAGCTTGCAGATAGGGTAGTTTCTTTTCTTCCAGTGTATGTGGCGCGTGATCTGTCGCAATCACATCAATTCTGTCATCGAGTAACGCTTCCCAAAGTGATTTTCGGTCATTGGCTGTTTTTACTGCCGGATTCCACTTAATTAAATTGCCTTTCGTAGCATAATCATCATTGGTAAACCATAAATGATGAATGCAAACTTCGGCAGTGATTTTCTTGTCTTCCAATGGAATTTTATTGGTAAACAAATCCATTTCTTTCGCTGTAGAAAGATGAAAAATATGCAAACGTGCGCCTGTTTTCTTAGCCAAAGCAATTGCTTTTGACGAGGAAATATAACACGCTTCTTCACTTCGAATAAGATGATGAACCGTTACAGGTACATCCTCTCCAAATTCTTCTTTGTACTTTTCTAAATTATTTTTGATAGTCGCTTCATCCTCACAATGAACCGCAATAAGCATAGGCGTACTAGAAAATATCTTCTCCAAAGTTGCTTCGTTATCCACCAGCATATTACCCGTTGATGAACCTAAAAATATTTTTATTCCCGCAACATTCTTCGGATTTGTTTTTAGAACTTCTTCTAAATTATCGTTTGTTGCGCCCATCATAAAAGAATAATTAGCATAGGATTTCTCCGCAGCAATTTGATATTTTTCTTCTAATATTTCTTGGGTTACCGCATTTGGAATCGTGTTAGGCTGCTCTATGTAAGAAGTAATTCCTCCGGCAACCGCAGCTTTTGATTCCGATTCAATATCACCTTTGTACGTAAGCCCCGGTTCCCTAAAATGAACCTGATCGTCAATAGCCCCCGGCATTAGGTAATTCCCTTCGGCGTCGATGATTTTACATTGAGAAGACTTAGCACTTATACTTTCTGCAATTTCAACAATTAAGTCATCTTCAATTAGTACATCGCCTTCAAAAATCGTTCCCTCGTTTACTATTTTAGCATTCTTAATTAAAATCCTGTTCATCGTATCTTCTGCTTATAATGTGTTGACTAATTTTTTTAATCTAAGTGAAATAACCCCAAAAATGGCTTCTTTAATAATTAAATTACTCATTTTGGATTGTCCTTTTGTTCTATCCGTAAAAATGATAGGAACCTCAACAATCTGAAATTTTTTACAGTAAGTCCTGTATTTCATTTCAATTTGAAAAGCATAACCTACAAATTTTATTTTATTTAAATTGATGCTTTCCAGCACCTCTCTTTTATAACATACAAAACCCGCTGTTGCATCATGGATTTTCATTCCTGTTATAAAACGTACATAAACAGAGGCAAAATACGAAAGTAAAACACGACTCAAAGGCCAGTTAACCACGTTTACGCCAGTTACATAACGTGAACCAATTGCCAAATCAGCATCTCCTAAATGACAAGCGTCATACAATTTTTCTAAATCATGTGGGTTATGCGAAAAATCAGCATCCATTTCAAAAATAAAATTATATTTACGCTGCAAAGCCCATTTAAAACCATGTACATAAGCGGTTCCTAACCCCGATTTCTTAGCTCTTTTTTCTAAAAACAATCTGTCTTTATATTCAGACTGAAGCATAACTACTCTATCCGCAGTGCCATCTGGCGAATTATCATCAATAATGAGAACATGAAAAGGCTTGTGTTGTGAAAGCACCGTTCTAATTATGCCTTCGATATTTTCAATTTCGTTATAGGTAGGAATTATAACAATACAATCGTTCATATTTTGAGTAATTTCAACGCAAAAGTAAACTTTTTATGCCATTTGATTCATAATAAATTTATAATAAAAAAGAATGATGCAAAAAATTAGTAATTTTGCATCCCTATGATTGAACATACACTTCATCCAAGAATAATCGAAAATAAAGACTGGGCCACACTTTTATTTGTGTTGTCGTTTGCTATTATTGCTGTCACTAAATCCGTTTTTGAAAATCGTTTTGGTGATTTTGCAAATTTGATCTTTTCAAATAAATACAACAAAATATATAGAGACAGCAGCCATCTTAAAAGCGGTTTTACCGTTTCGTTATTTTTTGTTCAGGTTATTTCCTTTGCCTTTTTCATTCAACTTTCACTGAGTGCGTTTGGACATGCTTCAAAAACAGATTGGATCCTTTATATTCAAATAATCACTTTTATTATCTTTTTTATTTTATCGAAATATCTAATAGAAAAAATTATTGGCACCGCATTCGATATGGAGGAATTTGTAGAACAATTTAACCTTCAAAAAGTGACTTATAGAACCTATATTGGATTATTTATACTTCCAATCAATATTATTCTGTTCTATTACGATACAATCTCAAGAAATATTCCATTATTTATTATTGCTATAGTATTGATAATAAATCTATTAGCATATATTATTTTAATAAAAAACTATCAAAATTTAATATTCGGTAAGTTGTTTTATTTTATTTTATATCTTTGCGCTCTTGAAATAGCTCCCTATTATTTTTTGTATTATTGGCTTACAAAAGGGAGCGCGTAGAAAATGTTAAAATATGAAAGTGAAAACAATTTTGGTGTCACAGCCCGAACCTAAAGTGGAAAATTCCCCTTACTTTGAGCTTCAACAAAAGCATAAAGTTAAAATTGATTTCAGACCTTTTATTCATGTAGAAGGCGTTAATGCAAAAGAGATCAGACTTCAGAAGATCGATCTTAATCATTACACGGCAATTATTTTGACAAGCAAGAATGCAGTTGATCATTTCTTCAGAGTTGCTGATGAAATGCGTTTTAAAGTACCTGAAGGATTAAAATATTTTTGCCAGTCTGAGGCAATTGCTTTTTATCTGCAAAAATATGTAGTGTATAGGAAACGTAAAATTTACGTAGGTCCTAAAGATTTTGCTGATTTGTCTCCACTGATAAAAAAATACAAAGACGAAAAATTCTTATTACCTGCTTCAGACCAATTAAATGCAGACGCACCAATAACGCTTAATGCATTAAAAGTAGACTGGACTCCAGCTGTTTTTTACAAAACAGTGATGAGTGATTTATCTGATTTAGCAGATGTATATTATGATGTTTTGGCTTTCTTTAGTCCAACTGGAATAAAATCATTGTTTAAGAACTTTCCTGATTTTGAACAAAACAATACCAGAATTGCGGTTTTTGGAAGCACAACCCAAAAAGAAGCTTTGGATCATGGATTACGCATAGATATTATGGCTCCAACTCCTGGAACACCTTCTATGACTATGGCTTTGGAAAAATACATTGTAGAAGCAAATAAAGGAAAATAAAAAATTACTTTTCGAAACAAAATTACAAAAAGCCACGACCACAATCGTGGCTTTTTTAATGTCTTGACTTTTAATTAAAACCAAGTACTTGTTTTTGTTGCTTGTTTTTTATTTAAATTTGATTCTGAATTAAAACCAAATTTGCCTTTTTAGTTTAAAATAACAACTTATGAAAATCAATTCTCTTACAGTAGAAATAGATGGCATCGATAAAGAAATTTTACGTAACCTGATGGAAGATGCGCGAAAACCAATTCTTCAAATCGCGAACAAAATAGGGATTTCAGGAGCAGCCATTCACCAGCGCTTAAGAAAACTGGAACAATCTGGCGTAATCTCAGGTTCAAAATTTACGGTAAATCATAAGATCCTAGGTTACAACACAATGGCATTTGTTGGAATTTACTTAGACAAAGCGGCTCGAAATCCGGAAGCCGTGAGAGATTTGAAAAAAATTCCCGAAGTATTGGAATGTCATTATACTACTGGAAACTGGTCGATATTAATTAAGATAATTTGCCGCGACAATGAACATTTAATGCATTTGCTCAACACAAAAATCCAGGCAATTGAAGGCGTTTCCAGAACAGAAACTTTCATTTCTTTAGACCAACAAATTGACAGACAAATTCAGCTTTAGCTTTTGATTTCATCGATTAATCCTTAAATTTGATTATTTGACACAAAAAATCCGTCTGGTTTTTTAAACAAGACGGAGTATAACTATTGTTAAAGTATTTATTAATCTCTCCTACTGCCTCCCATATAAATCGAAATGTAATATAATAGGGTTGCAATTGACCCCAAAGCAGCAACTACATAGGTTCGTGCAGCCCATTTTAAAGAATCTTTTGCTCCCGCCTGCTCTTGTTGCGTCAACATTCTTTTATTTTCCAACCAAGCCAATGCGCGATGACTCGCATCATATTCTACCGGCAAAGTAATAACAGAAAACAAGGTCGTTGCTGCAAAAATCACGATTCCAATTAACAACAACTGAGGAAAGGTTTTAATCATTAAAATCCCGGCCAGTAAAATCCACTGCATATATGTTGAAGCAACATTTACAATTGGAACCAATTGAGAACGCATGGTCAGCCATCGATATCCTACAGCATGCTGTACTGCGTGACCGCATTCGTGAGCTGCGACAGCAGCAGCTGCCGCATTGCGTTGATTATAAACCGCTTCACTTAGATTTACTGTTTTATCCAAAGGATTATAATGATCCGTTAATTGCCCCGCAACCGAGATTACTCTCACATCCCGAATTCCATGATCGGCAAGCATTTTTTCGGCAATTTCAGCACCGGACATTCCATTTTGCAATTGTAATTTCGAATAATGTTCAAATTTACTTTTCAGTCTTGAACTAACTAACCAGCTAAAAAGCATAATTGCTCCAGCAAGAATCAAATAACTCATTCCCATATTTTTGTTTATTTTTTAATTTTAAAAGTTATAAAAGTAGCATCAAATTACGAACCAATTTCATAAAATGTCATTTTGGCATTTCTTATTATACGCAAAATCAAAAATGTTAAAGAATAATTGACAAAAAAAATCCAGATCCCAAAAATGATTTTGGAATCCAGATTTTAATATAGTCCTAGAAATGATGGTATTTACCCAACCAAGTTGATGATTTTCCCGGGAACAATAATCACCTTATTTGGCATTCTTCCTTCCAATTGTTTGATTGTTCTTTCTTCTTTCATAACAATTTCCTCGATTTGTTCCTTGGTTAGATCCAAAGGCAAAACCATAGTAAAGCGCATTTTTCCGTTGAAAGAAACTGGATATTCCTTGCTGCTTTCCACCAAATGTTGCGCATTGAATATTGGAAAATCAACGGTTGCTATCGAACCGGAATTTCCTAACAACGTCCATAATTCCTCTGCAATGTGCGGCGCATATGGCGAAATCAAAATCGCTAATGGTTCCAGAATCGCACGAGAATGGCAGTTTTGAGTTGACAATTCGTTCACACAAATCATAAACTGACTCACCGATGTATTGAAAGAGAAACTCTCAATATCTTCTGCCACTTTTTTAATGGTTTTGTGCAATGATTTTAAGTTGTCTTTAGTCGGTTCATCATTACTGACAATCAAACCGTTATCATCAAAATACAGGCGACAGAGTTTTTTCAAGAATCCAAAAACTCCCGAAATCCCTGCCGTGTTCCAAGGTTTCGCTTGTTCCAATGGGCCTAAGAACATTTCATACAAACGCAACGTATCCGCTCCGTATTCGTTACAAATATCATCTGGCGTAACTACATTGTATTTGGATTTTGACATTTTTTCGATTTCGCGGCCTACAATGTATTTTCCGTTTTCTTCAGTGATAAATTCAGCATTTGCATAATCCTCTCTCCAGCTTTTGAATTTTTCGATATCCAATTCATCTGAAGTATCAACCATTGAAACATCGACATGAATCGGCTGCACTTTTTGTCCATCAATTTTATTTTTAGAAACATATGTATTTGTTCCGTCTAATCTATAAACAAACGCACTCATCCCCAAAATCATTCCCTGATTAATCAGTTTTTTGAACGGTTCTTCAGTTGGCGCAAAACCTTTGTCTTTTAGGAATTTGTTCCAAAAACGAGAGTACAATAAATGCCCGGTAGCATGTTCGCTTCCACCAATGTACAAATCGACGCTTTCCCAATAGGCTAACGCTTCTTTACTGGCAAATTCATCTTCATTGTGCGCATCCATATAACGCATCCAATACCACGAACTTCCCGCCCAACCTGGCATCGTATTCAATTCAAGAGGATGAATTGTTTTATTGTTTACTAAATCCGTATTAACTACTGAATTCGTTTCCGTATTCCAAGCCCAAACCAAAGCGTTTCCTAAAGGCGGCAAACCTTCTTCGGTTGGTAAATATTTCTCTACTTCAGGCAAGATGACTGGCAAATGTTTCGCGTCAATCATCTGCGGTAGGCCATTCACATAATATACCGGAAATGGTTCTCCCCAATAACGCTGACGGGAGAAAACGGCATCCCTTAAACGGTAATTGGTTTTTCCTTTTCCCTGGTTTAATTTTTCTAATTCCTCAATCGCTTTCTTAGTCGCTTCCTTGTAATTCAATCCGTTTAAGAAATCAGAATTAGCGATAATTACATTGTCTTTAGATCCATAAGCAACCTCAGAAATATCGACATTTGCAAAAATGTTTTTAATTTCCTGCATTCCGTTTTGACCTTTGAAAAAATTAGCAAAAGCATAATCTCTTTCGTCGCCACAAGGAACCGCCATAACGGCGCCTGTTCCGTAACCTGCCAAAACGTAATCCCCAATCCAAACCGGGATTGGCTCTTTGGTAAATGGATGTTCTGCATAAGCACCTGTGAACACCCCTGAAATAGTTTTCACATCGGCCATGCGTTCTCTTTCGGAGCGTTTTGCGGTTTTTTCTATATAGGCTTCCACTGCTGCCTTTTGTTCCGGACTTGTAATTTGCGAAACCAATTCGTGTTCTGGTGCCAATGTCATAAAGGTAACTCCAAAAATAGTATCCGGTCTGGTGGTAAACACCGCAATTGTGGCTGCTGAGTTTTGAACATTGAATGCGACAGTCGCTCCAACGGATTTTGCAATCCAGTTTCTTTGACTTTCTTTAATACTTTCGCTCCAGTCAATATCATTTAATCCCTGCAACAAACGTTCCGCATAAGCCGAAATTCGCATACTCCATTGTGTCATCTTCTTGCGTACAACTACAAAACCGCCACGTTCTGAAACGCCATTCACAATTTCATCATTTGCCAAAACAGTTCCTAATCCAGGACACCAGTTCACTTCAGTCTCGGCCAAATACGTCAATCTGTATTGCAGCAAAATTCGCTCCTGTTGTTCTTTTGTGAAAGTATTCCATTCATTTGCTGAAAAACCTTCAATAGCATCATCACAAACTGCATTAACACCTGCGTTTCCTTGTGTTGTTAAAATCGAAATTAAGGTTGAAATATCTTCTGCTTTATCGCTGTTTTTATTGTACCAGGAATTAAATAATTGGATAAAAATCCACTGCGTGTGTTTGTAATAATCCGGATTTGAAGTACGCACTTCCCTGCTCCAATCGAATGAAAATCCAATTTTGTCCAGTTGTTTTCTGTATCCCGCAATTTTATTTCCTTCCTTATCCGTTCCTCCGTCAATATTTACCGAAGTCGTATCTTCCGGACGCTGACCCGTTTGAATAGCATATTGTTCCGCAGGCAGTCCAAAACTGTCATAACCCATAGGATGCAGCACATTAAAACCTTGGTGTCTTTTGTATCTTGAGTAGACATCAGAGGCAATATATCCCAGTGGATGTCCCACATGCAATCCCGCTCCTGATGGATAAGGGAACATATCAAGTACGTAATATTTAGGTTTTGTTGAATTGTTTTCAGCTTTAAACGTTGCGTTGTCTAACCAATATTTTTGCCATTTGGCCTCTATTTCGTTCGGATTGTATTTCATTCCTATTTCTTAATTGTTTTTAAATGGAGTTATGCTATTGCCTTACTCAAGTCATTTTTATAAAAAGTTATAAAATGAGCAAAAAAAAGGCTCAATTTTATGATGACTATTTTTAGCTGACAAATTTACGTTTATTGTACATTGTACCAAAGCAATTTCTTTGACAAAGACAGAAAATAAATAAGACAATTCAATTTTGACTAAGTAAAAATACTTACATTTGTGATTAAGAAAATATTTTTCTTACCGTTTTGTTTTTCATTATGTTTTTAAAAACACAATGATTCAGTACTTTCGCCAAGTAATAAAAACTAAAACCAGTGGCAATGAAGATAAACAAACTACTTTTTTTAACGGCATTAATTCTCGTACTACCTACATTTAGTAGTATCAGAGCCCAGCAAAAAATTACTGTTGTTGCGGCTGCAAATTTAAAAGTCGCTTTAGATTCTATTACAACTGTTTTCAAAATTCAGAATCCAAATGTAGACACTCAGGTTATTTATGGTGCTTCTGGGAAATTGTTTGAGCAGATTTCTAACGGCGCTCCTTTTGACTTATTCTTTTCAGCTGACATGGATTACCCCAATAAATTGGAAGAGAAGAAATTGACTGTTTCTAAAATTAAAATGTATGCTGTAGGAAAATTGGTGATCTGGAGCAAGAAAACAGACCCAAATAAAAAGAAAATAAATTGTCTTTTGGATGCCAACATCAATAAAATTTCAATTGCCAATCCAGCCACTGCTCCTTATGGCGAAAAAGCTGTTGAAAGTATGAAGTACTATAAAATGTATGAAAAAGTCAAGAATAAATTGGTTTTTGGCGAAAATATCACTCAAGCAGCACAATTTGCAACAAGTGGCGCCGCAGATATCGGAATAGTCGCTTTATCGCTTGCCCTCGCTCCGAATATGAAAAAAGAAGGAGGTAAATATTATATTATTCCCGAAAAAAGTCACAAACCTTTGGAACAAGGTTGTGTAATTCTGCAACATGCGAAAGGAAATTTGAGCGCAGCCAAATTTTACAATTTTATTTCCTCGAAAAAAGCAGCAGCTATTTTAAAGTATTACGGATATTCAACAAAAACAACATGAATACACTAAACGGAACCATCACAGCAATTCAGTCACACGAAGGATTATCATTAGTGAAAGTAAAATCAGGCAACACCATTTTCACTTCAATTGTTCTTGATACTCCAGAAACTGTCAGTTATCTGCAACTAGACCATTCGGTAAAAATTATTTTTAAAGAAACAGAAGT
This sequence comes from Flavobacterium kochi, assembly GCF_048286715.1. Classification (NCBI taxonomy): domain Bacteria; kingdom Pseudomonadati; phylum Bacteroidota; class Flavobacteriia; order Flavobacteriales; family Flavobacteriaceae; genus Flavobacterium; species Flavobacterium kochi. The sequence goes on from NZ_JBLVPW010000001.1 coordinate 148,175, forward strand.
AATTATTTCTAAAGATTTTAATCCAAATATCAGCATTCAAAATCGGATCCTTTGCACCATTCAATCCATAAAAAAAGGTGTTATACTCAGCCAGATCAATTTATTATCAGATAAAGAAAGTATAAAATCCATCATAACAAGTAATGCCTGCGACCAATTAGCACTAAAAGAAAATGATGCCGTAATGGCATTAATAAAAACAAACGAAGTAAGCCTATCACCCAATGATTGATTTAGATCCAATAGCACTCACGGCAAAATTGGCTTTGATCACGACGCTGATTCTCTTCATTATAGCAATTCCACTCTGCTATTGGCTGACGTATAGCCGGTTTCGGTTTAAAGCAGTGATTGAAGCAATAATAAGTTTACCCTTGGTGTTACCACCGTCTGTTTTAGGATTTTATATCCTGATTGCCTTTAGTCCTGAAAATGCTTTTGGAAAATTTTTATCTGAATATTTTGATTTACGATTGGTATTCACTTTTGAAGGATTAATACTGTCATCCGTTTTATACAGCTTGCCTTTCATGGTCAATCCTATTCTTTCGGGATTAAAAAACATACCCGGCACTTTACAGGAGGCTTCTTTTACCTTGGGGAAATCGAGGTTTACAACCATTATAAAAATCATTCTTCCCAATATTCGTGCTTCATTACTAACAGGAATCATAATGACATTTGCGCATACCATCGGAGAATTTGGTGTGGTTTTAATGGTAGGCGGCAGCATTCCAAAAGAAACAAAAGTAGTTTCCATTGCCATTTATGACGAGGTGGAATCAATGAATTACCATAACGCCAATGTTTATGCAGGAATACTATTTATATTCTCTTTTTTAATTCTGTTAACCGTTTATTTAATTAACAACAAGTCCCGAAAACCAAATCTTTTTTAATGATACAGTTTAATGCTTATAAAATGCTGCAAACAGCTGATGGTAAATTGCCTTTGGATGTTTCTTTTACGGTTGAAAAAGGGCAGTTTCTATCCATTTATGGAAATTCAGGAGCTGGAAAAACAACCATCCTCAGAATATTGGCAGGACTTACTGAGGTTGAAAAAGTAGACATTGAAGTAGAAAATGAAGTTTGGGATAATTCCCAAAAAAAACACCATCTGTCCGTTCAAAAACGTTCCATTGGTTTTGTTTTTCAAGATTTTGCATTATTCCCAAACTTAACCGTAAAGGAAAATTTAGAGTTTGCTTTGCAAAAAAACGATACTACCCAAATTGTAGCCGAACTAATGGAACTTATGGAATTAGAATCCTTACAAAACAGCAAACCACAAAATTTATCTGGTGGACAAAAACAACGTGTGGCATTGGCAAGGGCAATTGTTCGGAAACCAAAAATTCTCTTATTAGACGAACCGCTCTCCGCTTTGGATGATGAAATGCGCTTTAAACTCCAGGATTATATCCTCAAAATACACCAGCACTATCAATTGACAACGCTGATGATCAGTCATACTATCTCTGAAATATTCAAGCTGTCAGACAAAGTTATTATTCTTGATAAAGGAAAAATAGTAAAAGAGGGTATCCCAAGCAGTGTGTTTTCTGAAGAAAAAATAAGCAGTAAATTCAAATTGACCGGAGAAATAATTAGCATTAACAAAAGTGACATCGTTTATGTAATACAGGTACTTTCAGGCAATACTATTGTAAAAGTAATCGCTACCGAAGACGAGATAAAAGACTTTAAAATAGGTCAACAGGTACTGGTGGCTTCCAAAGCTTTCAATCCAGTGATACAGGTCATTTCATAAACCCAACATTCCAAACCCATAGAATATTGAACAACAAGTACTTATACAACAAAAAAACGAAGTCGATAAATCAAAGCACCTTTAAGTTTTCTATTTTAAAAAAAATAATTGAATTCTAAGTAAAAATACTTACGTTTGTAAAATATTTCTAAGTATTTAAGATCGATTAAAAATTAAATGGTAAGAACTCAATTGCTTTTCACTATATTTTTTAAAACATACTGATGGAAGAAAATAAGAAATACAGCATAGCAGTCAGAATTTGGATTGAAGAAGCTGATGGCCCTTTTTTAGGCATTGGCAAGATATGGCTACTGGAGAATATCGCAAAAACGGGTTCAATCACTAATGCAGCCAAAGAAATGAAAATGGCGTACCGACAAGCTTGGCAATTGGTTGAAGAAATGAACAAACGTGCCGAAAAACCACTGGTAGAAAAATTACTTGGTGGCAAAGGTGGCGGCGGCGCCCGATTGACCAAAGCCGGAGAAAAAGCCATTCAGACTTTTTATGAACTAGAAAAGAAAATTCAAGATTTTGCCAGAAAAGAAACGTTGAATTTAAAATTTTAAAAAATTTAAATAGCACTATTCTTTTTAAAACACACTGAGACAAACCGAGCACTTAATGAATTTAAAAAAATAAACTATACATCCAAAAAATCTAACTAGCAGTATTCCTTTTAAAACATACTGATGAAGACCCCCTTTTATGAAATCAAAATTATACCTGACCTTAGCACTACTAAGCTTAAAAAGTGTTGCCCAATCACAAAAAGAAAATTCAAAAACAAGTCAAGACAGTATCAAAAAAGAAATACTAAAAGAAGTAGTCGTCACCGCTTCCCGCACCAAAGAAACATTTTTACGATCTCCCATAAGTATAGAACAATTAAAATCGGCTGATGCAAAAAACATGGGCTCCCCATCCTGTTTTGATGCACTTGAAAACTTAAAAGGAGTACAAATTATCACACCAAGTTTAGGTTTTAAAGTCATAAACACGAGAGGATTTGCCAACACAACCAATGTTCGGTTTGCTCAATTAGTAGATGGCATAGACAATCAGGCACCCCATTTGGGAGCCCCAATTGCCAATGCTCTTGGAGCGAACGACCTTGACATCAATACAATTGAAATCATTCCCGGAACGGCTTCCGCTTTATACGGAATGAATGCCATCAACGGATTGGTCAATATTCAAACCAAAAACCCGTTTGAACAACAGGGATTGAGTATTCAGCAGTTAACCGGAGTCAATCATGTTGGACATGTAGACCGTTTCTCCCCACAGCTTTTCACCCAGACCAATTTACGCTATGCTAAAGCAATTAATTCCAAAATAGCTTTCAAAATAAACGGTTCTACAACTACAGGAACGGATTGGGTAGCCGACGACAGAACCGATTTGGCTCCGAATAGTAATGCTTCAACTAATTTATACGGCCCTAACAATCCTGCTTTTGACGAAGTGAATGACTACGGTAACGAATCGGCAAACCGAAGAACATTAACCCTGAACGGTAAAAAATATGTAGTTTCCAGAACAGGTTACAGAGAAACCGACATTGCAGATTACAACATCCAAAACTACAAAGGCGATGTGGGCTTGTATTTCCATCCTAAGAAAGGACAGGAATTAGCCATAACCTATAAAGGTGCTTTAATAAATACGGTCTACCAACGTTCGAATCGTTTTAGATTAGAGGATTATACTTTACATCAATATAGCATCGATTACCATACCAATATTTTTCAGCTTCGAACCTATTTAACCCAGGAAAACACGGGAAAATCATATAATATGCGTTCTCTGGCAGAAAACATGGATCGGGCTTACAAATCAGACGATCAATGGTTTACCAATTACACTGCAGCCTATAACAATGCGATAACCAATAGATCAGCCATTGCAGAAGCTCATAAAATAGCTAGAGTAACATCCGATCAAGGAAGATTTATTCCCGGCACTGAAGCTTATAATCAAAAGAAAGAAGAACTGATCAACATCAACAATTGGGATTTTGGTGCCGCTTTGCGTGTAAAATCGTCTTTAGCGCATGCGGAAGGTTTATTTAATTGGGATAAAGCTTTTGCTGACCTTTTCAAAAAAATTAACGCACAACTCTTAAGCGGTTTTGATTACAGAACCTATATTATTGTTCCCGATGGAAATTACTTTATAAATCCAGTTGATAATGGCAAAAACCTAACCTATGGCAAAACAGGCGGATTCACGCAATTAAGCAAGGATTTATTTGATAAAAAATTACGCTTGAGCGCAACCCTTCGCGCAGACAAAGCCGATTATTTTGATGTGAAATTTACGCCAAGAATCACTGCCGTATTTTCTCCGAAAGAGGAAATTAACTTTAGAGCTTCTTACCAAAGCGGTTATCGATTCCCGAGTATTTTCGAAGGATTTTCTAACGTTAACAGCGGAGGTGTAAAACGAGTGGGAGGATTGAAAATAATGTCTGACGGGATTTTCGAAAATTCGTACACAAAAGCATCCATCGACAAATTCCAGGCACAGGTAACCAGTGACATCAATACCCTGGGACTCATACAGGCAGCGGCAATTGATAAAAACAAGGGCATTATCCAGAAAAACCCGTACACCTATTTACAACCTGAATTTGTTCGTTCTTTCGAATTTGGATTTAGAGGAGTTGCCCTAAATCAGAGTTTGTTTATCGACACCGATTTCTATTACAACTCGTATGAGAATTTTATTGCACAAGTGGAAGCAAGCATACCTAACTCCACAGATCCTACTCTTATCCCAACGGCTCTTTATTCTAAATCTACACAAAGTCGTTACCGTTTGTGGACTAATTCTAAAAGTAAAATTTACAATTATGGGGGTAGTCTAGGATTGAAATACAAATACAATGCTGTTTTTTCGTTTTTAGGGAATGTAACCTACACAAAATTGGATCGAACGGATGACAAAGATGGATTGGAAGATGGTTTTAACACGCCTAAATTTATGGTGAATGGAACAGTCCTAACAGAAAATTTATGGAAAAACCTTGGCGCAAGCGTTACCTGTCGCTATCAAAATAAATATGATTATGTTTCTTTCCTTGTTAGCGGCGAAGTACCTGCCTACTGGTCGATGGATGCGCAAGTAAATTATAATTTTAAAAAACCTGGTGTAACTGCTAAACTGGGTGGGACTAATTTTCTTAACAAAACGTACTACTCTATGTTAGGCGGACCTTCAATTGGTGGATTGTATTATTTATCACTGACCTGGAATGTTGATAAAATCTAAAAAAAGTGTCTTTAAGAGATTGGTTTGCTTTTGAAATTTACGTTTATTGTACGAAAGTTAAAACTTTGGGCGTTATTAACTTTAAATAAAGAAATTCTTTATTATTTTTACCCCATAATTTAAGTAAACTATGAGTTCTTCCTTTGATAAATTTCAAAAACGCAGATTAATTTCCTCTTATTTTTCGGTTGTACTAAGTGTATTCTTGGTATTATTCCTATTAGGAATGTTAGGATTTTTCATTATAAATTCTAAAAAACTAGCTGACGATTTTAAAGAGAAAATTGCCATGACGGTGTTTTTCAAAAACGATGCTAATGATAGCATTTTGAAAGCTTTCGGAACCGAATTAAAAACGGCTCCTTTTGCAAAATCATTCGTTTATGTCACCAAAGAAGCTGCTGCAAAGCAACATACTGATATTATAGGTGAAGATTTTATGGAATTTCTAGGCGAAAATCCGTTGCAAAATTCCTATGACATTCACTTAAAGGCTGACTATGTGATCAAGGACAGTATTGCAAAAATTGAAACCCAACTACGGAAAAACGCTATGATTTCGGATATTGTTTATGATAAACAATTAGTAAATCTGGTCAATGACAATATCAAAAAAGTGAGCATGTGGATTTTAATAATCAGTGGATTTTTTACTGTTATCGCCGTTTTATTAATCAACAGCTCTTTACGCTTATCGATACATTCTAACCGATTTATCATCAAAACCATGCAAATGGTAGGCGCTACTAAAGCCTTTATCAGAAAACCATTTGTCATGCGAAGCATAAAACTGGGAATGATTGGTGCTGGTTTAGCCATTTTGGCGTTGATCGGTGTTCTGGTTTACGTTCAAACTAATTTCCCCGACCTTGGCATTCTCGATGACAAATTATTAGTTGGATTGGTTTTACTGGGTGTTTTGGGTATTGGTGTTTTGATCACTTGGCTGAGTACTTATTTCGCAACACAACGTTTTTTGAACTTAAGAACAGACGACCTTTATTAACTGCAGCATTTAAAAAAACAGCATGAAAGATAACGACCAAAAACAAGAATTCCTTTTTGACAAAATAAATTATAAAATTCTATTAATTGGGATCGGAGTAATTGCATTGGGATTTATCCTAATGTCAGGTGGCGGAAGCAATGATCCAAAAGTATTTAGTGAAGCAATCTTTGATTTCCGAAGAATTCGTCTGGCTCCAACAACCGTTTTAATTGGTTTTGGAATCACCGTTTATGCCATTGTGACTAATCCAAAAAAAGTATAAATGAATACTTTACAAGCTATTATTCTTGCTATTATTGAAGGGATTACTGAGTTCTTACCCGTTTCTTCAACGGGACACATGATTATCGCATCTTCATTTTTCGGTATTGCACACGACGATTTTACAAAGCTTTTTACCATCGTGATCCAGTTAGGAGCAATTCTTTCAGTGGTAGTTTTATACTTTAAACGTTTTTTTCAATCCTTTAATTTTTATTTCAAATTATTGGTGGCATTTATTCCGGCGGTAGTTTTCGGATTACTTCTCAGTAAAAAAATAGATGCCTTATTAGAAAGTCCTGTTACTGTTGCAGTTTCTCTTCTGATAGGAGGAATCATTTTATTGAAAGTCGACGACTGGTTTACTGTCCCGAACGTTTCTTCTCCGGTTAGCAAAGAAATAACATATCTTCAAGCATTTAAAATTGGATTGTTTCAATGCCTTGCTATGATTCCAGGTGTTTCACGCAGTGGCGCCAGTATTGTAGGGGGCATGTCCCAGAAATTATCTCGAACTACCGCAGCCGAATTTTCATTTTTTCTTGCTGTCCCAACCATGTTAGGCGCGACTGCAAAAAAATGTTATGATTACTATAAAGACGGCTATGTATTGACGCACGATCAAATCAACTTTCTTATCATTGGCAACGTAGTGGCATTTGTTGTGGCACTTTTAGCAATAAAATCCTTCATCGGTTTTCTGAGCCGAAAAGGATTCAAACTATTTGGTTACTATAGAATTATAGCTGGAATCGTATTATTGATAATCCACTTTTTCATTCATCCCTTGACCATTATTTAATGACAGCTGAAGATTTTCAAAACGGACAAATCATACTCATTGACAAACCTTTGCATTGGACTTCCTTTCAGGCCGTGAACAAATTAAAATGGGCTTTAAAAAGCAAGCTGGATCTTCCAAAAAAATTTAAGATTGGCCATGCCGGAACCTTAGATCCTTTAGCGACCGGATTGCTTTTAGTCTGCACTGGAAAATTTACCAAAAGAATCACAGAACTTCAAGGACAAGCCAAAGAATATACCGGAACATTCTATATTGGAGCGACAACGCCTTCCTATGATTTAGAAACCGAAATTGACCAGACATTTCCAATTGAACATATTGACGAGGCTTTAATTCTGGAAACCGTAAAACAATTTCTGGGGGAAATAGACCAAAAACCACCCATTTACTCTGCTATAAAAAAAGACGGTGTTCGCTTGTACGAACATGCCAGAGCAGGAGAAACGGTAGAAATTGCGACAAGAAAAACAACCATACATGAATTTGAAATTACCAGAATCGCACTTCCTGAAGTTGATTTCAGGGTAGTTTGCAGCAAAGGAACGTACATTCGTTCGCTGGCTTTTGATTTTGGAAAAGCCATGAATTCAGGTTCCCATTTAACCGCTTTACGCCGAACAAAAATTGGAGACTACAATGTAAACGACGGAATGGATATTGATGCCTTTGAACAAAGCCTAGCCCCTCGATTGTAATCAAAAAGCAAAAACACATGACAAATCCAAAAATTGAATTTGCGATGTGTTTTTTCTAAAATTAAAGTAGTTTTACTTCATACGCTTTTTTTTGTCTACTTGGCTTCGCCATTGGTTTAATAATGAGTTATGTTTTTACCGCCAAACAGCAAACACGATAAATAATCATAAAACCTTTCAAATAGCTTTTTCATAACAATGTTTTTTTAATTGTGAAACAATAGTAAACACCATAAAAAAATAAACTAAATAGTAGACATGGTTGGCAGTCACTAAATTACAATTTTTTTTTTGATATAACAAAAAAATAAACTTAATTCTTTTATATAAAAAAACGCATAACTATCCTCGTTTTGCATTAAAGATTTTGCAGCAGGGCAATAATTTCTTCCTGAGTACTTAATCCTTTATCTTTTAAATACCATAATTGTAATTCTGTTTTGGTTTTTTCATCAATCACTCCAAATTCCTTTTTATAATCATCAATCAAATCCTTCGCACCTTTTGGTCTGGGTCCCCAACTACCAAGCACGCTTCCAGTTTCTCTGTCAATTACAATTAGTTTAGGAATTGCTCTCTTTTTATTGGTCAAAAACAATTTCATTAATTCCTCATTTTCATCTCGTAAAACAATTTTCATTTCTATTTTATTCTCAGAGACAATTGTCATTTGATTTAAAATAGGCAGTATCTGCGCAGCATCTCCACACCATCCTTCGGAGATCACCAACCAAATGTACTCTCTTGTCAGATTCTTTAATTTTAGACTATTTTCCTCTGGAATTCTCATTGTTTTATCCAAACGATCCATACGGGTTCCATTCAAAGAACTGTAACGTGTCAACTCTTCCGATTGTTCATTCCCAGTTGATTTTCCATCAAATAATAAATCAGAAACTAGTTTTCTATATTCTGAATACGAATGACTGTTAAATAATGCTTTAGCTATTGGGATTTTCATGACAAATTATTTATTTACACAAAGTTACCATAAAATTGGGGTATAAATAAGACATCTATCCCTTTCAATTGCACAAAAAGAGTAATTTTATAACAAATAGTAAAGATGGATTTAAAAACAAAATCGATAGGATTAGTGCTTTCCGGCGGAGGCTCTAAAGGAATAGCACATGCTGGTGCAATTAAATTCTTGGAAGAGAAAAATATCTATCCTTCTCGAATAGCCGGGACGAGTGCTGGATCAATTGTTGGCGCCTTGTATTCCTGGGGAAAAACACCCGACGAAATCCTGGATTTTTTTAAGTCCATATATCTTTTTCATTGGAAACATTTTACTTTCACAAAAGCAGGTCTGATCGATTCTGAATCTTTCAAAAATTATTTTCATGCTATCTTTAAGGATGCATTACTGGAGGAACTAAAAATTCCAATTCATATTACAGCAACTGATATGATCAGAGGAAAACTAAAAATATTTGGTTCTGAAACAACTATTATTGATGCCATTTTAGCTTCATCAGCCTTTCCAGGAATTTTGTCTCCCTATGAAATTAAGGGAAAATTATATAGTGATGGTGGCATATTAAATCATTTTCCCACAGATATTTTACAGGGCCAATGCGATACCGTCATTGGCGTCTATGTAAGCCCGATCCAAAAAATTGAAGCTAAGGATTTAAGTTCCATAAAGGCCGTAACAACCCGCGCTTTTGATATACTTTCGGCAAATTCAAATATGCATAAATTTAACATCTGTGATTGGGTTATCGAACCCAAGGATTTGTGTCTTTACAGTACTTTTGAAACCAATAAAATTAAAATGGATGCAATCTTCAACATTGGCTACGAAGCCGCAAAAAAATCCTACGGAAAACTTAATTTATAAAATTTAAGCAACACTTTTTTTAAAAAACAGAATATGTCTATATTTGCACCAATCAACTCAACACAAAAATGAAATACAAAAGAATTCTTCTAAAACTAAGTGGCGAAGCTTTAATGGGCGACTTGCAATACGGAATTGACCCTAAAAGATTAGCTGAATATGCTGACGAAATCAAGCAAATTCATAATAAAGGTGTAGAAATAGCCATTGTAATAGGTGGTGGAAATATTTTTAGAGGAGTTGCCGGAGCTAGTTCAGGAATGGATAGAGTACAAGGAGATTATATGGGAATGCTTGCCACTGTTATTAATGGAATGGCTTTGCAAGGCGCATTGGAGGACAAAGGGATGAAAACTCGTTTGCAGACGGCTTTAAAAATGGAATCAATCGCTGAGCCTTATATTAAAAGAAGAGCGGTTCGTCATCTTGAAAAAGGGAGAATTGTGATTTTTGGTGCAGGAACAGGAAATCCTTATTTTACAACAGATACAGCTGCCGTTTTACGTGGTGTAGAAATTGATGCCGATGTAATTCTAAAAGGAACTCGTGTTGATGGTGTTTATGACTGTGATCCTGAGAAAAATTCATCCGCAGTAAAATTTGACTTCATCTCATTTGATGATGTTCTTAAAAAAGGATTGAATGTAATGGATACGACAGCATTCACATTAAGCCAGGAAAATAAATTACCTATTGTGGTTTTTGACATGAATAAAGTAGGCAATCTGTTGAAAATTTGCGAAGGAAAAAACATAGGAACAGTAGTAAATATATAGTTAATGGTTCTGACTTTATGTGTTTGGAGAAACCAAACACATAAAGTCCAAAACCCAAAACCTAAAAAAATGACCGAAGAAATTGAATTTATATTAGATAGTACTAAAGAATCTATGACGGGTTCTATTGCGCATTTAGAGAAAGAATTTTTAAATATTCGTGCCGGAAAAGCATCTCCTGCCATGTTAGGAAGTGTTTTTGTCGATTATTATGGATCTGCAACACCGCTTTCACAAGTGTCTAAAATCAGTGTTCCTGATGCAAGAACAATTACGTTACAGCCTTTTGAAAAAAACATGCTGCAAGTAATCGAAAAAGCAATTATGGTAGCCAACATTGGTTTTAACCCGATGAATAATGGCGATGTGATTATCATAAGCGTTCCGGCATTGACTGAAGAAAGAAGACGTGAACTTGCCAAACAAGCCAAAGTAGAGGCTGAAGACGCTAAAGTAGGTATTCGAAATGCAAGGAAGGATGCCAATACTGATATTAAAAAATTAGAAAAAGAAGGAACATCTGAAGACATTTGCAAAAGTGCAGAAGAAGAAGTTCAAAACTTAACCAACAGTTACATCAGAAAAATAGATGAACTTTTAGTTTCAAAAGAAGCTGAAATTATGAAGGTTTAAGTTTCAGAATCTTAACTAAACAGCGCTGTTTCATTGGACAGAAAACAATTAATTAAACAGTTTCAAGATTATTTCTTGAAACTGTTTTTTTTTGTGATTTTAATTTTAAAGTCTTTTTGTTGGGTTTTATAGGTATTGGTTTATAATATTTTCAAAAAGTTCCTGTTTCCCACTCTGTAGTGAAAGCTCTCCATTTTCTTGAGCAATTTTGTATAAAGCTTGTAAATCTAACTTGCCATTCTCAAAATCTTTCCCTTTTCCTGAATCGAAAGAGCTGTATCTTTCAGTTCTTAATTTTTCGTAAGGAGATGAAGTAATAATTTTGTCTGCAGTCAGTAACGCTCTTGCAAATGTATCGGCACCGCCAATATGAGCAAGAAAAACGTCTTCCATATCGGTGGAATTTCTTCTGATTTTAGCATCAAAATTAACACCTCCACCTTGCAAGCCACCTGCCTTCAAGAAAACCAGCATCGCTTCTGTTGTTTCTTGTATGCTGTTTGGAAACTGATCCGTGTCCCATCCATTTTGGTAATCCCCTCTGTTGGCATCAAGGCTTCCAAGCATGCCTGCTTTCGCGGCCACTTCTAACTCATGTTGAAAAGTATGTTGTGCCAAAGTAGCGTGATTTACTTCAATATTAATTTTAAAATCTTTATCTAAACCATATTCACGTAAAAATCCAATTGCGGTTGCAGAATCAAAATCGTATTGATGCTTCATCGGCTCCATTGGTTTTGGCTCAATAAAGAAAGTTCCTTTAAAACCTTGCGCTCTGGCATAATCCCTTGACATCGTTAAAAATTGAGCCATATGATCCAATTCTCTACCCATATTTGTATTTAACAAAGACATATATCCTTCACGTCCTCCCCAAAACACATAATTCTCACCATCCAATGCAATGGTAGCATCCAAAGCTAATTTTACCTGACCACCAGCTCTTGCTAATACATTAAAATCAGGATTTGTTGCAGCGCCATTCATATAGCGCGGGTTTGAAAAACAGTTTGAAGTTCCCCAAAGAAGTTTAATCCCCGATGCTGATTTTTTCTCTTTTAAATATTCTGTAATGGCAGATAGACGTTTTTCTGATTCAGCAAAAGTTGGTCCTTCTTCGATTAAATCATAATCGTGAAAACAAAAATAATCGAAGCCCATTTTACTGATGAATTCAAATGCAGCATCTGCCTTATCTTTTGCAGCTTGAAGAGGGTCTGATGATTGATCCCAAGCAAAATTTTGTGTCCCCGGACCAAATGGATCCCCACCTTGCCCACAGAATGTGTGCCAATAAGCAATTGAAAATCTAAAATGTTCGCGCATTGTTTTACCAGCTACCACTTGATCCGGGTTATAGTATTTAAACGCCAGAGGATTATCTGATCCTTTTCCTTCAAACTGAATTTTTCCTATTCCTTTGTAATATTCCTGATTCCCTAAAACTATCATTTTGTTATTTTTTTTGTGTTACTATTAATTCTAATTCTTTTTTCCAATGTTTATATGCCTTCTCATAAGGTTCCTTATTTTTTAAAGGCACAAATGTCATTACATGATCATTTTTAGTAATGCTTGAGCCAAATTTTTCAAAGTCACCATCTGTCAATCCTACCGCTCTTGCCGCTCCTACCGCTCCTGTTGTATTGTAAATTTCTATTTCGTGCCCAATCAAAGTTGCAACGGTATTTGAAAAAATTTCTGATCGAAATAAATTATCATTGCCTGCTCGAATAACACCAATTGTGGCATTGTCCTGCTTTAAAATTTCCATTCCATAAACAAATGAAAAAGCAATCCCTTCTAAGGAGGCTCTAAACAAATGGGCATTGGTATGGGTATTTAGATTTAGATTTAAGAAGTGAGTCCCGATGTTTTTATTGTTGAACATTCGCTCTGCTCCGTTTCCAAAGGGAATGACAACAACTCCTTCGGAACCTACTGAAATTTCCGAAGCCTTTCTATTCATCGATTCATAGGTTTCAGTACCCGTATTGTTTCTCAACCATCGGTATTGAATTCCTGCCCCATTGATATTTAGCAACTTCCCAATCCTTGGTTCTGACTTTTCATAATTTACATGTACAAAATTATTCACTCTTGTACCTTTTTGTTCCGATAAACGATCGGTTACAGCATAGAATACTCCTGAAGTTCCGCCTGTTGCCGCTACTTCGCCAGGATTAAGTACATTTAATGACAATGCATTGTTGGGCTGGTCTCCAGCCCTGTACACCACAGGAATACCCACAGGTAGCCCCACTTCTTTTGAAGCTCGCTCATTTAAAAGCCCTTGATTTGTGAAATTTTCAACAATTGTTGGCGTCAATGATTGGTCTATTCCGTAGTAATCCAATAACCAATCGGCAACTTTATTTTCTTTATAGTCCCAAAGCATCCCTTCGGACAATCCATTTTTGGTAGTTGTTATTGCTCCGGTCAGTTTACAAGCAATAAAATCTCCCGGTAACATGTACTTGTATATCTTTTCATAAATAGCCGGTTCATTTTCTTTTACCCATTTTAATTTAGAGGCTGTAAAATTACCCGGTGAATTCAATAAATGAGCGGCACATTTTTGTTCTCCTAATTCTGCAAAAGCTTTGTCTCCAATTGCTACAGCCCTGCTGTCACACCAGATTATTGCATTTCGCAGCGGGTTGCATTTTTCGTCAACGATAACCAATCCATGCATTTGATACGAGATACCAATGCCCGTTATCTTAGAAGCATCAACATTAGACTCCTTAATGGCTCTTTTTGTTGCCACGCAAATATGTTGCCACCACATTTCGGGGTCCTGTTCTGCCCAATTCGGGTGTAATGACACAATCTCCATTTCATTTTGGGGTTCGTGTAAAACAACTATTTTTTCACCCGTTTTTGCTTCTACCAAGGCTACCTTGATCGAAGAACTTCCTATATCATATCCTATATAATACATAAATTACAATGATTCTCTTATTATTAAATTTGTTGACACATAATATTGCATCGGTTCATCTTTTGTAATAAATTCGGCACCTTTGGTTCCTAATTCATTAAAATCAGTAGAAATTACCGAAACTCCTTTATAAATGAATTTTTTCATAGGGGTTTCATTGTAAGATAAAAAACCCACATCTTTTCCTGGTTCAAATTTTTTTTCCCGACATTGTTCTAAGAATATCCCAAGGATCCTGTCACTTACACTTATGTAAGCCTTATTTTTTTCTATATTGAAATCTTTGGGATCAGTAATAATCTTGTATTTAAAATCAAATTCTTTACAAAATTCCTCAAAAAAAGTAACGGTCTCTATTGGATGATTCGTAAAAGTTGGATATACGAAATCAATCTCATCATATTTTCTAAATAAAGCAACAGCCCCTTTTAAAGATTCAAAAAAGGCTTTTCCAAAATCTTGAAAAACGTAATTATTTTTAGGTTTTGAATGGATATTCCAATCAATTAATAAGAGCTTGTCATTTGCAATAGTAGACAAAACAGAAGAGACCCCTTTGTGATCAAAATTCATCACAACATATTTGTAATATTTCCCAATACTATTGTTTATGATGCTTTCAAAATTATCGATGTTATAGTGATGAAATTGGACATCCGTAATAATATTATCAGGTAAATTATTTACAAATGAATGATACAAAACTTCTTTATAGGCCTTGAATGTATCCAGTACCAACAAGACTTTTCTAGTTTCTCCAGCAACATAATACCCTTTATTGGGAACTGACTCAATAACTCGCTGTTCCTTTAAAATCGAATACGCCTTAAATACCGTATCTCTTGATAGCTGATTTATTTTACAAATACTGTTTACCGATGGCAATAAATCTCCTCTATCTAAAATGTTTTCCGCTACGGCATCATTAATAGAATTTATTATTTGCTGATATTTAGGGATATCGCTATCGTGATTAATTAATAACTTAAAGTTTTTCTCGTTCATAATAACCGTACTGTTCTGTTCCGGTATGCTAAAGTAATTATTTTTTTTAAAACACAAATAATTATCTTAAATATTTTTTTTATTTACACCTTTTAAATTTATAGATTAATCCAAATGGCCTAAGAATTGGATTCTTTTCCAAATAGTATTACAATAAAAAACCCATAAAATGCAAATAGTAAAGTTGCATTTTATGGGTTTTTATTATTTTAACTCCATCAGAGTCAAAATAAAATTTCATTTTATTACCAATTAAAAGGTAAATACCAGTTGTTTACATTCATCAATTTAGAACGTACTTCACTTGCTTGTGAATTACCTTCCTTACTAAGTTTATCATAGATTTTATCAGCTAAGAAAGCTGGATCGTTTCTACGTCTGGCAATACGAACTAAATCTTCCCAACGGTTTCCTTCGTAAGCCAAATCCAAAGCAGCTTCATCAATGATGTTATTTTCAATTGAAATTAAACTATCCCCAACTACTGCAGCTCTTGTTAAATAGGCACGGCCCCTAATACCTCCACCACGATACCAATTACTTCTATAGTAAGGAAATTCTCCTTGACGAGCATCAAAATCATAAGGAAAACCTGACTTAGTCTTCATCGCATTAGTCACATCAGCAGTAGAACTACTAAGTGCCCCACGATTATAAGCACTTTTTATACCATAATTTAAAATGGCATCAGCAATTCGATGTTGATTATTTCTATTTGCAGCTTCAGCATAACGCAAATGCAATTTTTCTGCACGATATAAAAACCAATCTCCTTCGGTTTTAAACTGATCTGCAACAGTTTCATATTTGTAAAGGTATTTCATAATCACAGGATCACCACTTACCATCTTATAAGTGAATTTTGAACCACGCGCATCATAAGGGATACCGTTACTTTGGGTATTACTATTCCAAAGATCGATAGCACGTTGCGATGGTTTAGCCAAATAATTACCCGACGTTTTTGAAAAAATAGCGATAAAAGGATTTGCGGGTGCAAACTTACTATCAAAAGGCAATGACCAAATCCATTCGGTATTCCATACAGCATCTTTACTTCTAGCAAAAATAGACCTCCAACCTTGTGTATCAGTATTAAGCAAAGTAGTCACATCTGGACTTCTTGTGTAATTAACAAGTAAATCATTATTACCACTACCAGCAAAATTACTTATACGATAAGCCTCATAACGCTCAGTATCACTTCCGCTAGTAGATGCAGTCTCTAAAACGTTTTTATAATAGGAAGCCGCAGCTAAATAATCTCCTTTCCAAAGTTCTAAATCTCCTAATAGACACTCCTTATTAATAAAGAATTTTGCTGTATAATACCCATCAACAGTAATTACTAAACTACTTCCTGTTTCATATTGTTTTTTATAATTAAGCCCCTCTGTAAAAGTAACCAGCTTATCCACAAGTTGACTAAGAGGAATTCTTGGATATTTACTTATATTTTTAACGTCATCTAAAGTTTCAATAGGTTCTGTGATATAAGGCACACTTCCAAAGTGTATCCCTAATTGCAAGTAAACCCAAGAACGAATGCATCCCACATCGGCGTAACGTTGCTCGTACTGCGCCTGTGTAAATTTCTTATTAGCGAGCATGATGTTGAAATTTTTAAGCGCATCATTACAATTTTGAATTACTTCATAAAATTGTTTCGGATTAATATATGGATTTTCTGCCGTTTCATTATGCTCAGACAATTCCTTTAAGTAAGGACTTGAATTTCTTGTTGTAGTCATTAAATCCGCGCGCATTTCGTTAAGAATTACGTGCTTTTCTGCAAGAGCCATGAATTTACCATAAATCCCTATTACGGCAGCATCAGCATCAAATACATCTCGATATACTTGAACTCCCGTAAGCTTATCCTCGGGTTGCACATCCAGATAGTCTTCACAAGAGCCCAGGCTAAGTAGCAGCATCATAACCGATAGTATGGATAGGATGCTTTTTGTTATTTTTGTTTTAATTGTTGTTATCATCTGTATGTTATTTCTTTAGTGTAAATAATTAAAGTCCTAGACGCAGTCCTAGTTGTACTGTTCTGAATTGAGGAGCTAAACCTATATCTGTTCCTTGTCCAAATATAGATGAAGTGGCACTGAATTCAGGATCATACCCAAGATATTTAGTAAACGTAAACAAGTTATTAGCACTGGCATAAAGCTTGATATATTTAACGTGCTTCATGTCGTTTACAGCAAAATCATATCCTAACACTACCGTTTTAAGTCTTAAATAAGAACCGTCTTCAATCCATCTGTTTGAAAATTCAGCATTTCCCATTGGATCTCCCCAAGTTGCTTTTGGAATATCAGTTTGTTGTCCTTCTGCTCTCCAACGATTAGCAACAGCAGTACTTTGGTTTTCGTATCCACTCATTTTTTCCAGATTGTAACGCAATCCATTATAAATGTCATTCCCAATCGAGAAATTAAACAATCCCTGAAGACTAAAACGCTTGTAAGTAATATCAGCGGAGAAACTGCCTACTAAATCTGGATTAGGATTACCAATCACCATACGGTCCTTGTTATCAATTACATGATCATTATTAGTATCTGTAAATCGCATATCACCAGCTGTAAAAGGAATTAATTCACCATTTGACAAACGTTTATTTAAACCAGCTGCAGTAGCTTCGGCAGTAGTACTATATACTCCGGTACTATTTAAACCATAGAATAAATTAGCATCTTTCCCTACTGATGTCAAATAAGTAGCTCCAGCAAATTGAGTAAGTATATCACCATTTGGCAAGCTTTGAATTTCGTTTTTGTAACGACTTAAATTCAGATCAAAATCAAAAGTAAAATCAGCTGAATTAATAACACGTGCTTTCAATGCCAATTCGGCCCCTAAAGTACGCATTGCCCCACTATTGGAAACAGCATAATCAAATCCACTTGAATTACTAACTGTTTCATAAATAATCATGTTCTCAGTTTTATTGGAAAACACATCAAATGAAGCATTAATACGCTCATTCAATATACCTAAATCAGCACCTAAATTGAATTTTTTTACCGTCTCCCATTCTAAGTTTGGATTTCCAATATTTCCTCTTACCAGACCTTGTACACCCAATAAATTTTGAGAGACATAGTATTGTTGCGCAGTAAAGTTTCCTATATCATCATTACCGCTATGACCATAACTAGCTCTAAGCTTTAAATAATCAATAGCCTTTAAATTTTTCATAAAGCCTTCAGATGACACTAACCAAGCTCCCGTTATGGAAGTCATAAGTGCAAATTTATCAGCCCCATCTGACTTTTCATCTCCAAATCTACTTGATCCATCAACCGCATAACTTGTTGTCAAGAAATATTTGTGACGATAGTTGTAATTTGCGCTGGCATAAATATTTAACCAATTCCATTCTCCTAAGGCTCCTCCTACTTGACGTAGCAAGTTAGATCCAGCACTTACACTTTTAAAATCATCCGTAGAAGAATTGTAACCTAAACCTAAATCACTTTCTGATTTATTACTTTGAGTTCTAATTCCAAAACGTACCTCTAAGTTGTGGTCATCATTGAAATTTTTAAAGTAGTTAGCATAAGTATCTGTATAAAGACTTTTGTAACTTTGAACTTCACTTCCTGAACGATTCGTTCCTATAGCAGTGGGAAGAACAATATTTGCTACTCCATAATCTGGAATAAAGAAGGTTTCTCTTTCTTTATTAAATGTTAATCCTAAGATAGAACTAATATTCCAAGCCTTATTTAAAGCATAGTTGAATTTAAAATTACCAAAGAAGCGGTAATTATTATTAGTTCCAAAACCATTCTTTAAAATCGCATTTGGGTTACTTGCATTAAAATAATCTACATCCGCTAAACTCGGTGATACTTCACCAGCGTCATCAATATTATGGTGATATAAAAATGGTGACTTGGTAAGTGCTAAATACATTGGACTGGTTTTGTATGCAAATCCTTGATCCCATTGATTCTGAATATTATTGATAAAAGATAAATTAGCATCTACAGTAAGTTTCTCTGTTAATCTTAATGCTGCATTTAAACGAGTACTAGATCTTTTTGTATTGGTTTTATCAACAATCCCCTTACTATCAAGATACCCTACAGACAAACCAAACTTTGCTATATCATCTCCTCCACGAACTTTTAAAAAATAATTTTGATTTGTACTTGCCTTAAAAACTTGATCTTGCCAATTCGTATTATTGTGATATTTATAATACCCTACAGAACCTACATTATCGTTCATATAAGGCAAATCGGCAATCTGCTGTTGTGATAGACCACGAGAGGCTTCTAATTGAGATAGATGAGTACGGTAGCTATCTGCATCAAGCAAAGGCAATTGATCAGGAGCTTGATTTACTCCTCCATACATAGTAAAATCAATTTTAGTTGATAGTTCAGTAGCACGAGTAGTAGTAATATTAATTACTCCATTAGCTCCTTTAGTACCGTATAGGGATGATCCATCTTTAATAACAGTTACATCCTCTATGTCTTTAACATCTATATTAGACAAAGGAGAAGAAATATTATTTTGTACAATTCCTGAACCATAATCTTCATCATCATAAATCATTCCGTCTACAATAATCAAAGGTTTGTTAGTAGCATACAATGAATTAAAACCACGTAGTGATAAATAGCTACCCGCTCCTGGAGTTCCAGAGTTTCTAACAGTGTTTAACCCTGCCACTTTTCCTTGAAGAAAACCTCCAACAGATTCATTTACAGAACTAGACCATTGATTTTTTTTAAAATTCACAACGCTATTTGCACCCGTATTATCATATTGTATTTTCTCTCCTGATGGAAGATTAGCTATTTGATAAGCAGGAGCATAATAAGGCTCACTTAGGAATATTTCTATTCCTGATTCTTGTTTCTTTAAAGCGTATACTTTAGTTTGAAAATCTTCACTACTAATTTTAAGTATTGCTTCTAAATTTGGCACTCTAATTTCAAAGCTACCATCATCATTAGTAATGGCTGCTGAAAATCCCTCCACAGCAATGTTAATTCCTGATAAAGCAACTTTGGTTTTTGCATTTTTGACAACGCCTTTAACTAAAATTCCTTTTACTTTTTTATTTATGGTAGTGATTGCAGTAGCAGTTGAATCCTGAGTCGCTTGTCCATACAATGGCACATAGAGTTCTCCGGCAAAAAACATGCTTACTAGGCAGGTTAGTTTTATAATTTTTAGCATAACTATTTTTTATAGAATATTATTTAAGGACAGGAACAAATTTCAAATAATCAAGAGTGAGGGAGTTGTTCCCGTTTGTGGTATTATTAGCCGCGATTAATGAAATCAAATCAATATTACGCGCCTTAGTTAGTGTGATATCGCCAATATATACTTCATTATAAAAATTGGCTTGAACACTTATAGGACCTAAAGTACCAATTACATCAGAAACAGTTCTACCATTATTGTCCATAACATATTTTCCAGCAAATCTTAAACTTTGTTGGACCACATTCGTTTGGAAATCGTTTATAGCTCTCCAATACACTTTATAAGTAGTACTGTATAAATCTTTCGCATCATAATCCAACATAAACATTGCCGTACCTGGGTTTTGCACGATGACATCATTGAATAACAAATTTAATGGATCTTTTTTATCGCGATAATAAATCGCATTACGGCCTCCATTAAAATAAGTATTATTCTTTTCTCCTTCAATTTTTGTGGTAACTAAACGTTTATCTAGACGAACATCTACTTTTTTCATTATATAAACTATACCATTACTTAACTGTATTGGTTCACCTACAATTTGTGTTTTGTCAATAGGAACTTCAACACCAAATCTTGAAGTTAAAGTTGCTGGCAATTCATTCAATTTATAGGCTTTAGGAAAAGCCATATCTCTTAATGTAAAATACTTAGAATAAATTGCTGTTGAATCAGTTGTAGGAACATTTGATGTTTTAATCAAATATGGTTTCATCTTATCCACTTCGGCATTATACCCGGCGTCTTGCATCAAGAAAAAAGTATAAGAATTTTTCTCGTTATTCAAATTATACACATTTCTCAAATACGAATTAGATAATGAATCTGCAAGATACCCAGGAGCTGCGCCTACTTTAGCATCAATATCAGCTTTATAAATACTAAAATTTTTTAAGCTCAATAAGTAATCGCTCGTTGCCGAAACACCTGCTTTAGAATTGATATACTGCCAAATGTTCAATTTAGGAGTAAGTGCTTTATTAATGATGTGAAACACTCCATTAGCCGCATAGTGATCCGCTGTTACAATAGTAGCGTCATCAATCATAGTACTTCCTCTGAATGTTAAGTATTTATCACTGAACATTTTTATTTGTGTTTTCTCCCCACTTCTTACAGAAGAATAAGCAGTTAAAGCAATATGATTTGCAACAAATTGTTTAAGTGCCTTAGCATCATTAAGAATGGATTTATCCAACTGATAGATAGCCTCATTAGTAGGAGCAAAAACGGTATATGTCTTAGATTCAGACAGGATTTTGTCATATCCCGTTTGAACGAGTAACGCTCCAAACAGGGATACTTCAGTTGTATTTGTAATTGCCTCGCTCAGATTAACACCTAGATTAGCATCGCCATTATTTTCACGATCATCCCAAGGATTAGAACAAGAGACTAAGGCTATAGTTAACAAACTAACCAATAGTCTTTTATAATTTAAATTTAATACGATCATTTTTACTTGATTAAGTTTGTACTTGTACACTTTTATAATTTTAATAACCACTATTACTATTATCGCCGTTTGTGGCTTCTGCTCTTTGAACTAAATTACTAGTCCCTGATACTGGAAAACCTTTTTTAAATTTTGGCCATATTTGATCCATTTCTACTGGACGAAATTCAACCATATCCAGCCTGTCTGCATCAGCTGCACTACAACCTGAACAAGCATCTGTAGTAAATTTAATTTTATGCCTTCCTGTTGTAGGTACTTCTACAATACCTACAAGTCTACAATTAACATTATCTGCTTTAACAAATGGAAATATATAACGTTTGTAGCCTTGCGACTCTAACACTCTATCAGTTATTCCCGTTGTAGTAGAAGAAGGATCATTTGCAAATTCTAAATGATTGATAATTCTAGAGGTTTGCACATCATCAAAAAACACCTTTGTATTAGTAGAAGCTTTAGAACTTGCTGCACGATAAGAAACCCATATTTTATAACGGCCTTTAATAATTACTGGGGTCTTAAATTCAATATCATTCAAACCTCCTGTACCAGTGCGAAAACGAAAAATATTAAAAAGATCCCCATTAACTGCTCCACTATAAGGTTGCCAAGACATAGTATACGTTGTATTTCCTGTCCAGGTAACATCACTAAGTCCTCCCATTACGAAATTGAAAGCTACTCCTCCAGTTTTTCTGTAATTAGCAACATTTGCAGCCATTTCTGGTTGATTACATAAATCAAAATAAACGGGTGATGCAACACGCTTTTTAATTGAGAAATTTCCATTTACATAATGCAATACTCCATTAGAAGAAGTCTCATCACTACTGTTTCTTATAATACCAATCCCTTTTTCAAGTACTCCATTAAAAACATCCTGATTCAACAAAATATCTTGTTTAATTAATTTTGAACTAATTACTTCTAATGGAGCCTTAGTTACAAACACTGAAGTTGTTGCAAAATCAGCTAAATAACTCAAACTAGGTATTATACGATATTGCACATACAAATTCAAACTATCAGCAGCTTTGGTAGGATCTCCTAAATGACTGTATCTTAGTTTTAAATTATCTAAAGTATTTAATTTAATTGTAACATTATTTTTAGGATTTTTCCATGTAGTATTTTCAAATACTGCATTGGATTGAGCTAAAACGGTTAAAAAACTACCAACTTTATTACCGTCGTAAGTAATCGGTTGGTTTAGTTTCTCATACCATCCAGTAGCTTTTAAAACTTCCGTAAACAAAGATAGATTTGGATCAGCTGCTATAGTCTGTGCTAAAGTTTTATCGGCAACACGCAACACTTTATCAATAACATGGATCACACCATTCCCTACTGCTACGTTAGAAGCTACAATATTTGATGTTTTATTGATAGTTATACTAGAAACGTCATTGCTATTAGCTGCTCCAGTTATTAAATATTGACCCTGTAAAGTAGGCGTTGCAATTTTTCCATCAGTAAAGTCAGTAGTACTAATTTTTTTATCTAAAATATGCAGTTTAGCTATATTTTGTAAATCTACTAATGGCACATCCTTTAATGAAGTAGCGCCAACAGCTGTTAAATATTGCTTTACAGCATCATTAGTAGGAAGAAATAAGGTATACGTACCATAAGTATTCATAAATGATGCGTAATTAGTAATATCCAGAATTTCTAAAAACATAGAATAATCTGGATTAGCTCTTAAATATTCGGTTATATTAAGAGTTTCATCAGTACTTTGTTTTATTTTTTCAGGTGTACAGTTCAGAAACACTATAGTTATAAAAAACACTAAAGTAAGTCTCAATAGGCTAGGCAATCTTAAAAATCTTTTCATGACTTATTTTTTTATTTATAAAATGGATTTTGTACAAGTGCTTTATTAGTATAAAGTTCATATGTATTAATAGGTAAATAGTGACTGTTTGGATCCCTTAATTTTGCAATAATTGATTGTTGTAAATTTGCTGGTGCAGTTGCGACAGCTAAATCAATTAACAATTGTTTACGTTCGTATTTATTAGCACGGGCAACACGCAATAAATCATACCAACGTTTTCCTTCAAAAGCAAATTCACGGGCACGTTCAGCTAATATATAATCAATAATACCATTAGTATCAATTGAACCAACAGTTTGTGATGTTTGTGTAAGGGCTTTACGTTTTAATCGAATCTCATTAATAATACCAATTGCAGCTAGCCCATTATCATTCCCTCCTATTCTTGCTAAAGCTTCAGCTTGCATCAACAACACATCAGCATAACGATACACAAACCAATGCGTATCTGAATCTTGCAAGGCTTTTCGATCATCACTATTTAAACCAGTGAATTTATAAATTTCGCCTGTTGCGCCAACCAATGATGCTCTATCCCCACGAATATCTTTTTTATTAACGGGATCATTAAAATCAATTCCAAAAACATTATCCATCAAAAGTCCATCAGCCTTAAATTCTGGTCTTTGTAAAAAGATATTATAAAATGGTCCTCGATTAGATGTGGTGTATTGAAATTCAAAAATACTTTCAGTCGAATTTCCTTTAGCAAATACGGTATTAAACCAAGTACTAGCCGAAGCTTCTATCAATTTAAATTTTCCTGAACCAGTTACCTTTTTTGTAGCTGCTAGAGCTGATGGATACTCTTCTGTCCATAAATAAACATCCGCTAACATTGCATTAATAGCGTAAGTTGTTATACGCCCTTTGTTTGAAGCAATATCTCCATAATCTTCAACAGCATATTCATCAGCTTGTTTCAAATCTTTAATTACCTGCGCAAAAACTTCACTTTGAGTACTAGTCGCTATTTGAAAATTATCTTGATCACTTAAAGTAGCCGTTAATTTTAATGGTACATCTTTAAAAGTACGAGCCAATGTAAAGTACAAATACCCTCTAATTGCCAATGCTTCCGAAAGAAAATGTTTTAATTGTGTATCCGTTAAGGTTGGATCCTCCTTTTTAACCGCAGGCGCTAAATCAATTACGGTATTACAATAATTGATCGTTCTGTAAAATGCAGCCCAACTAGTTAAGTCATTAGATGGAAGGATATTAGTATTAATAATATCTCTCTCATCCTCAGTTACATATAGATCTTCAACTACCATACCGCCTCTCAATTCCCCATACATAAATAAATATTGAGTCATTGTTAAATCTCCCACTCCTGGAGGAGAACTTAACATCGAAGCATAGATCCCTATCACAGCGGCCTGTATATCCTCTTTAGTTTTCCAGAATTCATCACGAACAATTCCATCCTGAGGACGTAAATCTAAATAATCATCGCACGAACTTGCCGAAACGAAAAGTATAAAGATTGCTAATATTGTTTTTATTTTAGTTTGCATAAATCAAATATTTTTTATTTAAAAACGAGTTGTAAGACCAAATGTGAAACGTTTAGTAGGTGGTGTAGCAGCATTATCTACAGCAATACCAAAAGGACCTTTTCCCATACTTACCTCAGGATCTTGACCTCTATATTTTGTAAAAGTGTACAAGTTATCAGCTGTTAGATAAAACCTTAAATCTTCTAAATTTAATTTTTTCAATAGATTCTTTCCTAAATTATAACTAACTGTAACTGAACGAAGACGAACAAATGAAGCATCTTCTACATAACGATCAGAACCCAACCAGTTATATCCCGCACCATAAACAGCTCTTGGCATATTAGTCACATCTCCTGGATTACGCCATCTTGCTAAAACAGCTGTACTTTGATTACTATATCCATACATATTTGTAGTTGCCATGTCAGTTCCATTAATAATATCATAGTTTAAACGATACGTAAAGAATAGTAATACTTTAAATTGATTATTAAAGCTTACTGATGGTCCAAATCCTCCCGTTAGTTTAGGATTACTATTTCCTAAATAAACTACGTCACGACTATCAATGTTTCCATCTTTGTTGATATCTTCATAAATAGCGTCTCCAGGTTGAAACACATAATCCGTATTAGGATAATTGAAACGCATCAATACTTCTTGGCCATTAGGTCCTACAATCACATTCCCGCCAGCATCTCTGGCTTTTGTTGCCTCAAGATCAGTATAAACTCCTTTAAATTTATATCCATAAAACGAACCAAAAGGATTATCAACTTGAAGAAAACGCTTAAACTCCCCATTTCTATCCGTATTTCCAAATTCACTTGGATAATACTCAGAGATCTCTTTAATCACATTTTTATTACCCGAAATATTAAAATTAAAATCTACTTTCCATTTTCCTGATTTATACGGAGTAGTATTAAGACCAATTTCCCATCCTGTATTTTCCATTGATCCCACGTTTTGATCAGAAATATTATTAAATCCTGAAAGGGTACTTAAAGCAAGATTTTCAAAAAGCAAATCTTTAGTAGTATTTTGATATATTTCAGCATCAATAGACAAACGTTTTTTAAACAATTGTAAGTTGAAACCTAAGTTTTTACCAACTATTGTCTCCCAACGTAAATTACTCAATTCCATATTTATTGGGACAACCCCATTAACTCCTAAATACTGGGTATCATAGTTATCATAAATATTAAAATAACGATAATCATAACGAGGTGCTCTGCCTGAATGTCCATAACTAAGCCTCATACTTAAATCATCTACAAAATCAAATTTCTGCATAAATGATTCACCTGAAATTCTCCAACGTGTAGATACAGAAGGGAAATAACCATATCTGTTATTAGCACCAAATTTTGAATTACCATCAGCACGCAAACCAACATTCACAATATAACGATCTAACAAACCATATTGAGCACTTAACACTGCACCAACACTTCTAGATTGACTATTACCCGTAGACAACACCAAATCCGAATTTTGTGTTCTAGATGGATTTGACGGATCTGTCAATAGAGACGAAGCCGTATTAGATGTTAATGCTTGATGCGATGTATAACGAGAATCATTAGATTGTAAGGACAAAACAGTTTGAAAAGTTTGGTTTTTCCCTATAGTTGGTGTATAAACAAAATTGGTCTTTGTAACAATACTAGAAGCATCAATATCAGCATCAGAAGCTCTATTCACCACTGTTTCTGTAAAAGGACGACCCGTGGCATTTTGCGGTAAAAAAGTTTTCGCCTTGGTACTGTTAAAATCAAATTGCAAATCAAATGTAGAAATTAATTTATTAGGAATAATATCTACATTAACATTAAAGTGAGGCACTATACGATCTCCTACTTGATCATTAGTTGCATACTCAGCCATAGCAAGTGGATTATAAGTACCTGCATAAGTACCTTGAACGTTTGAAGCCGGTGAAAAATAGTTTGGAGTTAGATTTCCCATTGCATCATATTCATAAATGCTCATGTTAGGCATTTTAGTGTAAGCAACACCTCGTAATCTATCTTTGTCATCACCGCTAAAATTATTTACATAATTACGTTGTGTATCGGTATGCGTATAAGACAAATCCATTTTAAATTTAATACGATCTGAAACTACATAATCTAAGTTTAATCTGGCATTCATTCTTTCTAAACCAGTACCTACAGTCACCCCTTTTCCCTTATAATAACCCACTGAGCTGAAATACCTTGCTTTTTGTCCACCACCTTGTAATGATAAATTGTGTTCTCCCGTAAAAGCTGTTTGAGAAATAGCATCTACCCAATTGGTGTTTTGACTATAGTTCTTATAATAATAAACTTCTTGTGGATCGTACTGAAATTCTTTAACATTTAAAGTATTCAAAGGCACCCCATTTCTATTCATATATTCTTCTGGAATCAATTGTGAGTATTGATCTCCATTTAACATTGGAATAGTTGGTGGTAACTCAGCATAAGTTCCTTTAAAAGTATAGGTTATTTTTGGTGCGCTAACTCCCCCACGTTTGGTGGTAATCAATAAAACTCCACTGGCAGCACGAGCCCCCCAAATAGCAGTAGCGGCAGCATCCTTTAAAATAGTAATCGTTTCTATATCTGAAGGTGCAATATTTAATAAAGCCGCATAACCTTGCTCGTCAGCAGAACCAAAGTTAAAATCTTGAGGAATTGTAGTTTCGAATGGCATACCATCAACCACTACCAAAGGGTCAGAAGAACCAGTAATAGAAGAAGTACCACGAATACGTATTTGCATACCAGCACCTGGATCTCCACTAGTGGCTGTGATATCCACACCAGATAAACGTCCTTGTAAAGCTTCATCAATAGATGCCGCTTGAGTATTTTCTAAATCCGCAGCATTGATACTAACAGCACTGGTAGTTCGATCACGATCAGCAATTTTCATTAATCCATTATCTGATCCCTTACTAGAGGTAACAACAATTTCCTTTAATGATTCAATACTGGAAACCAATTTAATCTTAATAGATTGTCTGCCATTAAGAGGCACACTTTGAGATTTATAACCAATAGTTGATATAAATAATTTATTCTTTGGATTTACACGTAATGCAAAATTTCCATCAGAGTCAGTTATCACTCCCCCTACAGTACGGTTTTCGCCATCCTGTTCTACAACAGTTGCTCCAGGAATACTTAGATTATCTCCTGCATCTAATACCTGACCACGAACCAAAATAGCTGTAGTAGGCTGTTGCGCTAATGCCGGTATAGCTGTCAGCAAAACAAGGGCAATTGTAAAACTGTAAAATATATTTGTAATTTTTTGTTTCATTTTATTCCGTAAATTTAAGATAGTTGTCTACTAAATGGATTAAGGATCTATCTGCTAAGTTGTTACTACTGGCTGAAATAAAATTAGCAGCTGGATTGCTTCCTGAATTATCTTTAAATGATAATGTCCCAGGTGTGCTAATTATTTCAACATAAGTTTTATCCCCTTGAGTATTTTTTCTTAATGTTTCATACTGCCCAATAACAAGTCCGTCACTTGAAGCTGTCTTATTAGATATGATATGGTAACGGATAAAATCGGCAATCAAATCTCTTTCTCCCTGTATTATTGTAGCAGGATTAGCAGGAAGCACTTTAGCTGTTACTGCTCTTGCAATAGCCGCAGTATTGGGCACTATAAAAGTATAAGATGTACCTAAATCAACTCCCTCAATTTTACCAGTACTTGCGGTATATATTGAAGAATTTAATAGATATTGATAAAAGTTATTAAATTGTGTATTACTTGCTGCTAAACGCTTAATTACCAAACCTTGTAATTCCTCAGAATATTGAGGTAGATTATCTACATAATAAGCTGTTCCATTTTGTTGTACTTCTTTTCCTGTAACATTAACAGCAGTAGCACCTGGAATAACATTACCAGCTGCGTAAATTTTGTTATTGCTCCATTTTATGTATTCACCCGGAAGATCACTATCTCCCGTACGAATAATTCCTGAAGTAGTGGCAATATTATTTAACTCTCCATTGGGTGTATAAACGATACAATTGTAAAAAAGTCTTAATAATCTATTTCTAGCATTACTTCCTGTTATAGTTGCTCCATTTGCTGGAGAAACATAAACCCAATATAAATGGTTCGCATCGTATTCATAACCTAGACTTCTCAATATAGCATCAGATGGCAAGAAAATCGCAAATTTTTTATTTATATTACTGATCATTTCCTTGTAACCTGAACCGTCATTATATATTCTAGTTGCAAAACTATACTTAGGGTCTAAATAAGCCGAAGTATAAACACTATAAAATAAATTTGATTTTTGAACTATGTTAGAACCATAAAAAAATCCGTTACTTAAAACTTTTTTATCCGTAATATTACTATTGAAATCAAATCTTAAATCCTCTTTTAAACCATTAATAAAATTCCCTTTCATACTTGGCCACACCGCACCTTGTACCATGTGTGCATTTATCAAATCTTGAAAAACATATCTAGGCAGTTTATCAAGCGAAGGGTAATTCTTAAGTAAAACAGTATTTATAAAATTCTGCAAAACAGCATTTTCAGGAACAATCATAGTATAAGCATCAGCTTGACCATCATTATCCTCTACTTTTAGATAATTTTCATTATTAGGTGCAAATACTAAAGAAGGATCATAGACCTTAACAAAAACATCATCCGATTTTCCACTATAATTACGATAAGTGGTTGTAGCAGTTTGATTAAAAACATAACTAACTAAATTATCTTCTATAATTTTACGAAAAACACTGTAATTACTATTTTGTTCTAAATACTGATCTATATTCTCTAATGGAAGATTTACTTTATCTAACTCATGAATAAATCCATTTTCGGCAATAATATCCGCCTCAGTTACTTTTGAATCTAAAACATTAAATCCTGTATATTCTTTGCTAGGATAGAAATAATTAAAATCATAAGAACTTAAACCTTTAGCTGTAAAATATTCCTTTGTAAAATAAGTAATATACTTATTATTATTATCTCCCGAAATATAGTTGAAAGAACTATTACGGTTAGAGCCTACTATCACTTTCGGTTGACCATTTATCGTTTTAGTCAGAAATCCATCATAAAATGCTGTTCTTCTTCGAAAGGCATTATCTAATACCCATCCTTTTGATGATTGATAGTCCGAAAGCTGTTCTTCTCGAAAGGCATTATATATGAGCGCATATCTCACAATTTTAGCGGCAGTAACGGAATCAATACTGCTCACGTTTGAAATGCCTTTTTCTTGAAAGAAACTGGAGAACGCCGCATCATTAGGAGCCATCATAGTCCAATATCCTGCTTTACTTAAGATATTTTTGTAACCTGCTTTTTCTATTAGAGCAGTCAGATTTTTGAAATTGCCACGCGTCTCCAGTTGTTGGTAAATAGGTGCTTCAAGACCTGCTGGACGGGCATAGTACTCATCAAATACGTCTCGACTACAACTGGACAAAAAAGCCAGAAACGGAAGGACAAGTAAATAGTAGTGTATTTTTTTCTTCATTATAGATTAACGTATAAAGTTGTGAACAAATATTTATGCTTTTTTTAACTATTTTTTATTACTATCTAGGTTTTCAAATTTATAAGTTCAGCTTGCTACAACTATCCTGTCCCATCCTGTTTTTTTTTGTGTTTTATAAAAAAAAGGTTAATTAAATATTAATTTCATAATCTATTAACTGTTATTGCAACAATATGGGAACCCTTGTATTTATTAGGGCTGAGCTTATTAGCTCCTTTCCAGTTTTAAGCGTAAAAATCACACTTAAATAATTTAACATTTTTTTTGTAATTCAGAAAAAGGAGACAGATAAATGGAATAATTATAGATTATAGAACTTTTTCATAAGTAAAAAAATACAATTAGTAAGATTTTTACTTAATTATTAGGAATATTTGTCAAAATGACCTTTATAAATACAGCAGCTTTACCAATTTTATCTCCAAAAAACGTTAATCGAAATGTGTATCGTTTTGCTAAAAAACCTTCCATAAAACACAAACTGTTACAACCAATCAAATAGCATTTTTTTAATCGAACCCCTTCGGATTGACAAACAGAAATAAATACTTAAATTAAAAACACGGTGATGGTAATAGGATGAAATTCCTTTTTCTTCTTTTTTTCCTTGTTAATTACTCCTGTTTTGCTAACTAAAACACAAAATAAAAAATAAAAAAAATGAATTTTATCGGCCTCCGGTAATTTTAGCCATAACCTGCATCAACAGGTAATTTGATTTAAAAATCGCCAACGGCTACATTTTTTCAGGTGATGGCATTCGGTCCACTAAATAACCGCAATAACAGGTAGCGTAAAGGTTTTTACGACTAAAAACAAGAAGAATTGATTGCACCTACTAACCAAAAACACGCTGCCTCAACGTACGGACAAAAGTCACTTTAGAAGTACAGCACGCTTGTACAAAACAAAGTCTTTTATAAAATGGACTGCGATTATATATAGCGCCAATTTTTTGGCATTTCGGATGATACTCCTCGACCAACTATCCAAGACACCACTCTCACAAAACAACACTATCGAACCCTTTAAAAAAACACATATAAAAAACACATATCGTAATTTATTTATGATTTTTATAGATTATTTGTTAAAAGTGTTATATTTACACTTTTAAATCATTTCATCAAAAACATACCCTTTAACTCTATTTTAAAAAACCAATATCTTAAAATTTTGAAAAACCAAGTATTACATACCGATACGATTACCGACTCCACTCTTTGGAGTAATCTGAAAGTAGGTGATGAAAAGGCTTTTTCATTACTTTTTAAAAAATATTACGGGAATTTAGTGCAATATGGAAATTCTCTTTCTCCTTTTACTGAAAAGGTCCAAGATTGTGTACAAGATGTTTTTACGGATATCTGGGTTTACAGACAATCCTTAAATGATTCCGTTATAGTAAAGGCGTATTTATTATCTTGTGTCCGCAAACGCATTGCAAGGATACAGGAGCGAGATCATATTTTTCGTCAAACTACTTCAACGGATTCCATTAAATTTCTGTTTGAGTTCTCTATTGAGCATCAGCTTATTTTAGATGAAGCTACTGCCAGTAAAGTATCCCAACTCAATAAACTATTGAATGATTTGCCTGCACGACAAAAAGAAGCCTTATACCTTCGCTACCATCAAGGGCTTACTGTCGAACAAATCGCTGAAATTCTACATGTTAATTATCAATCTGCAAACAATTTACTGCACCGTGCTTTACTAAACCTTCGCAAAGAATGGAAAGGCAATAGCACCCCTATTTTGTCAATACCACTATTCTTTTTTATTATTTTTCAATAAATCAAAAAAAAATATAATTTAAATGAGTATGTAATAAAAAAACTGTCCTCTATATCAGAGTAACACTTTTTTAATGCAACAACGTAACAATTATACCGAAATAGAAGATTTTTTAGCCGACACCTCATTCCAATTGTGGGTCCGCTCAAAAAACGACCCACAAGGCTGGGAAGAATGGACTTTGGAAAATCCCAAACGAGCCAAATTGGTCGAAGAAGCCCGATTGTGGTTATTAGCCATGAAAGTTGCTGATAACAATTTGTCACAAACAGCTATTGAATCAGCTTTAGAAATCACTTGGTCAAAAATAGACAATAAGGATATAGAAAAAAAAACGATCCAAAGATCTGTAAAAAAACTATGGCAAAATTACTGGCTGAAAGGAGTTGCTGCAGTTTTTATCTTTGGTTTATTGTCAGGTTTGGTTTATACCAATTACTTTACTTCTGGAAACGTGACAACAAATTACGATGCGATTATCCATGAACACGGCGAGGGTCTTGTAGAGCAGACAAACAATTCAAACAAGCCACAAATTATAACCTTATCCGACGGCAGTTCCGTTTTACTTCAACCAAACAGTAAGTTGAGTTATCCTAAAATTTTTGCTAAAAACGAGCGAAAAGTATACCTCTCAGGTGAAGGTTTTTTTGAAATCAGCAAGAATCCCAAAAAACCATTTTTTGTATTCGCAAATGAAATCGTCACAAAAGTTGTGGGAACGAGTTTTAGGATAAAAGCATACAGTAGTGAACCAAATGTCGAGGTACTGGTTCGTACTGGTAAAGTAAATGTAAGATCCAATCAGTTAATTACAAATTCAAAAGAAAAAGAAGTTGTTTTGTTACCAAATCAAGCACTACGATTTACGCGTCAGAATCTTACTTTTAATAAAATCACAGATATTACTCAAGACGAATCCCTAACTCACAGTTTAGGTAATATTGAGCAGTTAAGTTTTGAATTTACGGATATTCCTGTAGCCCAAATCTTCAAAACCATTGAGCAGGCTTATTTAGTAGAGATTGATTTTCCAAAAAACAAACTAAAAGAGTGTCGTCTTACAACGTCCCTTAGTGATCAGCCGTTACCGGAAAAACTAAAAATCATCTGTAAATCTATCGGAAACAATTCCAATTATGTGATGAATGGTAACCAAATTATTATTTTATCAAATGGATGCAACTAAATTTAATTTGCCTATGTAAAAAGAAATAAAAAAAGCGTCGAAATGCTGTAACATATTCGACGCCTGAATAAAATCAATTTGCTCTCTGTAAAGAGCAATTTGTACTGTTCCTTAAATACCCAGTTAATAGTATTAATCAAAACAACCCAAAATTATGAAAAAACCTGTTGTTAAACAACGATTACTCATTCGAATCATGAAAATAACATTATTTCAATTTGTCTTGGCGCTTGTATTTTCAAGTGTCACCATGGCAAACAGCATGAAAGGACAAGAAAAATTAGACACCAAGGTAACCATTACCATTACCAACATGACCCTGGAGACGGCATTGTCTAAACTTGAAGAATCCACCCATGTGAAGTTTTCGTATAATTCGAGAATGGCTCAATTAAACCAAAAAGTAAGTATAAAGGCCAATGAGGAATCCTTATCTACCGTGCTAGCTCGAATTTTGAAGCCGCTAAATATTGGGTATACCGAAGTTAGCAATCTAATTGTATTACAAAAAGAAAGCGTTCTTGACGAAAATTCAACTGCAGATCAAACAAAAAAAAATCAATTCGGAGCAGTCGTTTCAGAAATCACCATTAAAGGTAAAATTACTGACAAACAAGGGCTTCCCTTGCCAAGTGCTACTGTACTTGTCAAAAATTCTAATAAAACTACCACTGCAGATTTAGATGGTAATTATACTATTAATGCTTCAGAATCTGACATTTTGATATTTTCATATATTGGATTTACCTCTAAAGAAGTCCCTGTTTCAGGTCAAAAAATGATTAATGTTGTGTTAGAGGAAGACATCGCTAAACTAGATGAAGTTGTAGTTGTTGGGTACGGTACTCAAAAACGTAGTAAAATCTCAGGCGCTGTTTCTGAAGTGAGTCAAAAAGCAATTGCTAGAAATCCATCCGCTAATTTAAGTAATTCATTAGTTGGACAAGCAACAGGTATAATAGCTACGCAACGTTCTGGAGAACCTGGAAAAGATGATTCAAATATTTACATTAGAGGTATTGGTACAATTGGTGATTCATCACCTATTTATGTTATAGACGGTATCGTTCGCTCCTCTAGTGATTTTTCACAATTAAGTTCAAGTGAAATTCAGTCTTTCTCGATATTAAAAGATGCTGCAAGTGCGGCGGTTTTTGGAATACGTGCAGGTAACGGTGTAATTCTTGTGACAACTAAAAGAGGTGCGGAAGGAAAAATGCAAATCGATTTTAATACTAGTTCTGGGGTTCAAGAGAGAACTAAAAATCCTGAATTCTTGAATTCCTATGAATATGCAACACTATACAACGAGGCCTTAGCAAATGATGGAAAACCAGCGCAGTATTCGCAAGATGACTTACAAAAATATCTTACTCATAGTAGTCCGGATACACATCCTGATTCTGATTGGTTTTCTGTTTTAAAGAAAACAGCTTTAATGCACAATTATAACCTTTCTGCAACTGGTGGAACAGACAAAGTACGCTATGCAACATCTTTTGGTTATTTAAAACAAGAAGGAATCATTCCTTCTAATGACTTTAAAAGGTATAATTTCAGATCTAATATAGATGCTAATGTTACAAATACTACTAAACTGTCGTTTGACGTTTCTGGTAGAGATGAAAAAACAAACAATGTAGCATCAGAAGAGGTATTTAGATGGATGTCAGGAATACCTAATAACCGTACTCCAATACAATGGTCAAATGGTGAATATTCTAATGGCCCGTCTTATTTAACTTTACCTGAGAATGGCTATAGAAAAAGAAATATACAGGCATTTCGTGGCCGCATGGAATTAGAACAACAATTGCCGTTTATTGAGGGTTTGTCCATAAAAGGTATTGCTTCTTACGATAAAACCCTTACTGATAATAAAAACTGGACTTTTACTAAAATTCCTTTTTTTAACAGACTTTCGGATGGAACCTTTGTTCAGGCAGCAAATGGACCAACTTCATTAATCCAAAATCATTTGGATGAACAATCGGTTACTTTAGAAACACATTTAAATTATAAAAAAACTATTGGAAAAAGTGATTTAACTGGACTGGTATTATACACTCAAACAAAACAACTCTGGAATTTTTTAGGGGCATCTCGAGAAGGTTATACCTTAGCAATTGACGAACTAAATTTTGGAGCTGCTGCTAATCGTAACAATAATGGTTATTCAGGAAGTAGCGGAAGACAAGGCGTTGTTGGAAGGGTAAACTGGTCTTATGACGACAAATATGTTCTTGAAGGGAGTTTTAGAGCAGATGGTTCAGAGCAATTTGCTAAAGGCAACCGTTGGGGATTTTTCCCCTCTTTTTCTGCAGGTTATGTAATTTCAAATGAATCCTTCTTGAATAATTCTTCAACAATTGATTACTTAAAGATTCGCGGATCCTATGGAGTATTAGGAAATGATCGATTAAGAATAAATAATCAGGATCAACGGTTCCTTTATTTACAGTCTTACAATGTAAATGGTTCAGCGGTTTTTGGTGATGCAAATGTACAACAGGCTATCGTTGAAGGTCGCTTATCAAATCCAAATGTAACTTGGGAAACTGTTAAAAAACTTAATATCGGTTTTGATGCCACACTTTGGAAAGGAAAGTTAACTGCCACTGTTGATTACTTTTTCGATAAAAGAAGTGATATTTTGGCGGATAGAAATCTTTCTGTTCCTAGTCTTCTTGGAGTAGGATTGCCTATTGAAAATTTAGCCAAAGTTAACAACAGAGGGATTGAATTCACCGTAGGACATAAGAATAATATAACCGAAGACTTACACTATTCAATGAGTGCAAACTTAACTTTTGCGAAAAACAAAATTGTTTTTATTGATGAAGCTGCATCGGTAAACCCAAATATTAAAAGAACTGGCTTGTCTCTTAATACTCAATTTGGTTATCACGCTATTGGATTGTTTCAAACCCAAGCAGAAGTGGATGCTGCTCCTACTCAACTTGGAAATACAGGCCCTGGGGATATTCGTTATGAAGACATTAACAGCGATGGTAAAATTAATGATCTTGATAGAGTTGCAATTGGTAAGTCTAATACTCCTGAGATTATCTTCGGTTACAATGGAAACATACAATACAAGGATTTTGAATTCTCATTTTTATTTCAAGGGGCTACTAATGTAAACCAATATTATGCAGGAGAAGGGGCCTGGCCATTCTTTGTAGGATCCAATGCCTTAAGAGCAAATTTAGATCGTTGGACTCCCACAAACACCAACGCCAGCGAGCCTCGTGTGTTAGTTGATCCAACCAATCTGAACCATGCTGAATCTTCATTTTGGATGAAAGACGCATCTTATTTACGTCTTAAAAATGTGGAATTAGCGTATAGTCTTCCAATACAAGCATTGAAACTACATTTTGTACAAGGTGTGCGTATTTATATTAATGCAAATAATGTAGCCACATGGTCTAAAATAAAAAACTATGATCCAGAAAACGGAAATGGAAGAGGATGGGATTATCCTCAGTTTAGAATTTGGAATGCTGGAATAAACTTTAAATTTTAAAAAAACATTAAAATGAATATAATAATTAAAAAATCATTACGATTTGGATGGGCATTTATGTGCATCTCAATATTTTTTAGCTGTGAGAAAGATATTCTAGATCAATTACCTAAGGATTCGCTTACAGGAGAAACAGTATGGACGGACCCGCAAGGGGCGACTCAGTTCGTTAATGCAATTTACGGACAAATGCCATCGGGGTTTGACCGTAACTACCAAGGCTGGGGAAAAGGTCTTTACTTACTTGATGGCGCATCTGATGATGGGGACGTTGGGATGCCATGGACTCATTCTAACGAATTACAAAGCGGAAACTTTTTACCCTCTAATGTTCCTTGGGGCGAAACTTGGGGCGATTATTATGGTTTAGTTCGAAAAACAAATGTTGCTTTAGAGAATTTGGGAAAACTTCAAAATGAATCACTTAGAAACCGACTTCTGGGTGAGGCCTATTTTTTGAGAGGGTTCATTTATCATGAGCTTTTAAGATTGTACGGAATGCCAGCTGTAGGGGGAGAACCAACTGGAGTGCCTCTTATAGATAAAAGTTTAACACTTCAAGATGATTTTAAGATCCCTCGATCTACTTATGACCAAGTGGTTAATTTTATTGTAAGTGATATGGAGAAGGCTGCTGCCATGCTTCCTAAAAAAGGGCAAATCGAGGCTGGAAGAGCAACTTCAGGAGCTGCCTATGCACTAGAAAGTCGTGTTCTGCTTTATGCAGAACGTTGGCAGGATGCTGCAAACGCAGCAAATAAAGTTATAAATACTAATTACACATTGTTCAGTGATTATAGAACCTTGTTTCTGACTAAGAACAATGATGAAATCATTTTTGCTAAGAAATTTCAAGCCCCTGATAAAGTTCATTTTGGAGTGAATAACGGATTTGATGTTATTAATTCACCGCCATCAATTCGGGGAGGTAGTGATGCTGGATGGGGAGGTAATGTCCCAACACAGAATTTTGTTGATTCCTATGATATGATTGATGGGAAATCGCAGGCAACTTCTCCTTTATATAATCCCAACAATCCCTATGTAAATCTTGATCCGCGATTTGAAGCAACTGTAGTCCATAATGGATCTACTTTTCGCGGACGTGTAATCGAATTGTTTGCTGGAGGTGCAGACGTAACAGGCAGAGCAGAGGATACCAAAACGGGTTATATTCTTCGTAAATTTCATGAGGAACAATACACTCTTTATACAAAAAGTAGTGATCAGGATTGGATATTTATTAGATATGCTGAAGTGTTATTGAATTACGCTGAAGCAAAAAATGAAGCTTCCGGACCAGACCAAACAGTTTATAATGCAATTAATGCGATAAGAAAAAGAGCTGGAATTCCAGACTTGGTAACAGGGCTTTCAAAGGATCAAATGCGCGTCAAAATTAGAAATGAACGCAGGATAGAATTAGCTTTTGAAGAGCATCGGTTTTTTGATATTCGCAGATGGAAAATTGCTGAAAGTTTACTTAACGGGCCTTTGTATGGCATGAAGATGACTAAGACGGGGAACACCATTACCTATACCCGTTATCCGTTTGAAACAAGAGGTTTCCCTTCTAAATTATATGTATTACCAATTCCACAGTCAGAGATTGATAAAAATCCTGCTGCTAAGCAAATTAATGGATGGTAAATTTCATATGAGGCAATAAAAAATGATAGCTGCTGATTAAAATACCAGCAGCTATTTTGATTTGTAAAACGGAGCGTGCAATTCGTTATATAGTTACTAAAATCGAAATAATATTTCAAAAAAAATGTTACGCACTTTGGATCGTTTAATTGAAATTATCATCAAAAAATATGAACCTAAAAAAATTAATAATAAACATTTTGATCTTGTCTTGTTTTACAATTGTAACAGGCTGTAAAGAGGAGGATAACACCTTATTTGTGCCTTTAGAGGGTAGCCAAACTGGTATTTCATTTACTAATACAGTTATCGAAACAGCAACACTTAATATAATGCAATATGAATACCTTTATAACGGAGCTGGCGTTGGCGTTGGCGATTTTAATGGTGATGGTTTAGCTGACATCTATTTAACAGGAAATGCGGTTGAAAACAAACTCTATATCAATAAAGGAAAATTTAAATTTGAAGATGTTACCAAATTATCCGGTGTAGAAGGAAGAAAAGGATGGAAAACAGGTACAAGTATAGCAGATGTTAATGGAGACGGTCTACTAGATATATATGTTTGTTATTCAGGTTTAGGAACTAACGAAGATCGAAAAAATCAACTGTTTATTAATAAAGGGACTAATAAGAATCATGTACCTAAATTTGTGGACGAAGCCGCTGAATATGGTCTTGATGCAAAAGGAAGTTTTAGTACTCAGGCAGCTTTTTTTGATTATGATCGAGATGGAGACTTAGATATGTTTCTCTTGAACCATTCAAAAACCTTTTATTCTCCATTTTACAACAGTACAAAGTTACGCAATACAAGACATCCTTTTTTTGGAAATGCTTTGTATAGAAATGACAATAATCATTTTGTGGATGTTAGTCAAAGTGCTGGTATTTTTGGAAGTGGTTTAAACTTTGGATTGGGAATAGCAATAAGCGATTTCAATCAAGATGGTTTGCCAGATATTTACGTATCTAATGATTATGATGAGCAGGATTTTTTATATCTTAATAAGGGAGACGGGACATTTATGGATGTTACTAAAAAGTCCTTTGGCCACCTATCAAAATATTCCATGGGGAATGATGCAGCAGACTTGAACAATGATGGACGTGTTGATTTGATTACATTAGATATGCTTCCCGAAGATAATTATAGACAAAAATTATTAAAGGGACCTGATGAATATGATCGTTATCAATTGGCAATAGACAATAATTACCACAAACAGCAAATGCGTAACATGTTGCAGTTAAACCAAGGATTGGATCAAAACGGAATACCTGTATTTAGTGAAATAGGCCAACTTGCAGGTATTTCAAATACAGATTGGAGTTGGGCATCCCTAATTGCAGATTTTGATAGCGATGGTAAAAAGGATCTCTTTATTACCAATGGATATTTGCGGGATTATACCAATAAGGATTTTATGAAATATGAAGTTAATGACGCTATGCAAAAAGCAAGGACACATGGCAAAGAGTTATTTGACGATAAAGGGAAGAAGGAGTATGCCAGCGTTATTTATGAGTTAGTCAAAAAAATGCCTTCGACCAAAATTCCAAATTATATATTTAAGAATCAAGGCAACGCTACATTTAAAAACGTTACCAATCAATGGGGTTTTTCTACTCCTACTGTTTCAGCAGGAGCTGCTTATGCAGACTTTGATAATGATGGTGATTTGGATTTAGTGATTAATAACACTAATGAGCCCGTTGGAGTTTACAAAAACACTGTAGAAAAAGAGAAAAATAATTTTATACGAATAAAATTAAGAGGAAAGGATAAAAATACTTTTGCTCTAGGTGCAAAGGTTTGGGTCTATACCGATTCTTCCGTTCAATTTCTCGAAAACTATAACACCAGAGGATATCAGTCATCGGTAGATCCCGTACTTTACTTTGGATTAGGTAAATCCAATAAGGCATCTATTAAAATCCAATGGCCAGATGGGAAGATTACAGCTGAAAAAAATATTAAAATAAATAGACTTCTCCAATTTGATCAGACTAAATCAAAATTCAACTTAGAAAAGAAAAAAGAAGAAAAGACTACTATTTTTAAAGACGTTACAGAATCTCTTGGGATTAAATTCGTACACCAAGAAAATGGTTTTGTTGATTTTAAAACAGATCGACTCGCCCTAAAGCAAAGTTCTAAGTCTGGACCTAAAATGTCAGTTGCAGATGTTAATAACGATGGAATTGAAGATGTTTTTATAGGTGGAGCATCAGGACAAAGGGACCAACTGTACCTCTCTCAACCAAGAGGATTATTTGCTGAATCAAGTAATGACTGTTGGGAAAAAGATAAAGATTTTGAGACCACAGCTTCAGTGTTCTTTGATGCAGATGGCGATGGTGATAAAGATATATATGCAGTCAGCGGCGGAAGTGAACTCCCATTAGGATCTTCCAAATTAATGGACAGACTTTATCTAAACGATGGACAAGGCAAGTTTAAAAAAGCTCCTTCAGATGCTTTACCACAGGCATTTTCAAACGGAAGTTGTGTAGCCGCAGGCGACTATGACGGCGATGGTGATGAAGATTTATTTGTAGGAGGAGGTGATGTTCCTGGACATTATCCCTTATGCGCGCTAGGTGGAATTTTGAGAAATGACACCAATCGTTCAACAGGAAAGGTTAAATTCACTATTACAACAAAAGAAGTAAATCCAATATTACGCCAACCTGGACTCACTACCGATGCACTCTGGATAGATATCGATAATAACTCATCATTGGATCTTGTTTTAATTGGAGAGTGGATGCCTATCCGTATATTTCTCAATAAAAAAGGAAAATTGGTTGAAAAAACAGCTGAATTAAATCTTTCAAAAACTAATGGACTATGGCAGAGTATCGAAAAAGCCGACATGGATGGAGATGGCGACGTTGATTTAATTGTTGGAAATATCGGATTAAATATGCCTTTTAAAGCTTCGAAAACGGAGCCTCTTGAAGCTTACGTTGGTGATTTCAGAGGAGATGGAGTGTTAACTTCGGTTATTAGCAGCTACATACAAGGAAAAAGGTATCCGATTGCTTCACTCGATGAAATGCAAGACGCTTTTCCGTTCTTAAAAAAGAAATTCTTGAAGTATTCCCAATATGCCTCGGCAACATTGGACAATACTTTTCCTGCGGAGCAGTTAAAAAAAGCCACTCACTTAAGTGTTTATCAACTTGAGAGTCTATATTTAGAAAACAAAGGGGGGAGCTTTAAAATTCATTCTTTGCCTATAAAAGCACAATTTTCTGCCATGCAAGGAATTATTGTTCAGGATTTTACGGGAGACAATAAAAAGGATATTCTGTTGGCGGGCAACTATTACCCGTTTAGGGTACAAAATGGACCTTGCGATGCTGGAAAAGGATTACTATTGGAAGGGAATGGACATGGAGGCTATAAAATAATTGAAAACAATAAACTAGGTGTTTGGATGGATGGAGATGTAAGAGATTTAAAATTATTGAGAGGAAATAATAAAATGTATGTAATCATATCAAAAAATAATGATAAAACTCAAGTAATCCAGTTAGTCCATTCAAACAAAGCATTGCTGCATTAATACAGTGAGCCGGGCAGGAAATTGAATAAGAAGTACCTATAGATGTGATTCCGCTTAAATCAGGATCAATTTTACGATGAGACCTTTAAACTGCTTTAACTGGTAGGGTTTATCACTAAGGATAAATATAAATCTTGAAGTAATGAAAAAAGAACAGCGATCTGGATAACATTACTTACTGAAAGAATCATTTTTCTATTATTATTCAATTTCTTTTTCAGCAGAAAGATAATTTGTTTGTCTTTTGGTAAGCCCAAATTATTTTGAATCGAAATGATTTTGATAGCTTCTTAAAGAAAGATAAACTGGTAGGTACTAGTATGCAAAATAGAACAATTATTTTAATTTTGATATTTCACAATAAAACATTAAAAATAACGCGTATATCCTATTTCGCTGTAGCTTTTTTTAACAGATTTATTTAATATCAAATAATAAAGTTGTTATTGTTATGAAATTAATAAATAAAAAAATGGAGTAAACTTGGGAGCTTAATTAATGGATCTCCAAAAACAGATGAGACTTTTGAAAAAAAAGAATCCATCACAGTTGTTTAAAGGATAAATGTCTTTGTTGGAAATGACATCCTTCTCAGGTCATATTTTAAAAAACACGAATTATAACAAATAGTGCGGCAGGTTAGGGATCGTTTGACAGTACCAACGAAACCGGGAAGAACTTCCTAAGATTGTCCGTGCTTACATAGAAGTATAAACCCTAAAAAAACATTATGAATAAATATACTATCACAATTCTCTTACTCTGTTTTTATTGCTTTACCGGGCAACATCTTTTCTCCCAAAAAAATACTTTCATTGAGCCCGGAATGGAGATGAAAGATAGTAACGGTGAACTTATTGATGCGCATGGAGGTGGTATACTTTATTACAACAAAACATACTATTGGTATGGTGAAGTAAAAAAAGGAAAAACCTGGTATGTCCCTAATTCTAATTGGGAAAACAATAGGGTTAACGCAGGTGGCGTGTCTTGTTATTCATCAAAAGACCTTGTCAATTGGAAGTTTGAAAACATTGTACTGCCTGCGGAAAGCAAAGATAGCACCCACGACCTGCATTTCTCTAAGGTCATAGAAAGACCTAAGGTACTTTATAATAAAAAGACAAAAAAATTTGTAATGTGGATGCACATCGACTCGCAGGATTATAGTTATGCCCGTTCAGGTGTAGCAATAAGTGACACTCCAACAGGTTTGTTTAAATATCTTTATAGCGAGCGCCCTAACGGCACTATGGCAAGAGATATGACGATTTTTTTGGATGATGACGGCAAAGCATATCATTTTTACTCATCAGAAAATAATGCAACAATGCATGTTTGCTTGTTAAGTGATGACTATTTATCACATACTAAGTATGAAAAAAGAATATTTATAGATCAAAGCCGTGAAGCGCCAGCTGTATTTAAATATAATAACAAATATTATCTTATCAGTTCAGGATGTAGTGGCTGGTCACCAAATGCAGCATCTTATGCCGTTGCAGATAATATCATGGGAGATTGGACAATGCATGACAACCCCTGCTCAGGTCCAGATGCCAAAAACACATACCATGCACAAAGTACTTTTGTTTTACCTTTATATGGCAAAAAATCGAATGCTTTTCTTTTCATGGCAGACAAATGGAATAAAGATGATTTAAAAAACTCCCGTTATGTTTGGCTTCCATTGATTATGAATAGGCAAGGCGTCCCGGAAATTCAATGGAACGAAAAATGGAATTTTAAAGACATTGAATAATCTCCATAGATAAAAGCGCTTAGCACAACTGCTATTTCAGTAATGAGATTAACAACATACTTATAAAAACAAACACCTCTCTTGTTAAACTACAACAATGATCCTTTCAAATGAAAAAAATTCTATTAATTGCCCTTTTACTATCCAGTGTATTTATGAACTATGGAATTGCCCAACAGCAAAATAAATCATTTACCATTGGAAACAAAGAATTCTTATTAAACGGAAAACCTTTTGTAATTCGTGCCGCAGAGCTGCATTATCCACGTATTCCTAAACAATACTGGGAACAACGAATACAGCTTTGCAAGGCCATGGGTATGAATACTATTTGTATTTATCTGTTTTGGAACCTACACGAACAAACACAGGATCACTATGATTTTACAGGACAAAATGATGTGACGGAATTTGTACGCCTAGTAGAAAAAAACGGCATGTATTGCGTGGTTCGTCCCGGACCTTATGTATGTGCTGAATGGGATATGGGAGGGCTGCCATGGTGGCTCCTAAAGAAAAAAGATATTCGTTTACGCGATCTTTCTGATTCATTTTTCATGGAACGTACCCGAAAGTTTT
The DNA here is from genome assembly GCF_048286715.1 of Flavobacterium kochi. Taxonomy (NCBI): domain Bacteria; kingdom Pseudomonadati; phylum Bacteroidota; class Flavobacteriia; order Flavobacteriales; family Flavobacteriaceae; genus Flavobacterium; species Flavobacterium kochi. The sequence goes on from NZ_JBLVPW010000001.1 coordinate 192,894, forward strand.
TTAAGGAGGCAGGAAAACAGCTTGCTCCTTTACAGATACAAAACGGAGGAAACATTATAATGGTACAGGTGGAGAACGAATATGCTTCCTATGGATCTGACAGTGCCTATATGGAAGCCATCAGAGATAATGTAAGAGAAGCTTTCGATAAGGTACAACTATTTCGTTGTGACTGGTCTTCCAATTTCAATAAATACAAATTAGACGGTGTCGCCACAACTTTAAATTTTGGTGCAGGCGCAAACATTGACAACGAATTTAAAACTTTTCAAGAAGTGTATCCCAATGCTCCTTTAATGTGTAGTGAATATTGGACAGGCTGGTTTGATCATTGGGGAAAACCTCATGAAACTCGTTCTGTTGAGAGTTTTATAGGAAGTTTAAAGGATATGATGGACAGAAAAATCTCATTCAGCCTTTATATGGCTCACGGAGGAACGTCTTTTGGTCAATGGGGCGGTGCAAATGCGGCTCCATATTCTGCAATGGTATCCTCTTACGATTACAATGCACCCATAGGAGAACAAGGCAATACCACCGAGAAATTTTTTGCTATTCGCGACCTATTAAAGAATTATTTACAGGAAGGTGAAACTTTGGGAGAGATACCTCAAGCGATGCCGATTATCGAAATCCCAACTTTCGAATTAAAAGAAAGTGCCTCGTTATTTGCTAATTTGCCTGTAGCCCACAATACAGAAAACATCCAGCCAATGGAAAATTTTAATCAGGGTTGGGGACGCATTCTCTACAGAACTAAATTGACTCCCTCCCCTGTAAAACAAAAAATAATTATAACAGAACTTCATGATTGGGCTACGGTATTCATAAATGGCAAAGCCATTGGAAAATTAGATCGAAGAAAAGGCGATACTACAATTGAAATTCCGGCTCTTACTGGAAATTCACAATTAGACATTTTAGTTGAAGCTACAGGCCGGGTAAATTACGGAAAAGCTATTCTTGACAACAAAGGCATAACAGAAAAGGTAACCATAACCAATGGTAAAACCACAAAAGAATTAAAAAACTGGCAGGTCTATAATTTCCCTGTTGACTATAAATTTCAAAAAAACGTCACCTATACAACTGCAACAGCAACCGGTCCGGCATGGTATAAAAGCGCTTTTAACCTGACTAAAACGGGCGATACTTTTTTAGACATGAGTACTTGGGGTAAAGGAATGGTTTGGATCAATGGCCATAATATTGGTCGTTTTTGGAAAATTGGCCCGCAACAGACTTTATTTGTACCTGGTGCCTGGCTTAAAAAAGGAATAAATGAAATCATTGTTCTGGATGTCGACAAACCAGTAAGCAGAAAAGTGGCAGGTTTGTCTAAACCCATTTTAGATAAAATAAATATTGACGAATCCTTATTGCATAAAACAGCAGGACAAAAACTTGATCTTTCTGCAGAAACTCCTGCATACACAGGGACTTTTACAATTGAAAACGGCTGGAAAGAGATTCACTTTTCTAAACCGTATAAAGGAAAATATTTCTGTCTCGAAGTATTGAATTCACAAAAGGAAACCGATCCCCTTACTACCGTTTCAGAATTGGAATTAATAGGAGCCGACGGAAAAATAATACCGGTCTTAAAATGGAAAATCGTTTATGCCAGCAGTGAGGAAGTTACTTCAGGAAACTATACTGCAGATAAAATTTTTGACCAACAGGAATCCACTTTTTGGCAAACCCAGTCTGTTGGCGCAAAAACATCGCATCCGCATCAAATTGTAATTGATTTGGGACAGGTTGAATCCATAAAAGGCCTCCGATACTTACACCGATTTGATAATAAAACAGAGGGCATGATAAAAGATTACAAGGTGTTCATAAAATTGGACCCATTCAAATTATAGGACAAATTGCATTTATGTTAGCTGCATTATCCTAAAAAACAATTGAATCGGGGAACTGAATTATATAGAGTCCCCGATTTATTTTTCCATTGTTTTAGTCTGATTCCATTTTCCTTTTTAATACTAACAAATTCTTAGTTTTCATACCTGCCGCCAAAAGCATAATCAAACTTAAATTGCTAGACTCCTAATTTACAGCCTACTTTTTTATCATGTTGATTTGTTTACATCCTTTTTTTAATTATATTTACAAATGTTAAAAACACACTTATAACAGATTTATAGCACAATAAAAAAAATAAAAGTTCATCATACTATACATTGATTCCTTAAAAACAACAAAATAGATAAAGTGTTTCAAACAATTACAATCACAAAAAATTATGTTAATGATTCGATCTAAATTTAATAAAATAGCGTTCGCTTTCTTATTCTTTTCCCTCTCCAACTATACGGTTCAATCTCAGGAAAAAGAATTTCATAGTTGGGCGGCAACTCCCCCTATGGGATGGAACAGCTGGGACTGCTTCGGTCCTACAGTCACAGAAGCAGAAGTAAAAGCCAATGCTGATTATATGTCCAAATATCTAAAGCCCTATGGATGGGATTATATTATAGTCGATATTCGATGGTATGTTGGGAATGATAAAGCACATGGATACAATGAAAAAGATCCAGATTATGTTCTGGATCAATACGGTAGATTTTTACCTGCAGTAAACCGTTTCCCTTCTGCAGCGGGAGGAAAAGGTTTTAAACCGTTAGCTGATTACCTTCATAAAAAAGGATTAAAGTTTGGCATCCATATTATGCGAGGCATTCCTGTAATAGCTGTAAAACAAAACTTACCTATAAAAGGTACAACTGTGACGGCAAGAGATATTTATTCTGAAAAAGACCAGTGCAGCTGGTTGCACGATATGTATACTGTGGTTCCGGGCAAGCCAGGCGCTCAGGAATACTATAATTCCCTTTTTGAGCTCTATGCATCATGGGGACTCGATTTTGTTAAAATAGATGATCTTTCCTCCCCTATTTATTTTGAAGAGGAAATTAATATGATTCGTAAAGCCATCGATCGCACCGGACGTAAAATTGTATTGAGCACTTCTCCCGGAGAAACACCAATTGCACACGCCGATCATGTTCAAAAAAATGCAAATATGTGGCGTACCGTCGGAGATTTTTGGGATAGCTGGCAACAATTAAAAGATCATTTTGAAGTCTTTGAGCGTTGGAACAAATGGCGTTCCTATGGTGCCTATCCCGATGGCGATATGCTACCGCTTGGCCGTATTGGTATCAGGGCAGAAAGAGGAGATCCTCGCATGACCGCTTTTACCAGGGATGAACAATATACCTTAATGACCTTGTGGAGTATTTTTAAATCCCCTCTAATGTTCGGGGGTAATCTTCCGGACAATGATTCTTTTACACTCTCTTTACTAACCAATAAGAATGTTCTGAAGATTTTGAATGAAAGCACCAATAACAAGCCTCTTTTCACGGATAAAGATAAAGCGGCATGGATTGCTGATGAACCAGGCACGACAGCTAAATACTTAGCGGTCTTCAACACAGCCGATCAACATTTAGTAACTGAGGAAAAAGCACTTTGGAACAGTGGAGTGATCTCAAAAATGACCCCTGGTCAAAGTGCGGCAGCCGACATTACTATTACCGGTGCAAAAAAACTGTATTTGGTAGTGAATGACGCTGGTGACAAAACCGACTGGGATCATGCTAACTGGATCGAACCGACCCTATATAATGGTAAAGACTCCCTTAAAATCACTAGTTTAAAGTGGATAAAAGCAACATCCGGATGGGAAAAACCAAAGGTCAACCAAAGTGTTTCCGGCAATAGTCTCACCACAAATAAAATCAAATATAAAAATGGTATCGGCACGCATTCCAATTCAATTATAGAATTTGACGTACCCGAAGGCTATACCCGCTTTAAAGTACTTGTTGGATTGGACGAAGCTTGTGTCGCTCAAAATACCGGCGCTACAGTTAAATTTTTAGTATTTACCCAAAACCCTTCAGGGCCTCCGCCTCCACCGACTGCAAAAATTCCGGTAAATCTGAAAAATAGCGGCCTTTCGGGTAACTATTTAATCACCGATTTATGGACAGGAAAAGTAGTTGGTGAATTTTCAGGTGAATTTGCTCCAGAAATTAATCGTCATGGAGCTGGCTTGTATAAAATTGTTAAAATCTCAAAATAGTTCAATCTTATTTATAAAAAAACATGTATTGTAATCCAAAAATATCCCCGAAAAACAACACTTATAAATGGCTGGCTTTATGTTTAGCCTTGAATACTCTTGGACCCGTGACAGGACAGCAGGTTTCTAAAAAAAAACCACTCCAATCTGAAATAACGCCTCCAAATAAAAATAATAGTGCCTACCTATTTACCTACTTTACAGGCAATTCAAAAGAGGAAGAAGCGATTCGTTTTGCCATCAGCAACGACGGTTATAATTTCAGGGCATTAAATAACAATATGCCCGTTATTAGCTCAGACCAGATCAGCTCTTCAGGAGGTGTGAGAGATCCACATATTTTGCGCGGGGCGGACGGAAAAACCTTTTATATGGTAGTAACCGATATGGTTTCTGCTAACGGCTGGGATTCAAACAGGGCAATGACATTACTCAAATCTTCTGATCTGATTAACTGGACCTCAACTGTGATTAACATTCAAAAAAGATTCCCTGGAAATGAAAACCTGCTTCGTGTGTGGGCACCGCAAACCATTTACGATGCAAAAGCCAAAAAATACATGATATATTGGTCAATGAAAAATGGCAAAGACCCAGATAAAATTTATTATGCGTACGCCAATGCTGATTTTACTGATCTGGAAACAGCTCCAAAACAATTGTTCTTCAGTCCTACAAACGGAGCATGTATCGATGGCGATATTATTTTTAAAGATGGTAAGTACCACCTTTTCTTTAAAACAGAAGGTGAAGGTGCCGGGATTAAAATCGCCATTTCAAATCAACTCACTGAAGGATATGTTTTACAAGACAAGTATGTACAGCAAACCAAAGATCCAGTTGAAGGTGCCGGTGTGTTTAAACTAAATAACAGCGATGATTATATCCTAATGTATGATGTATACACCAAAGGAAAGTATCAGTTTACCAAAACAAAAGACTTAGAGCATTTCACTGTTGTAGATCAGGAAGTGACGATGAACTTTCATCCAAGACACGGAACTGTTCTTCCGATCACTGCAAAAGAAGCCGAAAGGTTAGAAAGCAAATGGGGCAACGCAGCAGATGTTATCTCTTCTGCAAATGCAAAAGAAATTAAAAAAATAAACACAAGAATTGATGCCACAAACAAAACGGCCTATCTTTCTGTCAAGCCCAATACAAACTTGAATGCGTTTAATCCGTCATTCCTGTCTTTTCCAGGTATCCAGATACAACCTAACACTCCTCAGAATTTTAATTCGGGACCTGTTCAATACACCATCTCAATCAAAGGTCAATCCTCACAAACCTGGTCTGTTCATGCCGTAGAAAATCACAATCCTGTACTGGAAGGATACTACGCTGATCCCGATATTATATACGCCGAGAAAACCGGAAAGTTTTACCTGTATCCGACCAGTGACGGATTTAACAATTGGTCCGGCACCTATTTCAAAACCTTTTCATCAACTGACCTTGTCAGTTGGAAAGACGAAGGCGTTATTTTAGATCTTCCTAAAGACGTGAGCTGGGGAAAGAAAAACGCATGGGCCCCCTGTATTACAGAAAAGAAAATAGGAGATCACTACAAGTATTTTTTCTATTTCTGTGCTGCGCAGAAGATTGGCGTTGCTGTTTCCGACCATCCTACAGGACCGTTTGTTGATTCAGGAAAACCTCTAATTGACCAGTATCCTTCAGGTATCAGCCGTGGTCAACAGATTGACCCGGATGTATTCACTGATCCCCAAACTGGAAAAAACTACTTATATTGGGGCAATTCTTATATGGCTTGCGCTGAACTCAATGAAGACATGGTTTCCATCAAACAGGAAACGATCAAAGTAATTACTCCTAATAATACGTTCCGTGAAGGCGCCACTGTTTTTTTCAGAAATGGCAAGTATTACTTCCTCTGGTCAGAAGATGATACCAGAAGTGAAAACTATAAAGTACGCTATGGAACTTCTGATAGTCCAATAGGAAAAATAAATGTCCCTCAAAACAACCTGGTAATAGCAAAAGACGCAGCAGCCGGCATATACGGAACCGGGCATAATTCAGTTATTCAAATTCCCGGAAAAGACGAGTGGTATATTGTATACCATCGTTTCAATTATCCAAAGGGAATCACCATAGGGGAATCAGCAGGATATAATAGAGAAGTGTGTATCGATAAACTGGAATTCAATGATGACGGCAGTATAAAACAGGTAACACCGACCCATAAGGGAATTAAAGAAATCAAATTCAAATAATACGATTATGAAAAAAACATTCTTTTTTCAAAAACAAAAAAAGCACCTTCTAGGATTATTACTTGTATGTCTTTCTGCATTGTCAGCTTACGGCAAGAATCCGGCTTCAGCCTATATATTCTCCTATTCCTCCGGAAAAAGTTCCGACGGACTTCATTTCGCCTGGAGTATCGATCAAATTAACTGGCATCCCATAGGCCCCCAGTATAATTATATACGTTCCGACTATGGGAGATGGGGATCTGAGAAAAGAATGGTTTCACCACTGCTATTTCCTGGTCCAGATGGACAATGGCATTGTCTCTGGAGTCTGAATGAAAAGGACGGGACTTTTGCTCATGCTACGTCCAAAGATCTCATAAATTGGGGCCGTCAGTCCTACCCTGTTGTCCTTGCTGACAAAAACTGCCTGATGCCTGAGGTAGCTTACAACCAGGAAAAAGGCGAATATACCATATCGTGGCTGAGTAAAGTTAAAACAGAATCGAAGGCCTGGTACACGACAACCAAAGATTTTAAAAAATATTCTGAAGCCGCAAACATCCCAATATCGGAATACAAAAACACGCGCAGCACTATCGTTGTATCCGGAAAACCTGAAACTGGGTCGATAAATAAAGTAGCCTGGTACATTATTGAAGAGCTGATCAAAACCCAACAATTGTCAGCCTATAAAAATCAACTATGGTTAGAAACCGCCAAAACGGATAGTGAACGTTTTGCTGGCTTGAAGCCTGTAGATGCGAAGTTCACCATGGATGTGACAAAAAGTAAAAAAATCAGCAATTCGTTGTTGGGAATCTTTTTTGAAGACATCAATTATGCAGCCGATGGTGGTCTATATGCTGAACTTGTTCAAAACAGGGATTTTGAATATACCCTAAGTGATACAAAAGGCAGGGACGCAACCTGGAACAGTACTAAAGCATGGAGCTTAAAAGGCGAAACGGCCAGCTACGTCATCGACTCGATAAACCCTATCCATCCAAACAACAAACATTATGCAAAGCTTTGGATTAAACAAGCTGGAGCAGCATTGGTCAATGAAGGTTTTGATGGTATTGCAGCCAAGGCTGGCGAAAAATATGATTTTTCAGTATTTGCTCGTAGTACGGCTGGTAAAACTGGAAAAATTCTTGTCCGTCTGGTTGGCAAGAATGGTGAAATCTATGGTGAAGCGACTACCCAATCGATTGCTGCCGATTGGAAAAAATACAATACGACAATTACAGCTAAAGCAACTATAGCCGATGTCAGTCTGGAAATCATTCCGCAAATGACAGGATCATTAGACCTGGACCTGATTTCTCTTTTCCCCCAGAAAACATTTAAAAGTCATAAAAATGGATTGCGTGCTGACCTGGCCCAACCTCTTGCAGATCTAAAACCTCGTTTTATGCGTTTTCCCGGGGGCTGTGTTTCCCACGGTGACGGAATTGCAAACATCTATAATTGGAAAAATACCATCGGCCCACTCGAAGCACGAAAACCCATGCCTAACCTTTGGGGCTACCATCAGACTGTTGGTTTAGGGTATTTTGAGTACTTCCAATTTTGTGAAGATGCGGGAGCTGAACCATTACCCGTTATAGCTGCAGGTGTGCCGTGCCAAAACTCGGCAACTGGAGGTGCCGGGCAACAAGGAGGTATTCCTATGTCCGATATGGACAATTACATCCAAGACATACTGGATTTGGTAGAATATGCCAACGGGGATGTAACTACCCCGTGGGGCAAGAAACGTACTGAAGCTGGACATCCTAAACCTTTTAACCTGAAATATGTCGGTATAGGCAACGAAGACCTTATCACTGATATTTTTGAAGAACGTTTTACAATGATCTTCAAGGCGATCAAGGATAAACATCCTGAAATAACTGTTATTGGGACCGTAGGTCCGACGTTTGAAGGCACCGATTATCAAGAAGGATGGGATATCGCTACAAAACTAGGTGTGCCAATGGTAGATGAACACTACTATCAATCACCGGGCTGGTTTATCTATAATCAGGATTATTATGACAGCTATGACCGTTCGAAACCCAAAGTATACCTTGGCGAATATGCAGCGCACCTGCCTGGAAGACCAAACAATATCGAAACGGCCTTGGCTGAAGCATTATATCTGACCTCACTGGAACGTAATGGCGATGTAGTAAGCATGACATCCTATGCTCCATTATTGGCAAAAGACAAACATACGCAATGGAATCCCAACCTGATCTATTTCAACAATACAGAAGTAAGACCAACAGTAGGCTATGAAGTACAGAAACTCTACGGTCAAAACGCAGGCGACCAATATATCCCGAGCGAGATTACCCTTTCAAACAATCAGGAAAATGTAAAAAACCGTATTGCCATATCTGTTATTCGTGACACCAAAAGCAATGATATGATCGTAAAACTGGTCAACCTCCTGCCTGTTGCAGTCAATTCATCGATTGACCTGAAAAATGGCAACTTTGAAAGCAGGGAGGCAGTAAAAACGGTATTGAAAGGTGATCCAATCGACAAAAACGCGAAACCAGTGGTTTCGACTTGTTCCGTTTCAGAGTTAAGTAACGCTATATTACCGGCATACTCATTCACTGTATATCGTATCAAACAAAAAAATTAACAGACTATAACTATAAAAGTTAAAAGCATACAAAACCAACCTGTCAGGGAATTAAGTCTGTTAGCTTTAAATATATAAGATTTAAAAAAATCATGATGACAAATAGTATTAAAAAAACGCTTTGGCTTGGACTTATAATAATATCAAACGCTGTCGCTTATGGGCAGTCAGCCAAACTTCGGAATTTTCCGCTAGCATCAGTCCGTTTACTTGAAGGCCCCTTTAAAGCTGCTCAACAAACCGACATGAAGTATATTTTAGCTCTTGAACCTGATCGGCTACTTGCACCTTATTTAAGAGAGGCCGGTATAGAATCAAAATCAAAAAGTTATGGTAATTGGGAAAACACAGGTCTTGATGGTCATATAGGCGGACACTATCTTTCGGCTCTATCAGAGATGTATGCAGCAACCGGGAGTAGGCAAGTAAATGAAAAACTCAATTACATGCTTTACTGGCTGGAAAAGTGTCAGCAAAAAAATGGCAATGGATACATTGGAGGTGTTCCCAGAAGTAAACCATTATGGGATGAGATAGCCAAAGGAAAGATCGATGCCGGAAGTTTTTCATTGAATAACAAATGGGTGCCGTGGTATAATATCCACAAAGTATATGCAGGGCTTATTGATGCCTATACCCTAACCGGAAATGAAAAAGCCAAGAGTATGCTTATCAAACTTTCCGACTGGTGTCTGAACCTTACGGCAAATCTGTCAGATGATCAGATCCAACAAATGCTTCGCAGTGAACATGGCGGTATGAATGAGGTTTTTGCAGATGTCTCGGCTATCACAGGGGATAAAAAATACCTGAGTTTAGCACAAAAATTTTCTCACAAAGTCATTCTTAATCCCCTTTTGAACAATACCGATTCCCTCAACGGACTTCACGCGAATACTCAGATTCCTAAAGTAATTGGTTTTATGCGTGTTGCCGAAGTTTCCGGCGATAAACAATGGGCAAATGCAGCTACCTTTTTCTGGAACACTGTTGTAAATAACAGAACCATTTCTATTGGAGGAAACAGCGTCAGAGAACACTTTAATCCTGCAAAAGATTTTTCTTCTATGCTGGAATCGAGAGAAGGTCCTGAAACGTGTAACAGCTATAATATGCTTAAATTGAGTAAGCATTTATTTCTTTCTGACCCCTCTTCCCGTTATATGGACTACTATGAACGCACTATTTATAATCATATCTTGTCTTCTCAGCATCCTAAAGGGGGATTTGTTTATTTCACTCCTATTCGGCCTCGTCATTACAGAGTATATTCAGAACCACAACAATCTTTTTGGTGTTGTGTAGGTTCAGGTATGGAAAATCATGGAAAGTACGGCGAAATGATCTATGCCCATGATGACCGAAATCTCTATGTTAATCTTTTTATCTCATCTACCCTTGACTGGAAAGAAAAGGGAATTAAAGTAACGCAAAGCACTAAGTTCCCGTTTGAAGAAAAATCTTCAATCAAATTAACTTTAAACAAGCCTCAGAAATTTGCCATTAAATTCCGTTATCCTTCATGGGTGGAGGCTGGCAAGTTAAAAATAGCTGTTAACAATAAAGAAATGAGTATTAAAAAGGATTTGTATTCCTATGTTTCAATTGAACGCAATTGGAAAACGGGGGATGTGATTTCAATTATTTTACCAATGCAGACTAGAACAGAGCAACTTCCGGATAAATCTTCCTGGATTTCTTTTGTACATGGCCCTATAGTGCTTGCAGCAGTTACGGACACAACGGATCTAACCGGCCTAAGAGCTGATGACAGTCGAATGGGACATATTGCCAATGGACCTATTTACCCTATAGAAGATGCTCCTTTGCTTGTTTCCAACAACACTGATTTAGCAGTTTCATTGCAAGCGGTAAAAAATAAACCGTTTACTTTCACCGCTTCTGATCTTATTTATCAGGAAAAATACAAGAACCTGCAACTGGTTCCATTCTTCCAGATACATGACGCGCGATACATGCTTTATTGGCCGTTTACAACAAAAGAAAAATTGCCTGAAATACAAAGGGCTATGAAAGAAAGAGAAGAGGCACAAATGAAATTAGAAGCTCTGACAGTTGATGTGGTTACTCCAGGAGAACAACAACCCGAATCAGACCATAATTTCAAAGGAGAAAAAACGGATACTGGAATTTTTAAAGAACGTCATTACCGTTATGGGCAAGGCTCCTTCAGTTATGATTTAAAAAATTCACTTTTAGAGGCCCGTAAATTACGCATTACCTATTTTGGTGCTGACAAAAATAAATATTTTGATATTTATGTTAATGATATTTTGCTATCATCCGTAAATTTAGACGGATCGGAAGGAGACCAATTTAGAGATAAAACAATCGAACTTCCTTCCGAAATTCTTAGTGGGAAGTATACAATTTTACAAGTAAAATTTAAAGCAAAACCGAATTCTACTATTACCGGTATTTACGAGGTACGCTTATTGAAATAAATTCAAAATTAAGTATACCCAAAGCCCCTTTGGCTGGTATCAAGGTCTGATTGTTTATAAAAATTGTAATTTAAAATGAATAACTATCCAACTCAAATGAGAAAGGATCAACAGTATTGATACCAACTGATTAACAAAAAAACAAAAAAAATGATCCTAAAAAGTAAAGTGGCAGTCCTTGCCTTTATAGTCGTATTTCTATGTAACTGTTTAAGACCCGTTTTTTCGCAAACTACAGAAAAACCCGTTGAAGTAAAAATAATGCTGAACAAACCGGTCGGCAACATGTATCCAATGTGGTCATGGTTCGGTTACGATGAGCCAAATTATACATACATGAAAGATGGAAAGAAGTTACTGACTGAACTGGCAGCACTTTCCCCTACGCCGGTATATGTTCGGACGCACAGTCTGCTGGTAAGCGGCGACGGTGTTGCCGCCCTTAAATGGGGCAGCACGAATGCTTACACGGAGGATATCAACGGCAACCCCATCTATAACTGGAATATTATCGACAGCATTTTTGATACCTATATCAAGCGCGGTATGAAACCACTTGCCCAGATTGGATTTATGCCACAGGCATTGAGTACACATCCGGAGCCCTATAAACATTTTTGGAAACCTGGCGATCCCTACGGCGACATTATGACGGGCTGGGCCTACCCGCCAAAAGACTACAATAAATGGGCTGAACTGGTATACCAATGGGTAAAGCATAGCGTGGAACGCTATGGCAAAAAAGAGGTAGAAAGTTGGTACTGGGAATTGTGGAACGAACCTAACGGTTACTGGAAAGGTACCATGGACGAATACTTTAAACTGTACGATTATTCAGCTGATGCCGTGAAAAGAGCACTTCCAACTGCCAAGATTGGTGGTCTCGATATCGCTGGTACCAAGAGCGAGAGTGCCCAAAAGTGGACGAACGCTTTTTTGCAACATTGCATCAGCGGTACTAATTACGTAACAGGCAAAAGAGGTGCGTCCCTGGATGCTTTTCTTTTTCATGCCAAAGGAAACCCGAAATTAGTAAATGGCGTAGTACGTATGGATATGTCGACGCAATTAAAGGACATTTCTACCGGGTTCCTGATAGTATCATCTTATCCAGAAACCAAGAATCTACCCGTCATCATTGGTGAAAGCGACCCCGAAGGATGTGCCGCTTGTGGCATGGCTACCAACCCACAAAATGCTTACCGCAACGGCACGATGTACAGTAGCTATACTGCCGCATCGTTTGCCAGAAAATACCTGTTAGCCGATAAATATGGTGTCAATTTCCTGGGTGCCGTTTCCTGGTCGTTCGAATTTGAAAACCAGCCCTGGTTCTATGGCTTTCGTGATTTAGCTACCAACGGGGTTGACAAGCCTGTATTGAATGTATTCCGTATGTTTGGCAAAATGAGCGGCAAACGCGTAGCTGTACAAAGCAACCGGATGACGCCATTGCAAGAGATTGTGGACAACAGCGTACGTGGCGAGCAGTCTGAAATAGGAGCACTTGCCAGCATTGACAGAAAAACAGCTGGTATCATGCTATGGAACTACCACGACCTTGACCAGTTGGGAACCGTGGAGCCTGTTCGGATAAACATCAGCGGTATTAACGCCAAGAAGGTAACACTCACCCACTACACCATCGATAGCCAGCACAGTAATTCATACGAGGTATGGAGAAAAATGGGCTCGCCTCAAAACCCAACGCCTGCACAAATAACAACACTAGAAAAAGCTGGTCAATTGCAAACCGTTGGAAATCCAAAAAAACTAGACGTGAAAGCAGGCAACCTGGTGGTTGACATCGCTATGCCCAGACAAGCTGTATCACTGTTGAAACTCGACTGGTAGGCTATTCTCATAACATCTGCATCGTTTGAAGTAAAGACACATCTGACGCAACTATTACCATCTAAAAATCACATTACTTAAGAACAGATCTAAGTTCCTGACGGTATTCTGAGGCACTTTTACCTGTGAATTCTTTGAACGATTTATTAAAATAACTGAAGTTATTGAAACCACTTTCATAACATATTTCCGAAATACTAATCGGTTTTTCGGCCAATAACTTGGACGCGTGAACCAAACGGTAATCATTTACAAACTTTGTAAACGTTTTATTGGCTATTTTTTTAAAATACCGGCAAAAAGAAGGCACAGTCATACTTACCAATACAGCAACTTCTTCGAGCGTAATGTGTTCCTGAAAATTATCTTTCACATAATTAAAAACGGTATTGATACGATCATTATCCTGCATCTGCATTTCCATAGAGAAGCCCTTTGCATTTAAAACTACGCTTTCGTTGGATAGTTCGAGTTCATTTAAAATTGACAACATACTCAACAACCGCTCTAATTGAGACTGTTCTTCCATGGCTTCAATTTTTGTACCTATTGCTTTCTTTGTTTCTCCCAAGAATGAAATTCCTGATTTGGCTTGATTAAATAAGTTTCTGATATTTTTCATTTCTGAAATTTTAAAAAAATCATCTCCAAGAAAGTCAGGCTTCATTTGTATAACCGTTTCCTTTTTATTACCCGTTTCTTCATTAGTAAATCCGCAATGAGGTAAATTACTTCCTATTAAAATCAAGTCTCCGTCATTATAATAGGAGATATGGCTTCCTACTTGCCGCTTTCCAGAACCTCCGTTAATATAAACCAATTCGATTTCAGGATGATAATGCCAGTGGTTAGCATTATTGTTCGCATTTTCTACATAATTAGAGAAAGAAAATGAACTTCCAAAAGAAGGTGTAATGATTTCCAAGTTTGCTAGTATAGGTCTCATGTTCCAGAATTTTAGAATTAATGTAAAAATACCTAAAATGCGAATACTATAGCTTTTTTTAACCTTTATCGATTTCGTAAAAGATAAAATAGCACATAAATTAGAAAATCCTGTACTATTCATAATGAATCTCATAGGATAATTTAGCATCAGATAAATAATCAATTATAAATCTAAAACATTTACTATTATGAAAAAGATTGTAAAATTTAGTTTAATGCTAGTCGCAGTAGCATTAACTGCCGCAGAAGCACATGCAGGGAACGCTGATTTCTCGTTGGATTTAGAAAAAGCAACAGGAAAGACTGTACGCTTTACTTTAAGAGAGATCAAGAAAGTCGACTTGTCGATTTATGACACCAGTGACAATTTAATTTATCAAGAAAATGTTACTTCTGGCGATAACATTAACAGAGCATACGATTTAACGGCTTTCCCAGACGGGGTATATTACTTACAAGCTGAAAGCGACCTTAAAATCGCAAAGTATAAAATTGAGGTTGTTGGTAAAGTAGCCAGGTTATCTGCTGATGCCATTTCTGAAGTTTACAAACCCGTTTTGGTGAACAAAAACGGAATAGTAACACTTAATCTATTAAACTTAAACCAAACTCCTGTTACTGTTAAAATTTATAACTCAAACGATACAGAGCTCTATAATGAAACCTTGCCTGCCGAATTGAATGTCGGTAAGATGTTTGACTTAAGTAACATCAAGAAAGACAGATGTACGTTCGTGATAACTTCTAATGGCAAAACTTTTGTCGAAACAATTGACACCAACTATTGATTAAAAAAATTGTAGTATTGAGGAGGCTGTCTATTTTGGGATAGCCTCTTTTTTTGTTTTGAACTATTTTAAAAATGTAAAAGGTTCCCTATAATCTTGTCCATGACCCAGCTCGTATGTGCAGCAGTTAATCCTGTTGAAGGATGTTCGCTGTTTCCTAAAAGGTGTTCCCGAATTTGGTTTATATGGTGCAACTGAATATTTTCTGGATGCTCGATAAAAAGCGTTGTTTGTCCTTGTTCGTTAGAAAGCACCAAAGGCTCCTGGTCGAAGACAGAGAATGTTATTTTTCCTTTACTTCCAAAAATCTCGACTTTATCTTCTCGCTCAAAGCAACCAAAATTCCAACTTCCGGTACCTGTAATTCCGGATTCATGAAGCCAACAAGCCGCCACTGCATCTTTAGCTGAATACAATCGCTGCTGATTAACACTAATCCCCAACACCTCTTTTATATTTCCTAACAGATGAATGAACAAATCCAATCCGTGACTCGCTAAATCATCAAAATAGCCGCCAGTAGCTATCTCGGAGTCGGTTCTCCAGTTATATTCTCCTGATAAATCCTGAGGTGTTACGGGCTTGCTTAAATGCCATCTTATATGTCTGACATCACCAATAGCCTTATCGTCCAGCCATATTTTTATTTGTTCAAAACGAGGAAGTGTACGTCTGTAATACGCAACAAACAAAGGGATATTATTTTCTTTAAAGGCTTCATAAATTGCAAGACTATCTTGGTAATTTGATCCCAATGGTTTTTCGATACAGCAGATTTTTCCGGCCTGAGCCACTTTAAGTCCGTAATATTTATGAGTATCCGGAGGCGTCGCAATATAAACTGCGTCAATTTCAGGATCATCAATTAAGTCTTCTCCCCTAGTATAAAATTTACCAATCCCATGTCTTTTAGCATAATCCGCTCCTTTATCAGCATCTCTTCGCATCACCGCTTCGACTTTAAATCCTTCCGTTTTCTGGTACGCGGGACCGCTTTTTACTTCAGTAACGTTACCACATCCCAATATCCCCCAACGAATTATTTTTGCCTTTTCGCTCTTATTAACCATTCCCTATAGTTTTTAAACTAATGCGATTTATCGCACTATTTCATTTTTTTAAGCCAATTTCATCACACGCTCCCCTATTCGTATATAAAAATACGCCGTTAAGGTCAAAGTAAATTTAAATATTTATTAGACAAGTCAAAGCCTTCAATATATTTATTTAAGTGAAAATTGAAAATAAAAACAATTTACAATCATAGCTATGCTGTACGATCACAACTATTCTTACTTGTCGAATCCTGTAAAATGACAAACTAAAATACCATAAAAAAGGAATTGTACTAAAAAAACACTTAATCTTAGCTCTAGAGTAAAATTATTATCACTTCTTTTAAAAAAAAAATAAAACATTGATTTAAAGTCATTTAAACAAAAATAATCGTTCGATAGTCTCATGAACAAAACCACGATTCTAATTTTTGGCATGCTACTTGGATATACCTAATCAAATAAGTAAAAAAGCGAAAGCCGAAAAGCTCAAGAGTAGGCAAAACTCAAATTATATTCATTATGAAAAAAATTACCCTTTTAGTAGCTAGTATCTTCCTTATTGGAGGTGGTGTAGCGAATGCAGCAGAAAAAAACAATTTTTCTCTCGAAAGAAGATCGCCTGTTGATTTTAGAAATGCGGAACCAATTGTGTTCACCGAAAGAGGAATCGAATTTTTTGTATTTCCTGACGGACAATTTGATTTCAATACACGTCCCTCTACCGGCAGCGACATGTACTGCAAATCAAACAGAAGAGGTGGTATCAATAAAACTTACGGTGCGCCGGCAAATTTTAGAAACGAAAATTATGGCGTAAAAGTGGAGCACGATAATTTTGGCAAAGTAAGACGTATTGGAAATGTGTTTATCAACTATGATTCGAACGATAGAATTAAACGAGTTGGTTCAGTATACATGAGTTACAACCGCTACGCCTTGGAACAAGTAGGTGGATTACAGATTATCTACAACCGTCGTGGTCAAATTGTCGATATTGTTGGAAGTGTAAAAGGAGGTAGAGCGAATGAATACAGCCAAAATAATGGCAATAACGATCGCGACTATAGAAACGAACAAAATAACAATTCCGATCGTGACTATAGAAATGACCAAAATAACAATAGCGGTCAGGATTATGGAAACAACCAGAATTCAAACGATCAGGATCAGTACTATTACAAAAGCGATCGTACAAATACAAAAAAAGACACTAAAGTATCAGGAAGTGTAGATATTAGAATAGATAAAAGAAGTTAGGTTGCAAATAGATTGTTAGTTTTTAAAAAAGTCCCGCTGGTATTCGTACCAACGGGACTATTGTTTGAAGTTATTTCAACTTACCATGTAATAAATAGTATATCCAACGCAACTTATTCTTTAGTCACAACCATTAATATCGCAACTATTCTCAGTTGCCGTATTCAGCAAAGTTACTTTCGATTCAAATGTACCTTCTTTCCACACTTTTTCTAAAGTTTGTAGAAAAGCAACTGCGGGTTGTGCTCCGGAAATCGCATATTTACTGTCAAAAACAAAAAAGGGAACGCCCTGTACACCTATTGAATTCGCTTCTTTAATGTCTTGCCCAACTTCATTTGCATATTCATTGGAATACAACACTTTTTTTATTTCTTCAACTTCCAGTCCGACTTCCAAACCTAATTCAGCTAATGTATTTAAATCATTAACATTCTTGCCCTCGGTTAAATATGCTTTAAATAATACTTCCTCTAAATCATTCGCCAGATTGTGCTTTTTGGCCAAATGCAATAAACGATGTGCATTCAGAGAATTCGCAAGAACTGCTTTTTCAAAATGAAAATCCAATCCTGCTGTTTTTGCATTTTGAGTCATGTTATCAAGCATGTTTTGTGCCCAATCATAGTCTTTTCTGTATTTTTCCGCTAAATGTTCGACCATATTATCCTCCGCAGATGCAATAAAACTAGCATCTAATTGAAAGCTTTTCCATTCAATTTCAACAGCTTCTTTATGTTCAAAAAGCTGTAACGCTTCTTCCATTCTTCTTTTTCCTATATAACAAAATGGACACATGATATCCGACCAGATTTGAATTTTTAATTTATTTTCCATCTTTATTTATTTACTAAGCAATTAGTCATTTGTATATACAAATGTAATAAAAACAGATAGAAACTGATCGGGCATTATACTTTTATTGGGAATTAGTAGCTCGGCGTTAGTTCAAAAGTGTTCATAAAAAAACCATCAAAATTACTCTTGATGGTTTTATGTCTATTTTTAACTTTTCTTTTAGGCCAATAAATCCAACACTAAAGAGGGGAACAGACCCAATGCGATATTCAAAACAATTGCTACAACAGCAACTGCATAAATGATAACCGGTGTTCCTTTTCTTTCTTCGTTTGGTTCTTTTGAATACATCGCCAGAATCAATTTAAAGTAGTAACCGACGCTTATAATAGAATTCACAACTGCCACGATTACTAAAGCTAAATAACCTGCCTGAATCGTTTGACTGAACAAAACCAATTTAGCAAAGAACCCGGCAAAAATTGGGATACCTGCCATAGAAAGTAAAGCTGCGGTAAGAACAGCTGCCAACAATGGATTCGTTTTTCCTAAACCGTGAAAATTCACAATATCTTCGTTATCTCTATTTTTACAAACGTATAAAATCACACTAAAAGCCGCGATTCCTGATAAAGAATAAGCTGATGCATAATACAACAAACTACCTGCTGAAGTGGATAAACTCAACAAAGTCATCAACATAAATCCTGCGTGCGAAACTCCTGAAAAAGCCAACATGCGTTTCACGTTCGTCTGTCTTAAGGCCATAATATTTCCAACTGTCATCGAAGCCATGGAAATAACGACTACAATAATTTTGAATGACTCTGAAATATCAGCATTCATAACGTAAAGTAATTTGTATAAAGTCGCCATAGCAACTACTTTTGCCAAAGTGCTCATCAATGCAGTGGTCAATGCAGGAGAACCTTCATAAACGTCCGGTGCCCAAAAATGAAAAGGAACAGCAGCAACTTTGAACAACATTCCTATAGTTACCAATATAATTCCAATTGGAAACCAAATTGGCAATTCAGCCGATTGCGATAATTCACTGATCTCAGTAACATCAAAACTTCCCATCGCTCCGTAAATTAAACAGATACCAAAAAGAATGATTCCCGAAGCAAAAGATCCCATTAAGAAATACTTCATCCCTGCTTCGTTACTTTTTAAATTCATACGGTCACTTGCAGCAAGAATATAAAGCGCTATTGACAACACTTCAATTCCTAAAAAGAACATCGCTAAGTTTCCAAAAGATACCATCGCCACTGCTCCAGCCAACAAAAAGACTTTTATGGCAATGAAATCAGAAATTTTAGACTGATGATTTTCGTAAAAATTATGTCCTAAAGCCACTAAGAAAATAGTAAGCACAATAAACAAAGAAGAAAACACAGTTGAAAATTTACTCACAATAATCATATTGTTATAGTAACCCTGTGTAGAATTAAATTCAGATATGGTTAAACCAAGAACCCCCAATAATCCAATAATTGTTATTGGAACAATGGCTTTCCTCAAATTAAAAATTTCAAATAAAAGGCATAAAACACCTAATCCTATTATAGCTATTAATGTATTCATTTTTTATTTGACTTAGTTAATTCGGTTTATTTGAGTTAAAATTTCTTCCAGACTTGGGGTGATCAAATCAATGATTGGTTTTGGATACATTCCAAAAAAGAACAGGACAGCAATTACAATTAGCAAAGTTATTCCCTCATTGCCAGTTACATCAGCAAAAAGTTTTGAATTGGTTTCACCTAACATGGCATGTTGAAACATTTTCAACATATAATACGCTCCTAAAATTATAGTTGTCCCTCCTAAAACGGCAAAGCAAATATTAATTTGAGAAAGACTATACAAAACAGTGAATTCTCCAACAAAGTTAAAAGTAGATGGTAAAGCGACTGATGCCAAAACCAAAATCAAAAACATTGATGTAAATTTTGGCGTTTGAGCACGAATACCTCCCATTTCAGCAATTGCTCTGGTCTCATACCTTCTGAAAATAATCTCAGCGACAAAAAACAATCCAACAACCACAAAACCGTGTGCAATCATTTGTAAAACTGCTCCACGTAATCCGTCTAAAGTCAACGTGTATGTTCCCGCAGCTATTAATCCAACGTGTGCCAAAGAAGAATACGCTAATAATTTTTTTAAATCTTTTTGTCTCAGCGCTACGATTGAACCATATATCACACCTGCAATTCCAAGTCCAATGAATACGAACATATATTCTTTAGCGGCGAGCGGCGCGAGCGGCAATTGCCAACGGATAATGCTGTACAATCCCATTTTTAGCATGATACCAGACAAAAGCATGGTTCCCACAGTTGGTGCTTTTTGATATACATTAGCCTGCCAGGTGTGAAAAGGAATTAATGGGATTTTAATAGCATACGCCAAGAAGAAAGCCAAGAATATCCATAATTGTTCGGTTGCCGATAAATTCAATTTGTATAAGTCTTCTAATAAAAGACTACCTGCCTGCTGGTACATATAAACGAAAGCCACAAGCATAAATAAGGATCCTGCAAGCGTGTAGATAAAGAATTTCACTACTGCTTTTTTACGCTCTTCTGTGTCTCCGTTACCCCATAATAATGCAATGAAGTAAATAGGAATCAAAGACAATTCCCAAAAAATATAATATAAAAGACCGTCTGAAGCTAAGAATGTTCCTGTCATTGCGAACGACATAAACAGGATTAAAGCGTAAAATGATTTTGAATTTTTATATTCATTTCCAAAAGAAGAGAAAATAATAATTGGAGTCAAAGCCGTAGTCAATAAAAGCATTGCCAAGGAAAGTCCGTCAGCTTTTAAAGCAAAAGAAATGTTAGGTTTTGTAATCCACTGTTTGATGAAACTTATATTTTCACCTAAATTATAGTGATTTAATAATACAATGGAACAGCCTGCAGCAGCCAACCCAAAGAACAAAGCCACTTTTGAAGCTAGTTTATCGCCTGCAAGAAAAGTTGCAAACGCACCAACTAAAAGTATAATTAATATTAGAGATACATTCATAGTATAAGATTATTGAGCTAAAAATAAATAAGAAACAATGGCACAAAGCCCTAATACGAAAACAAAAAGATAAAGTCCAATACTTCCATTTTGTATCTTCTTTCCTTGATAACTTATTTCGTTAGTTACTTTTCCGAATCCAAAAACTAAAGCTGATAAAGCTGTTTCCACATCATCTCTGAAAAATTTAGACAATCCGTTTATTGATTTTACAAACAAGTAATTGTAAATTTCATCAACATAATACTTATCATAAAGCACTTTAGAAAATCCTCTAATTTCAGCATCTTCGCTCGGAACGGTATTTTGTTTGATATATTTAGCGTAAGCCAAACCAATTCCTACTAATCCGCCCACAACCGCAATGGCCATCAACATGTATTCTGTGCTTCCCAAATGGTGTTCAGCATTCAGCAATTTAGGCAAAACAGGAGTTAAATACCCATTCAGCCAGCTGTTTCCTGGCAAACTGATTACCCCCCCTATTGCTGCCAATACCGCTAAAACAATTAAAGGAACGGTAATCAAAGCAGGACTTTCGTGTAAATGGTGTTTTTGTTCTTCAGTTCCTCTGAATTCCTGGAAGAAAGTTACAAACATCAATCTAAACATATAGAAGGCAGTCATTATAGACGCAACTGAAGCAACAATCCATAATGGAATAGTATGTTCGAAAGCAACTAATAATATCTCATCCTTAGAGAAAAACCCTGAGAACAATGGAACTCCAGAAATCGCTAATGCAGCAATTAACATAGTAATAAAAGTAATTGGCATTGCTTTTTTCAAGCCACCCATTTTACGCATGTCTTGTTCTCCGTGCAAAGCGTGAATTACAGAACCTGAACCCAAGAACAAACAGGCTTTGAAAAAAGCATGCGTGATTACGTGGAAAACAGCTACTTCATAAGCACCTAAACCCAAAGCTAAAAACATTAATCCCAATTGTGAAACAGTTGAATAAGCCAAGACTTTCTTAATGTCGTTTTGAACCAATCCAATTGTGGCCGCTACTAAAGCAGTAACTGCTCCAACAATCGCTATTATGTCATTTACTAAATGCATGCTCGGCAAATCAACACTGTATAAAAAATTTAATCTGGTAATCATAAAAATCCCCGCAGTAACCATTGTCGCTGCGTGAATCAATGCCGAAACCGGTGTTGGTCCAGCCATTGCATCCGGTAACCAAGTATACAATGGTATTTGTGCTGATTTCCCACAAGCTCCAATAAACAGAGCAAAAGCGGCAACACCAATCCAGTAGTTATTTAAATTTGTTGCCGTTGTAATTGCAGTTTTTAATGTAGCAAAATCTAACGTATTGAATAAACTTGCAAGAATAAAAATTCCAACTAACAAACCCAAATCTCCGATTCGGTTCATGATGAACGCTTTCTTAGCTGCATCATTAAAGTCTTGGTTTTTATGCCAGAATCCAATTAGCAAATAAGAACAGAGACCTACGCCTTCCCATCCAATGAACATTACTAATAAGTTACTTCCTATTACTAAAGTGATCATGAAGAATACAAACAGGTTCAAATACGCAAAAAACTGTTGCATATTTTCATCATCATGCATATAACTGATAGAGTATAAATGGATTAAAGATCCGATTCCGGTTACGAAAAGCAACCATAAAATTGACAATTGGTCCAATTGAAATCCGAAATCCACTCTAAAATTACTGATTTGTATCCAGTCAAAAAGAGCAATGCGAATTCCCTCCGGTTGTGCTGAAATTCCAGTGAAGAAATAAGCGGTAGCAATAAAAGAAACCACAACAGAACCGGTTCCTATTATTCCGGAAAGAGATTTTTTCAGACTTTTTCCAAAGAAAATATTGATTAAAAATCCTAAAAAAGGAGCAAGAACTAAAACTAAAGCTATATTGGTATTCATTTCCATTTATCCTTTTAAGTTTTTTAAATTATCTATAGTAATTGACCCTAAATTTCTAAATATTGAAACTAAAATTGCTAATCCTACCGCAACTTCTGCAGCAGCAACAGCCATCGAGAAAAACACAAAAACTTGTCCTTGCGCATCTTGATGATAGGTAGAAAAAGCCACAAACAATAAGTTTACTGCATTCAACATTATTTCAATTGACATAAATACGATAATGGCATTTCGTCTGTATAACACTCCAAAAACGCCAATACAAAAAAGTATCACGCAAAGGAATATATAATTTTCTATCCCTATTTGATTTAAAATATTGTTCATCTTATTTTTGCAGTTTTTCTTTTTTAGACAATAAAACAGTCCCAATCATGGCAACCAAAAGTAATATAGAAGCAAATTCAAAAGGAACCATATATTCGTTTAGGAGAATTTTCCCCAATACTTTAATAGATTGAAAATCTTCGCCAGTTGCTACGTACTCACCGACGATAGGTTTTGAGTTTATAAAAATTAATATAAGAACGATGCATATCAAACAAAAAGAAACGATAGCGCCCAACCGTGTAATCCGGGGTCTATGAACTTCTTTTTGCTCATTTAAATTCATCAACATGATGGTGAATAAAAATAAAATCATAATGGCTCCAGAATAAACAATAATGTGAACAATTGCGAGAAACTGCGCATTCAATAACAAATAATGTCCTGCAACGGAAAAGAAACAAATCACTAAATAAATAGCACTGTGAATCGGGTTTCTACTGAAAATTGTCAAAAATGCAGTGGCTAATGTAATAAGAGATAAAACACAAAAAATAATTTGTATCGGTGTTGCATTAGCTAAATCAGGTATATGTATCATTAATTAGCGTTTTTAAGTTGAGCGTTTTTCATTGCAATATCTAGCGGCATGACCAATTTGTCTTTTCCAAAGATAAAATCTTCTCTATCATAACTGGAAGGAACCAACACTTTTGAAGTCGTTAGATAAATTGCGTCTTTCGGACAAGCCTCTTCACACAATCCACAAAAAATACAACGTAACATATTGATCTCGTAAATCGAAGCATACTTCTCTTCTCTGTACAAATGTTTTTCATCTCCTCTGCGCTCTTCCGCTTTCATAGTGATTGCTTCTGCAGGGCAAGACAATGCACACAAGCCACAGGCCGTACAGTTCTCACGCCCTTCTTCATCGCGTTTCAACATATGTTGACCACGATAAACCGGGCTCATTTCACGTACTTGCTCTGGATATTGGATGGTTACTTTTCGACTAAACAAGTGTTTGATCGTAATAACCAACCCTTTGATTATCGCAACCAGATACAATCGTTCCCAAAAAGTCATCTCTTTATTAGAGACTATTTTTTTTCTTCCCGATAAGGATATACTTTCTATTGACATTTTTTATTTTTATTTGAAGCTTAATCCTATTATTCGTTTCCATTTTTTATTCACCGCGGTGAATAAAACATTTCCACTGCTATCAGGGCTGGTGCTTTTCAGTACTATTAAAATCCTAAATAAGTTGCAATTTCACTTCTCAAAATTACAATACCGGTAATCATAATATTGATGATCGATAGCGGAATTAAAATTCTCCATCCCAAATGCATCAATTGATCGTATCTAAATCTTGGAATAGTCCATCTTACCCACATGTAGAAGAAAATGAAACTGCATATTTTTGCAAAAAGAGCAATAATCCCAATAACATTGGCAATATTAATACCCCAATTCTCAACAGCCCAACTCATTCCCGGATAATTATAACCCCCAAAGAATAAAACGGATAAAATCGTTGAAGAGATAAACATATTCGCATATTCAGCAAACAAATAAAATCCCATTTTCATTGATGAATATTCGGTATGGTATCCTCCAATTAATTCACTTTCACATTCCGCTAAGTCAAACGGGGTTCTGTTTGTTTCTGCAAAAGCACAAATCAAAAAGATTAAAAATGACAATGGCTGATAAAAAACATTCCAATTCATTCCTGCCTGTTGGGCTGAAATTTCTCTTAAACTCAACGTTCCTGTCATCATCAGCAAAGCAATCATCGAAAGTCCCATAGCAACTTCATAAGAAACCATCTGCGAAGCAGCACGAACTGCACCCATCAAAGAGAACTTATTATTAGATGCCCAACCACCAATCATGATTCCATAAACTCCAACAGATACTACTCCAAAAAAGTACAATAATGCTACATCAATATCAGCTGCCTGAAGTAAAATATCTCTTCCAAACAAATGAAAACGATCTCCCCAAGGAATAACTGCACTGGTCATTAAAGCGGTACTCATTGCAATTGCAGGACCTACAAAAAACAAAAATCTGTTTGGCGTATTTGGTTCAAATTCTTCTTTCGAAAATAACTTTAGCCCATCAGCTAGCGGTTGAAACAAACCCATTGGACCTGCTCTGTTCGGACCAATTCTATCTTGAAGCCAAGCCGCAACTTTACGTTCTGCCCAGGTGGAATACATCGCCATAAGCATTGTAATAGCAAACACTACCACAATAATTACGCTTTTATCTATGATAAGTGTACTATTCATTATTTCCCAGACTTTTTTGATTAATAATGTCTTCTTCGGTTAATGGAATTTCCACCATACTTATTTTCTTACGGTCTTCTTCTCTGCCTAAAAGGATATTCTCTTCGGTAGCGATTTCAACTTTTTGCAGTTTTCTATTGTATTTATTTTGATTGATAACTGAATCTTTTTCGAATGCTCTGGGCCCTTCGATAATCCAATCTTTTATGTCTTTGTGGTCAAAACGGCAACCATTACAAATAAACTCTTCTACTTCATGGTATTCGTCTTTTCTTCCGGTAACACGTTGAATTTCATCACCAAACATCCAAACAGTAGTTTTCCCGGAACAGGTAGGACAGTCTCTGTGTGCATTATAAGGTTTGTTAAACCAAACTCTAGATTTGAATCGAAATGTTTTATCAGTCAATGCTCCTACAGGACAAACATCAATCATATTTCCAGAAAACTCATTATCAACCGCCTTAGAAATACAAGTCGATATATTAGAATGATCTCCTCTATCCATTACTCCATGAACACGATCGTCAGTCAATTGATCTGCAACCATTACACAACGGTAACAAAGAATACAACGGTTCATGTGTAACTGAATATTCGGACCAATATTTTCTGGCTCAAATGTTCTTTTTTCTTCGATGAAACGCGTTTCTGATTTACCGTGTTCAAAGCTTAAATTTTGCAAATCACATTCTCCTGCCTGATCACAAATCGGACAATCTAATGGGTGATTGATCAATAAAAACTCTGTTACTGATTTTCTTGCTTCTTGAACTCTCGGTGAAGATTTACTATTCACTTCCATTCCGTCCATACAACCTGTCACACAAGATGCCATTAATTTAGGCATCGGTCTTGGATCGGCTTCACTTCCTTTTGCCACTTCCACTAAACAACAACGGCATTTTCCACCGCTCCCTTTTAGTTTAGAATAATAGCACATTGCGGGCGGAACTACTTCTCCACCTATCATACGTGCTGCTTGCAGGATTGTTGTTCCTGGTTTTACTTCTATGCTTTGACCGTCTATGGTTACTTTCATTTTCTGAAATTCTTGACTTTATACGATTACTTTAGAAACTAAATGCTTTACTTTTTCAAAAGGTTCAGCAACAAAATGGTCTCTATTTTTAATTTTTTCCGGGAAACGGATATGGTATTCAAACTCATCCCTAAAGTGACGAATTGCTGCTGCCACCGGCCAAGCTGCTGCATCACCTAATGGACAAATTGTATTTCCTTCAATTTTACTTTGAATGCTCAAAAGCAAATCGATATCTTCTTCACGACCGTGACCATTTTCTATTCTGTGTAATACTTTTTCCATCCAGCCTGTTCCTTCACGACAAGGCGAACATTGTCCACAACTTTCATGGTGATAAAAACGAGAGAAATTCCATGTATTACGAACAATACATGAGGTATCATTGTAAACGATAAATCCACCTGACCCTAACATTGATCCTGTAGCAAATCCACCGTCACTTAACGATTCGTAAGACATCAAACGATCTTCCCCAGCGGCTGTTTTATAAATTAAATGTGCCGGTAAAACAGGAACAGAACTTCCTCCCGGTACAAAAGCTTTTAAAGGTCTGTCAGAACTCATTCCTCCTAAATATTCATCAGAATTCATGAATTCGTAAACACTTAATCCCAATTCAATTTCATAAACACCCGGGTTTTTAATATGTCCCGAAGCAGAAATTAATTTAGTTCCGGTTGAACGTCCGATACCAATTTTAGCATATTCTGCACCTGTATTATTAATAATCCAGGGCACAGCAGCAATCGTTTCTACGTTGTTAACAACCGTTGGATTTGCCCAAAGACCTGAAATAGCTGGAAATGGTGGTTTGATACGAGGATTTCCTCTTTTTCCTTCCAATGATTCAATCAATGCAGTTTCTTCTCCACAGATATAGGCTCCGGCACCACAATGAACGTATAAATCCAGGTCATAACCTGAACCTAATATATTTTTTCCCAAAAACCCAGCTGCTTTTGCTTCGTTAATGGCTTTTTCTAATATTTTATAGACCCACATATACTCTCCACGAATGTAGATATAAGAAAGGTTTGCGCCCAAAGCATAACTTGAAGTAATCATTCCTTCAATCAATAAATGAGGGATAAATTCCATCAAATAACGGTCCTTGAAAGTTCCTGGCTCAGATTCATCGGCATTACAAACCAGATGTCTTGGTTTCCCTGATTTTTTATCAATAAAACTCCATTTCATTCCTGCCGGAAATCCTGCTCCGCCACGACCCCGTAATCCTGAAGTTTTCACTTCTTCTACAACCTCGTCTGGTGTTAATGTTTTTAAGGCTTTTTCTACTGAAGCATAGCCCCCGTTTTGACGGTACACTTCGTAAGTTTTAATTCCTGGAATATTTATTTTATCTAATAATATTTTTTGTGACATATTATTTATCGTGTAATATTATTTTATCGTTTTTGCAATCAGCAATTAATTGATCGATTTTTTCTTTGTCCAAATGTTCTTTGTAAAAATCGCCTAATTGCATCATTGGAGCGTAACCACAAGCCCCCAAACACTCAACACCTCTAACTTCAAACAGACCGTCTGGAGTTGGCTCACCCACTTTCACTCCTAATTTCTCACAGGTATAATCCATCAAATCTTCAACCCCATTCAAACAACAAGGAGAAGTCTGGCAAAATTCAAACATGTATTTTCCAATCGGTCTTTGGTTGTACATCGTATAAAACGAAACTACTTCGTAAACCTCTATCGGTTTAATCAAAAGAATTGCGGCCACTTCATTCATTAATTCAATACTCAACCAATTCTCGTGAGCATCTTGAACTTCATGTAAAACAGGTAATAATGCCGATTTTCTTTTATCTTCAGGATAATGACTTATCAATTCATTGATGCGATTCATCAATGCTTCCGTCATATTTATTTCTTGTTTGTGATACGTTCTTTCCATTTTTATTTTTTTTGCCACAAAGGCACAAAGTCACAAAGTTTTATTTTAAAATCCGAAATCGTTAATCAATAACCATTATGCGTCTAGTTCTCCAGCAATAACATTTAAACTTGACAAAATAACAATTGCATCCGATAGCAATGAACCTTTAATCATTTCCGGATACGCTTGATAGTAAATAAAACAAGGTCTGCGAAAATGCAATCTATAAGGGGTTCTACTTCCGTCAGTAACTAAATAAAAACCTAGCTCTCCATTTCCACCCTCTACCGGGTGATAAATTTCAGCAACGGGAACAGGAACTTCCCCCATCACAATTTTGAAATGGTAAATCAGCGATTCCATGTTTGTATAAACATCTTCTTTTGGTGGAAGATAATAATCAGGGACATCTGCATGGAAATCATTTCCTTCAGGCATTTTTGCTAAAGCCTGACGAATAATACTCAGACTTTCCCAAACCTCTGCATTACGAACACAAAAGCGATCGTAAGTATCTCCAGATTTCCCAACAGGAATAATAAAATCAAAATCTTCATAAGAAGAATAAGGTTGCGCTACCCTAACATCATAATCAACACCCGCAGCACGTAAATTCGGACCTGTAAATCCGTAAGCCATAGCTTGTTCAGCTGTTATTGCTCCAACATTTACAGTTCTGTCAATAAAAATTCTATTTCTTTCGAATAAATTCTCAAATTCTTTCCAAGCTGCCGGAAATTCCTCTAAAAACACATCTAATTTTCTAAAAGCTTCTGGTGACCAATCTCTTTCGAAACCACCAATTCTTCCCATATTCGTAGTTAACCGAGCTCCACAAATTTCTTCGTAGATCTCATACACTTTTTCTCTAAATTGGAAAACATATAAAAATCCGGTATAAGCTCCGGTATCCACACCAAGAATTGAATTACAGATAATATGATCTGTGATTCTTGCCAATTCCATTACAATTACCCGTAAATATTGTGCTCTTTTAGGAACTTCAATATCCAACAATTTTTCCAATGTCATCCACCACCCCATATTGTTTATAGGCGATGAACAGTAGTTCATTCTGTCAGTAAGCGGTGTAATTTGGTAAAAAGGGCGGTTTTCAGCAATTTTTTCGAAAGCTCTGTGAATGTAACCAATGGTGGGTTCCGCTTCTAGAATTCTTTCCCCATCCATCAACAAAATATTTTGAAAAATACCGTGTGTCGCTGGGTGAGTCGGTCCTAAATTCAGAATAGAAAGCTCGCTTCCGTCTTCGTTTAGCTGCTCTTTTATTCTTTTAGCATATCGATGCTCTGGTGGCAATAATAGTTCTGACATTTATCTAATGTGAAAAATTATAATAGTATGTGTTTTTAATAATTGTCTGTGGTTCTTCCAAAGAAACGGTCATCTTTGTCAGTTCTTCCGCTATCTTCCATCGGAAATTCTTTTCGCATCGGAAAAGAAATCATTTCATCCATATTCAAAATACGTTTCAATTGTGGATGACCAATGAAGTTTATCCCATAAAAATCAAACGTTTCTCTTTCCATCCAATTTGAACTTAAGAAAATGTTGGATATTGTTTTTATTTCTGGGTTTTCACCGTTGATAAATGCCTTGATTTTAATTCTTTTGTTTTCGTACCAATTGTGCAAATGATAGACAACGGCAAATTGATGATCAACATCATTGTCAGGATAGTGAACCCCACACAAATCGGTTAAAAAATGAAAACGCAATGTAGGGTCATTTTTCAAAAAAAGAATCACAGCTGTAATTTTATCAGCAGCCACTTCAAATGAAAATATATCTTTTTCCTGCTTGAATTCGAAAACAGCTGAATCAAATGTTTCGACTAATTTTTCTTGGATTTGTATCGTTTCTAGCGCCATTATTTTATTTGATATTATAAGAAGCTAATAATTCTTGGTATTCCGGAGAACTTCTTCTTCTTACAGATTCATTTCTTACTAATTCTTGCAATTTCATAACACCATCAACAATTTGCTCTGGTCTTGGCGGACAACCCGGAACATACACATCAACAGGAATCACTTTGTCAATACCTTGTAAAACAGAATACGTGTCAAAAATCCCACCTGAACAAGCACAAGCACCAACAGCGATTACCCAACGAGGTTCCGACATCTGCTCATAAACCTGACGTAAAATCGGCGCCATTTTTTTTGAAATTGTTCCCATTACCATAAGCATATCCGCTTGACGGGGAGAGAAACTCACTCGCTCAGATCCAAAACGCGCTAAATCATAATGCGAAGCCATTGTAGCCATAAATTCAATTCCGCAACAAGAAGTTGCAAAAGGCAAAGGCCACAATGAATTAGCGCGAGCCAATCCCACTACATCATTCAGTTTTGTAGCGAAGAAACCCTCACCAACAACACCTTCTGGCGGCTCAACCATATTTATTTTAGAATCGCTCATCTTGTAAAATTATGAATTACGAATTATGAATTGTGAGTTCATAATTTAAATTTAAAAACATTCTTATAAATACATTAGAAACCGGAATTTTTGTAATTCGTAATTTCTAATTCGTACTTAATTTTTATTCCCATTCCAAAGCTTTCTTTTTGATAATGTAGAAAAAACCTACCAAAAGCAAAAGCATAAAAATCACCATTTTTACCATCCCTTCCATTCCCAATTCTTTGAAATTGATTGCCCATGGGTAAAGAAAAATTACCTCAACATCAAACAAAACAAATAATATAGCAACAAGAAAATATTTAACCGAAAAAGGAATCCGGGCATTCCCCACAGATTCTATACCACATTCAAAGTTTTTATCTTTGATTTCAGAGGTCCGTTTTGGGCCTAATTTCCCAGAAATAAGTATTGTTCCAACTACAAAACCCACAGCTAAAACAAACTGCATTAAAATAGGAATATAATTTAATTGATCGGACTGCATAAGTATGTTTTTTTCGTGCAAAAATAAGCCACAAAGATAGGTTTCAAGGAATTAAAACACAAGCTAAAAATTGAAATTAATTTCTTTGGAAATATGGTTTTCTTGCAATTTTTAATGATTATAAATAATTCCGCATTTACAGCACCCCTTTTTCACAATAATGCAAAAAAAAACGTTCCGAATAAATTCGGAACGTTTTAAACATTCGTAGGCAAAAAAAATTAATTTTTTTATGCTTAGATCACTGCTACTTTCGCAGCAACTTTTCCTTTTCTTCCTTCTTCTTCTTCATAGCTAACTCTGTCACCTTCGCGCAATTCTTCCGCGTTGATTCCTGATGCATGAACAAAAATGTCTTTTCCTGTTTCTTCGTCTGTAATGAATCCGTAACCTTTAGATTCATTGAAAAATTTAACTGTACCTGTACGCATTGTAATAGTAATAATAATTTATAATGAAGCAAATGTAATATTTAATATAATACGAAAGTCATTCTTCGCTTTTTATTTTGTAAAAATATTGATATTCAACCTTTTCTAACAAATTTAAACGACAAACTACACTAAGTCAATTTTTATATGCAACTCTTTTAACTGTGATTCGTCTATA
This sequence comes from Flavobacterium kochi, assembly GCF_048286715.1. Taxonomy (NCBI): domain Bacteria; kingdom Pseudomonadati; phylum Bacteroidota; class Flavobacteriia; order Flavobacteriales; family Flavobacteriaceae; genus Flavobacterium; species Flavobacterium kochi. Next base: position 225,027 of record NZ_JBLVPW010000001.1, read on the forward strand.
ATAGATGGTGCATCTATCATAACATCTCTTCCCGAATTATTTTTCGGAAAAGCAATAAAGTCGCGAATGGTTTCCTGACCTCCTAAAATCGCCACTAATCGATCCAATCCAAAAGCCAGTCCTCCATGTGGCGGCGCACCAAACTGGAACGCATCCATCAGGAATCCAAATTGCGCTTTGGCTTCTTCTTCTGTAAAACCTAAATATTTAAACATCAACTGTTGTGTTGCTTTATCATGAATACGAATCGATCCGCCACCAATTTCATTTCCATTCAAAACCATATCATAGGCATTCGCGCGAACTTTTCCTGGATTTGTTTCCAACAAATGCATGTCTTCAGGCTTAGGAGACGTAAAAGGGTGATGCATCGCATGATAACGACCACTTTCTTCATCAAATTCCAATAAAGGAAAATCAACAACCCAGAGCGGTGCAAATTCAGTTGGTTTTCTCAGACCTAATCTTGTTGCTAATTCCATACGCAATGCACTTAACTGCCCTCGTGTTTTATCGGCTGGTCCAGAAAGAACAAAAATCATATCTCCCGGCTGAGCTCCTGTGGTTTTTGCCCAATTACTTAAATCATTTTGATCGTAGAATTTATCTACTGATGATTTAAAAGTTCCGTCTTCATTGCATTTTACATATACCATTCCTGAGGCACCAACCTGAGGACGCTTTACCCATTCAATTAACCCATCAATTTCCTTACGAGTATAATTTCCAATTCCGGGAACGGCAATTCCCACCACTAATTCAGCAGCATTAAAAACTGGGAATTCTTTGCTTTTCGCAACTTCGTTTAACTCCCCAAATTCCATTCCAAAACGAATGTCCGGTTTGTCATTTCCATATGTTTTCATCGCATGTTCGTAGGTCATTCTAGGGAATCTATCTACTTCGATACCTTTTATTTCTTTTAATAAATGCCTGGTCAGTCCTTCGAAAATATTCAAAATATCTTCCTGTTCCACGAAAGCCATTTCACAATCAATCTGCGTAAATTCAGGCTGTCTGTCAGCACGTAAATCTTCATCGCGAAAACATTTCACAATTTGGAAATATTTATCCATTCCACCCACCATTAATAACTGTTTAAAGGTTTGTGGCGATTGTGGTAAAGCATAAAACTGTCCTTCATTCATTCGGGAAGGAACAACAAAATCTCTGGCTCCTTCCGGAGTAGACTTGATCAAATAAGGCGTTTCCACTTCACAAAAATCCAAGTCTGAAAGATATTTACGCACTTCCATCGCTACTTTATGACGGAAAAGCAAACTGTTTTTCACGGGATTTCTTCTAATGTCAAGGTAACGATATTTCATTCTAATATCTTCTCCCCCATCTGTTTCATCTTCAATAGTGAAAGGAGGGGTAAGCGAAGCATTAAGAATATTCAACTCTGTAACCAAAATTTCTATTTCGCCTGTCGGAATATTTTTATTTTTTGCTTCACGCTCAATAACAGTTCCTTTTACCTGAACTACAAATTCACGCCCTAAGGTTTTTGCTAATTCAAAAACTTTTTTATCAGAACGACCTTCGTCGAAAATTAATTGCGTAATTCCGTAACGGTCACGCAAATCAACCCAATTCATAAATCCTTTGTCACGAGATTTCTGAACCCAACCCGCAAGTGTAACTTCTGTATTAATATGTGAGGCGTTCAATTCACCACAATTATGACTTCTATACATAATCAATTATTTATTATAAGCCCGCTTATTTAAAGGGCTCGTAAGTGTGTAGTTTTACAAAGTATATAAAACCGTAAAAATTTTCTTCGGCAAAGATAGAAAAAAGGACTCTTATTTGAGTCCTTTAATTTGAATATCCAATAGATGTTTGATAAGATATTGTTTCTTTCTCCAAGTCTGGTAAATCTAATTTATTAGCCTTTTCATATTTCAACATAGCCCCCTTGGATAGGCCTAAAATCCTTCTAGCTTCCTTAAAATCAACAGAAATAATCTTATCATCGCTTGCCTCTTTTTTCATTTTACACTTTATTTATAGTGTTATAGGCAAGACTCTCTCAAAAGTTTTAAAATATTTCATTTTTTTACTCGGCTAATCAAATGTGACATTGGTATAGACAATCTTAAGTCAAGCTATACGTTATTGTCTAACATTAAATAAGTACTTCCATGACAGAACAAATTAAAAAAGCTATAAAACAAACCTGTTTTCAATATCAAATTGAGAACTATTTAAAACCCAGATGGCCCCATTGATGTCGATGACAATGTTGATCTGTTTTAGAGAAATCTATCCAATCTGCCGTTGAAATTCCGCCGAGTTATCCGCCATGTTCAAAAATCAAATGAATGATATCTTTGTTAATCAATGCTGCCATCAGATGAATTACTGACGGATGAACACCAGAATTCCCTAAAGAAAGCGCATTTAATTGTGCCAGAATTGCAGCTTTTATACAAATGGCATTTATTGGCTTTCCAGTTCCCGAAGAATGACTTCTGATTAAATTGTATTGTAATTGTATCTATCCTCATCTTTAATTCGGTATTGAGCCATAGGTCCAAAACCAGTATTAACGCCGTAAATAACTTTATTTTCAGAGAATTCTTTTAAAAATCAACCTTTCATTTATCCTTTTTAATACAACTTTGCTGCTTTCAATTTGTTTATTTCCAAGATTATTGACTCGAGTTCTTTTAGACTTAAATATTCATTTATAGTGCTCATGCAAACCTTTTTGATTATACTGGATTAGGTTTTTTTTTTCAAAATAAATGTAGTATTTTGACGGTGGCAAATGTGATGCAATAATCAATTATAATATAACAATATGTTAAAGGAGTTTGTAGATGTATTAATCATTGGGGCTGGACCTTCAGGATGTGTCTCAGGATCTCATCTATTCAACAACAACATCAAGGTTAAAATCGTGGAAAAAACAAAATTTCCAAGACTTGTTGTAGGGGAAAGTTTAATTCCTCGCGTGATGGATCATTTTGTAGAAGCAGGATTATTTGAAAGTCTTAACGCAATGAATTTCGAAAAAAAACTTGGGGCACGATTTATAAGAGGAGAAGAAATTTGCGTTTTCGATTTTAGCGATAAATTTTCGGAAGGCTGGGATTGGACTTGGCAAGTGCCAAGAGCTGATTTTGACAATACAATGGCGCAAGAAATTATTAGAAAAGGAATTGATCTAGAATTCGAATCAGAAGTCATTTCCGTTTCTTTTGAAGAAAAAAATTCTAAAACTATTGTAAAAGACAAAGAAGGAAATCTTAAAGAAATCAACGCTAAGTTCATAATAGATTCTAGCGGTTACGGTAGGGTTTTGCCACGCCTTTTAGACTTAGACACGCCTTCAAAACTGGATCCTCATTCTTCAATTTTCACACATGTAAAAGATATCAATAGACCTAAAGGCGAAGAAGGAACATTAATTTCTTTTGATGTTTTAGAAACCGAAGTATGGCTTTGGGTCATCCCTTTCTCTAATGGAAATACAAGTTTAGGCATTGTTGGCCCAACTGATTTTATCAATTCGCTTTCAGAAAATAAAAATAATTCAGAAGCTCTGAAGAATGCTATTCAACTTTCAGACTATTATATTGATCGTTTTGAGGGAGTTGATTTCTTGTTTGAACCCGTAAAATTAGAGAATTATTCCCGTTCTGTAAAACAAATGTATGGAGACGGTTTTGCCTTAACGGGGAACAGTTCGGAATTTTTAGATCCCGTTTTTTCATCAGGAGTAGCTTTTGCTACCGAATCCGGAATGCTTGCCGCAAAACTTTTCATAAAAGAATCACAAGGAATCAGTGTCGATTGGGAAGAAGAATTTACTATCTATATGAAAAGAGGGATTACCGTTTTTACCACTTATGTAAAAGAATGGTATACTGGAAACCTGCAAACCTTATTTTTTCATCAACCGGAAAACCCAGATGTAAAACGCAAAATATGCGCTGTTCTAGCTGGTTATGTTTGGGACGAAACCAATCCTTTTGTTAAGAAACACCATAATTTAATTAAAAATATGGCTCATTTGGTGGAAATGAAAAAAGCACAATAAGTGCTTCAGCATGCTCTCAGCTACAATTACGACTCCTACATATAATCCAAATTTTGATTGTTTCAGCTGTTCGCACTATGGGATCCCGCGCAAGTTTACGACTAATTATCAATAATGAATGGAGAACGGTCAATTTTTACACCATTGTTTTTTATCGCAATTTATTTTCCAATGTTAAGCTTTTGTCTAATGTTATTAAATTGTTACGTAAAAGTTTTTTTAATGTAAAGTATTCGTTAAATTTGGTAAATAAATATGAAATATTAAAACTCCAGATATGAAAAAATGTATTATTTTAGTAGCAATATTGTTCTCAGGGATGGTTTTCGCACAAGAATCAAAACCAGTATTGGAGCCTTTTGGCAAAAAGGTCAGAGCAACTTACTTTTTTGAAAATGGCCAAGTGCAACAAGAAGGTTTTTTTGAAAATGGAAAACTAGAGGGAATTTGGGTTTCTTTTGATGAAAAAGGAAACAAAATTGCATCAGGTGAATATAAAAACGGGATTAAAGCCGGAAAATGGTTTTTTTGGTCCGAAAAAAATGACAATGGTTTTACTAATTTAACTGAAGTTGATTATTCTAACAACAGAATAGCTTCCGTTAAAAACTGGAAACAAGAAGCATTAGTTAACAGAAACTAAGGATTAATTTTTACTTTATTAAAAAAGCTTTCGCCTAAAACGAAAGCTTTTTTAGCTTTTTCCCGTCGCTACAAAATACTATTCGTTAATGTATTGACTGGAAACAAAATTTAAAAAGGTTTTAAAACCAGCACTATATTTTTTTAAATTTACAGTGTAATAAAATGCTCCTTTTTTTGAATTGAGCATGTCTTTGTCTTCCAGCTTTACCAACAATTTTGTAGACAACAACTTCCTATTGAAATTCCCCTTATCAAATTCCATATTATAAACTGCCTCGTAAAGACTTTGCAATTGCGGCATGGTAAACTTATCCGGCAACAATTCAAATAATAGCGGATGCAGCGCAGCCTTATAGCGCAATTTTTCTTTGGCCAGTTCAACAATCGCAGAATGGTCGAAAATTAATTCGGGTAATTGATTAATAGAAAACCAAGCAGGATGATAATCTTCATTGATTTGCTGATTGTATTTTTGAATATCAATTAAAGCAAAAAAGGCAACAGAAATGATTCTCTCTGCGCCACCTCTTTTGGGTTCCGAAAAACAATGCAACTGTTCCATATACAGGCCATCTAAGCCGGTAAGACCTTTTAGTACCCGAACTGCTGCCGCTTCGGCACTTTCATCATCTTCTAAAAACCCTCCTACTAAACTCCATTTCCCCTTAAATGGTTCAAAACTTCTCTTTATTACCAACAATTTTAAATCCTGACCATCGTATCCGAATATGATACAATCGACTGCAAATGAAAAATTCTTCTTTTTTAAACGACCCTCCATACCAATTAAATTTTACATACGCCTTTAAAACCAAAAGCCCTTTAGTTAAACATTTCAATTTGATTATCACTAACTGAAAAGCTTAACTAAACGGCATTGATCTGATTACAATAGTAATCAAAAAACTAGTTCTTTAAAAATAATATTACCAAAACTTAATATATAATGCACAAATAATTAATAATGTGATTACGATCAACACTGTTGTCTGTGGTTTCAATTTAAACATTTCAGTATCCAGTTCAAATGCTTTAGGATTTACTTTTGGACCAGCAAAACTTATTCCAATCATAAGAAGCATGGTAAATATAAATGATAACCCCATACAGATATGAAACGGTATTTCAAATCCACCTTTCCCATTGCTGTAAGCTGTGTAAAGCAATGTTTCATTACCAAATAAAGCCGGCGCAAATTCATTGAATAAAACAGATAATAAAAACCCGGCTATAACACCTACTATTGCTGCAGTACCAGTCGTTCTTTTCCAGAACATACCAAGGAAAAACATTGCAAACACTCCCGGACTAATAAAACCCGTATATTTTTGAATATAAGTAAAACCTCCCACACCACCAATTCCTAACAAATCATTCCATGTAAACAGGACAGCAAGAACCATTGCTCCAAAAACTGCAATTCTTCCTATATTTACCTGACCTCTGTCAGTCGCATCTTTTTGAATGTATTTCTTATGAACATCCAGTGTATAAATAGTCGAAATACTATTTACTTTACCTGCTAAAGAAGCTACAATAGCAGCAGTTAAAGCAGCAACGGAAAGCCCTTTAAGACCCGTTGGCAAGAAAGTCAACACGGCAGAATAGGCCCCATCTTTACCTCCAACCAATTGTGGTAAATGTCCATTTTCATACAAAACGTAAGCAGCAATACCGGGTAACATAACAATAAGCGGCATTAATAATTTTAAAATACCTGCAAACAAAATACCGGTACGGGCAGTTTGCAAATCAGCACCCAATGCTCTTTGAGTAATGTACTGGTTACAACCCCAATAATTAAGATTGATAATCCAAATACCAGCTAAATAAGATAACATCCCAGGGAAAGTAAGGTATTTATTGATGTCATTTTGAGATGAAGTTGCAGTTGGTTTAGGGATAATCATTTTGAAATGCTCTGGAGCTTCTCTCATCAATACTTTAAAACCAGCAATCGCATTTTCGCCCACTCCAAAATAGTGTCCAACAGTAGTCAAAGCAATATAAGAAGTTACCAGTCCTCCGATTATTAAAACTGCTACCTGAATTACATCCGTATAAGCAACCACTTTCATACCTCCTAAAGAGATCAACAAGGCAAAAACGGCAAGCCCAATCATAATGGCATGTAAGTATTCTCCGCCAGCCAATCCATTGATCGCTACAGCTCCCAAATATAAAATAGACGTTAAGTTTACAAATACATACAAGAACAACCAAAAAACTGCCATAATTAAGGCAGTGGATTCATTGTACCTTGTTTTTAAAAATTGAGGCATGGTGTAAATCTTATTTTTTAAATAAACAGGAATAAACCAAACCGCTACAATAATCAAAGCAATAGCTGCAATCCATTCATAAGCAGCAACAGCGATTCCTAAAAAGAATCCTTCTCCACTCATTCCAATAAACTGTTCTGCGGAAATATTAGAAGCAATTAAAGAAGCTCCAATCGCCCACCATGTTAGTGTTCCTTCTGCCAAAAAATAAGCTTTGGCATCGTGTTCATTTTTTTCACGTTTGCGATAAATGGTATATCCATAAGTGGACACCACAATAAAATAGATAAGAAAAACTGCGTAATCCGCAAAAGCAAGGTTCTGGTTCATGAGTAATTTGTTTTTTAGAAAATTAATATAAATAAACGAGAATATTCTCGTGGGTTATTAGTTTTTTTTTAATAATAGTCGCACCGTTTTTAAATTTTGCCATTTTATTTATCACAGTGCAACATTCTTTGCGTAAAAATATTATAATTTATTATAAATTATGATATCTGCTTTAATTTCATAATTATTTTATGAATTGCGAAAGTCAAAAGTAAAATAAAAAAATTTATTTACATCACTTACAAATGTGTTTTTTACATTTATTACTGTTAAATAAGTTAAATTCTAAAAACAATGGAATCAACCCCTCTATTTTACAGCATCGTTTCACAAACTATTCAGTGTTAATCAATTGATTCGATCCCTTTCGAGCAGCTCCTAAATCAATTTTTATTTCTGACCTTTTGTTCCCATTTCCAGGCACTTGCTATGCCTTCTTCCAAAGTTGATTGTATTTTCCAACCAAGAACACTATTTGCTTTGTCTGTATTGGCATAAGCGGAAATCACATCCCCTTCCCTTCTATCAACAATTTTATAGGGTAATTTTTGCCCGCTGACTTTTTCGAAAGCTTTAATCACTTCCAAAACAGAGCTTCCCGTGCCGGTTCCAAGATTAAAAGTCTCTATCTTATCTAGATTCTTTTTATTTACCAACCGCTGCAAAGCAATAACATGTGCTTTTGCTAAATCGACAACATGAATATAATCCCGTACACAAGTTCCATCAGGGGTTGGGTAATCATTTCCGTAAACCGATAACTCTTCTCGCAATCCAATTCCCGTTTGTGTAATAAAGGGCACTAAATTTTGCGGTGTTCCTATGGGTAATTCTCCTATTTCTGTTGACGGATGCGAACCAATAGGATTAAAATAACGCAACAAAATAGCATTTATGCCGCTTACTTTTGTAACATCAGTAATGATTTCTTCACCAATTTGCTTCGTATTCCCATAAGGTGACATTGCCGGCTTAACTGCAGCATTTTCATTAATAGGCATTATTTCAGCCTGACCATAAACGGTGCAAGAAGAACTAAAAATAAAATGGGCCTCCGGTTTTTGTTGTAATTCCTGAAGCAAATAGATTAACGTATTAATGTTATTTTCATAATATAATAATGGGTTACCTACACTTTCACCTACTGCTTTAGAAGCTGCAAAATGGATTATGCCAGAAACATCAGCATGCCTTTTGAAAAAATCCCCAACCGAAGCTTTCTCTCTCAAATCCAGCTTTTCAAAAACAGGCATTTTATCTGTTATCGCTACTATTCCTTTTAAAACATCTTCAGATGAGTTAGAAAGATTATCTATAATTACAACTTCAAATCCTTCATTTTGCAATTCGACCACGGTATGCGAACCAATAAAACCTAAACCTCCTGTAACTAGTATTTTCATAATTTATCTTTATAATGAACAAACGCTATTATTAATATTCCGATTATCCTATTTCACTTCATTAATTTCCAGCACTACGCTTGTTCTTTGTAAAGTAACATTCGGGTTTACACCAACTTTCATCAAAAAATCTCCTGTATACTCCTTGTCAGAAAGGATTAATGATGTTGTTCCGGGGTACAGGTTAATTTCTTTAACCGTGTATTTTTTCTTTGGATCCAATCCATTTAAAACAACTGGTCTTTGGGTTGCCGTCATTTTAAAACGGTTATTCACCAGATAATTAAAAACAATTGCTCTACTCTTATTTGGATTAACATACATCAATGCTGAGATATCATTTTCATGAGGATTTAATAAACGATATAAATCGCCATGCCATACAATATCTTTAAAAGAATTATAATTGGCAATTGCCTGTTTACAGAATAATTTATCCTTTTCATTTAAATGGCTTGCTACAATATCAAACCCTAATTTACCCATACTCGCTACATCAATTCTAAATTTCAGCGGTTGTTTTCCCCAGTCAGTAACATGATTATCGGTGGCTATAGCTGGAAAGAAATAAGAATAATCCCATTGCATAAATATTCTTTCCACAGGTTCAGTATCATCGCTCGGCCAGAATTCCGTGAAATATTTAAGCAATTCATAATCGCCACGACCGCCTCCGCCAGAACACAACATCATTGGTACTTTAGGATATTTGGCTCGAATTCGTTGCAGTACTTTATACAAACCTTTCGTATAGTCAACGTACAAATTAGATTGAGGAATTCCTTTTTTATTGAGATAAGCTGAATACGCATTGTAAATAACGGCATTGCAATCCCATTTTATAAAAGCCAATTCAGGATTCTTTACAAACAGATTGTCAACGATTCCAAAAACAAAGTCCTGCACCTGGGGATTCGATAAGTCAAGTACCAATTGATTTCTATAATACACTTCAGGTCTTTCGGGCTGACGGATTACCCAATCCAGATGCTTTTCATATAATTCACTTTTTGGATTTACCATTTCGGGCTCAATCCAAATACCAAACTTAACACCTTCCTTTTTTGCTTCTTTGACTAAATAACCCAGACCATGCGGCAGTTTTTTGACATTTTCCTGCCAATCGCCAAGACCGGCATTGTCATTATTTCGGGGATGTTTATTTCCAAACCATCCGTCATCCAACAAGAACATATCTACTCCTAAGTCTTTTGCATCTTTGAATAAGGCTGTAATTTTGTTTTCATCAAAATCAAAGTAAGTCGCTTCCCAATTGTTCAATAAAGTAAGCCGCTCTCCTTGACCATCCAACAATCTGTATTTCCTTGCCCAGTCGTGAAGATTTCGACTCGCTTCGCCCGTTCCATGATTTGATAAAGAATACACTAAAGCCGGGGTCTTAAAAATTTGATTTGCAGGCAGGGAATATTCAGAAGCATATGGATTAATTCCTGCAATTAGGCGAAGATTTTTATAGGAGTCTATTTCAAAATCCAGTTTAAAGTTACTGCTCCAGGCCAGCTGACCCAATAAAACCGTCCCCTCATTTTCTGAAGCAGGTTTACCAAATGAAATCATGAAATTCGGTGTTTGCAAAAGCATGGCCCTTGTTCCCAATTTAGAATCTATGGTTCTTATTCCTTGTAGAAGCTTTGATTCTATGGGTTGCATTTCTTTTAAATATTCTCCTTGAAAACTGGTAAGATAAAAGTCTTTACTGGTGAAATATAGATTAGCGGAAGCAAATTTTTGCAACAGGACCGGTTTCTTTTCACTGTGTTTTATCTCAGTCCATTGCTCAATTATATTTTCTTTTTCCCAAACTTTATAACACAAAGTAACCTCAAACGGATAAAGAGAATCCTTTAAAACGATACGTGTGAGAGATGAATTCTCATCTATTTTTTCCTTTTTATGACTAACATATTTCAGTTCTAACGAAGGATTTCCATCCGCATGTTTAACTTGTATAGCCGGTTCGGAAAAATTCCATGTTCCTGCCGGCGTATAGGCTGAATTGTAGATTCCTGCATTCGCATCATTAAAATCATAAGCATCAGCAACAGACGAATATTCACTTTCGTCACCTAGCGGTTTACCAAAGTAAATAGTTTTTAACCTATTGGTGTTGTCCGTTTGCAGCAGCATCAGATTATTATTGGTTGCAATAGGAATTGTCACTTTTTGCGCCGACAGACTAATGACACTAATCACAAAACACAAAGTGAAAACACATTTTTTATTAAAATAGAATTCTAGTTTTTCTTTCATATTTATTATTCTTAACACCGTTCTCCTAATATTGGTTCTGTTTTGCAGTTTAAAATTATTGCTTTCTTCTGTATAACGGATTTTCAGGATCATATTATTTCTTCTTGATAAACATTAAAGATATCAAATGTTTTATAAGACATGACAAATGATTAATTCACTATAATATAGCTCATTAACCATTTGACAAAATCTTATTCTAATCTTTTATTAATTTAAAATATACAACCCTTATTACCAATTGGCATTTTGTGTCATTTTGGGGTTATTATTTAACTCACTTTCCGGAATAGGAAAGTAGTTGTATTTAGCCGAGTAATTAAGATAACCGCCAACTTGACTTTCTTTGATTACTTTTTCCAAAGTACCCCATCTTCTTAAATCATACCAATGAATACCCTCACGCGCAAACTCAACATTTCTTTGATGCATAATCTCAGTCATCATTTGGGTTTGATTCCATCCCGTCATTACAATAGCGGCTAACTTCGCTCTGTCTCTTATTCTTTTAACTAAAGGAATAGCTTCAGCTGTTTTTCCTTGCATCGTTTTAGCTTCAGCGAGCATTAAAATTACATCGGCATAACGCATTGCATATTCATTCAATTCTGATTTCCAATCTCCTTCATCATTATTCCACCAGTTTTGATTTTTTCTTATCCATATATCAGTCGCCTTAAACTTAGACGTGAAATTAGAATTGTAATACACGCAACCCGGATAATCCCATGCCAAAGTAGCAAGAGCTCTAGGATCAAAACTACCATCCGTCGTTTTCTCTTTGGTCATAGCCTCTAATAATTTTTTGGAAGGTAACAACTCAAACCATCCTCCAACTTCTCCTGGCGCCAGTTCCTGAGCCATTGTGGTTGCTCTGGTTCTTTCTGATGGATTTCCACCCCAAATAGTAGCACCACCTTGCCTGCTGAACTGAATTTCAAACACTGATTCCTTACTGTTTTCATGTTTACCATCAAATAATTGTGCATAATCATCCAAAAGACCAAACCCATTTGCAGTTTCGTTATTTACTAACTTAGAGAATTGCTCTTCGGCTTTAGCCCAATCTTTTAAATATAAATACGATTTTCCAAGGTACGCGATTGCCGTATTTTTCGTTACTCTGCCTTTTAAAGCAGAAGGATAGATTTCAGGTAGAGGACTTGTTGCTGCCGCTTGAAAATCTGCAATTATCTGTTTCCACACTTCCTCTTCCGTTGATTTTTCTTTAAAATAATCTGCCGATTCTTTTACTAAATCTGTAAAAATTGGAACACTCCCAAATTCATTTACTAAATTAAAATAGTTCAATCCTCTAAGAAAAGTAGCTTCAGCAACGATTTGCGCTCTTTTTGTCTCATCAATATTTTTGATTTGAGGAGCATAATTGATTACTTGATTTGCACGAAATATACCAATATACATTGCTTTATACATTCCGGTAGTCTCACTGGTACTAGGCGTATTTTTATAGCTGGAAACTGCATAGCGCCCAGGCACATCATTTCTTGCAACAAAATTTTCTGTTCTGTTCTCTTTTAACTGCATTGCTTGTATTTCCCAATAACCCGCGTTATTGTTATCTACCAATACATTGTAAACCGTTGCTAAACCAGACTCCAAATCCTCAGGAGTTTGCCAGAAAGAACCGGTTGTTACTTTACTAGGGTTTTGTAATTCGAGGTTATCGGAGCAAGAACTTAGCAAAGCTAGTCCTCCCATAAAATATAATATAATTAATTTCTTTTTCATTTTTCGTTGATTTAAAAGTTAAGTTGCATACCAAAAATAATAGTCTTGCTTAATGGATACGATTTATAATCGATCCCTCTACCTCCAAGTCCGTCAGCCGAAACATCTGGATTATATCCTGTATATTTAGTAGCAGTAAAAAGATTATCTCCTGCAACATAGAAACGACATCTCTCAATTTCTAATTTTTTACTTAAATTATTAGGAAACGTATACCCAACTTGAATGGTTTTTATTCTAAGATAAGAACCATTTTCAAGGAAACGATCGGAGTAATCAGCCCCATTATCATTTGGATCATCAATATTTAATCTTGGGAAATTCGAGTTTGGATTAAAAGTAAATGAATTTAAGGTTGAACTAGCGTAATTCGTATTCGCTTTTACTGTAGCTAAGTCTGTATTATTTCCATTGTATATTTCATTTCCTTGAATCCCTTGAGCAGCAACAGTAAAATCAATTCCTTTCCAATCCGCCTGAACACGTAATCCATATTCATAATCAGGAAAAGCACTTCCTCTAAATTGTCTGTCTCCCGCATCAATTTTTCCATCTCCATTAAAATCAACATATCTGATGTCTCCTATTGCTGCTCTAGGCTGAATAGGATTGCCATTTACATTATGTGCATCCAGTTCCTCCTGTGATCTGAATAATCCATCAGTCTTAACAAGGAAAAAAGAATAAATAGGATATCCTACTTTACTGTAAGTCACTGCCGATCCATGAAATGATCCACTAGAACCTGCAAGAATCTGACTTCCGGTACTCAATTCTTCAACACGGTTTTTTACACTTGAAATATTAGAAGTTATTGAGAAATTAACTTCTCCAACTTTTTGATTATAGGTTAATCCCATCTCAAAACCTTTATTTGAAACTTTACCGGCGTTAGTATAAGGATCATTACTAGATCCAACAGACAATGGAATTGGCACACGTAAAAGTAAATCTGAGGTGTTTTTTTGGAAGTAGTCAAAAGTATAATCTAATTTACCATTCCATAAACCTAAATCCAAACCAACGTTGGCAGTCGAAGTCGATTCCCATTTTAATCCAATCGCAGGATATTCTGTTTGGATATTACCTATCCAAAGCGTATTAGGCTCTCCTACACCATAACTTATTCCTGATGTAATTGATCCAAGATACTGATAATCTCCTATTTCTTGATTTCCTAATATACCATAACTCGTACGTAACTTAAGTTCAGAGACAGGTAAGTTTAGGTTTTTGAAAAAATCTTCTTTTCCTATTCCCCATGCTGCAGAAATTGAAGGGAAATTTCCCCATTTATTTTCTGGGCTAAAACGAGAGGAACCATCACGTCTAAAAGTTGCCGTAAGAATATATTTGTTATCATAAGAATATATTGCACGTCCAAGATAAGAAATCAATTTATTCTCAGTCGCATATCCGGAAATAGATGGTTGCTCAGCACCTGCCAAAACAAATATACCATCAGGCATTCCTTGTACCGATCCTGAAATAGCACGGAAATTATTTTCATAAATCGTATGACCTACTAATAAATTAACGGAATGCTTACCGATTTTTTTTGAGTAATTTAAAGTGTTTTCAATTTGATAGTATTGGTTTAACTCACTTCCTTCCGCCAAAGTATTTTTTAAATTCTTGAAGAACCCACCCACTTCATAACGTGGTGTATAGTTATAACTCTTATGCTCAGAAAGCGTTACTCCTACATTTAATTTATATTTAAAGCCATCGAAGAAACTTGCTTCAGCATAGGTATTAATTAATGCCTGGTAGTAATCATTTTTTACATCAAAAAGATTCAAAGCCGCTACTGGATTAAATATATCCGTAACCGCACCTGACGCTCCGCCATATCCGCCTACTGCATCCTCATTATAAATTTTAAACCCAGGAATCATCGATATCGCAGCTCCAAGAATATTTCTTCCCTGCCCTGGCATGCCTGGCAAATCATTTCTTTTTTCTTTGGTCAACATTACTGTTTCACCAATTTTAAAGATCCCTTTCTTGTAATCCGATTTAACTCTTAAGTTAACACGGTCATAATTGGTTTCCTTTATAACTCCTTCTTGATTAAAGTAGCTTAATGACATATTATATTTTAAATTATCTGATCCTCCAGAAAGCCCTAATGAATAGTTTTGTGTAGGAGCAGTTCTAAATATTTCATTCTGCCAATTAATTCCCGCACCAGGAACTTCAGGATTTAGAGCAATGTCTAATGGTAATTTTCCTGCAGCACTATAAGCAGCAGTACTTACCTTTGCCCATTCTTCCTGATTTAACAAATCTAGCTTTTTGGTCACACTGGCAACACCATAAAAAGAATCAAAGCTAACTTTCATCTCTCCTTTTTTTCCACTCTTTGTAGTAATCAAAATTACACCGTTTGCAGCTCTTGACCCATAAATTGCAGCAGCAGAAGCATCTTTCAAAACTTGAATTGATTCAATGTCATTTGGGTTAAGGTTATTCATTGATGCAACAGCAATATCATCAACCAATATCAAGGGATTGTTATTGTTTAATGATCCGGCACCCCTAATCTGAATTCTCGTTCCGGAACCAGGAGCTCCCCCTCCAGACTCTACGGTAACACCGGCAATTTTACCTTGTATTGCACTTCCTAAATTGGTATTGCTTTGAGAATCCAATTGCGCAGCTTTTAATCCTCCAACGGCTCCTGTCAAATCACTTTTTTTAACAGTACCATATCCGATTACCACTACTTCTTCTAATGTATTATTTTCTTCTTTGAGTGAAACATTGATCACTTTTCTGCCTGCAATGGCTTCTTCTACTTTAACATATCCGATATACGAGAAAACTAATGTAGCATTAGGGTCAGCCACATTTAATTTATAATTCCCATCACCGTCAGTCATAGTTGCATTTGCCGTTCCTTTGACAGCTACAGAAGCGCCAATAACGGTTTGGGAGGTCTTTTGATCAACAACAGAGCCTGTAATTGTGTTTTGAGCCTGTAAACTGATACACGAGGTTATAATGATTATTGACAGCGTGAGTTTAGATGTCAGGAATGTTTTAATCCTTAACAGCTGATTTACGTTCTTAATGGTTTTCATAAATTCATGGTTTTTAAAATTGGTTGGTTAATAATTTTTTTTATCTAATTCTCCTTTTAAGAAAAAACAAAAGAGTAGCAGTCCTCCTTGTAAAAGAAAGAAATTGAAATTGAGCTATAAATCAATTCATTCGGAATTCCTACCGCCTTTTGTTTTAGTTTAAGAGGAATGCTTATAATGAGGTCCTGCTAAGTTTTTTAAAATTTCAGCACTTTTCTCAGGGGTAATATCTCTTTGTGATTCGCCTAGCATTTCATATCCGACCATGAATTTTTTTACGGTTGCGGAGCGTAACAATGGTGGATAAAAATGCATGTGAAATTGCCATTCCAGATGTAGTTCCCCATCAGTTGGCGACTGATGAATTCCTGACGAATACGGAAATGACGTTTCAAAAAGGTTATCATATTTTGTAGTTAATTGCTTTAAAATCGTCGCAAAAGCAGTTGTTTCGGTTTCAGTAAAATCAGTAATTTTCCCAAAATGGCGCTTGCTGATTACCATCGTTTCGTAAGGCCAGATTGCCCAAAAAGGAACCAACGCTACAAAATGATCATTCTCAATGACAATACGTTCGTTGCGTTTTAATTCTTCTATCAAATAATCCTGCAAAAGCGAACTTCCATGTTTATCGAAATATGCTTTCAGATTATTTTGTGTTTTCTCTACTTGGCTGGGTAAAGAAGATTGTGCCCAAATTTGTCCATGCGGATGCGGATTGCTACATCCCATAACACTTCCTTTGTTTTCAAAAATCTGAACATGATTGATATAATCTATTTTGCCCAAATCGGTATATTCTTTTTGCCAAGTATGAATGATGTCTTCAATGGCAGCAACAGGCATTTCCGGCAACGTCAGATTGTGTTTTGGTGAAAAACAAACCACTCTGGAAATTCCTCTTTCTGGTTGTGCTTTGAAAAAAGTTTCACTTTTATTGTCTTCAAATGCAATTTCTTCTTGCTTTAAAGCAGCAAAATCATTTTCAAAAACAAAAGAGTTTTCATACGTTGGATTTACCTCTCCGTTAGCTCTGACATTCCCCGGACATAAATAACATGTTGGATCATATTCTGGTAAAGAGTCTGAGGAAACCGTTTCGTTCTGTCCCTGCCAAGGACGTTTAGAACGATGCGGAGAAACCAAAACCCATTCGTTGATTAGCGGATTATAACGTCTGTGCGGATCTTCGTTGATATCAAAATATTTCATTCTAGTTATTTTTATAAAGTGATGTCCCGTTACCGATTTTAACATCATAAATTTTTAATTCTATTCCAAAAGTGTCAAAATAAAGTGCTGAAAGTTTCTTTTTAATAGCCTCTTCATGCCCCTTTTTTATCAGGTTGATTGTACAACCGCCAAAGCCTCCACCCATTAATCGGGAACCAACAACAGCTTCTTCATTTTTAAGAGTGGCAACGATCATGTCCAATTCGGCACAACTCACTTCATAATCGACTGATAATCCTTGGTGTGTTTCGAACATTAATCTGCCTAAAGTTTCGATATCTCCTTTATCCAAAGCTTCACAGGCTTGAATAACACGCTTAATTTCTTTTACTGCAAAAAGGCTTCTTTTAAATACATTTTCACTCATCTTGTCCTTGACGCTTAGTACTTGACTTTCGGTACAATCTCTAAAACTGTTTACTGCCGGGAAATTATTTTTTAGGATGGAAAGTCCCTCTTCGCATTCTTCGCGTCGGGTATTATATGCCGATGAAAACAAGGAATGTTTTACATTACTATCGAATAAAATCAAAGAATAATCACTAAAATTGGCATCATGGTATTCATACTCCAAAGTTCGGCAATCAATCTTTATCACTTTGTTTTCCTGTCCCATGACACTCGAAAACTGATCCATTATCCCGCAATTAATACCAACCCAGTGTTCCGCTTTTTGTCCCATTAAAGCGATATCAACTGGCTTAATATTCAAACTAAATAATTCATTTATTCCAAATAAAAAACCACATTCTAAAGCTGCTGATGATGACAAACCCGAACCAACAGGGATATTACTGCTAAAAACACAGTTGAAACCTTCAAATTCAAATCCATTGATTTTCAACTGATTGACCACACCGCGAATATAATTGGTCCAAACAGTTTCCGTTAATTCCATCGGACTGCTAAGATCCATTTCAAACTCATCAGTAAGATCTATCGCAATTATTCTAGACTTATTAGAATTGTTTTTTTCGAAAGCAAAACAAATAATTTTGTCAATCGCTGCCGGTAAAACATAGCCGTCATTGTAGTCGACATGTTCACCAATGATGTTAATTCTTCCCGGAGAAAGCACTATTTTTTGTGGCTCAGCGCCAAATGTTTCTTTAAAAAAAGAAGCCGTTTTTTTAATTAAAATATCATTCATTATTTAGAAATTGTAAGTGTTCCATTTTGCAATCGTTCGGAACTTGACGTTATTTTTATCTATTTTTTTAATTTTGAAGGTTCAATCTTTGCAGTAGGAGAAATCGTTACTTTCACCCAATAAGAAAGCTCTTTTTTCTTTATGTTTCGGAATCAACTTCATTTTTTGAGTACAATAAAAATTTTAAGCAAATAAAAAACCGTCATTATTATAATTATTTTTTATCAGAAAGATTGAAACTTATAAATCGTTTTATGATGATAGTTCTCGTCTTTTTTCAAAACTGAATTTGGAAAATGTTCGTGATTGGGTGCATCAGGAAAATTCTGCGTTTCAAAACAAATTCCGCTAAATGAATGGTAATCTATATTTTCTTTTCCTTTTACAGTATTAAAACAATTCCCTCCAACATAAATATGAACAGCAGGTTGATTCGTATAAACCGCCATTTTTAGATTATTCTTTTTATTAAAAAGCGAAGCCGAAAACTCGTTTTCTTTTTCTAAAACAAACGTAGTGTCTATTCTTGAAGGGCATTTCTTTGGCTGACTAAAATCAAAAGAAGAATCAGCAGTGTTTAAAAACCTTCCAGTTGGAATATTTCCTTTTGTCGTCTCCAACATTTTTTCGGAATTTACAATCAATTCCTGTTCTGAGATATCAGATTCATGGCCATCCAGATTAAAATAGCTGTGATGCGTTAAATTCACAATGGTATCCTCAGTAGTATTAGCTTTGTATTCTATAATTAATTCGTTTTCCTCAGATAAAGTATAGGTTAACTCAACTGAGAGATCTCCAGGATAATTCTCTTCATTATTTAGGCTCAAATAGGATAAAGTTATCGATGGGTTTCTACCTTCATTAAAATTTTCAATCTTCCAAATCTTTTGGCTGAAGTTCCCCTTTCCACCATGTAACGAATGATTATTATTGTTTTTATTTAAATAAATTTTTTTTCCATTCAAACCAAAAGTACCCTCATTTATTCTTCCCGCATATCTTCCGACTGTTGCTCCAAAATAAGGAGCGCTTTCTAAACCAAAGGATTCTATATATGCTTCTAAAGTATCAAACCCCAAAACAACATCTACAACCGCTCCGTTTTTCAATGGCATTTTTAATGAGGTAATCGCAGCACCATAATTAATAACCTTCAATTGCATTCCATTTCTGTTAGTTAACTCATAAGAATCAACAACTTCGCCATCGGGCATTAAACCAAACAATTCCATTACAGAGTCAATCATAAAATGTGATATGTATTTAATTTTTATTGTTTTTTTATGAAATATGAAAAAACAAAAGTAAAATAATTATTTCCACAAACATACCAGTACCTACCAGTTTTTATTATATTTACAAAAAAATCATTTATTTTATGAAAATCATCAACGTTCAAAATAAACAGGGTGTGCCAAAATACAAGCAAATTATTTCTTCCATTGAAAAATCCATAGAAGAAGGCCATTTAAAAAAGGATGAAAAACTACCCTCCATAAACAAAGTATGCCTGGAATTTTCATTGTCCAGAGATACTGTTTTACAGGCTTATGACGAGTTGAAAAAAAGGGGAATAATCTACGCTATTCTTGGAAAAGGGTACTATATAAAAAGTACAGAAGTCAGAATAAAACAGCGGATATTTTTACTTTTTGAGGAACTGAATATTTTCAAGGAAGACCTCTACAATTCCTTTTTAGAAAACATTGGAAAAGACGTTCAGGTAGATATTTTCTTTCATCATTTTAACATTCAGGTTTTTCGAAAACTAATAAATGACAGTAATGGCAACTACACAAAATACATTATAATGCCTACCAATTTAGTTGATGCAGCTTCCATTATAAAAACCCTACCAGTAAATGAAGTAATCATATTAGACCAAACCAATTCCGAATTAAAACTCTATCCGGCTATTTACCAGAATCATACAAAAGATATTTATAACGGCTTACTAAAAGGAAAACCTAAATTAAGCAAATATGAAAAACTGATTCTGATTTTCCCAGGATTCAGGGAACCATTAGGAATGAAAATGGGTTTCGAGAAATTTTGCCAGGACTACGCTTTCAATTATGAAGTCATCACTGAATTTAAGAATCGGGAAATAAAAAAAGAGGAAGTTTATATTATTCCAAGCGATAGGGATTTAGTTCTTGTGATTGAAAAAGCAAAGCTTCAAAATCTAAAATTGGGTACTGATTTTGGTATCATTTCTTATAATGAAAGTCCATTAAAAAAGATTGTGGAAAATGGTATAACCACAATTTCAACAAACTTTGAAGCCATGGGAAAAATTTTAGCAGAGATGATCCTGAACGGAAAAAAAGAACAAATAGAAAACAGGAGCGCCTTGATTATCAGGAATTCTTTGTAAAAAAATAATTCTCTTATTTGCATTCATAATTTAAAAAAAATAGAAATGCAGTTTTTTATTGGCAAAGAAAATGTGATTTTCACTTTAAAAAAGCAAGAAAAATAATTTATTTGTTATTGTAAAATAAATTTGCATACATTTGCAAATGTATTTTTTACACTTATTATTAATTGCTACGTTAAACCCTCAAAAATAGCATTTTATTTAATGGTCTTAGGAATACAGATAACAATAATTAAATACAACAATACGTTTTTAAAGCTATTCGCACGCTAGTCTTGAGGCAACCTTTTCAATCAAATCTAACCCATTTGAAAATGATTTAGAAGCTTTAGAATTTTATGTTGGCCTGCCTATAATAAAAACGAATCATCTATTTTTTTAAATTACAAGCAACTATTATAATTAAATTATGAATAAAAAAATTGACCAATTAGCCGCTGATAATATAAGAGCACTTGCCATTTCTATGGTAGAAAAAGCAAAGTCGGGACATCCCGGAGGTGCTATGGGAGCTGCTGATTTTATGCACATTTTGTATACAGAATATCTGAATTTTGACCCAACGGAAATGGATTGGACTTTTAGAGATCGTTTCTTTATGGATGCTGGACATTTATCTGCATTAATGTATTCCCAATATTTTTTATTGGGCAATTATAAAAAAGAAGATCTTCAAAATTTTAGGCAATGGGGTTCGGTGACACCAGGTCATCCTGAAGCAGATGTACTTAGAGGCATCGAAAACACCTCAGGACCTCTAGGTCAGGGACATACTATGGGCGTAGGAGCCGCAATTGCAGCAAAATTTTTAGATGCAAGATTTAAAGGACTCTTCAATCACAAAATATACGGCTTCATTACCGATGGTGGCGTACAGGAAGAAATTTCTCAAGGGGCCGGGAGAATTGCGGGACATTTAGGATTAAACAATTTTATTATGTTTTATGATTCTAATGATGTGCAGCTTTCGTCTATGACCGATGAAGTTACCTCCGAAGATACAGCAATGAAATATGAAGCTTGGGGATGGAATGTAATAACTATAGATGGTCACGACCATACGCAAATAAGAAAAGCGCTGAACGAGGCTCATGAAGAATCCGAAAAACCCACTTTGATCATTGGAAAAACAATTATGGGTAAAGGAACCGTTACGGCAACTGGCGACATGTATGAAGGAGAATGTGAATTGCACGGAAAACCAATTGGTGAAACCAAAGCAGATTATATAAAAACAATTATCAATCTCAATGCAAATCCTGAAAATCCATTTGCTGTTTTTGAAGAAGTTGAAACACATTATGCGAAAGTACTGGCGATAAAAGCTGAAAAAGCAGCTTATAAAAAACTTCAAATTAATACTTGGAGAAAAGAAAATACAGCGTTGTCCCAAAAGATGGATTTGTTTTTATCCGGAAAACTACCAGAATTAGATCTAAGCAGTGTTATTCAAAAACCTAATGCAGCCACTAGAGATGCTTCTTCTGCTGTTCTGGCTTATTTAGCAGAGCATGTGGAAAACATGATTGTTTCTTCGGCAGATTTATCGAACAGTGATAAAACAGACGGTTTTCTAAAAAAATCATCCATCTTGAAAAAAAATGATTTCAATGGAGCCTTTTTACAAGCCGGAGTTGCGGAACTGACCATGACCGCTATTGCAAATGGCATCGCACTTCACGGAGGTGTTATTCCTGTAGTGGCAACTTTTTTCGTATTCTCCGATTATATGAAACCTGCCATTAGATTAGCAGCTATTCAGGAACTTCCGGTAAAATATGTTTGGACACACGATTCATTCCGAGTGGGTGAAGACGGACCAACACACCAGCCTATTGAACAGGAAGCACAAATCCGTCTGATGGAAAAAGTAAAAAACCATTCTGGAGATCAGAGTTTATTAGCGCTACGTCCTGCCGATGCTATAGAAACTTCAATAGCTTGGAATATGGCATTAAACAATACCAAAACACCAACAGGTCTGATTCTTTCCAGACAAAATATAAAAGACATTCCTGCCCAAGGAACTTCAAGGTACCAGGAGGCAACTGAGGCGACAAAAGGAGGTTATTTAGTGAAATCTGTGCAAAATCCTGACATTACCTTAATCGCAAATGGATCGGAAGTTTCCACACTTTTAGGAGCAGCTATTCTATTGGAAAAATCTAAAACTCTAAAAATAAACGTAGCGTCAATTATATCAGAAGGTTTATTCAAACAACAATCAAAAGCATATCAAGAAAGCATCATTCCAAAAGGCAAATTGGTCTTTGGACTTACCGCAGGACTTCCCATAAATCTTGAAGGCTTGATTGGCGATAGTGGAAAAGTGATTGGATTAGATCATTTTGGCTATTCCGCACCTGCAAGTGTATTGGACGAAAAATTCGGATTTACAAGTGAACATGCTTGCGAAGAAATCCTTAAATATATTGAAGAAAGTAAATAAATAAACAACCAAAAAACTAAACAATAAAAAGACATGAAATTTTTTATCGACACCGCAAATTTAAAAGACATAAAAGAAGCCAATGATTTAGGGATCCTAGACGGCGTAACCACCAACCCATCGCTTATGGCGAAGGAAGGAATTACGGGAGCCGAAAATATTATTGCCCATTATGTAAAAATATGTGAACTGGTAGATGGCGATGTCAGTGCCGAAGTAATCTCAACTGATCTAGCAGGAATGATTGCCGAAGGAGAAAGATTAGCAGCTTTGCATCCTCAAATCGTGGTGAAAATCCCGATGATTAAAGAAGGCATAAAAGCTATAAAATACTTTTCGGACAAAGGAATAAGAACCAACTGTACTTTAGTGTTTTCTGCAGGTCAAGCATTGCTTGCCGCAAAAGCCGGAGCCACTTATGTTTCTCCTTTCATTGGCAGGTTAGATGATATTTCAACTGATGGAATGGCATTAATTGCTGAAATCAAATTGATTTATGACAATTACGGTTATGAAACACAAATTTTGGCTGCATCAGTACGTCACGTCATGCATATTTTGAATTGCGCAAAAATTGGAGCTGATGTAATAACAGGGCCATTAAGCGCTATTGAAGGATTACTAAAACATCCACTTACAGACAGCGGCTTAGCTACTTTCTTGGCGGACTATAACAAAGGAAATCTTTAATCATTCAGCACTACCCCTATTTAGCCATTTTATATAATACGGTAGTCTAATTAAAAGAAATAATCGCAAATCTTGAAATTGTAGTAAATCAAAGAAAATACGATTATTTGCATCGATTTTAGTTATACAAAAAAAGGAAGTCTCGAAAGCTTCCTTTTTTTATGTTCTGAAAACAGTCCAGAATTATTTTTATAAATTCAATACGAAATCATTCAATAACTTCGCATCGTATTTTTCTTTGTCAAAGGTATATAAATACGATCCTTTCCTGGAAGACATCATGTCTTTCTCTTCTAATTTCACAAGAATGTCTAACGAATTTATTTTACTGATAAAATTTCTCTTATCCAGTTCTTTACTTAAAATAGCTTCATATAATTCCAGCAATTGGCGCATGGTAAATTTTTCAGGTAAAAGCTCAAATCCAACCGGTTTTATGGAGGTTCTGTAACGCAATCTTCTAATGGCGTGTTCTACCATAGAATCATGGTCAAAAATTAATTTCGGTGCTTGAGCAACACTAAACCATTGTGCGTGATAATTTTGGATTAATTCTGCATTGTGGTTTTCAATATTAATTAATGCATAATAGGCAACCGAAATTGTTCTTTCCACAGGATCACGATTGATTTCACTATAAGCGTATAATTGCTCCATATATATATCGTGAAAACCAGTATATCGATTAAGTATTCTTATTGCTGCACTATCCAGTACCTCATCTTTTCTAAGAAATCCCCCTATTAAAGACCACTTGCCTTTTTCAGGTTCAAAATCTCTTTTGATCAGAAGTATTTTTAATCCTTCTTCATCAAATCCGAAAATAATACAATCTACTGCTAATAAAACCTTGTCAGCAGAACTATAACTATTTAACATACTACCTTTTTTTAGGGTAAATATATAAACTTCCTTTTAGGTTTCATAATTCTATTAATGTATATTTTACACTTCACAATTTAAAAGATCAAAAAACTGGCAACCTGATTGATTTAAATAAACTGCTTGGACCTATAAAGAACCACAAGTTACATTTTTCCGATTACTTTTATTATGGAATTGTGTTTTTAAATTCTAAAAAACAGCCCTTTTTTATTCTATATTAATTTGTCTTTGTAGCTTTTTTTTAATTAAATTTATAAATGTAAAAAATACACTTGACAATTATTTGAACAGAATGAAAACAGACCTCGTTTAAGCAAAAAGGCATAAAAAAATAAACACCGTTTTTTATTGACAAAAATCATCGATTATGCTGCACGCCCTGAACAACAATTTAATTATACCGATACCAAAATGAATAAAACAATCCTTTATTTCTTCTTTATTTTTTGTATGCATACAGTTGCATCCGGACAAAACATCAAAATGGACAAACTTCTTTTTGGGGTTGCTTATTACGATGAATACATGCCATACGACCGACTGAATACCAATATTCAAATGATGAAAGATGCCGGTATAAATGTAGTTCGTATTGCCGAATCAACATGGAGCACCGTTGAACCGCAAGATGGCGTGTTTGATTTCACTCATATTGACAGGGTCCTCAACGCCATGCACAAAGCTGGCATAAGCGTAATTGTTGGTACGCCAACCTATGCAGTTCCTACCTGGCTGGTACGAAAATATCCCGACATATTAGCTATAACTCCAGAAGGTCCTAATAAATATGGTGCCCGACAGAATATGGATATTTCCAATCCAAATTTTCGCAAACATGCTGAAATTGTAATTCGAAAAATCATGGAACATGTAAAGGATCATCCTGCTATTATTGGTTATCAAGTGGACAATGAAACCAAAGCTTATAATACTGCCGGTCCTGAAGTACAAAAACTTTTTGTAAAATACATGCAGGAAAAGTTCAAATCGCTCGATGTCATTAACAAAGAGTTTGGTTTAGATTATTGGAGTAACCGCATCAATAATTGGGATGATTTCCCTTCAGCAGTTGGAACCATAAATGCAAGTCTTGGATCTGAATTCTCGAAGTTTCAGCGTAAACTGGTAACCGATTATTTAACTTGGCAAGCATCGATGGTAAGAGAATACAAACGCCCGGAGCAATTTGTAACGCAAAATTTTGATTTAGACTGGAAAGGACATTCTTACGGTATTCAATCTGAAGTGGATCATTTTGCTGCTGCAAAAGCAATGGATATTGCAGGAGTAGATATTTATCATCCTACACAGGATAAACTTACCGGTATCGAAATCTCTTTCGGAGGAGATTTAAGCCGCTCCATGAAAGGCGGAAAAAACTATCTTGTCCTTGAAACCGAAGCGCAAGGATTTCCGCAATGGGTTCCCTATACCGGACAATTAAGATTACAGGCATTTAGCCATTTGGCAGCTGGGGCAAATATGGTGGAGTACTGGCATTGGCATTCCATTCATAATTCTGCAGAAACCTATTGGAAAGGCTTGCTCAGCCATGATTTTGAGCCAAATCCAACGTATAACGAAGCCAAAACGATTGGTAAGGATTTTGAAAAACTAAGTTCTCATTTAATTAATCTCAAAAAGAAAAATAAAGTAGCTATTCTTTTCAGCAATGAATCATTAACGGCATTCAAGTGGTTCGGATTAGGTTGGGGGAAGGAAAGTTATAATGACATTCTCCGTTCATTCTATGATGCTTTATATCGTATGAATGTTGGGGTAGATTTTATTGATCCTTCAAGTGATACTTTAGAAGACTACAAATTGGTCATTGTTCCTGCTTTATATGCAGCGCCCGATAGTTTATTGCAACGCTTAAATCTCTTTGTAAAAAATGGAGGTCATGTTGTCTATACTTTTAAAAGTGGATTTTCCGATCAAAATGTTAAAGTTAGAACGTCGAAGCAACCAGGCATTATTGATGAAGCCTGCGGTATTAATTACAGTCAATTTACCATTCCCGAAAATGTTTCATTAAAGGAGGATCCATTTAAGGTTGGTGCCGAAAAGAACAAAGTGAGTACCTGGATGGAACTGATTACGCCTACTACAGCAAAAGTTTTGGCTTACTATGACCATCCGGCTTGGGGGAAATATGCAGCCATAACAGAAAATAATTATGGCAAAGGTCTAGCAACCTATATTGGATGTGTAACAAGCACCGCCGTTACTGAAAAAATAGTGGAAGACGCGTTAAAGAAAGCTGATTTGTGGGGATTAGATCAACAAATCTCTTTTCCATTGATTACAAAGTCAGGAGTAAATGAAAAAGGCAAAACGATTCATTACTATTTTAATTACGCAGCAGTTGCAAACTCATTTAGTTACCCCTACAAAGAGAGTAAAGAATTGCTCTCTACAGAAAATGTACTAAAAAACAAAGAGGTTCATTTAGAACCATGGGGAGTAAAGATCATTGAGGAAAATTAATTCGAAATCAGCTTTTAGATCGCTTTACAACAACTGATTTATAGCGTCACAATTAACAAATTGTGACGCTATTTTTTTGGATGTAACTGATATTAAGAACCTGGACAATATTTTAATGAATTTTCTGATTTAAAATTTGGCTATTTACTTAAAGGCAAAAGCTATAAACAAGACTTTTGCCACAATATTAGGCTGGGTTACTAGCCCAAGCAATGTAAAAGTTGACTATTTAGCTTTTAAAAAAAAAAATAATTAAGAAAGGTGATTTTTTATATAATTGTTTGTTTTTTTTTAAAAAGCGTACATTTTAAACAAAGTAATTCTGAAAATCTGCTTTTTTTTAAAAAAATCGCAATATTTAAGTGTCGTTTTTACACTTAATTTACGAGATGTATTTTTTTTCGCGACTTATTTTATCATTTTAATTTGTTTTTGTAGATTTTTTTTAATTAAATTTACAAATGTAAAATACACACTTATAAATTAACCAAAACAAAAACAGAATGAAAACAAACCAAAGATTATTTTTTTATTGCAATTTTTTATTGCCAAGAAAAGAATGGTTACTAGCAATAGCAGTTATGCTATTTTCTACTTATAACCTTTCTGCACAGGAAGCTACACTTATTAAGGGAGTCGTTACGTCCACAAAAGACGCACTGCCTTTACCGGGTGTAAATGTTTTAATAAAGGGTACTAATACAGTAGTTGTTACTGGTTTTGATGGAGAATATTCAATAAAAGCGACGCCAAAAGATGTTCTTGTTTTTTCTTACATAGGATTTGCAAATCAAGAAATTACGGTCGGAAACAAATCTCAACTCAACATAGTATTAAACGATGATTTGAATAAACTTGACGAGGTAGTTGTTATTGGGTACGGGACACAGAAAAAATCAGATCTTTCAGGATCTGTTGGTGTTGTAAACATGGAATCTGCCAAAAAAACAGTAACCTATGATGCAGCGAAAATGCTTCAAGGACAAGTAGCCGGTGTAACGGTGCAATCATCTGGTGAACCAGGAGGATTTGTAAATATCAAAATTAGAGGACTTAACTCGTTTAGTAACAACAATCCTCTTTTTGTAATTGACGGGATGATCGTAGATGCTCCGTTTGATTTTGCACCAGGCGATATAGAATCGATGCAAGTACTTAAAGACGCTTCATCTGCAGCTATTTATGGTGTTCGAGGAGCAAATGGTGTTGTCATTATTACTACTAAAAAAGGAAAAAAGGGAAAACTGGATATCAAATACAAATCGGTTATCGGTTTTCAAAATGTATCTAAAAGATGGTCAGTAACCGACAGAGTAGGATATCAAACCATCACCAGCGCTGCAGAAAAAAATGCGGGATTAAGCATCGCACCTGGAAATGACCCAACAAATCCACTTTATATTAGCAATGTTGATACTAATTGGCAAAATGAGGCTTATGAGACCGGTATTATAGAAAACCATTCGTTAGCATTTAATGGTGGGACCGAAGATTTAGCCTATAACATGAATATGGATTATTTCAAAAACAGCAGTTATATCAAATCACCTCAAGATTATGAAAGACTGTCCATGAATTTGAATTTGAATGGTAAAAAAGCAAAATTCAAATACGGAACTAAAATAGGATTCACACAATCTGACAAAGAAAACTTTAACAGTTATGTTGGAGAATCTGCAATTAGTGCTTTGATAGGCGCTATTCCTACAATGCCTGTTTATGACGAAAACAGATTAGGTGGATACGGAGGTACAGACAATTTAACACAAAGAGCAATATCGCTTAATGTTATTGGATTTAATAACTTAATAACAAACAATGGAAAAAGAAACCGTTTCATTGGCGACATTTGGGGAGAATACGAAATCGTAAAAGGATTAAAATATAAAATAGACGCCAGTTTTGACAGGTTAGATTATCAAAACCGCAAATTTAATCCGCAAAGTGATTTAGGATGGTACTACATTACCACAAAAGAAGAAGCATCTTTAGACGTATCAACTGGTAACGAAACTAAAACTTTTCTCAACAATTTACTAACCTACTCTTTAGATGTTAACAGGCATAAAATTGATGTTTTAGCCGGTTGGGTACAAGAAAGTAAAGACTATTACAACCACTGGTCAAGAGGTGTAGGGTATGATTCAGGTGAAATCAGTAAATTACAGTATGCTGAAGACACTAGTACAGGCGAGTCTCAAACTGCAATTAGAGGTACTTCTTACATAAGCCGACTCAATTACTCCTTTGATGATCGTTATTTGTTTCAAGCGAACTTTAGACAAGACAAATCGTCTCTTTTTAGTGAAAATTACAATACCACTAATGCCTACTCTTTCTCAGGAGCTTGGAAATTGAGCAATGAAAAATTCATTCACCTGCCAGAATGGGTAAACACCATTAAATTAAGAGGTAGCTATGGTAAATTAGGAAACAACACGATTCCTGCGTATTTTTTTGCTACAACAATCAATAGTTTTGCGGGATACGATTTTAATAATCAGTTAGCTCCCGGTACAACAGTGGTAAGTTCATTAGATCCAAATGTACGATGGGAAGATAATAAAACAACCGATGTGGCGCTTGAGCTTGGATTTTTTAATAATGATTTGCAGTTTACCGCAGAATATTATGTTAAAAACTCTACGAATCTTTTAATTGGTGTTCCATTACCATTTTCTACGGGTGCTTTCCCTGCAAGTATTACAACAAATGCTGGTGCAATGAGAAATAAAGGTTTTGAGTTTTCGGCAACGTACAACAACAACCATAATGCTTTCAAATACAGCATATCTGCCAATTTAGGAACCTTGAAAAATGAAGTATTACAAATTGGTATCAATGGAAATCCAATCTATGGTGCCGCTTCAAAAACAGAAGTAGGTAGATCTATGGGAGAAATTTATGCTTACGAAACTGACGGTATTTTTCAAAATGCTGCTGAATTGGCTGCTGCTCCGACACAAACTAATGCTGGAGTTGGGGATATTAAATTTAAAGATATTAATGGAGACGGTATGATCAGTGATCTTGACAGAACGTTTCAAGGTGTTACCATTCCTAAATACAGTTATGGCATAAACCTTAGCGGCTCTTACAAAAACTGGGATCTATCTATGTTTTGGCAAGGAAGTGGCGGAAACAAAGTTTTCAATAGTATCTACCGTAACTTAATGGCTGGACAATATGGTAACCATAGCACTGACATGCTTAACTATTGGACTCCAACAAACACAGCAACAAACGTTCCACGCCCAATTATTGGTGACCCGAATGCAAATGGCAGGGATTCAAATCGATTTATTGAAAATGGAGACTACATAAAGCTGCAAACTATGGAAATTGGATATGAAATTCCATTTGCTACAAAAAGTTTTATTCAAAAAGCTAAGGTATATGTAAATGGTCAGAACCTATTTACTATTAGTAAATACAAAGGAGGAGACCCTGATTTTAACAGCAACGACGGATCATTCTCCAGAGGATATGATGGTGGTTCATTCCCAAATCCTAGAACTGTTTCTTTAGGACTTGAAGTGAATTTTTAAAAACAACCAAACCAATTAAAACGAATCAAAATGAAATATAAAATATTTAATTATCTAGCTGGTTTCTTTTCACTGGCAGTTATAACAACAAGTTGTGTTAACAATGAAGATTTAGTTCAGCTTGACCCCAATAATGATGCCGCAGACTCATTCTGGAAAACGGACCAAGACGCTATAGAAGGTGTGAATGCCGCTTATGGCAGTTTACTAACCGATGGTACTTACATGCGAAGCACTCCTTTATTATTAGACTTAAAAGGAGATGACACCAGAAGTAACAGCCCATGGGATGCAATGTATAATGTTGGTCGTTTCAACTCCAATGTTTCGAATTCTGCCATTTATGGTTGGGCTTATGAAACCTACTATCAAGGTATTTACCGTGCTAATCAAGTTTTGACAAATGTATCCACTATCAATATGACCGATGCAGCGCTTAAAAGCAGAATCTTAGGTCAAGCCTATTTCTTGAGAGGATTGTATTTATTTCATGCGGTAAATATGTTTAAGAACGTACCATTACCAACAGAAATTGCCGCTTTTTATCCTCAAAAAACAGAAGCAGAAGGATGGAAACAAGTTATTGCAGATTTTAAAGCTGCCGCAGATTTGCTTCCTACTTCTTATACCAATGTTACTGGTTTAGATGCAGGTGAAAAAGGGCGCGCCACAAAAGGAGCGGCTTTAGGATATCTAGGAAAAGCGTACTTGTTTACCAAGGATTTCACAAATGCAAAAATTGCATTTAAACAAGTCATTGATTTAGGAGTTTACTCTTTAGTATCTAATTACCGTGATAACTTTACTGACACCAACGAAAACAATTCAGAATCGCTGTTCGAAGTACAATTTAGTAGAAGTGCAGGTGGTGTTGACTTAGGATGGGGTGGCGCTCCTGCCTCTGGCTGGGGAAAAACATCCGCAAGAGCCATCACTTATGGCCCTAGAGCTTTTGGATGGACTGACGTACAACCAACATGGACATTATTTAATGAATACCATGATGAAAAAACTACGGCGAATACAGTAGATCCACGTTTAGATGCCACTATGTTCTATAACAAACCTGGAGGCATGCAACTTTACGGACAAAATTTCGCTACTTTTTATGCAGGAAACCCACAGGATTTAAATGATTTATTTTGTAGAAAATATGAAAATTCGGATGGGAATTATGCAAACGAATTCGATTGGCGTTCCGGCATAAACGAACGTCTGTTACGTTATGCTGATGTGTTGTTAATGTACGCTGAATGTTTAAACGAAACAGGAGATACCCCGGGTGCATACACTTACATTCAAAAGGTTAGAGACAGGGTAGGCTTGAAAAATTTAGCCATTGCAAAACCAGGATTAAGTCAAGCTGCCATGAGAGAGCAAATTGGACATGAAAGATTTTTGGAATTCCCGCTGGAAGGACACCGTTTTGATGACATTCGCCGTTGGGGATGGTTGCAAGATCCAACAAAATTAGCATGGTTAAAATCAAGAGATGTTGAATTTAATTCCTACGCAACAGGAAGAGAATTTTTCCCAATACCGCAATTAGAAATGGATAACAATCCAGGAACAATTCAAAACAGTGGTTATTAATATTTGAATTAATTAAACTTTAATATCATGTGGCATACCTTACAAAAAGGTGCCACGTGATATTATAACTTAAAAACAACATGAAAAAAGCAGTATTACTACTATTTGTTTTTACTTTTTGCAATCAAATTATTGTTGCGCAAAAAGAGATCACAGTACTTTCTATAAAAAACAGTGCAAATGCACCTACTATCAATAAAAATATCTACGGACATTTTGCAGAACATTTAGGAAGATCGATTTACGGAGGCTTTTTTGTTGGGGATACTTCAAAAATACCCAATACAAAAGGAGTGCGTAACGATATTGTTGAGGCCCTTAAAAAATTAAAAATTCCCAATTTAAGATGGCCAGGTGGTTGTTTTGCAGACACCTATCACTGGAAAGATGGGATTGGTCCAAAAGAAAACCGACCAACAATAGTAAACCAATGGTGGGGAGGAACTACTGAAGACAATAGTTTTGGAACTCATGATTTTTTAAACATGTGTGAATTACTTGGTGCAGAACCTTACTTATCCGGAAATGTGGGAAGCGGGACTGTACAAGAACTTTCAGATTGGGTACAATACGCCAACTTTGGAGGTAAAAGTCCAATGAGCGATTTGCGTAAAAAAAATGGCAGGATAGAACCCTGGAAAGTAAAAATTTGGGGAATTGGCAATGAAGCTTGGGGTTGTGGTGGTAATATGAAACCAGAATACTATGCTGGCGAATACCGTAAATATGCCACTTTCATGTCTGATTGGGAAAACACAGGCGGTTTAATGCGTATTGCGTCAGGTGCAAGTGATGCTGATTATAACTGGACAGAAACATTAATGAAGAATATCCCAGGAAATATGTTGGGCGGTGTAGCCATGCACCATTATTCTGTAATAGAATGGAACAAAAAAGGCGATGCAGTAGATTTTACTGAAGGGCAATATTTCACAACCATGAAAGAAGCCTTAAAAATGGATGAGCTAATTACCAAACATGGCGCTATTATGGATAAATACGACCCTGAGCAAAAAATTGCTTTGGTTGTAGATGAATGGGGAGGCTGGTACGATGTGGAAAAAGGAACCAATCCTGGATTTTTATACCAACAAAACACAATGAGAGATGCTGTTTTGGCTGGGGCGACGCTTAATATTTTTAACAACCACGCTAATAGAGTGAGGATGGCTAATTTGGCGCAATGTGTAAATGTTTTACAAGCGGTAATACTTACCGATAAAGCCAAAATGATTGTAACGCCTACCTATCATGTGATGCAAATGTACAGCGTTCATCAAGATGCAAAATTAGTACCAATTGAAATAAATTCACCACTGTATACCTATAACGGCCAAACACTCCCAGCATTATCTGCTTCGGTATCGAAAGATAAAAATGGATTGGTTCATATTTCATTGGTAAATATTGACTCTAAAAAAGAAAATAAAATCGAAATCGACATAAAAGAACTTGGAATCAAAAATGTTTCAGGAAGCCTATTAGCATCCCCAAAATTGCAAGATTTCAATTCCTTTGACAATCCAACAAAAATCCAACCTACTACTTTCAAAGGTTTTGAGATAAAAAAAGGCAAGTTAGTAATAACAGTCCCTCCTTTTTCTGTAATAATGTTAGAAGGAAAATAAAAAATGAAAAAATGAAAAAATCAAATTCCATTTTAAAATTAGTCCCTTATCTAGTGCTTTTTTTAGTAGTTGTATCGGTTAGTAGTTGTTCGAGCAATGATGCCCCTACGCCGGATCCTGTGATACAACCCGTACCGCCAGTGGTAGTTGTACCAGGTTTTCCTGGACCTTCCTACTTAGATAATTACACTTCCATTTCCTCTTGGGGTTCTAATTCACAATGGAATTTGGCTAATGTACACGATCCTTCCGTCGAAAAATGCGGTGACTATTACTATATGTATCAGACGGATGCTTCCTACGGAAATGCTACAGAGGGACATGGACATTTCTTTTACAGACGTTCTAAAGATCTTGTCAATTGGGAATTTATGGGTTCATCCATGACAACAGCTCCGGCTTGGGTAAAGGATTCTCTGAATAACAAAAGAGCTCGTATGGTTCCGGCATTACCCGCAATACAAAATCCCAGCTATGGATATTGGGCACCCTGTGTTAGAAAAGTAGGTGCTAAATACAGAATGTATTATAGTATTGTGGTTACTGAGCCCATTGTAGGAACAGATTACAATACTTCATGGTCAGAACGTGCTTTCATTGGTCTTGCAGAAACCGATGATTTAGCCTCGAATGTTTGGACAGATAAAGGAATGGTAGTTTGCTCTGAGCCTGATGGTATAAAAAGTTACGTCAGAAATGGTGGCAATGATTGGGAAGCTTATTTCAAATTTAATGCCATTGATCCAAGTTTTGTCAGTACCCCGGAAGGCGATCAATACCTGATATACGGATCTTGGCATTCCGGTATTGCAGCATTGAAACTAAATCCAATAACGGGTAAACCGAACCAATTGAAGACCCTAAGCGATTATGGAGTTAAAATAGCGAGCCGCGGAAACAGTCGCTGGCAAGCTTCTGAAGGCCCTGAGATTATTTACAATGCTGTTACCGGTTACTATTACCTCTTTATGGCGTATGACGAACTATCAGTAGCTTACAATACTCGTGTTGCCCGTTCAAAAAGTATAACGGGTCCTTATATAGGAATTGATGGAGGAAATGTAACAACTGGTGCCGAATGTTGGCCAATGGTAACACATCCTTATGCATTTAACTACCATACGGGCTGGGTTGGAATTTCGCACTGTGCCATTTTCCAAAATCCAGACACCAAAGAATGGTTTTATTCCTCACAAGCTCGTTTACCTGAAGGTGTTCCAGGAATTAATGTTTCCAATGCGATAATGATGGGACACATTCGAGCCATACAATGGACGGAAGACGGATGGCCAGTAATCGCCCCTGAACGTTATGCTGCAGTACCTAAAACGACAATTACAGAAGCTTCATTTATAGGTTCTTGGGAACAAATTACGATGAATTACCAATACAAAACCATTCAAAAATCAGTCACTATATACTTGACAGCCGACAAAAAAGTGAGCGGAGGTAGTACAGGAACCTGGTCATACGACAGTACCAATGAAGTGCTCACCGTGAATGGGAATAAATGTAAAGTAAGCGATGCCTGGGATTGGGAAAGCGCAACTCGTAAAGTAACAATTACCTATTCGGGACTTACCCCGGGAGGACTTCCTGTTTGGGGTAAAAAAATAAACTAATTTAGTTCCTTTTGCTATATAATTAAGGAATCCAAACTGCCCTTTCTATTTTAGGAAGGGCGTTTGAATAAAAATGAAACAAAAAATGAAAAGCATATTTTTAATCCTTTTTTCCGTTGTGGTACTTTATTCGTGCAAAACAATTAAGCCAGATGTAGTTAACGCTGCTACGAATGGAGAAAAAACGGGTCTACCCTTACCAATCAACAACCCAATAATTAAAGACAAATACACAGGTGATCCAGCAGCTTTGGTTTACAAAGACAAAGTGTACCTTTATGCAGGTCATGATGAAGCACCAAATGATTTTAATTTTTATAAAATGAATGAGTGGTTGGTGTATTCCTCATCGGATATGGTGCATTGGCAGGAACATCCCGTTCCGCTTAGAGTAACTGATTTTGCTTGGGCAAAATCGGATGCATGGGCAGCACAAGTTATTGAACGCAATGGAAAATTTTATTGGTATATTACTGTTGAACACGGAACTATTAATGGCAAAGCAATAGGTGTTGCTGTATCTGATAGTCCAACAGGACCATTCAAAGACGCTCTGGGAAAGGCGCTTGTTACAAATGATATGACTACTCAAACCAAAATTAGTTGGGATGATATCGACCCAACCGTTATGATTGATGATGATGGTCAGGCCTATTTATTTTGGGGAAACACGGTATGCCATTATGCAAAATTAAGAGCAAACATGACTGAACTTGATGGTCCAATCCAAACTATTGCCTTACCAAATTATACTGAAGCGCCTTGGATTCACAAGCACAAGGACTGGTACTACTTATCGTATGCCTATCAGTTTCCTGAAAAAATTGCCTATGCGATGAGTAAATCTATCAATGGACCATGGGAATATAAAGGAATTTTAAATGAAATTGCCGGAAATTCAAATACCAATCATCAATCTATAATTGAGTTCAAAGGTGTTCCTTATTTTATCTATCATAATGGAAGCATGCAACCCAATGGTGGTAGTTTCAGAAGATCTGTTTGTATAGACAGACTGTATTACAATACAGATGGAACAATGAAACGAATAATTATGACATCGGAGGGTATTCAAAAATAAAAAAACAGACATGAAATTATATACCAAAATACAACCCCTGTTTTTCTTACTGACACTCATGATGACAGCTCCTTCATGGGCGCAGGACATTAGTGTTCACGATCCCGTAATGATTAAACAAAAAGACACCTATTATTTATACTGCACAGGACAAGGAATTAGCGTGTTTAGTTCCAAAGATTTAAAAAACTGGAATCCGGAACCCGCGATATTCAAAGAAAAGCCGGTTTGGGTGGACTCAGTGGTTCCCGGTTTTAAAAATCACATTTGGGCACCCGACATTTCATTTCACAACAACATCTATTATCTATATTATTCGGTTTCCGCTTTCGCAAAAAACACTTCGGCTATAGCGCTGGCCACTAATAGCACTTTAAATCCAAAAGATCCTGCTTATAAATGGGTCGATCACGGAATTGTAATCCAATCGGTACCCAACCGTGATATGTGGAATGCGATAGACCCGAATTTAACCTTCGACGAAAATAACGTTCCCTGGTTGGCTTTCGGCTCCTTTTGGGATGGCCTGAAAATGGTCAAATTAAAATCTGATTTAAAATCAGTAGCCCAACCTGAAGAATGGTTCACCATAGCAAAACGCAAAAGAACTTTTGAATTAGCCGATAGTGATCCTGGAGATGGCGCTCTTGAAGCTCCATTTATATTCAAAAAGAACGGTTATTATTATCAATTTCTTTCCTGGGATTTGTGCTGCCGTGGTGAAAAAAGCACCTATAAAGTAGTGGTTGGAAGATCAAAAAACACTACCGGTCCCTATTTGGATAAAGAAGGAAAACTATTAACTGAGGGTGGAGGGTCTTTATTGATCCAAGGCAACAAAAACTGGTACGGAGCTGGTCACAACAGCGCTTATACTTTTGACGGAAAAGATTATATTGTTTTTCATGCCTATGAAATCAAGAATAATGGCAGACCAAAATTAGAAATTAAAGAATTAAAATGGGATGCCAATTTATGGCCTGTTGTTCAAGAACTCAATTAAAAATAAAAAATCATTAAAGTTCAAAGTTCAATTTCAATAACTTTAAACTAAAAACCTAAACAAATATAAAAAATGAAACCTAATTTAATTACCAAAATTGCCCTTTGCGGCCTATTACTACACGGTATATATGGCAATGCCCAGAAAACGACTCTGGAAGTTAATGTTGCCAGTACAATTACTAAAATTCAGCCAACCATGTTTGGTCTGTTTTTTGAAGACATCAATTTTGCTGCTGATGGAGGATTGTATGCCGAAATGATTAAAAACCGATCCTTTGAATTTGAAACACCACTTATGGGTTGGAAACAGCCGAATAGTGACAGGCATTCCCTGAATAAACAATCGGGCATTGCAACAACGCTTAAAACATTGGAAAATAAAGCCAACCCTAATTACTGTAGAGTCATTGTAAATGACGACAAAGGATTTTCCCTGATCAACGAAGGATTCAGAGGAATGGGTATTAAAAAAGATGCCCGTTACAATCTTTCATTAAAAGCGGCTAATCATAACGGAGCCTTCAAAAAAATCATTGTCCAATTTATTGATAAAAACCAAAAAGTTTTAGGTGAAACTCGTATTACGCCAACATCTACCGACTGGAAAAATTATACTGCACAATTTACGGCTACAGAAACCGAGGCAAAAGCACAATTGAAAATTACCTTCGAAGGAAC
Organism: Flavobacterium kochi; assembly: GCF_048286715.1. NCBI lineage: Bacteria > Pseudomonadati > Bacteroidota > Flavobacteriia > Flavobacteriales > Flavobacteriaceae > Flavobacterium > Flavobacterium kochi. The sequence goes on from NZ_JBLVPW010000001.1 coordinate 263,285, forward strand.
AGGAACTATCGACCTGGATATGATTTCCTTATTCCCTGAAGACACTTGGAAAAACAGAAAAAATGGTTTGCGTAAAGACATCGTACAGTTATTATATGACATGAAACCAGGATTTTTACGTTTTCCAGGAGGTTGTATTGTAGAAGGAAGAACTTTAGCAAACCGATACCAATGGAAAAAAACAGTGGGTGATGTAGAGAATAGAGAAACCATGATTAACCGCTGGAATACGGAGTTCAGTCACAAACCAGCTCCTGATTATTTTCAGAGTTTCGGATTAGGATTTTTCGAATATTTTCAACTTTCAGAAGATATTGGTGCAACTCCCCTTCCTATTTTAAGTTGCGGAATGGCGTGCCAGTATAATACTGGTGAATTAGTTCCAATAGAAGAATTAGACCCTTATGTACAAGATGCATTAGACTTAATTGAATTTGCAAACGGTGGGATAGAAACGCGTTGGGGCAAACTTAGATCTGATATGGGACATCCAAAACCTTTCAACCTAAAACATATTGGTGTTGGAAATGAGCAATGGGGACCAGATTACATTGAAAGATATAAAATATTTGAAAAAGCCATTAAATCGAAATATCCAAAAATCATTATTGTTTCCGGAAGTGGTCCATCTCCAGATGGAGAATTTTTTGAATATGGCATGCAGGAGCTTAAAAAACTAAATGCCGAAATCATAGACGAACACTATTATAAAAGTCCACAATGGTTTAGAGAAAATGTAACCCGTTATGACAATTACGACCGAAAAGGTCCTAAAATATTTGCAGGGGAATATGCAGCCCAAAGTATTGGTGGTGCAAATCCAAACAACAGAAACAATTGGGAATGTGCCTTTTCTGAGGCCGCTTTTATGACTGGGTTAGAGAGAAATGCCGAAGTGGTGAACCTTACATCCTATGCTCCATTAATGGCGCATGAAGAAGCTTGGCAATGGACACCAGACATGATTTGGTTCAACAATTTACAAGCCTTTGGGTCTGCCAATTATTATGTTCAACAATTGTTTTCAACTAATAAAGGAACCGATTTAATAACCATTACCAAAGACGGAAAACCGGTAACAGGACAAAACAATCTTTTTGCTTCAGCGGTGAAAGATGTAAATACCAAAGAAGTAATCTTGAAATTAGTAAACACGGCTGCTGCTGCACAAGAAGTAAATATAGACTTAAAAGGAAGCAAATTAGCCTCAAAAGGGACTATTATAACACTGACAAGTCCAAATTTACAAGATGAAAACTCTTTTGCTAATCCTAAAAAAATAAGCCCAACACAACACGATTTAAAATTGAAAGGGGAGAAAGTGCAAACGAGTCTTCCAGCCTATTCTGTAACCGTCTTGAAAATAAGCATGAAATAATCGCAATAGAATAAATGTATGATTGACAATTATTATTTATTTTACTCATATACAGCCATTTTATTGATGTTTTGATAAAAATTACAAAATTAAATTAAATTAAGTGTTTTTTATACACTTATAAAATAAATATATTTATATTTGCATGTATCTCAAAAAGATTTTAGAATGAAAAATTACGTTATAGGATTAGACTATGGAACAGATTCTGTTCGAGCGATATTGATAGACACTGAAAACGGGCAAGAATTGGCATCAAATGTTTGCCATTACAAGCGTTGGAAAAACAAAGAATATTGTAACGCCTCTATAAATCAGTTTCGTCAACACCCTTTAGATCATATCGAAGGATTAGAAACCACGATAAAATATGTTGTTGAAAACAGTAATGTAGATCCTTCCCTTATACGAAGCATCTGCATCGACACAACAGGGTCTTCACCCGTACCAGTTACGGAAGACGGAACACCTTTGGCTTTGACAAAAGGTTTTGAAAACAATCCCAACGCCATGATGGTATTGTGGAAAGATCATACCTCAATAAATGAAGCAAATGAAATCAATGAACTTGCCGCTACCTGGGGTGGAGAAAATTATACAAAATATGTTGGAGGAATTTATTCTTCAGAATGGTTTTGGGCAAAAATTCTACACATAGCTAAACATGATGAAGCAGTGAAAAATGCGGCTTACACTTGGATGGAGCATTGTGATTTAATGACGTATTTATTGATTGACAATAAAGATTTAAAATCATTTAAAAGAAGTAGATGTGCAGCTGGTCATAAAGCGATGTGGCATCAAGACTGGAACGGTTTACCTCCTGAAGAATTTTTAGGAAAACTTCATCCTTATCTTGCGGCACTTCGTGGAAGACTATACGATGAATCCTATACATCAGATCTTGTAGCAGGAAATTTAAGTCAAGAATGGGCCACCCGATTGGGACTTACCACAAATACAGTTATAGCAGTTGGAACATTTGACGCACACTCTGGGGCTGTTGGAGCAAAAATAGAAGAACACACATTGGTTCGCGTTATGGGAACCTCAACCTGCGACATTATTGTTGCTTCGGAAGAGACAATAGGCACTAAATCAGTTCGTGGAATCTGCGGTCAGGTTGACGGGTCAGTAATTCCCGGTTTTATTGGTTTAGAAGCTGGTCAATCCGCTTTTGGAGATTTATTGGCTTGGTATAAAGAATTACTGATGTGGCCAACAGATCATTTATTAGCTGCTTCGAATATTCTAAATGAAACACAAAAAGAACAGTTAAGAGAAGAAATTAGTGAAAATCTAATAGTGAAATTAACGCAAGAGGCAGAGAAAATTCCATTATCCGAAAGTGTTCCAATCGCCTTAGACTGGATTAACGGAAGAAGAACTCCGGATGCCAATCAGGAAATAAAAAGTGCTATTTCTAATCTCTCTTTAGGGACAAAAGCACCTCACTTATTCAAATCGTTAGTTAACGCCATCTGTTTTGGATCTAAAAAAATAGTAGACCGTTTTGAAGAAGAAGGTGTAAAAATAAATAGCGTAATCGGAATTGGTGGTGTAGCCAGAAAATCACCCTATATCATGCAAACCTTAGCTAATGTTTTGAACAAGCCTATTAAAATTGCAGCTTCGGACCAAACACCGGCATTGGGCGCAGCCATTTATGCCGCAGTTGCAGCAGGAATTTATCCAAATGTAATTGAGGCCAGTCAAAAAATGGGAAGTGATTTTGATGGAGAATATTTCCCTCAATTAGACAAAGTTGCGGCCTATAACAAGCTGTTGTTAGCCTACGACCAATTAAGTTCTTTTGCAGATCCATCTCTTAAAAAACTACAACAGGAACACTATGTATAAAGATTTAAAACAGGAATGCTACGAAGCAAATATGCAATTGAATGCATTGAATTTAGTAGTCTATACTTTTGGAAATGTGAGCGCGGTAGATAGAAAAAATGGTGTTTTTGCCATAAAACCAAGCGGCGTTCCCTATGAAGATTTAAAACCGGAAGATATTGTTATAGTTGATTTTGACAACAACATTATCGAAGGCAGTATGCGCCCTTCATCGGATACAAAAACGCATGCTTATTTATATAAAAACTGGCCAAACATTGGCGGCGTAGCACACACGCATGCTACTTATTCCGTTGCTTGGGCACAAGCACAAAGAGACATTCCAATATTTGGAACGACGCATGCCGATCACTTAACATCCGATATTCCTTGTGCGGCTCCAATGAGTGACGCGCTTATCGAGGGGAATTACGAACACAATACAGGAATCCAAATTTTAGATTGCTTCAAAGAAAAAAATCTTTCTTACGAAGAGGTAGAAATGGTTCTTATAGGCAATCACGGTCCTTTTGCCTGGGGAAAAAACGCAGCGAAAGCGGTTTACAATAGTAAAGTTTTAGAAGTAGTAGCCGAAATGGCGCATTTAACGTTACTAATTAACCCAAATGCGCCAAGATTGAAGGACTCATTAATAAAGAAACATTACGAACGCAAGCACGGAAAAGATTCCTATTACGGACAAAAATAAATTTTCAAACGAAATAATAGATTTTTCAATACAATTTCTATTCCATCAAAACTTTAAAACAGTAAAACAAAAAAACATTAAACAAAAAAAATGATTGATATATCTCAAAAAGAAATTTGGTTTGTAGTAGGAAGCCAAGAATTATATGGCGAAGAAACGCTAAGAAAAGTAGCTGAACATTCACAACAGATTGCAAAAGGCATAGATGCTTCATCACATATACCGGTAAAAATCGTATATAAAGACGTAGTAAAATCTCCAGCACAAATCACAAACGTATGTTTAGAAGCGAATTCAAACAAAAACTGTATCGGTATTGTCGCTTGGATGCATACTTTTTCGCCCGCTAAAATGTGGATTGGTGGTTTAAGCATTCTTAAAAAACCGTTGTGTCACTTACATACGCAATTCAACGCTGAAATTCCATGGGCATCTATGGATATGGACTTTATGAACTTAAATCAATCGGCTCACGGAGATAGAGAATTTGGTTTCATCATGTCAAGAATGCGTAAAAAACGCAAAGTGGTTGTAGGACATTGGGAAGACGAACGTGTTCAAAAAAAATTAGGCATCTGGTCCAGAGTAGTTTTAGGTTGGGATGAATTCCAAAACTTAAAAGTTGCCAGAATTGGAGACAATATGCGTGAAGTTGCAGTAACCGAAGGAGATAAAGTCGAAGCCCAAATCCGTTTTGGTTTTTCGGTAAATGGTTTCGACTCTTCGGACGTTACAAAACATATTGACACCGTTTCTGATGCCGACATAAACAAACTGGTTGAAGTATATGAAGCATCTTATACTTTAGCTCCGGCCCTTCAAAAAGGTGGTGCCCAAAGAGACTCATTAATAGAAGCGGCTAAAATAGAAATAGGACTTAGAGCTTTCCTTGAAGAAGGTGGTTTCAAGGCGTTTACGGATACTTTCGAGAATCTTGGTTCGCTAAAACAACTTCCTGGAATTGCGGTACAGCGCCTTATGGCTGACGGATATGGTTTTGGTGGCGAAGGGGACTGGAAAACAGCAGCGATGCTCAGAGCGATGAAAGTAATGAATGTAGGTCTTGAAAGCCAAGGCGGAACTTCATTCATGGAAGACTACACCTACCATTTTACACCTGAAAAATCATATGTTTTAGGTTCTCATATGTTGGAAATCTGTTCTTCTATTGCCGATGCTAAACCTTCTTGTGAAATACACCCATTAGGAATTGGAGGAAAAGAAGACCCTGTTCGTTTAGTATTTAATGTAGCTGGTGGAAATGCAATTAATGCTTCATTAGTTGATATGGGTAACCGTTTCAGACTGATTGTAAACGAAGTAGAGGCGGTAGCCCCAATGGCCGATCTGCCTAAACTTCCTGTTGCTCGTGTATTATGGGATTGTAAACCTAACCTGGATATTGCCGCAACGTCATGGATATTGGCTGGTGGTGCCCACCATACAGTATACAGCCAAGTAATTACAACGGAATATATGGAAGATTTTGCCGATATTGCAGGAATAGAATTGCTTGTAATTGATGAGAAAACTACCATTAGAGACTTTAAGGATAAAATCAATGCCAATGAAGCCTACTACCATCTTTTTCAACATGGATTATAATAACTAAAAATAAGTAATTATGAATGTATTAAAACGTTGTATTTATGGTATTTCCATAATAAGTTTAGCAGGTATGAATGTTCAATGTAAACGCGATAAAAAAGTGGAAGAAACGACTAAAGAGGCAAAGGCTACAGAAATGGTAACGATTGAAAAATCCGCTTACGGAACGACTCCAAAAGGCGAAAAAATCGACCGTTACACGCTTAAAAACCAAGAAGGAATGGAAGTGAATATAATCACGTATGGTGGTATTATTTCTTCTCTAAAAGTTCCTAACAAAGCTGGTGTCTCAGAAGAGGTTGTTATTGGTTTTAATTCTTTAGAACAATACATGAAACCCAATCCGTATTTTGGAGCTCTTATTGGAAGATATGGCAACCGAATTGCAAAAGGTAAATTTACTTTGGACGGAAAAGAATATTCGTTAGCTATCAATAATACGCCAAATGCATTACATGGCGGACCAGAAGGGTTTCACAGAGTCGTTTGGACAGCTGCTGAAGCAAAAGGTGGAGACAGCGCTTCATTGAAGTTGAAATACATAAGCAAAGACATGGAGGAAGGATACCCAGGAAACTTAACCGTTTTTGTAACCTATGCCCTTACTAATGACAATTCATTAGATGTACTTTATGAAGCGACTACGGACAAGAAAACAATCGTGAATCTGACGCAGCATTCTTATTTTAATCTGTCATCTGATTTTTCAAAACCAATTTTAAATGATGAAATCACTATCGATGCTGACAAAATAGTTCCAGTAGATGCCACATTGATTCCAACTGGTAAATTAATGGATGTGACTAATACTCCTTTTGATTTTAGAAAACCTAAAGTTGTTGGAAAAGACATAGAAGCTAAAGATGATCAGTTGAAAAAGGGACTCGGTTATGACCATTGTTGGGTACTAAACAATCAAGGCAAAGGAGAACGTTTTGCAGCTTCTGCTTATGATGCAGGAAGCGGAAGATTGCTTGAAGTATACACCGATCAACCAGGAATACAATTGTATACCGGAAACTTTCTAGATGGAACTTTACCAATGAGAAATGGCGGAACGTATGCACACAGAACTGGTCTGTGTTTAGAAACACAGCATTATCCAGATTCTCCGAATCAAAAAGATTTCCCATCTACGGTTTTAAACCCAGGAGAGCATTACAAAACAAAAACAACGTTTAAATTTTCAGTAAAATAAACGTAATAAAAAACCTCTAACTAGTATAGATTTTTTTCTATCCCATAATTAATAAGTTGAATGGTTTGGTTTATCATATGGAATTAGTTAGTGACCCCGGAAATACTATTTCCGGGGTTTTTTATGCAATTTAAGAAGTCGCATAAAACGAGAATAATTTTTTTTGGCTTTTATTATTAGCCAAAAAGTTATCTCCCATTTTAGCAGACCGGAATATTGAAATTAAAAAACTACCTTAATTAGTTTGAAATTCCGTTTAAAAATGGTCGCAGCGTGGTCTGATATTGCAGCCTTCAATTCTTTCTACTGCGAAAATTCAATTGCATTCATAATTTTGGTTTTTACATGTCAAACATTGTTTTTAATTTGTATTTTTGTTTATTACACTGCAAGTAAAGAAGATAGAAGATAGAGTACCATACCGAACCATTCGTAATTGTATCCAACCAAAATTGACTTGTTTTTTACCAATGTATTTTTTTTGACAAAATTTTAAATATCTTTGAACTATGAGCACAGCAATAAAACCAAAACATATTGGCCGAAATATTGGCCGAATCAGAGAGCTAAAAGGAATGAAACAGGAAGCATTAGCTATTGCTATTGGAGTAAGCCAGCAGTCAGTTTCTAATATCGAAGCAAGCGAGAGTATGGAAGAAGAAAAACTTCTGGAAGTAGCAAACGCACTTGGTGTAAGTGTAGAAGCAATTAAAAACTTTTCTGAAGAAGGTGTTATTAATTATTTTAATACTTTCACTGAAAATGATTTCAGTAATAGTCAAGGAGCTAATTTCGCGCCATACAGTTCTAACAATTGCACATTCAATCCGCTTGATAAAGTTGTAGAACTTTATGAGCGTTTGGTTCAAGCCGAAAAAGATAAAACTGAGTACTTGGAAAAATTATTAAAGACTAAATAAACCTCCTGTAAAAGATATATTTAATTCCAATAAGAGACCTTAGCAAGTCTCTTTTTTGTTTGTAGGATTTCAATATATTTTACGACGAATGAAAATCAAACAACAATACAATGGGTAAAACTATAAGTTAAGAGTTAAAAAAGAAATTAATAACAAAATAAGGCAACTAAAAAAAGATACTTTTATAGAGAAGAACAATGGCGAAAAGTAAAAGAAAACTAAAAATAATGGTAGGTTCTACCGTGTATGGTTTTGAAGACCAACTGTCCCAAATTGTAGCGCAATTGCAACTCTTAGACTATGAGGTGCTCAATTCCCACAATGGCAGTATCAAAGTAAATCCAAAATTATCTAATCTCGACAACTGCATCAAAGCAGTCCAAGAGTGCGATTTGTTTTTAGGCATCATCAGACCTTTTTACGGAAGGTAACATAGGTGACAAAAACATTACTTTCGAGGAAATAAAAAAAGCCATCGAACTAAAGAAACCCTACTGGTTTTTGGTGCATCGCGATGTGGTTTTTGCCAGAGAATTGTTCAAATATTTAGCTCTAAAAAGCGGCGACGAAATAGTAGTTTCAAAAAATAAACTCTTCGACCCTAGAACCATTGAAATTTACGAATATATAATCGAAAATCATATTCCAGTGACCTTAAGAAACGGCAATTGGGGACAACAATTTTACCGTTTAGACGAAATGATGACCTACATCAATACACAATTTACCGATAAAGATTTTGTAGAAAACATTTTAAACCATAAACCAGCTAACAATGGATAATAGTTTTATAATAGACAATTTGCTACAGCAACAGGAAGGCGTTCGTTTAGAATTTAAAGCAATGACTAACAAAGAACATATTGCCAAAACCATTACGGCGTTTATCAACACCCAAGGTGGCGATTTGGTTATTGGCATTGATAATAATAAAAAGGTTGTGGGAATAAAAAATGCCGAAAAAGTAAGAGAGAGTTTCCAAAATCTATTGATTGAATTGATTAAACCCAATGCACCCATATCATCACAAGTAATTCGATACAAAAAGAAAGATGTTATTTTGATTAGTGTTTGGGAAGGAGCCAAAAAACCATATCAATTCAAAGGGAAAATTTTTATCAGAGAAAATGACACAACCAAACTATCAAGTAAGGATGTTTTAACATCATTAATTAAAGAACGCAAAGAAGCCGATTTTCATTGGGAAAGAAAAGCAGTTCTGGGCGCAGACCTCAAGGATTTGGATATAGAAGAAATAAATACAACCATTTCATTATACATAGCTTATAAACCTAACAGTAACTTCGAAGACGTTGAGGATTTCTTAATTCAAATGGGGTTACTGCAAGACGGCAATTTAACCAATGCCTGTATCGTTTTGTTTGCAAAACAACCCAACAGATTTATTCCGCAATCACGAATTAGAGTTACTGTATATCCATCAAATAAATCGGGTGACCATTTTTTAAACGATTGAACTTTTGAAGGAAATATTTTTAAAAATATTACAGCAATTCTTAATTTTATTGATATCACCTTCGGCAAAAGCATTATTGTAGATGGCATTTTAAGAACAGAAAAACACAACTATCCATTACTGGCCCTTCGTGAAGGTTTACTTAATGCAATGGTGCATCGCGATTATAATTCAGTAAATGGATTTCTACAAGTATCCATTTTTGCAGACCGAACAGAAATAGCAAATTACGGAGGTTTACCAGACGGAATAACTATTAGAGATTTGAAAAGGGAACACAATTCAATACTTCGCAATCCAGACATTGCACAAATCTGTTTTATTCGTAAATATATAGAAATGTTGGGAAGTGGTACATTAAGAATGATTAACGATTGTAAAAAAAACAATTTCAAAATCCCAGTTTGGACAGATAAAGAAGATATTACTACAGTTACTTTTCCAGAACTTAGTACGAATACTAAATCTAATGAAGGTGTAAATGAAGGTGTAAATGAAGGTGTAAATGAAGGTGTAAATGAAGGTATAAATAATATAACTTTTAAAAATGAAAGTGAAGGTGTAAATGAAGAACTTAATGTCGTTTATAAACTAATAGATAATACCCCCGGATTAAAAGCACCTGATGTTGCTAGACTATTAGATAAAAGCCTTTCAGCAGCAGAACGATATATAAAGAAACTAAAAGACGCTGATTACATCGAATTTAAAGGAGCACCAAAAACAGGAGGATATTTTAAAAAATAATTTAGACTTTCCATCCAACCAATAGCGAGTAAATAAAATAATTACATTTATTAATCTTTCTGCCATTCAATCCAAAGGTTTTGACGAAGCTATTTTTAAAAACAAAACCAATATTAAATTACTCGAGCAAAATCAAAAGACATTATTTGTCTAAACGTTGGCACCACTCAGATTTTGAAACTCAAATTAGAGAGATCGCTCACAATATCAGGAACAAAAATCAAACCCAAACCAATAAACAAGATGGCATTTATCAACAACAGCAGATTAATTTACTAGGGCAATTAAAAATGTAAAAAAACACCACACAAAGTAGTTTGCAGAAAATTAATGGAACAGAAAAATAAATTAACCGTCTAAAAAAAATCTGAAATGTTTCTTGTTAAACGAAAAAAAAAAAAACATCCCTATACCCCGCAAAAAATCGGTTTCCCATTTCTTCACATTCGACGTAAAGCATAGTATGCTAACCAATGTACTTTTAGCAAAATTTTTATTTATCAAAACCTTTATATATCCGTCCCACCAATTGCATCAAATCCACTAAAAATCTGCACCTAATAACAAACATTTCAAAACTTAGCCACCCTTTTGAACACCCTAAAAAGCAAAAACCTCTGAAAATCAATAGATTTCAGAGGTTTTAAGTACCCTTTACGGTTGAATTGTCGAACCATTTTATCGAAGATTTAAAAAAACTTTTTTACGCTTATAAAGAGTTGACCAAAGGAAAGTCGTTTCAGAATGCACAACAGTCCATTCGTAGAATTTAACTGCCTTTAAGTTATTTTACTTCACGCTTACCGCCAACTGTAATATTCCAAGAGGGCATAATTCAGCTATATAACTCTCTTAAAACTCTCTACTGGTTCCTTCAAAATTTACATTCTGATTTACTTTTGTTGTGACACTTTTGAATGAATTTTGCCTTGAGCAAAATGAGCTTCATCACTAAAAGCATCTCACTTTACCCCAGAATAGGGTGCCTTTTTAAATTTTCTATATTTAAGAAAGAATGCAATTCCACCAAAAACAATTACTTGAGGAAGATTTTCAATAAGTTTTAGACTGAAAAGTTCAGGTGTAACAGAATATGAAGACAAATAAATAATATCAAAAATAACTGTCACAACGTTAATTATTAACCAAACAGATAAAAATACTGCAATTAATATTTTACCTGTACTTTTAGTTTTTTTTGAAAAAATAGGAAAAAAATAATTGGTCAAAACAACAATTAAAAACCAAATAAAATAGGGCAAAAATCTTTGAGTTAAGTCGGGTGAAGTCATCTTTTTAATTATTTAATTATGGGATATACGAATACAACGAAGTTATAGAAAAAATGGGAGACAATTGGATATAATAAATTATTGTATCTATTTCTTAAATAACCTAAGAAGAATCCAAGAGGTAATATATACAAGAAAGATAGAAAAGTACCATAAACCAAATGCATTAAATAAAACAAAATACTACTTATTATTATTGAATTTTTTACTGAATAAATAAGTTTTAATTTATCAAAAATTAATCCTCTAAAAAATATTTCTTCGAAAATGGCGGGGAGAGTTGCATAAAAAACAAATCCAATTAACATCTTGTAATCTGATAAATAGACACCATTTTCTATCGGTAATTTACGATTGACCAAATCAAACAAATATCCTTGTAAATTTAAAATCAGTAATGCAAAAACAGATGAAATAATTGCTATTATTAATGTTTTTTTTAAATCAATTTTGCATATAAATAAACTATTAAAATAGTTTTTGCATATAAGAAAAATATATAAACTAATTATAAATGACCTAACAGATACTCCATAAATATTATAATAAGTATTATTTATAAAATGGTACTCAATCAAGAAAATTGAAGCAAGAATTAAGTATAATTTTATTTGTTGAATGGAAATATCATTAATAATTTTTTTACGATTTAAGTCATCATTAAATTTTAAAATAAAAAACAACAACCCATTAACCATCACCAAAAAAAACCAACTAGAAGAATTCATCATAACCAACATTTATAAAAACAAATTTTACCAAATAGCAAGCTAAATGTAGACAATAATACATAAATTAGTATTGATTCTACAAATCGATTTCAAATATAGTGAATATCTTAAATTTACAATTACGGGAAACCTCATTGCTATTCATTTTTAAATATTAACTTTACTCTTAAAAATTGAATAATCAAAATCACCTAGCGAAGCCAACGAACGGACAGAAGAAAATGGCGATATACAAATAAGAACAAAGAGAAATAATCCAAAAAAGCCCAGAAGTTTGTAAAAATTTTAAAAAAGTAAATTTAAAATGAAGTTTTTGCAGTGTGGATATAAAAGGCAATTCATAGATTGAAATTAAACTAAAATATTTACCAGACAATTTGACTGAACCGTTAAAAACCAAAAAATGAATAATGAAATTTTAAATAATGATTATAAAGATTGGATACTATTTGACGGTGTAAATAGGGAAAATTTTGTTTTTGACATTTCTAAGCATAGTGATTTTATATTAAGTTTAGACGATATTAACAAAGCTCGTTTTAAATTAGCTTTAAAAGAAATGCTAATGAATAACACGCTTTCAGAATATAAAAAAGATAAAATATATTTACTTACCAGTTTAGGAAGAGAAGTTTTGGACGCTGGAACTTTCTCCTCTTTTAACCCTCGAATAAATTCCGACTTAAATATAAACGAAAAATTCAGTAAGAATTTAGAATTAAACAAAAGAGCAACGAAAATAACTATAGGGGTGGCAATTGGTACAATGATTATTCTTATTATACAAACATATATTTCTACCAAGACCTCTACAATAAGAATAGAGAAAGAATTGCCAATTAACAAAGAGTTACAAAAAGAATTGCGAGGTATAAATAACACGTTATATCTTCTTCGCCCCATATTAGCGGATTCTTTAAATAAGGAACGTCAAAAACAAACCAAGAAATAGTGCCCATAATATCCAAACTTTCATTCTTTTAAGTGAAGGAATAATTAACTTCTTTTTATAAAAAGAATGGATACTTTTTTTAATTTAGACTGCCTTTTATTGGCTTTGTAGCTGTTGTGGTAATCTGTCTTTTCTAGTTTGTTAAATCTGGTCCTAGTATGTCTTCGGTTTTTGGGCTACCTCATCCTTACCATGTTGCCTGTTTAACGCTGGTTTTAATACCATGCTCCAGAATGATTCGATTCATGCTTTCAGTAACCAGAGTTTCGTCTTTTTCTCTACATATCAACGCATCATAAACGTACAAAACAAAAATATCTTTGTTGTTGAGGTATTTTATCACATCGCTCATAACATCCACTTCAACCTTAAACATTTTTTTTGAAGTAATCTTGTATCCATGTCCTTTTTTGTCGTGGTAAATTCTCGCTAACATATCCGCTTCATTTTTGGAGTAGTAATCAAAAAGAGGTGATTCAGTCATTCCGAACCAATTTTTATTAAAGAAGCTCAAATGCTCGATTTTAATCTTTTTAAGGTCGATACCTGTGCGCTCCGCTACTTTCTGGTGCGTTAGGTAGCCTTCGTTACCATGGTAAAGATTGATGGCTATATTCGGATGTAAAGCCGTACAATCGCACTCCTTTAATTTCTTACCATCAACGGTAATCTCATTACGAATCCAACTTGGCATAAGTGTAAACGAATCCACCACACGACCACCGTTTTTCTCATCACCAGAGGCGGGAATCATAAAGCCTCTGCCAGTTAGAAATTCAAAAAGTTCGATGTTGTCTTCCACAAAGCTTCGATTCTTAATATCTTTCCAGTACTCGTTTTTGTGTTTGTTACGCATAGTCAGAATCTTTCCTTTCTTGGTTCTACAACCATCCTTGACCAACTGTCTACCAATGGTCACCAATTCTTCGGTTGTTGGCAAATTAATTCTTGGATACATCTTTATCAGATTGGAACATATTGGGTTCTCAAGTGCTTCATTTAACTGCTTGTAAAACATTTTGTTTCGGACTTGGATAATACAAGTGTTTTGGATTATGTATGGAATCAGTCCAGCTTTTAGGTAAGTATCCGTTAATCGGAAACTCTTAGATTGTACCCCAACCTCGTAACTCTCATCCACTTCGATAAATGCTCCTATTTTTGTTCCAATCTTCAACGCATTAATTATTCGGGTGTATATATAGGTGTTACCTATAGATTTGGACTGCTGGTGCAATAAAGTTGCATTAAGTGGCTTCCATTTGTCCTCTGTGTAATAACTACTGGCAAGGTTAGAAAGCATCACAAGGCATTTTTCTACTGCTACATCAATATTGCAATCGATTGCTTTAAGTAGTGGCTTACGAACGTATTTTCGTAAGTTGTATTCCGCTTTTTTGGGAATTAATATGGAATTGACATTCGGGAAAAGTAATGCAAATTCGGGCAGTCTGTCATCGTTTTGGAGTAGGTTAAAATCTCCAGTATCACCAGTAAAGGCGATGTAATCTTCGTTTTTAAAGTTCATTAATATTCTCTTATTCTCGTCACCCCCAAAGGAATGTTATACTGCTCTCACTTTTTTACTTGGTAAGAGAAGCTGGGTACATGACCACCCAGCAACCAAGGTATTAATGAGTTATTCTCTCAGAATTGCTTTTTTATTAATAATAGCGATAAGTAGCTATATAGTAAAGTCTATTGAGGAGCCAAATAATGAAAACTCTCTTTTTTTTAGACAGCATAATAAAATAGCGGAAATTGAGCATACCTTCTAATAGTGCTATACTTCTGTATCACCTTATTTTACTGAAAATATGCTCTATTATAATATGATACTATTAAGTAACATAAATGAATATAAACATAGAATAATCAAAGAATGAATGGACTGAAAGAAAAAAATATAAATCCATTACTTAATGTACTAATAGAATAAAATTATAGGTACAAACACCTTATTTAACTGTACCTTATTCACACAGACGCTCAACTTGTCGCTATGAAGGTCAAAATCAAACACCCTCACCCCTCTGTATGCGGACTCCCCCCGCCAACCCCATTGCTTAAAAGGAATTCCGACAATAGATGACAATGTTACCACCCTTCTTTTAGACAAAAAAACGTCTTACATTTCATGCCGTTCAAATATACTTTTGAAATTCTGAAATTTTTTTGAAGAATTTATTTTGAGTCGATATTTATAGATAAAAGAGACCATGAAAATAAAACTTAAACTTTCCCAGCTAAAAAGGATTCTGAAATCGGAACACCTAAAATTACCCATCACATTTAAAGGAGAAGATTTCACCGATAAAGAGTTTTCAGAATTTTCACGATTGTTGCAATCAAAATCACGAGGTTAACACCTCGTTTTTTTTATAGCTAAATTTATCAAAAAACGGGTTAGCCCAGGAAAACCAGGATTTTTCTAGGATATTACAAAAAAGCCTGGAATCTTTGTGGTGTAATAAATCACTAACGGTCGTCTAAGGTTTATTACACTTAAAATTAAAGCTATGAAAAAATTTGTGTCCTATTATCGTGTTAGCCGAAAAGAACAGGAGATTAGTGGTTTAGGGCTGTCTGCTCAAAAAAGCTCAGTCGTAAAATATGTAGAATCACAAGATGGTGTTATTGTACAAGAGTTTACTGAAATTGAAACAGGAACTAATAAGCGTGAACGTATCGAAATCCACAAAGCGATTCAATTGGCTAAAAATGAGAATGCAGTTTTGATAATTGCTAAATTAGACAGATTAGCAAGGAACGTAAGTTTTGTGAGTTCTCTCATGGATGCGGGAATTGAGTTTTTGGCAGTTGACATGCCGTCAGCTAATAATTTTACTATTCATATTTTTAGTGCTCTAGCGGAACAAGAAGCCAAATTAATTGGTTCTAGGACTCGATTAGCTTTAGCCGAATTACGCAAAAGCGGGGTTACTCTTGGTAATCCTAAGAATCTTAATAGTGATGCAAGAGCTAAAGGACTTAAGGCTATTAAAGAAAACGCAATTAACAATGACAGGAACAGACAAGCCCAATCCGTTATTCTAAGTTGTAAAGAAAAGGGAATGAGCTACCGACAAATTGCAGAATATCTCAATCAACTGAACTTCAAAACGAGATACGGAAATCAGTTCATGGCAACAACAGTTCACCAATTATATAGCAGAACACTATTAGAGTCAGCTTAGTACAAAATTAGTATCGTGATAAACTTGAAACTTAACAATCATCTTAGTATATTTGTATAAGTTGTATTGAAGGCTAAAACTGATTCTTATATCAGCTCTTTTTGATAACTTACTCATAACTCGCATGAGGGCAGTTAAACTGTTAAGACGATAACACTTAATTCCCCACTTTGTTTTCCTAAAAGTGGTTTCAGCAAACACAAAATTTACATTGGCATTTTTATGCCCAGAGTATGTATTTCATTTTCGAACTGAACTTTTCAAACATACCATTTATTCAAATCAAATTATGAGGATGATTTGGAGATGTCCCGCTGTGACCAAAAAATAACGATACTACTCCTACCGTCAAAATAAAAAATAGGGAAATGACGACTGAGAAACAAAGTGTTAAGCATTACAGAATGCAAAAAAAATTAAACAAAAACGGAGTGCAATATACGGACGAAGAAATAGAGCTTATCAGAAATGTGCTATATAAATTGGCTGAGGTATATCACTCAAATAAAAATAAAAAATATGACAATAGAAGAATTGAAAGCCAGATTTGGAATGACAATCCATGAGCTTATAGAAATGATTAAATTAGGAAATGTATTTCCTTCTGAATTCGGAATCCTTAGTTTGCCTAACGGTAAATATGCTGAAAGGGCTATGATTTTATTTGAAGACAAATATTTTGTGACATATACGGTTTTAGACAACCATTTAGATATATTTTATCATGAGGATATTGATGTTTTTGATAGAGAATCTCAAGCTAGTGTTTTTTATCAAAATTTAGAAACAAATTTAGATGGAGAGGTATATGAGTAATATAAATGTAATAATATATTGCCGTGTGAGCACGGATGAACAAGCGCAAAAAGGTTTCAGTCTTGAGTACCAAGAAGATTCTCTAAAACGATTCTGCGATGGAATGGGCTATAATATTGTTAAAATATATAAGGAGGACCATTCAGCGAAAAATTTCAATAGACCACAGTGGTCAAAATTAAAAACGTATGTTAAAGCTAATAAAAAAGAAGTTCACAAGGTGTTATTTGCCAAATGGGATAGGTTTTCTCGAAACATCGAGCAAGCTTTAACCGTACTAAGAGAATTCGATTCAATGGGAATCGAATTGAATGCTTCGGAACAGTATCTGGATATGTCAAATCCAGATAATAAAATGGTTCTTTCAATATATTTAACCGCTGGCGAGGTGGAACGAGATAAAATATCAAGTAGGACAATTAATGGAACCTATCAAGCAAAAAAAGAAGGTTATTTTACAGGAAAAGCACCGTATGGGTATGACAATTTCCGTGATGAGTTTAAAAAATCAACATTAAGGCCCAACCAATATTCTTTTTTTGTTAAAAAGGCATTTGATGAGGTTGCAATGAATTTAGAACCAGTCGAAACGATAAGAAAAAGGTTGAGAGAAGAGGGAATGAAATTAGAGAAAAGTGCCTTTAGCGTATTACTGAAAAACATTGTTTATGTAGGGAAAATAAAGGTTCCAGAATACAAGAAAGAACCAGCTATGGAGGTCAATGGGAAGCATGAAGGATCAGTTGATTTGGAAACATTTAATAAGGTTCAAAATGTTTTTAAAGGGAAAAGATGGCATGGACTAAAACCGTCTCATAAGAATCTGGATTTCCCATTACGTGATTTTCTAACTTGTGAGCTTTGTGGTAATCAAATAACTGGAAGTTTATCGCAAGGTCGAAATAAAAAATATGCCTATTATCATTGCAGAGACAAATGTAAAACAAGAGTTTCTGTAACGGAAGCCAATAAAAAAATATCTAATTTGCTTATGGATTTACAAATCAACAGAAACGTAAAAGATTTATATACTGATGTGTTGAAAAATTACGAATCTGAAATTAACGGTAATAAAAGTAATCAGCTAAAAAGCATGTTAGAGCGTCAAAATAATTTGAAAACTAAAATCGAAGGCGCAGAAGATATGTTACTTAATAAAGATATTAGTAAAGATAGATTTGACAACATGATAACCCGAATTAATAAAGAGCTAATGGCTGTTAATGATGAAATTGAAATCATTAGCACTAAAAATGATTCAGTGCGAGATTATGTTGATTCGGGTTTGGAGTTGCTTGTGAATCTGGACCAATTTTTCCTTAATAGTGAATATAGTGGGAAAAGAATTCTAATTGGTTCGCTTTTTACACAAAAAATAATATTCGGTAATGATGAATGTCGAACCACTAAAGTGAATGAGGTAATAGGTGTTTTAACTAGAGATAACAAGGGCTGGGAAGGATATAAAAAAGGAAAAGCCGTCATTTCTGACAGCTTTTCCGCTAATGTACCCGGAGCCGGAGTCGAACCGGCACGGTTTCCCACAGGTGTTTGAGACCAGCGCGTCTACCAATTCCGCCATCCGGGCTTAGCAGACATGAAATAATAAACAATTATCTCAACGCAATAAAAGATGTGATTGTGTTTAAATCAACCATCAATTCCTTTAACACGGTGCAAATGTAAAAAATAATATTAAAAGTTCTACTAAAAATACTTAATTTTTTCCTTTCAGAGTTGAATAAATTTTCTAAATTTGCACCTCGTTAAAAACGGAACTCACAACTAACTACAAAACAACAAATTAAATGTCACACCTAGAACCAGAAGCTAAAATTTTTGCTTGTTCACAAAGTGTCTATCTTGCAGAAAAAATAGCAGAGCAATACGGAATTCCATTAGGGAAAATTACCATGTCTAAATACAGTGATGGTGAATTTCAACCCTCTTACGAAGAGTCCATCAGAGGTTTACGGGTTTTTATTGTTTGTTCTACTTTTCCAACCGCAGATAATTTGATGGAATTGTTACTGATGATTGACGCTGCAAAACGTGCTTCGGCAAGACACATTACCGCAGTAATTCCTTACTTTGGTTGGGCAAGACAAGATAGAAAAGACAAGCCAAGAGTTCCGATAGGAGCTAAATTAGTAGCTAATTTATTAGATGCTGCAGGCGCAACAAGAGTAATGACAATGGATTTGCACGCCGATCAAATTCAAGGATTCTTTGAAAAGCCAGTAGATCATCTTTTTGCATCGACTATTTTCATACCGTATATAGAGAGTTTAGGTTTAGACAATTTGACGATTGCTTCACCAGATATGGGTGGTTCTAAAAGAGCGTACGCTTATTCTAAATTTTTAGAATCTGATGTTGTTATTTGCTACAAACAGAGAAAAGAAGCAAATATTATCGACACCATGGAATTAATTGGTGATGTAAAAGGCAGAAATGTAATCTTAGTAGATGACATGATTGATACCGGAGGTACTTTGGCGAAAGCTGCTGATTTAATGATCGAAAAAGGAGCATTAAGCGTAAGAGCCATTTGTACACACGCCATTTTATCAGGCGGTGCTTATGAAAAAATAGAAAAATCGCAATTGAGCGAATTAATAGTTACCGATTCTATTCCGTTGAAGAAAGAATCAAACAAAATAAGAGTGTTGAGTTGTGCACCTCTTTTTGCTGAAGTTATGCACATGGTGCACCACAACAATTCCATTAGTGGAAAATTTATAATGTAACAAGCGGCACTATGCCAAAGGTTTTATGCCTTAAGCTCACTACATTCACAAAGCATGAATATTATTTAATAACTATATTTTTTTTACAATGAAATCGATTACAATTAAAGGATCAGAAAGAGAAAGCGTGGGCAAAGTTGCGACTAAAGCCTTACGTAATGCTGGATTGGTTCCTTGCGTATTATACGGAGGAAATCAGGCAGTTCATTTCTCAGCAGAAGTTATGGCTTTCAAAAACTTGGTTTACACTCCAAACGCTCACACAGTTGAGATCGATCTTGGAAAAGGAAAACCATTTCATGCCATTTTACAAGACATCCAGGTTCACCCTGTGTCTGACAAGATTTTACATATTGACTTCTTTCAATTATTTGATGACAAAGAAATCACTATGGAAGTTCCTGTAAAAGTAGTTGGAACTTCAAAAGGAGTTCTTGCTGGTGGTGTTTTACGTTTGAATACTCGTAAACTTAAAGTAAAAGCTTTACCAAAAAATCTTCCAGATTTTATTGAAGCTGACATTACTCCACTTGAAATGGGTAACAAATTGTACGTTACGAAACTTGTTTCTGACAAATACAAATTGATTCACCCTGACAACACTGTTGTTGCTCAAGTAAGAATTTCTCGTGCAGCTATGAAAGCAGCTCAAGAAGCAGCAAAAGCAGCGAAAGCACCTGCAAAAGGAAAGAAAAAATAATATTTTTTCAATCATTCAGAAAAGCATCAGTTTTAACACTGGTGCTTTTTTTTTGCGTAATACTTTTTGAAGTACAAACACCTTCCAAAAAGCTTTCCTCCTACTGTCCATTCTATCTTTCCTGCCAAAAACGGATATAAAAGGACACCGCGCATTCGTAACTATTTTATTCGCAATAACAATTTTTCTAAAAATCTAATAGTCCAATACTCTAATTAAGTCTATTTTTGCAGCATGATAAAATGGATTTCAAATTTATTCTCATCAACAAAAATAGAAGACAATACGGATTGTATGAAGAAATTTTTAATAGTTGGACTCGGCAACATTGGCGCCGAATATGTAAACACGAGACACAACATCGGTTTTAAAATAGTCGATTTCTTCGCCAGAAAGGAAGGAATCAACTTTGAAACCGTAAAACTGGGTTCCCTTGCTGAATATAAATTCAAAGGAAGAACTTTTTTACTCTTAAAACCCAATACCTACATGAATTTGAGTGGTAAAGCGGTACAATACTGGATGGATAAAGAAAAGATTCCATTAGAAAACATTTTAGTTATTACGGATGATTTGAATCTTTCCTTTGGAACCATTCGCATCAAACCAAAAGGAAGCGATGGCGGACATAATGGATTAAAGAATATTAATCTTGTTTTGAATACGCAGAACTACACTAGATTCCGTTTTGGAATTAGCGACGAATTCAAAAAAGGAAAACAAATTGATTATGTACTTGGAGACTGGGACGATGCTGAAAAAGCGGCACTTCCGGAACGATTGGAATTAGCTTCCGAAATTATAAAATCATTTGGAACTGCAGGATTGGAAATTACAATGAATGCATTTAATGGAAAATAAAAAAAGGGAAAGGCTATCCAAAACGTTTCTCTTTTTTAGTATATTTTGATTATTCAATCACTATTTTTCTTACCTCTTTTCTATCACCATCAATCACCGTCACTAAATAAAGTCCAGGCTGAATATTTTTCAATTGAATATTTTCGTTGAAATTGGAATTGTTTTCAAATTTCTTTTCGAAAATTTTTCTACCTAATAAGTCGTGTACCGCTACCTTAACCCCACTTGATGAAGCACTCGTAAATTGAATATTGAAATTTCCTTTATTAGGATTTGGATACAAAACAAAATCATTGATTTGAAAATCAGGTGCCGCTAAAGTGAACGTTTGTGTACAAATGGTTATCGACGCCGAATTTAATGTTCCTACATTAGCCTGGTAAGCATCCCGAACTCTCAATGTCCAAGCTCCTTGTTGATTTTGCCCATTAAAAGGGGACAATGGCTCAAATGGAGCTACGGTTTGAGCAGTACTAGTTCCGCAAGCAAGCACACCTCCCAAATCATCATAATTCAATACCAAACTACTATTAGTATCCCCACAACTTCTTTCAAACAACTTCACGGTAGTACCTTGTGGACTTACCACCTCTATTTGTACATCTGACAAATAGGAATGCGTAAAACCTACTGCGAAATTCACATCTGCGATCGTTCCAGTCGAACTGGGTACACTGACTGTTTTACTAGTATAAGAGGCCGATTCAGGTATAGAAAAAGGCGCACTAAAAGCATACGTATTACAAGAGGAAGTAACCGAATATCCAATAGCAAATGATTTACTGTTCAGTGCGTAATAAATATTTGCAGTAGGCTCAATTAAAATTCTACAGTTTTGTGCAGTAATATTTGGAACCGTGATCACTTCCGAACCATCATTTGCAGTAGCCAAAGCTAAAATTGTTGGAAATGTCAATCCACCATCAGTAGAAAGCTTTATATTTACATTTCCAGATCCAGCCAAAGTATTGGAGCCATTTACACTCCAGGTTACTGTTTGTGTCGTTCCTTGAAACCAACTTAAATTTTCTGTGTTTTGTGACGTAACCGCAAATGGACCAACTGCTCCGCTTACATTTACAATCATTTCATCTGTACTTGTTTGAGCCGTTCCAACTGCAGCATCAACATTATCCCTCCCAGTTAACGTAAAATGAAGTGTCCTTGCAATTGTGGAAACCGATTCCCAAGCTGTAGTCAATTTACTGGACAATACCGTACTGTAAGCAGGCATATATCGGATAGGAGAACTACTCGGATACATCGATCTAAAAAGAGGACCGTCTACTTTGGTTGGCAAAGCAATACTGTTCGCTCCACTTGCAGACGTGGCAGAGTCATTTTGTTCCCAACAATAAGTAAGGGTATCCCCATTAATATCCGAACCAGTGCCTGCCAATTTAAAAGCCGTACCATTCGGGATTGTCCAGTCTGAACCCGCACTAATTACTGGTGGACTATTCGTTACTGCTGTACTAGTCGGACAAGTTTTTGAAGAAAGATTATCTTGTATTTGTTTTATGCTTGCATAAGCAAAATAATCATCAGAATTAGCCTGAACATTATAATCCGTAATCCCGGCATAACCCATAATGGTTGATCCGCTTCCTGGCTCAACGCATACTCCTGTTCCTTCCAATTCATAAGAAAAGGTATGATTTGCTCCTAGCTGATGTCCCATCTCATGGGCTACAAAATCTATATCGAAGGTATCGCCCTGCGGTTTTGAATCGCTTGGTGACGTAAAAGCACTTCCTTTTGCCAGTGGAGCAGCAACGGTAGGACTGACACACACACAACCGATACAACCCGAATTACCACCGCCACCCGTAGCTCCAAATAAATGTCCTATATCATAGCTTCCCTCTCCTATCGTACTGGTTAAAGTAGTCTGTAGCTGTTGATTCCATGTCCCTCCTGCTCCGGCAGTGGCATCATCATACGGGTCTGTAACTGCATTGGTATAAATGACAAGATCATCATTTGCAATAAGAATTAATTTTACGGCTAAATCTTTATTGAAAATACCATTTACCCTTGTCAGGGTAGCATTCATACCGCCCAAAGCACCCAGTTTAGTTCCTCCAAAAAAGGCAGTATATTCACCGGTACAGGACAAAGCCAGCCTTAAAGTTTTAAAAAGTCTGTTACTCGCTGAAATTTTATTGGTTTTATTTAATAATTGCTTGTTTAAAGCTACATCTTCGGTTTTGCAGGTAAAAGGCAAACTCCCCCTGGTTCTGTTTTTGGAATTAAAAAGAACATACACCGTTTTGTCTTTAGCATCTTGTTCAATAAATTCCGATCCACTATCTCCCCTGAGAATCATGGTTTGAATTCCCTGTGGTGAGAAACTAAAGTAAAGCGATGCATTTCGGTCTGTAATTCCAATACCGGCATACGCTCTGATATCTTGATATTTTGCCTGTAGCTCCGGCTCAAAGTTAGAGGATTCCCAAACTGAAAACTTTTCCAAAACACCATTCGTATTCGGAATAGAAATTTCAATTCTATTTTCCTTACTTGCTTTGTTATGAAGCGGCTCCAAAGATTGCTTAATAGCAACTTCGTCTAATTTGAACAACAATTCATTATCAGCACTTGGTTTAGCAACGATTCTATCAGAAGCAGCAATCTTATTTTGATCTATTCTTTTCCAAGGAGAACCATTTTGAGCATGGATTAACGAACTAGAAAGAAGAAGAATAAAGAATAGTATAATTTTTCTCATGATTTGAAACATTTAAATATCAAAATTAAAGTATTTAAACTAATGTATAAGTGCATAAGTTAAAATATATTAGATGAACTATTAATTTCAGAATGTCTATTTTTGGTTTTTAAACCATTTTTTTTGCAACCTAAGCGAAAATCAATTCCTCATACCGTTACTTTTAAAATAGATAGTATAAATTTGCACTTTTATAAAACATTTGCTTTGAAGATTTTTCATTCCATAAACGATTTCAGTTCCACAAAAAAAACAATCCTGACTTTGGGCACCTTTGACGGAGTTCATATTGGTCACAAAAAAATTCTGGAAAAACTAATACAAAAAACTAAAAATGAGAATTACGAAAGTTTAGTTCTCACTTTTTTTCCTCATCCCAGAATGGTTTTACAGGAACATTCCGATATAAAACTACTCAACACTATAGATGAAAAAATAGATTTGTTGGAACAAATAGGCATTGAAAACCTTGTAATTCATCCTTTTGACGAGACTTTTTCGAGATTGACTGCAGAAGAATTTGTCAAAACCGTTCTTGTAGACCGATTTCATATTCAAAAAATAATTATTGGTTACGACCATCGATTTGGAAGAAACCGCACTGCTAACATTGATGATCTTATTAATTTTGGAAAACAATATGGTTTTGAAGTAGAACAGATATCAGTTCAGGAAATAAACGATATTTCGGTAAGTTCAACCAAAATCAGGAAAGCATTGCTAGAAGGAAATATGGATTTAGCCAATAAATATTTAGGATATGATTATTTCCTGACCGGAATTGTTGTCAAAGGAAAGCAATTGGGAAGAACTATCGATTTTCCAACCGCCAACCTAAAAATTGAAGAAAACTACAAGCTTATTCCGAAAAACGGGGTTTATATTATAAAAAGTACCGTCAATCAAAAAACCGTTTTTGGAATGATGAATATTGGATTTAATCCGACCGTTGAAGGACAAAGCCAGTCCATAGAAATCCATTATTTTGATTTCAATGAAGACTTATACGATCAAAAAATCAGGGTTTCCATGTTACACAGAATTCGCTCAGAACAAAAATTTGAGTCTGTTGCCCTTTTAAAAGAACAACTTGAAAAAGACAAAAAAACTGCACTAACTTACCTTAATAAAATTTAGCTTTCCTCAAGATTATTTTTTAACACATTTCATAAAATATTGTCATATTTTCTGTAAATTTGATGTACAATGTATTGTTTATCATAGCCGTATTATTTTTAACTCCTCTAAAAATTAATCATATGAAACTGCCAAAAGAATTTTACAACGGATTTATAATTTTCCTCGGAATTGGACTTTACTTTTTGTCAATGGAGCTTATGGGCCTCGCACATTTGTTTTACTTGCGCCTCTTTAATGTCTTATTTGTATTTTATGGAACCAATAGAACCCTAAAAACAAATTTTTCAGAAGGCAAGACAATTCTTATTTCCAATGCCGTTTCGGCATTGATCACATCGCTCACAGGAGTTTTTTTAAGCATCATTGGATTAATAATTTACAGCTATTCAAAAGGTGGTGATGCTTATGTAGGCTCATTATCAAAAACTTTTCTATTTGGCGGAAATCCCTCTGTGATGACGTATTCCATTTCTCTACTTTTTGAAGGAATCGTATCAGCCGTAATTGTCACATTTATGTTGCTGTTGTACTGGGAAAGCCGCTACTCTTCAGACAAACATTAAAATTAAACCAATAAACCAAAGGTTTCTGATTTGCATCATCCCAAAAAAGACAACTTCAAGAAATCCTATAATACAGCTTTACTTTTCATGCTATTTTTTAAAGAGCTCAAAAAAAATTCTATACCTATAATTCAAACATGCGTTCTATTTTTAATTTTTAAAAACTAACCGAATGAAACTACCTAAAGAATTAGTAAACGGAGTTATTATTTGCACCGGAATTGCACTCTATTTTCTGTTAATGAATGCACTGGGCTATGCTGATTTATTTTACCTGCGCATCGTTAACGTATTTTTTGTTTTTTATGGCGTTAACAAAACTATCGAAATGAATGTGGCCGAAGGCAAAAAAACGTTCATAGCTAATGCAATATCCGCCATGATCACATCATTGATAGGTGTATTTTTAAGTATAGTGGGATTAGTAGTCTATAGTTACATGCAAGGTGGAGACTCCTATGTAAAATCCTTGTCGAAAACATTTTTGTTTGGCGGAAACCCATCAGTAAACACCTATTCTATTTGCCTGCTATTTGAGGGGATTGCATCTTCGGTAATTGTTACCATGTTACTCATGTTATATTGGAACAACCGTCTTACAACTGATTAACATTAGCTGTAAAATATTGTCCATTGGCTTTTAGCTACTATTGCATTGCTTCTTTAGAACAATTTGACTACTTTTGGTGCATCAAAAAATCGTATCGATGAGCATTACAAAACATAACTGGACGAAAGACGAAATTATCGCAATATATAACAAACCTATGATGGATTTGCTTTTTGAAGCAGCGTCCATTCATAGAGAGCATCATGACCCTAACGTTGTTCAAGTTTCAACTTTACTTTCTATAAAAACAGGCGGTTGCCCGGAAGATTGTGGGTACTGCCCACAGGCAGCCCGGTATCACACAGCTGTTGAAGGCAATGATTTAATGTCAGTTAGTCAAGTAAAAGCACAAGCTTTGCGCGCAAAATCAAGTGGCTCTTCCCGTGTATGCATGGGAGCAGCTTGGAGAAATGTAAAAGACGGCCCTGAATTTGATCAGGTACTGGAAATGGTTCGTACTATAAACAAGCTGGACATGGAAGTGTGCTGCACACTTGGAATGATTACGGAGAACCAAGCGCATCGCTTAGCAGAAGCAGGTTTATATGCTTACAATCACAATTTAGACACTTCAGAAGAATATTATAAAGAAGTAATCTCGACACGCGGATTTGAAGACCGTTTGCAAACTATAGAGAATGTCCGTAAAACGAATGTAACTGTTTGTAGCGGTGGAATTATTGGGATGGGAGAAAGTATTGAAGACAGAGCAGGAATGCTTGTAGCACTTTCTACACTAAATCCCCAACCGGAATCAGTGCCAATAAATGCTTTGGTTGCTGTTGAAGGAACTCCAATGGAAGAAGAAAAACCGGTAGAAATTTGGGAAATGATACGAATGGTAGCCACTACCAGAATTATTATGCCGGAAACTCAAGTGCGCTTATCCGCAGGAAGAATGAACATGAGCCGTGAAGGCCAAGCCATGTGTTTCTTTGCGGGTGCCAATTCTATTTTCGCAGGAGATAAATTATTAACTACTCCAAATCCAGATGTAAATGAAGACATGAAAATGTTTGAAATGCTGGGATTAAATCCTCAAAAACCATTCACAAAAGTTTCTCAGCCTCAAACCATTGAAGCAGCAGATTCTCAATTCGCACCTCTAGGAGAAAAACCAAAATGGTCAAGACCGGGGCACGCCATCGAGAGAAATCTCGAAGCATCTGCTAAAGAAAAATAGTATTGACTTTACTACATAAAAGCTTTTATAATTATGCTCTTGACCTAAAAATCAAGAGCTTTTTCTAATCTTTATTCATGAAAATAAATCTTACCGAAATAGAGCGTGTTGAAACCATTTCGAAAGATGATTTTTATTCTAACTATGTCAAAAAACAAAAGCCTTTAGTTGTTGAAAAGTTGACTCAAGATTGGCCTGCATACAAAAAATGGAATCTCAACTATATCAAATGTATTGCAGGTGAAAAAACAGTTCCCTTGTATGATAACAGGCCTGTTTCTCACAAAGATGGTTTTAATGAGCCTCATGCCGAAATGAAGATGGCAGACTATATTGATTTATTACAATCAAAACCTACCAATTACAGAATATTCCTTTATGATTTAATGAAGGAACTACCCGTTCTTCATAAGGATTTTAAATGGCCGAATATTGGATTACATTTAATAAAACAATTACCGATGCTTTTTTTTGGAGGTAAAAACTCCAAAGTATTCATGCACTTTGATATTGATTATTCGAACATACTCCATTTTCAATTTGATGGTCAAAAACAATGCATTTTATTTGATCACGATCAGACTCCTTTTTTATATAAAATTCCCCATTCATTAATCTGTAGAGAAGATATCGATTTTGACAATCCCGATTTTGATAAATGGCCCGCTTTAAAACAAGCAAAAGGATACATTTGCAAACTAAATCATGGTGAAATGCTGTATATGCCTGAAGGATACTGGCATTATATGAAATACCTCGAACCTGGTTTTTCAATGAGTTTACGGGCTTTTCCAAGAAAAATTTCCAGTCTATCAAAAGCCGTTTACAATCTGACGATTATGCGTCATTTTGATAATTTGATGCGTAAACTGAAGGGACAGAAATGGATTGATTATAAAAACAAAGAATCCATTGTACGCACCCACAAAAAATTAAATATTAACTAAGACTACGAACGTAAAAGTTTACCATAGAAACAGTGTTTCTTCCACAATATTGACATTTAGAATATTTACTTATAAAAATAAATAGTTTTGCTTTTTTACGGGAATATGATTTTTGAGAAATGCTAATTCCAACGTCTTAAGGAATTTTATTCACAATAGACCTGGGATGAATGAGCAGCAACAGCATAAATGCCATTAATTTTATTTATTAATTAAAAAAAATCCCATCCTGAAATAAGCAGAATGAGATTTTTTAATGAATTATCAAAATTAACCAAATGTTCTAATAAATAACTTTTTTAGAAATTATCTCACCCGTAGTTAAAGTTACTTTTACGATTACCGTTTGTTTCTTTAAAGTAAAATTTGAGATATTAAATTCATTGTTTTCTATTGCTTCTTTATCAAACACTTTTCTTCCAAGCAAATCAAAAACAGTAATCCTTTTTATAATTTCAAGTTCTGATTTTATTTTTAATTCATTTTTATCTTTTGAAACCAATACCGTATGATCCAATGTTTCAAAACTACCCATTGCTAAATTTTTATTGGTATTGATGTATCGCAGTACAAAACGATCGTTAAAAACACCCGCTTCTGTTAAGAAACTATATGCTCCCCCTTTTAGATTTTTTATAGTATTAGTATTCTTATCTTCAATAAAAACATCCTGAGACGCTAGTAATCCATCTGCCTCATCAATAGCTATTGAAAAAGCACCTTTAATAGTAGTACTATAGCCCAAAGGCACCTGATCATTTTCATCGAAAGGCAATGCTCTTCCTTGTATTGTTAAATTTTTATCTTCATTGACACTATAAAAATCAACAAAATCATTCCCATCAACACTCTCCCCGTCAAAAGCATTATCATATTTGTTAGTGGCGTTTGCAACATAGCCAACCAAGGTTTGTTTGAACGCCCCTTGATCATTCGTCAAATTAAGCCAAACACGATTCTTTGCAATTGCATTTGTTGTTTTCGAATTTTTAGTCATCTTGAAAAACTGGGAGTTATTTACACCCGAAGTCCCGCCAGCAAGACGCATACTATTATTAAAAACAGCATTACCAGCAGCTATACCCGTTGCAAGAAAACTTTGCCCCGAAGCAATTTTACCGGAAGGTTTATTAGATGTTTGTTCAACAAGACCTCCTATAAAGTTACCAGATCCGGTTCCAATTCCGCCCGTAAGATTGTAAGCTGCATAATCATCGGATGAGTAAGCATAAATACCAGTTCCGGGATTGCTAACTCCAATTCCGATTTCTGTGTGGTGTGTCCAGAAATAAAGGGTTCCGTCCAATACCCCACTATTTGCTGTTAAAAATAAATCTGCATCTAAAGCGGATGGATAAGGATTACCTATAAGATTTGTAGTCTCGTTTCCTGCAAATGGAATTGAAATAGAAACATTTCCATTGTTTGGCACTCCTATAAAAGGAGCTTCATAAAATCCCGGAGGCGGTGTTGTCGTATAATGTGGCCCTCTAATAATATAACCAATACCTATTGACATAACATTAGCTGGATCCTCGTGATGCCAATCATCTGCAACTGCATCAAATGAATAAAAGAAACTTGAAGGGGTTTTAGTGGAAACATTTTTCAATATTTGCGCTGCCACCGGTGAAGACCAATAGGTATAATCAGTCTCTCTACTTGTAGAATTGCTTCTCTTATAAGTTATGTTCCCTGTATTTATAGCATTACCATTAATTTGTACCAAACTTGCATTATTCTCGAATGTCAAAGATCCCCCAGAAACAGTTACTTCGTTGGTTAAGGTCAAAGTATGCGCTGAATTAATAACAACAACTCCTGAATTTACCTGACAAGAGCAACCAACTAGATCAGCAGTGGATGAAAAATCTCCATTAAAAATGATTTTATCCGCACTTGTCGGAGCACTCGGCAGCCATGAACTTCCATTCCATGTTGAAGTAATTGAGGCCGGGTTTATTACTACATTGGCAGAGGCTTGAGAGGTACATCCCCCAGTAGTAGTCACTGTAAAATTATATATTGTTCCCGGACTTAAACCTGTAACGACAACAGTAGTTGAGTTTCCAGATAATGCTCCCGGATTTATCGTCCAATTTCCTGCCGGCAAACCGCTCAGGACAACACTCCCAGTTACTACAGAACAATTAGGTTGTGTAATATCCCCGAATACAAATATTGGGGCTGATGGCAGCGTGTTTACCGTTACGGATTGTTGAGCCGCTATTGTTCCTCCACAGCTTCCTGTTATTGTATAAATAATAGTACAAGTTCCTGCAGATACTCCTGTTACTAATCCTGAAGCATTAACGGTTGCTACTGCGCTGTTACTACTACTCCAAGCCCCTGTTCCACCGCTCAAAACTACTGTGTTACTTGTATAAGTTGCCGTGCTTCCAATGCATAGTGAACTTGTCCCTGTTACTGAGGCTATACTGGCATTAGGACTGACTGTTACTGATTGTTGAGCAACTTTTGTACCCCCACAGCCTCCTGTTATTGTATAAATAATGGCACAAGTTCCTGCAGCTACTCCTGTTACTAATCCTGAAGCATTAACGGTTGCTACTGCGTTGTTACTACTACTCCAAGTTCCTGCTCCACCGCTCAAAACTACTGCATTAGTTGTATAAGTTGCTGTTCCTGCAACACATAATGATGTTGTTCCTGTTACTGAAGCTATACTGGCATTTGGACTGATTATTACCGATTGTTGGGCAACTTTTGTTCCTCCACAGCCTCCCGTTATTGTATAAATAATGGCACAGGTCCCTGCAGCTACTCCTGTTACTAATCCTGAAGCATTAACGGTTGCTACCGCGCTATCACTACTACTCCAAGCCCCTGTTCCACCGCTCAAAACTACTGTGTTAGTTGTATAAGTTGCCGTGCTTCCAATGCATAGTGAATTTGTCCCTGTTACTGAGGCTATACTGGTATTTGGATTGACTGTTACTGACTGTTGAGCAACTTTTGTACCCCCACAGCCTCCTGCTATTGTATAAATAATAGTGCAAGTTCCTGCAGCTACTCCTGTCACTAATCCTGAAGCATTAACGGTTGCTACAGCGCTGTCACTACTACTCCAAGCCCCTGTTCCACCGCTCAAAACTACTGTATTAGTAGTATAAGTTGTCGTGCTTCCAATGCATAGTGAACTTGTCCCTGTTACTGAAGCTATACTGGCATTTGGATTTACTTTTATAGTTCCCGTAGCATTCACAGCGCTACACCCTCCTGTTAATGGAATGGCATAGCTAAAAGTACCCGATACAGTTGGTGTTCCACTGATGGTTATCGTATTTGACGCCCACGTTGCCGATACACCTGTAGGCAAACCGTTTGCTCCAGAAACTCCGTTATTTGATATACCTGTTGCTTCAGTGGTTGTATGCGTTATACTATTCAATACAGTATTAACACACAATGTTGGTGTTGAAGAAGCTGCCCCAGATGTATTCGCAGCTGTCACCGCTAATACCCCGTAATTTCCATATTTAGAGCAACTGTTCCATGTTACCTGAGCTCTATATTTATATTTATCCATCACAACACTAACATTGCTAAGGGTCAAAGTTGCATTTGTTCCTCCAGAAATAGAATTCCAACCGGAACCATCATTCTTATTAACTTGCCATTGGTACGCTGAAGGAACTCCCGAAGGTGTTGGCGAAGAAAATGTAATTGCAAATACCGCACTAGCTCCTGAACAAGCACTAATATTGGCAGTAGTCCCCATAAATGGACAACTTCCTCCATAAATAACCTCATTCATCAAAGCCGCCAATGTAGCGTCTGTTGCTACAGTACCCGGTGGTTTCTCATCTGCATTTCCAGTGACAGTAACAGAGGCATTCGGATTAACAGGATAAACAATTCCACTACCGCTACCACCAATAACCCCTGACACATTTCCCCCAACTATTACATCCCCATTATTTTGTAAAATTGTACTAGCGGTAATCAAATTGCCTCCTATTATAACGGTACTTTTCCAAAAATTAGCATTCCCTTGATTTGTAAAATCGCCATAAACTTTAATTGTTGCACTGTCACTATTACCTCTACCGGCATTAAAATTAGCGCCACTGTCAATAGCAACATTTCCATAAACCGTTAAGGTTATGCCATTCTCTACAGTTAATATTCCAGTCCCTAAAACACTTATATTATTTGCAAAAGCATTTGCAGTAACAGTAACTGTTTTTCCAGATGGAATTATTACATTATCGGCTGATGTAGGGACCCCATTTGGAGTCCAATTAGCAGCAACATTCCAATTTCCAGATGTCGCATTATATGTTTTTTGAGCAAAAACAACAGTTTGAACTAAAACTAAAAAAAGAGTAAGGAGTAATTTTTTGATCATCTATATTTTTGTGGTATTTAAATAAATTCTATGCTGCGCTTATGCCTTTCTAAATGAAAAAACTTACATTAAAAAACAAATAAAAAAAAACAAATTTTAACCACATAATAAACTCGTTCATATGTCTATTTATCTGTTGTGCGACAGTTTTTTACATACTTTTATAAATCTCAAGAATGTGACCCTAAAAAACAACACTAATTTTTTAATTATTATTTTTTCGCACCACAATGATTTGAAATTTAGCAAGATGCATTTCAAAACAGAATATAAAGAGATTATTTAGCTCAAAAACGACCTTTTGAAGCAGCATTTGCAGATGTTCCATTAATCCATTCAGGCAATTTGGCACCGACTACAAGACTTTAGGTAAAGACCTTTTGAATGGAAAACAGAACGCAATCAGATTTTAAAGGATTGAGAATAAGTGAATTTTGACGTTACTGACCCAATCAACTTCCTAAATTTAAGGACAGTATTGTTACAAAAATAGATTAGGCACTTAGGACTTGAACTAAAACAAAAAAGCCCTGCATATTTCTTAAAAACGCAGGGCTTTACTTGTTTCAGTTTAACAATTATTATGGTTTAATAATCAAAACTGATGGCGTATTATTGAGCCAAATACTGTGAGAATCCAACAATTTTTTCCAGCTTTCTAAACTGATAATCATCAAATCCTGATGCTCTAAAAACTCTTTTTTAATCGTTCGTTCCTGCATCATCATAATGTGATTGGGAGCTATTTGTTCTATGGAACGAATTCCTTCTTGGATTTTTCGATTATTTCTTATGTGCCCAACGGCATCCAAAACTGTAATTTGAGAACCATTATTGTGAATCAATTTTTGGGCAAATTCAATCAAAAAGGCATCCTCATCACCAAAAATAGGCATAAAGACCTGATTTATTTCCTTTAATTCTTTGTCGACAAGAATTCCGACTGGCATTTTGCTTTTGGCAATAATTTGTCTTGTTCGCTCGTCGAAAGGAGAATTTTCAAACAAGCCTTCTTTTCCTGTAAATTTATCAATCAGGCGATCCGGATTGATGATTCTTGTCGTAAAACCAAGTACTTTACCCAGCAGTGTTCCTTCAAAAATAGATTGTCCTAAACCTACCAATAACAAGTCATATTCACCATGATTAGCTGTATCAATTATATCCGAATCAATATCATTTGACGCTTTGAAAAGAGTAATGATTTTTTGATTTAGATTTTCTGATTCAGAAATAATCGGTAAAAACATTTCTCGTTCATAATCTTTCACATCAAAGGAATGCAACTCTGAACTTAATGACAAATGCATTGCAGTAACAACCGTATTCCCACTTTGTTTTTTGACTAAACTATTGGCAACGTTCAATAGTGTTTTTCCTTTTTCAGCTGTGGCAAAAGAAATCAAAACTTTATATTTACTTTTATTGCTAATTTCTTCCGGGATAATGCTGCTTTTGGTCTTAAATATATAATTAATGAAATCCAAAGCCGGACCGGTCATAAAGGTGGTTGCCAATGCCATAATAACCATCATGGTAAAAATTTGAGTTGACAAAACACCTAAGTCATACCCAATATTCAGCACTACCAATTCCATCAAACCTCTTGTATTCATTAATGTCCCAATGGACAGACTGTCTTTCCAATTATGACCTACAAACTTTGCCGCAAGGGCACTACCAAAAAATTTTCCGACTACTGCAACCAAAATAATCAAGCCTGTAATTTTCCATAAATAAGGGTCGTCGATTAACCCTATTTGGGTCCTTAAACCTGTAAAAACAAAGAACAAAGGAAGTAAGATTACAACTGAAACATCTTCTACTTTTTCGATAAAAATAGTGCGGAATTTATTGTTTTCCGGCATGATTGCCCCAGCCAAAAATGCTCCGAACAAAGCATGAATCCCTATTAACTCAGATGCATAAGAAGACAACAATAATGTCAAAAAGAAAATAGCCACAACGGGTTTGTTTAGACTTTCTCTGGTAGAATTCAAATCACCGACTCTTTTTAGAAAAGGCCTAACCATTTTTAACATCACAACTACATAGATTATAGCTAATGCAATAACATACAAGGAACTCATAAAAGAACCCGCTTTTACAATGGCAATTACTGCTGCCAGAATACACCACGCAGTGATATCATCGGCAGCGGCACAGGTAATTACAATTGCCCCTAATTTAGTTTTATGAATCCCACGTTCCCGAACAATTCCTGCCAAAACCGGAAATGCAGTAATGCTCATGGCGATTCCTAAGAACAATCCAAAAGAAAGGAATTCAACACCTGGAGGAGCAAAAGAATGATAAATAAAATAAGCAAGCCCTAAACCTAAAGTAAACGGAATAATAATACTGGCATGACTGATAACAACAGCATCATGCGCTTTATTTTTAAGCACTTTTAAATCCAATTCCATCCCAATAACGAACATGAAAAGGATTAACCCAATTTGGCTCAGAAACTGCAAGTTACCTAACGAATCCTTTGGAAATAGCATTGCCGAAAATTCGGGAAAATACATCCCGATTAAAGAGGGCCCTAAAACAATCCCTGCTATCATCTCCCCTATTACTGTTGGCTGCCCAATTCTTCTGCAAACCCATCCAAAAAATCGAGCCACCAAAATAATAGTGACAATTTGCGCCAGAAGAATGGCTAAAGGGTGTTGTAAATTATGGTTCATCGACATTGTAAAATCATTCCAATGTCCGTTTTCTATTTGGTGAGAAACAATGTTTTGCCCTATTTCCAGCGTTTTCCCTTTTAGAATAATCCAATACATCAAAGCAGATGACCCGCCAATAATTATCAAATAAAAAAACGAATTTTTAATACTTCGCATACTACCTCTTTTTAAATTATCATTCATTCACGATGCAAATATGGGAAGTGATTATGGAGAAATAAAAAGAAACACAGGGTAATTTCTTTTGGATGTAACAAGATTGGAAAACTTTGTAATAAGTTAGATTTTCACTTTTATTAAAAAATCAGAACGATAGGTTTCACTCAAAATTAGTGTAGTAAATTTTCCGTTTTGTTCTTGATGGCTCAGCGTAATTTCATTGTGATTAAAAAATTTCACAGCCATCAAAGCTATAACTTCCTTTTTATTCACTCTACAAAAATCAACCTTTGGAAGCTGACTTAAAAGCGACTCAAAATTAATGTTTTTTAAAATCAGGGAACTACCATCGACAAGAAACACTTCTTTATCTCTGCTGTCAGTCACAGCAGTTTTGATGTATTGAATCTGATCAAAATACAACAATGCCTTCCCTTTGTCAGTATTCAAATGAATGAATTTTTTAGTGACCGAAGGCTTGTTAAATCGTTCTAAAGCCTTTGCAACTGCTTTTTGCAAACGCTCTTTTGTAACTGGTTTTGTAATATAATCAACAGCATCAATTTCAAATGCTTCGGCAGCATAATTTTTATAGGCAGTGGTAAAAATAACTAATTTATTTTGTAGTAAACTCGCAAGAGTCAACCCATCAATTGCTGGCATTTCGATATCTGAAATACACAAATCGAAATCGAGTTTTGGAATTTCAGCCAGTAAATTTTTTGGATTATTGAATGCTTTTACGATTTCCAATTCTGGGATTTGCTCACAAAGCATTTTCAGGTAAGTCAGTCCTGGTAATTCATCGTCCAGCAGCAAGCATTTGAGTTTTGTATTCAAGAAGATTGATTTTTAAGTGCGCAATATAAATGTCATTTTCAACAAATTTATCTAGTTTGAACTGATTTTTGTATATAATTTTCAACCTTTGCTCTAAAGTAGTGGCTCCAATGCCGCTTCGTTCTTTTTTCAATGTCTTTTTATCTGAAATTTTATTCGAAACTGTCAAATAGAAACAATTGTCTTTGAATTCAAATAAAACCGAGATAAAAGCGTCAGCGCTTTGCAAGTCAGCATGCTTAAAAGCATTTTCTATTAAATCTATTGAAATTAAAGGTGCCAAAAGTC
Source organism: Flavobacterium kochi (assembly GCF_048286715.1). Classification (NCBI taxonomy): domain Bacteria; kingdom Pseudomonadati; phylum Bacteroidota; class Flavobacteriia; order Flavobacteriales; family Flavobacteriaceae; genus Flavobacterium; species Flavobacterium kochi. The sequence goes on from NZ_JBLVPW010000001.1 coordinate 299,989, forward strand.
GTTGTTCATAGAGCATTTCGCCTTCATTGATTTTGGTTTTTACTTTCAATTCAAAAAGCGGACTGACTTTAATTTTATTGATTTCTATTAAATTCAATGCAAATTCGATTTCTTCTTTTGGAGAAACAAACTTTTTTTGGCTTTCATATAAAATATAATCCAGCACATTCGCCAATTTATCCAACGCAAAATAGGTTTGGTAAGCATGCGACTGAATTGAATTGAGAATGTTTTTAAAAAGGTGAGGATTGAGCTTGGATTCCAATGTCTCCAACTGTAAATTATTCACTTTCATTTCCAGCAAATGAAACTTTTCCTCTACACTCTCTTTTGCTTTTCCAGATTGGATTAATCGATAAACAAGATAGCAGAGTGCAATTGCCAGTGTCAGAATAATAGCCAAAAACATATAAATCATACCGTTGTTTTCTTGAATTTGGTTCATATTTTAAGTTTAAAATACTTTAAAAAAGTAAAATCATTTTTCGCATTTAATGATTCGACACGAATTTCAACCCAATAATCGAAGCTATTAAAGTAGTGATAAAGAAAACCCTCCAAAAATCAGCTGGTTCTTTAAAAACAAAAATTCCAATCAAAACAGTTCCTACTGCGCCAATTCCGGTCCAAACCGCATAAGCAGTTCCTATAGGCAATGTTTGCGTGGCTTTATACAGCAATACCATGCTGATGGTCAGACAAACTAAAAATCCACCCAGCCATATTGCAGCGGTAACGCCTGAACTTTCTTTGGCTTTGCCTAAACAAGTAGCAAAACCCACTTCAAAAAGACCACCAATAATCAATAAAATCCAATTCATCTTAGTGTTTTAAAATCAAAACAGATGGAACTCCTCTCAGCCATACACTTCTTGAATCCACAAGAGTTTTCCAATTTTCGTGACTAATAATCATTAAGTCTTCGTTCGACAAAAACTCCTCTTTAACAATCTTGTCTTGCATCAAAGTGATGTTTTTAGGATATTTTTGTTCCAAAGAATTTATGGCACTTTTGATCACAAAATTGGACTCAATATTTTCATTTACATCCAAAATAATTATTTTGGAATTGTTATTGTAAATTAATTTTTGGGCGTAATCCAATAAAAATGAATCTTCAGAACTAAAAATCGGAAGAAAAACTTCGTCCACTTTTTGCAAATCCTTATCGATCAAAATCCCAATAGGCATCTTGGTTTTAGAAATAATTTGTCTGGTTCTTTCGTCAAAAGGAGAATTTTCAAACAATCCTTCTTTTCCGGTAAACTTATCAATCAATCGATCCGGATTAATTATTCTTGTCGTAAAACCAATTACTTTTCCGAGAATAGTACCCTCAAAAATTGATTTTCCTAAACCTATAAGTAACAAATCGTAATCTCCTTGATTCGCAATATCAGCAATATCCGTTTCTATGTCAATAGTCGCTTTAAAAATGGTAGTGATTTCCTGTTTTAATATTTTAGATTCTTCAACAATCGGAATAAAACTATTTTTCTCTTTATCCTCCATATTAAATTGGTGCATTTCATCACTCAAAGACAAATGCATAACCGTAATGGTGGATGTTTCTTTTGTTTTCTTTATTAAACTGTTGGCCAGTCGTAAAAGCGACTTCCCTTTTTCATTATTTCCGAACGAAATTAATATTCGGAATTTATTGTGGTTTGTTTCTTCTTCGGTATCAACACCGTCCTTGGTATTAAAAATGTAATTGATTAAATCCAAAGCAGGGCCAGTCATAAAAGTAGTCACCAATGCCATAATAACCATCATCGTAAAAACTTCGGGAGTCAACACTTTAAGTTCTAATCCGATGTTCAATACAATTAATTCCATCAATCCCCTGGTATTCATCAAGGCACCAATAGTTAAACTATCACGCCAACTCTGACCTACAAATTTGGCGGCCAAAGCACTTCCTAAAAATTTCCCGACCACCGCAACTAAAATAATAAACGCAGTTACTTTCCATAAATAAGGATCATTGATCAGTCCTATTTCGGTTTTTAGACCCGTGAAAACAAAAAACAAAGGCAATAGCAGGATTAAGGCTACATCCTCGACTTTTTCAATAAATATCGTTCTGAATTTTGACACATCCGGCATAATAGCGCCCGTCATAAAAGCGCCAAAAAGTGCATGAATACCAATCACTTCAGTAGCATAAGAAGAAAGGATAAGCGTCAAAAAAAAGATCGCAACAACAGGTTTTACAATACTGTCTTTAGTTCCATATAAATCCCCGATTCTTTTCAGGAATGGCTTTACAATAAAAAGCATTACAACGACATAAATTAATGCCAACGAAATGATGTATAACGAACTAACAAAAGTCCCTGCTTTTACAATCGCAATGACCACCGCCAGAATACACCAGGCTGTGATATCATCGGCAGCAGCACAGGTTATAACGATGGCGCCTAATCTGGTTTTATGAATTCCTCTTTCCTGAACGATTCTTGCCAAAACAGGAAAAGCAGTTATACTCATGGCAATTCCCATAAACAAACTAAACGAAAGAAATTTTACGCCTTCGGGAGCAAATCTATTGTAAACGAAGTAAGCCAACCCGATTCCAAGTGCAAAAGGAATAACAATACTGGCGTGACTAATTACTACAGCCTCATTCGCTTTGTTTTTTAACACTTTCAAATCAAGTTCCATGCCTATTACGAACATGAAAAGTATCAGTCCTATTTGGCTTAAAAATTTTAAATTTCCCAACGATTCCACCGGAAATAATGCAGCTGAAAATTCAGGAAAATAAATGCCCAATAAAGAGGGGCCAAGAACAATACCTGCAATAATCTCTCCTATTACCGATGGCTGACCTATTTTTCTAAAGACCCATCCAAAAAAACGGGCTACTAGAATTATTGTTATAATTTGAGCTAATAGTATCGCTAAAGGGTCTTGGAAACTGTGTTGCATAGAAGCTGTAAAATCATTCCAAGAGCCATTTTCAATTGTAGAAATACTGATTTTTTTACTTCCTTCTAAATGTTTCCCTTTTTTAATAATCCAATACATTAAAGCTGTGAAACCTCCGGTTACACCGAAATAAAATAATGCATTTTTGTATTTTTTCATATTTATTTTTATGTGGACATACTCCTCTTTTAAAAATGCAAAGATGAGAAAATCAAATATATAATTTATATCTCATAAATTATATTAATGTAAAATAAAAAACGAAGGATTGTCCCCGCACTAACATAAAAAGTTTGCTTTAAACTTTATGATTTATAACTGTTTTCATTACATTTGCATGCATTTTTAAATCATCTATGAAAAAGAAAATAACAGTAGGATTTTGGGAATCAATCGCCCGAATTGTACTTAAAAATAGAATCGTAATACTAGGCGTTATTCTTGCCCTAACCGTTTTTCTGGCATTGCAATGGAAAAACCTGGGCATGACCTATACCGAAGCCAATTTACTTCCTAAAAAACATATTGTAAATCAGCAATATCAAGACTTCCTGGACAAGTTTGGCGAAGAAGGCAATTTGATTGTTATAGGCTTCAAAGACAACGCTTTTTTCACGCCTAAAGCTTTTGCTGCTTGGAATGAATTGATGACTGGCTTAAAAAATTCCAAAGAAGTGGAACTGGTTGTTTCGTTGAACGACTTAAAAAAATTAGAGAAAAACGAAGCTGCCGAAAAATTTGAATTGGTTCCATTAATCGACCAAACTCAAATTGTAAACCCAACTTATTTACAGAAGATAAAAAGCGAGCTCTTTAATAATTTACCTTTTTACGAAGGATTATTATTCAATAAGCAATCAGGGAGTATTCGTTCAGCAGTTTATTTAAACAAGAAAATTGTCAATACAGCAGGAAGAAAGACTTTCATTATTGAGAATCTTGTTCCAAAAATCGAAAAATTCGAAAAAACAACCGGAATCGACCTTCGCGTTTCGGGAATGCCATACATCCGAACGATAAATGCTGAAAACATGAAAGGCGAAATTGGTCTTTTCATTGGTGCGGCGTTGTTCATTACTTCTTTAATATTCTTTTTATTTTTCCGTTCGTTTCGGGCGACTTTTATTTCAATTTGCATTTTGCTTTTTGGAGTAATGTGGTCTTTTGGAACACTGGGATTGTTTCATTACAAAATCACAATTTTAACGGCTATTATTCCTCCATTGATTATTGTTATTGGGATTACAAACTGTATTTTCCTGATTAATAAATACCAGCAGGAAATAAAAATTCATCAGAATCAAGCCAAAGCACTACAACGTGTAATTTCAAAAATTGGGGTTTCTACGCTGATGACGAATTTAACAACGGCTGCCGGTTTTGCTACCTTTATGATTACAGGCAACGATTTACTTTTTGAATTTGGATTAGTAACTTCCATCAACGTGATCTCCGTATATCTGTTGACGCTGGTTGTTGTACCGATTGTTTACAGCTTTATGCCTTTGCCGAAGGAAAAACACTTGTATCACCTGAGCAAAACCTACATTTCGACTTTGTTGGATTGGGTAGAAAATATTGTGAAATACAAACGGAAAATTATTTATATCATCTATGCGTTATTACTCATATTTAGTGTAATCGGAGTTTCACAGATGAAAGTCTCGGGAAGTTTGATTGGCGAAATGCCAAAAAGCGCTTCTTTCTTTAAAGATATTATTTTTTTCGAAAAGGAATTCAACGGTGTTATGCCATTGGAAATTATGATTAATACCAAACGTAAAAAAGGTGTTATGAAATTATCTACAATGAAAAAAATGGACGAGTTGCAAGAAACTATTGCTACAATTCCAGAATTATCAAAACCTATTTCTATTGTAAACCTGGTTAAATATTCCAAGCAGGCGTATTACAACGGCAATCCGGAATATTATGAATTACCTACTTCACAAGAACAGGCATTCATCCTTTCGTACGCAAAAAATGCCACTAAAAACACGAAGGAAAACTTGATGAAAAGCTATGTTGATTCTACTGGACAATATGCCAGAATCACCACCTTCATGAAGGACATTGGCACCAAAGAAATGGCAAAAGTAGAACATCAGTTGCGACAAAAAATCGACAAAGTTTTTCCAAAAGACCGCTACGAAGTGACACTTACCGGAAAAGCGTTGGTTTTCCAAAAAGGAACTTCTTACTTAATTGACAACCTGATCGAGTCCTTGATTTTTGCTATTTTCCTCATAGCGCTATTGATGGCCTATTTATTTAGATCAGGCAAAATGGTAATGGCGTCCGTAATCACTAATGTTTTACCGCTTTGCATCACCTCGGGATTGATGGGTTACTTTGGTATTCCGTTGAAGCCATCTACAATATTGGTTTTCAGTATTGCTTTCGGGATTTCGGTGGATAATGCGATTCAGTTTATGGCAAAATACCGTCACGATTTACTGCAAAACAACGGAAAAGTCAAAAAATCAGTATTCAGTGCGTTGAGAGAAACGGGAATCAGTACGTTTTACACCTCGATTGTATTAATTTTTGGATTTGCAATTTTCACGCTTTCCAGCTTTAGCGGTACCATTGCACTTGGCGGTTTAATCTCTTGTACTTTATTATTTGCCATGTTTGCCAACTTATTGGTTTTACCTGCATTGGTATTGACATTTGAGAAGAAAAGAGCCAAAAAAGAAGATCTAATAGAAGCCGAATTAGTGAATTAGTCTTTTTATCTGGAGCTGTTTTCCAACATTGATGACATTTTTTTCCCTCGTTTCAAAACGTGGAAAAAGCATTTTCGCTGCCATCGAGGCTAAGGAATTGTAATAATTACAAATTACCTACCTTTCTATTGTGCCGTTAGACACATTGACAGCAATCTCAAGCAATCCGGCATTTGTGTCCCGTCGGAAAATAAATAGCACATATAGTCCCTGACGGGATAAAACAAAAGAATCATATGTTTTTTCTGCCAATATAAAAACACGAATACAGCAACAATGGAGCTGAGGTCACAAGATTAAAAAAAACGATGCTGTATATCCCGAAAAAATACCTCCAAAAATTCAAAACAATTCCAGTCGTTTAGCCATGCTATGCACTGCATCCTTTCCTTTTTGCAATAAAAAGTAAAGGACATAGAGAATACCGGTAAATAGCTCCCTAAATAAATCCTGATTACTACTTTGCTGCAATGACATTTAAAACAAATGATTTATATTTGCACTTCGGTTACAAGACAATTTTCAATATCAATTATATAATTAAAATGAGACACACAAAAGTTAAAGACTTACTAAACAGTACTACGACGCTTCATGAAGTAAATGCAAAAGGATGGGTGAGAACTTTTAGAAACAATCAATTTATCGCGTTGAACGATGGTTCGACTATCAATAATATACAATGTGTGGTCGATTTTGAAAACACCGCAGATGAGACTTTAAAGAGAATTACGACTGGCGCCGCAATTTCTGTAACCGGAACTTTGGTAGAAAGTAAAGGTGCGGGACAACAATTTGAAATTCAGGTTGCAAAACTTGAAATTCTTGGAGATTCGGATGCAGAAAAATTCCCAATACAACCTAAAAATAAACCGAGTCTCGATTTCTTGCGTGAAAATGCGCATTTGAGAGTACGTACAAATATGTTTGGTGCCATTATGAGAGTGCGTTCGGTATTATCATATGCAGTTCACAGCTATTTTCAGGAGAAAGGGTTTGTATATGTAAATACGCCAATCATCACCGGTTCTGATGCTGAAGGTGCTGGTGAAATGTTCAAAGTTACCGCTTTGCCATTTGATAAAACCCCAAGAACCGAAGACGGAAAAGTGAATTACAAAGAAGATTTCTTTGGTAAAGAAACAAACCTTACGGTTTCGGGACAATTAGAAGGAGAAACTTTCGCAATGGCTTTAGGTCAGATTTATACTTTTGGCCCTACCTTTAGAGCTGAAAACTCAAATACCTCTCGTCACCTTGCGGAATTTTGGATGATTGAGCCGGAAGTGGCTTTCAATGATCTGAATGACAATATGGATCTAGCCGAAGATTTTATTCAGTATGTTATCAAATACACGATGGACAAATGTCTGGAGGATTTGAAATTCCTGGAGGGAAGATTATTGGATGAAGAGAAATCAAAACCAGCTGCGGACAGAAGCGAAATGCCGCTTTTGGAAAAATTAAACTTTGTTTTAGAGAACAATTTTAAACGTGTTTCCTATACTGAAGCAATTGAAATTTTGAGAAATTGCAAACCAAATAAAAACAAAAAATTCAATTATATCATTGACGAATGGGGTGCTGATTTACAATCAGAACACGAGCGTTATTTAGTGGAGAAACACTTTAAATGTCCGGTAATCTTATTTGATTACCCTGCAAACATTAAAGCATTTTACATGCGTTTGAACGAAGACGGAAAAACAGTCCGCGCCATGGATATCCTTTTCCCTGGAATTGGAGAAATCGTTGGTGGTTCTCAAAGAGAAGAACGTTTTGATGTTTTGGTAGAAAAAATGAAAGCCTTAGGAATTGACGAAGAAGAATTGTGGTGGTATCTCGATACACGAAGATTTGGTTCTGCAGTTCACTCTGGTTTCGGACTTGGGTTTGAAAGATTGGTATTGTTTGTAACGGGTATGACGAATATTCGCGACGTAATTCCTTTCCCTAGAACACCAATGAATGCTGAATTTTAATAAAAAAATTTGGATTTGGTATTTGTGGATTCCATCCCAATAACCAAATAAACGAATAACCAAATAAACATAAATGCTAAAGCAATTCTTAAATTTAAAATTATCACAAAAATTATCTCCTCAACAAATTCAGTTGATGAAGTTAATTCAATTGCCTACGCAAGCTTTCGAACAACGTTTGTTAGAAGAAATGAACGAAAATCCAGCTCTTGAAAGTGGAAAAGATGAAGAGGATTACGAGAAAGACGAGTTCGATAATGAAGATTATGACGACTATGATGATGCCGAATCGGAGCGAATTGATGCTGAAGACATTAACATCGATGAATATTTAAGCAACGACGACACACCCGATTATAAAACACAGGCAAATAACTATAGTGATGATGATGAAGATCGCGAAACACCTTTTGCTGCTCCGGTAAGTTTTCACCAAGATTTAATCAATCAGCTGAACACATTCATCTTGAACGATGAAGAGCGTGAAATTGCCGAATTTCTGGTGGGAAGCATTGATGACATGGGTTACATCCGTCGTAGCGTGCCTGATATGGTGGACGACATGGCATTTACACAAGGAATATATACCGATGAGAAAACGGTGGAAAAAATGTTGCATGTCATTCATGAATTGGAACCTTCGGGAGTGGGAGCGCGTGATTTACAGGAATGTTTATTGTTGCAATTGAAGCATAAAACGCCAACGGAATATGTCGAATTAGCCACTGATATCATCGAAAATCAGTTTGATGCGTTTACCAAAAAACATTACGATAAGCTTTTACAAAAATACAATGTTTCGAATGAACAACTTAAAAAAGCCATTCATGAAATAGAAAAACTGAATCCAAAACCAGGCGGATCTTTTACTGGAAATAATAAAATTACCGAAAATGTAGTTCCTGATTTTGCCATCAGAATTATTGACGGTGAACTGGAATTGACCTTAAACGGAAGAAATGCTCCTTCCCTGCATGTTTCCAAAGATTATCAGGAAATGATGCAAACCTATAAAGATTCCCGTGATAAATCTGCACAGCAAAAAGATGCGGTACAGTTTATCAAGCAAAAACTGGATTCGGCTAAATGGTTTATCGATGCGATACGCCAACGTCAGGAAACACTTTTTGTGACCATGAATGCGATTATGCATTATCAGGAAGAATATTTCCTCGATGGTGATGAAACCAAATTGAAACCGATGATTCTAAAAGACATTGCTGATATGGTAGGTCTTGACATTTCAACTGTTTCGCGAGTAGCAAACAGCAAATACGTGGAAACACCTTATGGTACCAAACTGATAAAAGAATTCTTTTCGGAATCCATGAAAAACGACCAAGGCGAAGATGTTTCTACGCTTGAAATCAAAAAAATTCTTCAGAATACGATTGAGGAAGAAGACAAGAAAAAACCACTTCCAGACGATCAATTAGCCGAAATTCTAAAAGAAAAAGGCTATCCAATTGCAAGAAGGACCATTGCAAAATACAGAGAGCAGCTGGACATTCCAGTAGCCAGAATGCGAAAGAAAATGTAAACTACCGAAATTTATACTATTAAAAAAGGGGAAAGCTGTTACAACAACTTTCCCCTTTTTATATTATTTTCACAACTACTACTCCTGATCTTTCTTCATCGCGTGATAATAAGCAGCACGGCTCAGCGGTTCGTATTCTTCGGTTTCCCCTAACATAACGAGTTTATCATTGTCAGTTTTACGAAAACTGTAATTAGCCAGATTTCCGGTGCGGGTACATACTGCATGAACTTTCGTCACATATTCGGCAGTGGCCATCAATGCGGGCATAGGGCCAAAAGGATTCCCCTTGAAATCCATATCCAATCCTGCAACAATTACCCGGATTCCTTGGTTCGCCAAATCGTTACAAATTTTCACGATTTCGTCATCAAAAAACTGCGCTTCATCAATCCCTACTACATCACAACCTTGCGCCAAAATAGCAATATTTGCAGCGGCAGGAACAGGCGTAGAACGGATTTCATTGGCATCATGCGACACAACCATATCATCATGATAGCGTGTATCAATTTCTGGTTTAAAAATTTCTACTTTCTGTTTGGCAAACTGCGCTCTTTTCAAACGACGGATCAGTTCCTCGGTTTTACCCGAAAACATGGAGCCACAAATGACTTCAATCCAACCAAATTGTTCTTTATGATTTACTGTATTTTCGAGAAACATTTTGTATTTTTCTAACTTAAAAAATGAATAGTTTTTATTACTTTGTAACGGATAAAACGGACTTAAAAATTTTATACTTTTACGTCGTTTCAAAAGTATGACATTTTTATCAAATCGAAGATTCGCGAGCATTTATTTGAAAATAAAAATCCCGCGAGCAAAGTTTACCTCTTCCTTATGCTAAATAAAACTCAGGAAGAAATTTATTAAAAAAGACCCACCAAACTCACTATAATTTCAAAGTTATGAAAAAAAAATTGGAAGCCGATTTAATCAGCATTGCACACAGAATATTACAGCTAAAAAATAAATCTGATATCAATCAATTATATCTGGAAACGCAGAAATTATATGAAAAACTTTCTGTCTTACGATTTGTAGACGAACATTTTAGTGATGCAAAACCAACTATTGGAATTGCTGAAATTGAACGCAAAATTGAGGGAATTTTTGACCAAAAAGAATCTGCACAGCCTGAAACGAATACTGTAGTTGAAGAAACTATAGCAGAAAAAATGGTTGAGATTCCAGTAGAACAAACCGAAGAAACGACTGCAGCTGCAGAAGACACAATTCCTTCAGAAACTACTTTAGAGGAAAAAGAAGAAATAGTAGCTGACAAAGAACCTACAATTGAAGAAGAAATAGTAGCTGAAGAGGAAACAGCAATGGAAGAAGAAACCACAGCACCGGAAACTGCTCCATTCATTCCTGCTTTTGAATTATCGGAAGAGGACGAGGAAGTTGAAGTTGAAGTTGAAGATAAAAAAGTAGCTGAAATTGAAGCACCAAAAAAACAGGAAGCCGTACAAATTTCTTTCGAAGATTTATTAGGCGGGAATTATAGTGATGCCCAGTTTGTAAAAGTACATCCGCTTGAAAATATTCCTACTGCCATTGCAATTGATTTCGAAGAAAAACAATTGGATACTATTGAAGAAGTGAAACCGGAACCAGTGGAACCAAAAACCGCTTCCTTAAATGAAAAATTAGCAAAAAATATCAATATTGATCTGAATGACCGTATTGCCTTTACAAAACACCTTTTTGGCAACAGCAGCGAAGATTACAATCGTGTTTTAAATCAATTGATCACATTTGATACATTCTACGAAACCCGCGATTTTATTCAGGAAATGGTAAAACCAGATTACAATAACTGGGAAGGAAAACAAGATTACGAGGAACGTTTTATGGATATTATTGAGAAAAAATTCCTGTAATTCCGTTTCAATTGTTCCGGGTGTTCCTTTGAACAAAATAAAATAATAAATAACGGAATGAATTTTAAGTTTTAAAATTCACTTTGTCTACTTCTTATCTCGAAAATCCGGGATGTGTTTAATTTTTTAATTTATGTCAAAATTATATATCGTTCCTACGCCTATTGGCAATCTCGAAGACATGACTTTTCGAGCGATTCGGATTCTTAAAGAAGTCGATTTGATTCTCGCCGAAGACACGCGGACCAGCGGGAAATTATTAAAGCATTTCGAAATTGGCACGCATATGTACAGCCACCACATGCACAATGAGCACAAAACAATTGAGAATTTGATTTCGAGACTAAAAGCCGGAGAAAATATTGCTTTGATTTCAGATGCAGGAACTCCGGCCATTTCTGATCCTGGCTTTTTACTAACCCGCGCTTGTGTCGAAAATGGAATTGATGTGGAATGTTTACCTGGCGCAACGGCTTTCGTTCCCGCATTAGTCAATAGTGGCTTACCCAATGATAAATTTGTTTTCGAAGGATTTCTGCCTGACAAAAAAGGACGTCAAACTCGATATTTAGCTTTAGCAGAAGAAACACGCACAATGATTTTGTATGTTTCTCCACATAAATTAGTAAAAACTTTAGCGGAGTTCATTACCTATTTTGGCGAAGACCGTCAAATATCGGTTTCCCGTGAATTGTCAAAAATGCACGAAGAAAACATTCGGGGAACGGTCAAAGAAGTGGTAGCCCATTTTGAAAAAATAGCTCCACGAGGAGAAATTGTCGTAGTGGTAAGTGGAAAAACAATTACCAAAGACCCTAAAAAATCAAAATTTTCATCAGAAGAATAATATAAATATATGAGTCCAGCATCTTTCTTAGAAAAACTAAAACAAACTCCGGAAACAATCGCATTTACAGAAACAATTGCGACAATTGAAGAAAATTATACTTTTACTCCAACCACATTTCACAACGGCTCTCAAATCAATGCCGCAGGAGAAAATTCAGGTTCTTGCAAATTATTTGCTTTTGCCCAATTACAAAACTTAACCGAAGCAGAAACATTAGCGTGTTTTGGAGCGTATTATTATGAAGATGTTTTAAAAAATCCTGCAGGAACAGATCATCAGAACATCCGCAATTTTATGAAAACAGGATGGAACGCGATTCAGTTTGAAGGAACCGCCCTAGTTCCGAAATAGCATTTTTCTAAATTGCGAAATTCCCTTTCCAAAAAATAAAAACCAAACCCTATGCGTTGGACCATCAAATCAAAACCTTCCGAAGATAAGGTGAAACATCTTGCTCAAGCTTTGAATGTGGAAGATTTTGTGGCAACTTTACTAGTACAACGTGGCATTGAAACTTTTGAGGATGCCAAACGATTTTTTCGCCCCAGTTTAGATGATTTACACGATCCGTACTTGATGAAGGATATGGATAAAGCGGTAAAGCGTATTGAAAAGGCGATTGAAAATCAGGAAAACATTCTCGTTTTTGGTGATTACGATGTCGATGGAACCACAGCTGTTTCGCTGGTCTCTTCTTATTTAAGAAGCTACTACCCTAATGTTGCGACCTACATCCCGGATCGTTATGATGAAGGGTATGGAATTTCTTTTAAAGGGATTGACTTTGCTGATGACAATACATTCTCGCTAATTATTGCTTTAGATTGCGGTATAAAATCCATTGATCATGTGACTTACGCCCAAGAACGAAATATCGATTTCATCATTTGCGACCACCACAGACCCGGTCAATTTTTACCCGAAGCAGTTGCTGTTCTTGATCCAAAACGACACGATTGCACCTATCCTTATGACGAATTATGCGGTTGTGGAATTGGATTCAAACTGATTCAGGCTTTAGGTCAAAACCGTGGGGAAACCATCGAAGACTTATTTCCCTATTTGGATTTGGTTGCCGCGGCAATTGCAGCTGATATTGTTCCTATGACTGGAGAAAACAGAGTGTTGGCTTATTTTGGACTGCAGGTCATCAACTCTGAACCGAGACCCGGAATCAAAGCTTTGATTCACCAAGTAAAAAAACACACCTTAGATATTACTGATGTCGTTTTTATAATCGCACCAAGAATCAATGCTGCCGGACGTATAAAACATGGTAATCACGCAGTGGAATTATTGACCGAATTTGATTTTGAGCATGCCCAGCAATTTGCTTCTGAAATCGAAAAATACAATTCAGATCGCAAAGAATTAGACAAACAAATTACTAAAGAAGCGCTTTCTCAAATTGAAAACAACAAGGAAAAAGAACGCTTTACTTCCGTTGTTTTTCAAGAAGACTGGCACAAAGGGGTCATTGGGATTGTCGCTTCCAGATTAATTGAAACCTATTACCGCCCGACCCTGGTTTTTACCAAAAGCGGTGATAAATATGCGGCTTCGGCACGTTCCGTAAAAGGATTTGATGTCTATAATGCACTCGAAGCTTGCGCCGAACATTTGGAACAATTTGGCGGTCACATGTATGCTGCTGGAATGACTTTAAAGGAAGAAAATTACCAACTTTTTAAAGATGCTTTCGAAAAAGAAGTCGAAAAAACCATTCATCCTGACATGCTCACTCCAGAAATTTCGGTCGATGCCGAAATTAATTTTGCCGATATTACTCCAAAATTGACAAGGATTCTAAAACAATTTGAACCTTTTGGACCTCAAAATATGGCACCTATTTTCCTTACCAAAAATGCAAAAGATACGGGTTACGGGAAACCAATGGGACAAGAAGATGAACATTTAAAATTATTTGTAAAACAAAACAACTCTGAAGGCATTGCTGTTATCGGCTTTGGTTTGGGAAATAAATTAGAAACAACTAAAAACGGACAACCCTTTGATATGGTTTATTCCATTGATGAAAACGAATGGAAAGGGAAAGTAAGTTTACAATTAAGATTAAGAGATATTAAATAATATGGTTACGAAAATGAAAAAACACGATCCCTACGCAGCCTTGCGTTATAAAGAATTCAACACCTTTTTATTATTGCGTTTTGCCATGGTTTTCGCCTGGTCGATGCAGTTTATAGTTATTGAATGGCAAGTATATAGTTTGACCAAAAATCCGCTTTCATTAGGAATTATTGGATTAATGGAAGTAATTCCTGCCATTGCCATGGCATTGTTCGCAGGACATATTGTCGATCAAAATGAGAAAAAAGGACTTCTTTTTAAATGTATTATAGGATTTTCAGGAATCAGTTTTGCGCTGTTTTTGTTAACATGGCCGCCAATTGTAAGTGGGTATTCTACAAATGCAATTTTGTACGGCATCTATTTTCTGGTTTTTCTGGGAGGAATTGTACGTTCCTTTCTTGGCCCTACCATATTTTCCCTTTTATCCTTGATCGTCCCTAAAAAAGTATATCCAAACGCTGCCACGTGGAGCAGCTCCGTTTGGCAGATAGGTGCTGTTTTAGGACCGGCTGTAGCGGGTTTTTCTATTACGCTGATTGGTGTTCACTGGTCGATGTGTTCTGTTTTCATCTGTTCTGTTTTTTCTTTACTCGCTTTGTCCCAAATAGCCACCAAGCCTATTTTGAATCCAAAAATTGGGGAGCCCATTATGGAAAGTTTGAAAGAAGGCGTGAGATTTGTTTTCCATAACAAGACTGTTTTGGGAGCTTTGTCACTGGATATGGTAGCGGTTCTTTTTGGTGGGGCGGTAGCATTGTTACCCATTTTTGCTCAGGATATTTTAAAAGTTGGCCCCGAAGGCTTTGGCGTGTTGCGAGCAGCTCCAGCCGTTGGTTCGTTTCTAACTCTGATCATTTCAGCATATGTGCCTATGAATAAAAATGCGGGAATAAAGCTTTTATCGGCCATTTTTGCCTTTGGAATCTGCATTATTGTGTTTGGCCTTTCCACTATTTTCTGGTTGTCCGTATTGGCATTATTTTTAAGCGGTGCTGTTGACGGAATTTCGGTAGTGATACGTCAAACTATTTTACAATTAAAAACACCAGATCACATGCGAGGCCGGGTTTCGGCGGTGAATTCTATCTTTGTGGGATCTTCCAATGAACTAGGCGCTTTTGAAAGTGGATTAACAGCAAAATTAATGGGAACGGTAACTGCGGTTGTTTTTGGCGGAAGCATGACCCTTTTAATAGTGCTTGGTACAGGAATATTTTCCCCTTCTTTCAGAAAACTGGACCTGCAAAAGGACATTGACGAACATGAAAAGGGCTAGAAACAAATAAATTTTTCTAAAAAACACTTAAAATATAGTCAGTCGGTAAAATAATCTCAGGATTACTAACCGACTTTTTTTGTGACTTTTTTATATTTTTTTATTTAGAATAAATCTAAATAATTATTATATTTGCTTCAAACAAATTCCAAATGAAAGAAATAAAACAAATATATTACAATGATTCCGGAACTTCTTTCTATTGGAAAAAAGAGGATGAAGTGATGCTAGATAAAGTTCAATTGATTTTCAGAGAAACAGGTTTTTATTTTACCAAGCATGAACTCCACCAATTTAAGAATTGCATTACAGACAGTTATTTCCAAAACAAATGCTGTGACGAATGCGAACTAAAAAATAAATGCTACAAATTTTTACTAAAAACACCTTGCTCCCAAATCGATTTGGCCGTTTCCATGGAAGAACTCAACGCAGTAAAAGACTTAGTGGAAGGAACTTTGTTTAAAATGAATTTGGAAGATTATTTATATGGGGAGGGAATGAATTGAGGTTGGGCTTCTTAAAAAAGCATTGTAAACAACACTTATTTATTTCCCCATTTCAAAATCACCTTCAAAAAAAACGGGGAGTGAGAAAAAAGCAGCTAATTACTTGTATTTTTTGATTTCGAAAGTCTCCCCATCAAAAACACCATAAGTGAAATAGGTTATCCAATCACCAAGATTCACATATTCAGAATTTTCGCCAACCGTTACTTTCATGGGTAAATGACGGTGTCCAAAAACAAGATAATTGTAGTGTTTGGTTTCTAGTTTTCTTTTGGAATAGAGAATTAACCATTCCTTGTCTTCACCAAGAAAGGTTACATCTTCATTCCCTGAGATCAATTTGTTTTTCACGGAAAGATATTGTGCCAATCTCACTCCAATGTCAGGATGAAGCCACCTAAAAAGCCATTTTGAGAATGAATTTGAAAATACTTTTTTCATTCGTTTGTATCCCATGTCACCAGGACCTTTGCCGTCGCCATGTCCCACTAAGAAAGTTTTATCTCCTAAAATATATTCTTGATTGTCATGATACACCGGAATATTCAATTCTTTCTGGAAATAATCTTCCATCCATAAATCGTGATTTCCCACGAAGAAAAAAATGGGGATTCCACTATCGCGAATTTCAGCCAATTTCCCTAAAACACGAACAAAACCTTTTGGAACCACTGTTTTGTATTCGAACCAAAAATCAAATAAATCACCCACTAAAAAAATAGCTTCTGCGTCTTTTTTCACTTCATCGAGCCAAGCCACAAATTTTTGTTCCCTTGGAAAACTCAATTCGGGTGTTGGTGCGCCAAAATGTTGATCAGAGGCGAAATATATTTTTTTATTATTGGCTAACTGCATGAAGTTAAAGTATCGATTTTAAATTATCACTTGCAAACCATTCGGCAAAAGAAGATTCGGTTTCCTGTAATTTTAAGGAAAAAAGATTAATTCCTTCTGGCAATCTTCTTATTATTCTTTGCGAAAAATCGACCACCATATTCTCGCTGGTTGGCTGATAATCTACTAAAATAACGTGATGCCCACGATTTTTCAATTCGTTTGCTAATTCAACATGAGGAGTCGTTTCGTTAAAAACGGTTGCGTGGTCAAATTGATCCACAATTTCTTCTTTTACAATTTTCTTTAAATCAGAAAAATCGATAACCATTCCAAATTTTACGTCATTGCGATTTTCGATTGGCTTCCCTATTACGGTTACTGACAATTTATAACTATGTCCATGAACATTCTTACATTTCCCGTCATAACCATATAAGGCGTGACCGGTTTCGAAACTAAATTGTTTTGTAATTCTGATATTGCTCATCGCGGTTTTTATTTTGATTGCAAATTTAGTAAATAATTAAAGGTCTTTGTCTCTTTTTTTGGCACTTGTATACATCCAGTATGCCAATCCAATTAAAATAACAAATGGAATAAATGATCCAATAATAATCCCTGTTTGATAACTGCTATCTGTTGCGTTTTTTAATTTTTCTTCAATGTTTACTTGCTGAACAAGTGCTAAAATTATCATGATGAATTATTTATTGAATTGTGATAAAGCCTTTTTTGTAAAATCGGACAACACTAACCTTCCAGAAATAGCAGCACGTTCCAACAATAGTGTTTCCCAATCTTGAGTTCCGTCCCACAAAACCTTTTTCATTTCGGCTAATGCTTCCGGATTATAATTAGATAATTTGTAGCTAAAATCTGCCACAGCACTATCAAGATCTGCTATAGTTTCAAAAAGATCAGCATACAAACCTTTCTCTTTTGCCCAATCAGCCGTTTTCCATTCGTGCGCCATAAGTGTCATTTCAGCCATTGCCGTCTTTCCAATTTTTCTTGAAACTACCGGCTCAATAACAAACGGACCAATGCCTATAGCTAACTCTGATAATTTTATCGAAGCATTTTTTGTTGCTAATGTATAATCACATGCGGAAGCAATTCCTACACCACCACCTACTGCTTTTCCGTGAATGCGACCCACTATTAATTTTGAACACGAGCGCATGGCATTGATTAAAAACGCAAATCCAGAGAAAAACTTTGTTCCTTCTTCTTGATTTGAAACTGCCAAGAGTTCATCAAAAGAGGCTCCGGCACAAAAAGCGCTTGTACCTTCACTCTTTATAATAATCACCGAAACAGCTGGATTAATACTCAAATCATTGAGCTCCTTTGTTAAGCGATCTAATAATTCTCTGGGAAAGGAATTACTCGCTGGATGTCCAAATTCAAGTGTAGCAATTTTATTCTCAATTGTTGCAATGAGCGAACCAGTTGGATTATCTTTTACCATAGCATCTATTTTGACGTAAAGTTAAAAAAAGTAACGGACGCTTTCGCTTTTTTTTAAAATAGTATCGATTTGTATTTTTGAAATTTGCTTTTTACTCAATTTATATGTTATATTTGCGAAACATTGCTGGGGATGTAGCTCAGTTGGCTAGAGTGCTTGACTGGCAGTCAAGAGGTCGTGGGTTCGAGCCCCATCTTCTCCACAAGTAAAATCAAGCCTTGCAGAAATGTAAGGCTTTTTTTATGCAATCTAAGTGTACCTATTCCGTGTATTTTTTGACATTTCAAATATAAAAAATGAAGCTCCATCAAGATGACGGGCATATTTATTTTTTGGCTTAAAAACTTAATTTCTGAAGTACCTAAATCCTTCTATTTACGTCCCTTACGACCTCAACTAATCTCTATTAATTAGCTTTTATCCCAATTGTTGATAAGAAAGATTTGATGCCAATAAAAAAATGCTTCGGGATTAGATTTTTTAAGTTTATTCAATTTATTATTTAAAGGTTCACCAATAGACCAATTCTTAATTTGGGCAGGGTTTTCAAACTTTTGTACAGTAGAACTATCATGCTTTATCAAAGCAGACAAGTATGCGGCTTTTGAAGCATGGGTAATTGCTTTTTCAATATGATAATTTTCTGAAAAAATGAAACTACCAATCCTTTGAATCCCATTTTGCAATTCCTCAAAATTCCCTTTTCCATCTATTCCCCTAGTTACTATACAAAGAGATGTTTGATAAATATCTTCCAGTACATCTAATTCATTCATTTTATCTGAATTTCGATACGCCAATTCTGTTTTAGCAAAACGAAAAAAAGTAGGTTTGATAATGCTTAATTCATTGACAGCATTAAAGAGATTTCCTATGTCATATAACTGCTTGATGATTTCCATGCTCATACTGTCCTCTTTTTTAAAGTATGGTATTCCTGTTGTATTCGGAGCAAAGGCGGTTAATTTATCTCCTAGAATATCTTCTAAACTTGGAACATTAACCGTCAGTGGTTCACCGATAATTGGAACAAATGTTGATTGAATAGGCAACAAAATTATTTTAGAATAATTTGCTTCCTCATACAATATATCAAGTAACACGTATTCTTCCTCTTTATTAGTTTTATGCAATGGAGTATAGAAAAATTTATAATGTTCCTTTTTAATTTTCGATTTAGTATCCCTATGCTGCAACTCTTTCCTTAGAAACGCTTGTTCATAAGCTATTAAATCAAGGCTTAGTTCTAAATTTTCAATCTCTTGCGGCAATATAATGTCAATATCTATTGACAATCGTCTAGTTGAGTTGAAATGTAGCATCAAAGCAGTGCCTCCCTTAAATATGAATGGTATTTTTTGTTTAACTAATCCTTCTAATAAAAGTAAAGCACGAACAACCTTTTCTACTAAAATTTTGTCAGCATTTTTGTTTTCTTTTGAAACTTTACTGAGCCATTCATTTGTTATTTCTTCTTGATTTATCATGCGCTATAAATTGGCAGCAAAACGCTATTGCTGCCGTATATTAGAAATTGAGTTTATAAATTCAGTAAAATATTCTTTTTTCCTTCTTCGATTTGCATATCGTAGCATTTTACTTTGATTTATTGTATATTTAGTAAATGCAGTTTCAAAAATTGTACGCATTTCAGAGCCTTGCTGAGCAGAAAATAGTATAGTATCGCAAAAAATATCAACCAACATTTTTTCTATTGAGGCAGATTTAATTCCATTAACAGAAATAAGTGGAGCTTCTGAAATCAAAGGTTTTATAATAATGATTTGTTTATTATCGGGGGCATATTTTTCAAGTATATCTGTAGTTGGTTCGAGAAAAACAGAAAAATTCAAATTTTTTAAAAAATAGAATATTGAATTCATTGCTTCTTTTTCTAATTCTAGCACATAATAAAACTTGAATGGCTGATGAATCATAAATTCATTAAGTGAAGAAGTATTCCAAATACAAATATCTGTATATGGATATTCCTTTTTTACTTTTGAATAAATTAATTTCATCTTTGATGAGATTTCAGGAAAATAATTTCGTTCTTTCCCTAATTTAAATTTCCCTCTACCAACCCGTTGTAACACTCCATTTTGGACCATAGCATATATTCGCCAATTTACAGTAGAACGTTTTAACTCCTCCTCTATTTCAGTGTAAAACGTAGCTATATCATTGGTATCAAAGACATTTTTATCTTTGAACTGGCTTTTTAATTTATCAATATTTAGTTTTTCTATTGCGATAATTATATATTTTGTACAAATATACATAAAAACTATAATATGGCAGCAAACATAAAAAAGTGCCAATAACTAGTCTTCGTAAGAAACACTAAATCTAAGTGTACTTAATAAGTGGCAAAATGCTTGAAAATATATGATTTTGCAACAATTAAAAAACACAAACTCCAGTAAAATAAGGATTTTTATAAATATGAATTCTACTGGCAGTCAAGAGGTCGTGGGTTCGAGCCCCATCTTCTCCACAAAATAAAACCGTAAATTCTTTTAATTAAGAATTTACGGTTTTTTATTTAGGGTTTGCCTATGATTCTCTTTTAAAATCAAAGAAAGTTGTACTACATTAATATTCTAATTTTCCCATATGTCGCATGATGCGGACAATCTTAGCCTTTCTATTATTAATATAAGACGAAGAACTTGTAGCCGAATATTTTCTTGGATTTGGTAATATCGCAGCAATTCCTGCTGCCTGTTGCGATGTCAAGCTTGAGACATCTTTTCTATACCAATGTTGTGCCGCTGCTTCCGCGCCATACACACCATCGCCCATTTCGATACTATTCAAATACACTTCCATGATGCGTCTTTTCCCCCAGATAGTTTCTATCAAAACGGTAAAATAGGCTTCCAGTCCTTTTCTAAGATAACTACGTCCCTGCCAAAGAAATACATTCTTGGCCGTCTGTTGTGATATTGTACTTCCACCTTTTATCCTACGGCCTCTTTCATTGCTTTTATAGGCTTTTTGCATTGCGGTAAAATCAAAACCATTGTGTTTCAGAAAGGTTCCATCTTCACTGGCAATAACTGCTTTTTGTAGATTCACAGATATATTTTCAAGAGGTTCCCAGTCATGACTGAAATAATTTTCTTTTCCTGCCATTTTATTTTCAACGGCACGAATCACCATCAAAGGAGTAAATGGTACTGGAACAAATTTAAAAAGTACTACAAAAAATAAAGAGAGTCCGATGAACCATAAAAAAACTTTAAACAAAAAACGGGTTAGTTTACTCATAAAAGGGGTTGCTTCTTTTTTTGCGGGTTGTTTTGATCTTTTTGGTGTTATTTTCGTTGCCATTATATTAAATCTGCTAATTCTGTTCCTATTAAACTTCCTATTGCCACTCCCATTCCACCTAGCCGTACGCCACAATAAACATTATCTGACACTTGCGAAACGATAGGATTCTTACTGTTACCAATGCCCATGATTCCGCTCCAACGGTGTGCAATTTCGAAATCCTGATGCGGCAAAATTACTTCTTTTAATAATTGTTCCAATTTTTTTTGCACAATTTCTGTTTGACCAAATTCGGTTGTTGTTTCAGTATCAAAATCAAGGTTTCTCCCACCCCCTAACAATATTCTATCTCCAATATTCCTGAAATAATAATAACCTCTATCCAGATGGAAGGCACCTTTTATATCTAAATTTTTAATGGGCTCCGTAATCAAAACTTGTGCTCTGGCTGGCTTTACCGCTCCATTGGTCAGCGTATTTGCAAAACCGTTAGTGGCAAATAATAATTTCTTAGTGACAAAACTAAAATCTCCAAGCGCCACTTCGACTGCATTTCCTTTTTCTAAATACGACGTAACCGTTTGTTGATTTAGAATCATAATATTTTCATTAATAGCCTGTTTCAACAATGCCTGCATCATATTACCGGTATCAATCTGCGCCTCAAAAGGATTAAAAATCAAATACTCCTTTATTTCTTTGAATCCAAAACGATCCACTTCTTTAGTAAAAACATCGGCTTTAAAAAGTGGTCTTAAAATTTCATTAATAAAAGGTAATTTTCCAACACATTCACTATAACTATTTTCATCCGTGTTCAAAAACAACTCGTAACCACCGTAAGGGTTAAAATCAATGGTGTCATTACCAAGTCTTTTCCGTAACAATTGCAAGCCTGCCCATCGTTTTTGAACAAGATTTACAACATCCTCTTCTGAATGGGATTTTAAATCGTCAATGATTTCTGAAAGACTTCCAAAACAAGCGAAACCGGCATTTTTAGTACTGGCCCCTTGTGGCAACATCCCTTTTTCCAAAACCAAAATTTTACTTTGAGGAAATTTTTCGCGCAAGCGCAGCGCAGCATGTAAGCCCACGATACCGCTCCCAACAATTGTGTAATCGATACTAGTAAACCAGTTTTTTAATTCCCAATAACTCAAATCCATCTGCAAATATTTTTTATAAAAATAATAATTTTCATGTGCTAATCACGCTATCCGTTCTAATCTTTTATTTTTTTAAGAGAAAAGAAACAAAAGGTTCCCCACTCTCGTTCGGACTAAAAAGCAACTATTAAAACGACAAACATCAAATTAAATTGGCTATTTTTATGGCTAAGAAAAAAAATTGCTTTAATTCGTTTATATACTATGGCGCAAGATCTAATGACACCCGAATTGCTTTGGAAATTAGGAAGAATAACTCCTCTAGGTATTTCCAACGACAAAAAAAATATAGTTTATAAAGTAGAAACTCCATCTGTTGTAGAGAATAAATTGGATACAAAATATTACTCCTTACCAATAAATGGTGGAAATCCAACCGAAATAAAAGACACCGCAGCTGTATTAAAAGACGAGAACATTTCTCCAGACGGGAAACATATGGTGTATAGTGAAGAAGTAAAAATCGATAAGGTTCTGGGAAAAGATTTTTATCCAGAGCTGGAAAAATCAGAAGTACAAATCTACAATGGATTAGATTATCGCCATTGGGACACCTGGAACGAAGGAAAATTCAATCATGTTTTTTATAAAGAAAACAAAGAAGGTACTATTGCAATTGACATTATGAAAGGAGAAAATTTCGATTGCCCACAAAAACCTTTTGGAGATAACAAGGATTATATCTGGTCGCCAGACAGCAAACGCATTTTATATGTTTGCAAGAAAAAAGCCGGAACAGAATATGCCATTTCTACCAATGTTAATATTTTCGAATACAATCTGGAAACTGGAAAAACAAGCAACAGAACCGAGGAAAATTTAGGTTATGACACCGCTCCACAATTTTCTCCTACAGGTAATTTGACTTGGCTTCAAATGAAGCGCGATGGTTACGAAGCGGATAAAAATGACTTAATAGTTAATTTCGAAGGAACGAACATAAACCTGACAGCTAATTGGGATGGCACGGTGAATCATTTTATATGGAGTGGTGATGGAAAAAAAATCTATTTTATTGCACCAATAGACGGGACAAAACAATTATTTGAGGTTAATTTTCCGGGGCTAAACCAATCCGCAATCAAGGTTCATCAAATCACTAATGGTGATTTCGACATCAATGACTTAATCGGTTTTTCTGGCGATTCAATTATCATTACCAGAACGGACATGAATCAGGCAGCGGAAATTTTTTCCTTTGATTTAAATAAAAACAGCTGGAAACAACTGTCAAATATAAATACTGCTATCTATAATTCATTGGCACTAAGCAAAACTGAAAGAAGATATGTTACCACAACCGATGAAAAAAAAATGTTAGTTTGGGTAATACTCCCTCCTAATTTTGATGCATCAAAAAAATATCCAACCCTTTTATTTTGTCAAGGAGGACCACAAGCTCCATTGACACAAGGCTATTCCTTTCGTTGGAATTTCCAGCTAATGGCCGCCAATGGTTATATTGTAGTCGCGCCAAACCGTCGCGGTATGCAAGGCCACGGTGTGGAATGGAACGAACAAATCAGTAAAGACTGGGCTGGACAAGTAATGAACGATTACCTTTCAGCGATTGATGATATAACGAAAGAAAAATATGTTGATGCATCACGTTTGGGATGCGTAGGCGCCAGTTATGGCGGTTATTCTGTGTTTTACTTAGCAGGCATCCACAACAACCGATTTAAAACATTCATTGCTCACGATGGCGTTTTTAATACCCAAAGCATGTTCGGAACTACCGAGGAAGTTTTCTTTTGTAACTGGGATTTTGGTGGCGCTTATTGGGAAAAAGACAATACTGTAGCACAAAAAGCCTATACTACATTCAATCCAATAAGTATGGTCGAGAAATGGAATAAGCCTATTCTAATTATTCAAGGCGGTAAAGATTTTCGCGTACCGATAGGACAAGGACAAGAAGCATTTCAAGCGACCCAATTGCGAGGAATAAAAAGTAGATTCTTATATTTTCCAGAAGAAAACCACTGGGTACTTAAACCTCAAAATGCTCAGGTTTGGCAAAGTGAATTTTTTAAATGGCTGAAAGAAACCCTATGAATTATAATGGAAAATCATTCTCAAAAACCTCACTTCTCAATAAGGTTTTTTGTTTTTCACCAAAACATTTTTGAATAACTTAACTTTAGACACTTTTGTAATTTTTATCTTTGAAAGATGAATAGCAAAAAAAGTTATATTCCTTTTAAAATTCTTATCAGTTACCTAATTTTGGCAGCCCTATTTGTTGGCGCAGGCTGGTTTTTGTACTCGGAAAGCACCGTTTTTTCAAAAACGGAAAGTAAGATTGCTAAAGAAAATAGCAAGATTCTAAAAGTAAGCAATTTACTTTCCAACGTTTATAAAACTGAAAGTTTAGCCCGAATAACAATTCAGTCTAATTCTGAAAAGGATTTCAAGAATTACACCTCTAAAACCGATTCATTAAAATCAGCTATTGCCTCTTTAAAATTATTAGTCACCACTCCATATCAAATCGCACTATTGGATAGTGTAAAGATTTTATTATCCAAAAAAACGCATAACATAAAGCAGCTAAAAGCTATAAAAAACAAAACTGACGATGAAGTTTCAGTAAAAAAAGCGATTGACGATTTAACTAAAATGGAAGCTTCGTTAAGAAAACTCCAATTGGAAGATTTTGTAAAATATCCTCTGGCGATGGGAGATTACCAACGGAATGTACTTAAAAAATATGTCACTTATCTCAATCAAAATATCCCTGACGACAGTACAAATACCTTAACCAAAAAAGCTTCTGACTCGATTTTATTAGCTTCTAAAACCTTACTGAATCAAGTTAAAAAAGAGACAACAAAAAAGAAAGAATTATTAAATTTTGAAGAAGACAAATTGCTTCAAAATGAACTTTCAATATCTGAACAATTAAGAAAGGTCTTAAACATTGTTGAAAGTGAAATCATCAAAAACACAGCAAAAAACTATTTTGAAAGAGAAAATTCATTAAAAAAAACCAATCAAATAGTAACTATAGCTGCAGCAGTAGGATCATTATCTACCTTATTTTTCTTGATTTTAATCCTGAATGATTTTTCAAAAACGCAATCCTATAAAAAACAACTTGAAGTTGCCAATAGAAAAACAAAATCACTATTAAAAAACAGGGAACAGCTCATCTCCACCGTGAGCCATGATTTAAAAACGCCGTTAAGTACAATTTTGGGCTACACCGAACTTTTAGACAATTCTGATCTAAATAAAAGACAACTCTATTTTGCAAAAAACATCAAAACCTCTTCAGAATACATCTCAAAACTAGTTCAGGACTTACTGGATTTCACACAAATTGAAGCAGGAAAAATAACAATTGAAAACATTCCATTTTCATTAAATAATATCGTTTCAGATGTTGCGAAAAGCATTCAATCCCTGTATGAACAAAAATCGGTGGCACTTTTGATCGAAATTGATCCGCGATTAAATAATCCTATAATGGGAGATCCTTTTAGATTAAGACAGATTTTAACCAATCTAATTGGCAATGCTTACAAGTTCACCGAGACGGGCTTTATAAAAATTGAAACCAAAATCGATATTGAGAGCCATAAAATCAAAATTAGAGTTGAAGATTCCGGAATTGGAATAGCAGAAAAACAGCAGCAATTGATCTTCGAAGAGTTTACACAAGCGGATGAAAACATCGAAAAAAAATATGGAGGAACTGGTTTGGG
This sequence comes from Flavobacterium kochi, assembly GCF_048286715.1. NCBI lineage: Bacteria > Pseudomonadati > Bacteroidota > Flavobacteriia > Flavobacteriales > Flavobacteriaceae > Flavobacterium > Flavobacterium kochi. The sequence continues at coordinate 326,258 of NZ_JBLVPW010000001.1, forward strand.
ACTTACTATTTCAAAGAGCATAGTGGAAATTTTAGGTGGAGAATTAAGTCTAAAAAGCGCTTTAGGGAAAGGCAGTATATTTGAAATTGAACTTCCATTGCAATTTGATACTGAATTACTGCAAAAAACATCTATTCCAAATAATCCAAAAAACGAATTAACTGCGATTATTGTTGATGATGACATTAATTTATTAAAACTAACAACTGAGATTTTAAAACAAAATAATTACATCGTCATTCCATTTAACAATGCCGCTGATGCAATTGAAGCAACAAGAACAAGTTCATTTGATTTTATAATTACCGATATTCAAATGCCGGAAATTGATGGTTTTTTGTTTCTCGAAAAATTAAAAAACCAGAAAGAACTAAAATATAAGAACCAACCAATAATAGCTGTTACCGGACGAAACGATTTAGATTTAGAAGTTTATAAAAAAGCTGGGTTTACGGAAGTTGTTAAGAAACCTTATGCTCCAAAAATGCTCCTTAATGTAATAAATTCTATTTTTAGCAACATTGAAAATCAAGCCAATTCAGATCAATTAGGTGAAGAAAGTGATTTAAAGAGGCCTTATTCTTTGACGTCATTACAATCTTTTTTGATCAACAATGATAAAGCTTTAAAAGAATTTTTAACCTCATTCATAAAAAGCACAAAGGAGAATTTAATACCATTAGAAAATGCAATTGCAGCAAATAATATGCTGGAAATTAAAGAAATCTCACATCGAATGTGCCCCATGTTTAAACAAATTCAAGCCCATAATATCACTGGAATATTAGATGAACTAGAATTGAAAGATCTTCCAATAGAGGATATCACCTCTAATTTCAAGGAATTAAAAAATATGATATTAACTCTTTTCATACTTTTAGAAAAAGAGCTCAATTAATCGATATCGTATAATTTTAATTTATTATACAGTGTTTTTCTGTTAATCTTAAGCAATCTGGCCGCTTCAGACTTATTGTTTTTAGTCTGATTTAAGGCCTCAAGAATAGCTTCTTTTTCATTTTCAGACAAGGAAAAATCATTTGTTTCTCTATTAGGACTTTGAAAAAATTCGACTGGAAGTGCTGTCTTTTCGATAAAATCACCTGACGATAAAAGCGCAGCTCTTTTGATACTATTCTGAAGCTCTCTTAAATTCCCCGGCCATCTGTAGTTTTGAAAAATAGTCACCACTTCAGGAGAAAATCCTATTACTTCCTTATTCAATTCTTGATTTGCTTTTTCAAGAAAAAAATCAGAAAAAACCATCAGATCCTCTTCTCTGTCTACCAATGATGGTGAATGAATGGAAAACTCATTGATTCTATGATACAAATCTTCTCTGAAATCGCCATTTTTTACCGCTTCCCGTAAATCCTCATTTGTAGCAGTAATTATTCTAATATCAACGTCGATTTCTTTGTTGCTCCCAACAGGTTTTATTTTTCTTTCCTGTAAAGCTCTTAGCAACTGTATTTGATTTTCATACGATAAATTTCCAATTTCGTCAAGAAAAATTGTCCCGCCATTTGCTGCCTGAAAATAACCTATTTTATCCCCAATAGCTCCTGTAAAAGAACCTTTCACGTGACCAAAAAACTCACTTGCAGCCAATTCCTTTGGTATAGCTCCACAATCAACCGCAATAAAACTATTGTCTTTTCTGGAGCTTTTTTGATGAATACTTTTTGCAATAACTTCTTTACCTGTACCGCTTTCGCCAATAATCAAAACAGACATATTCGTTGGACTCACTAATTGAATATATTCAGCAAGTTTTTTTGAAGCTGCAGAAATACCTAAAACAAATTTGTTTTCCGACAGTACCTTGTTTTGTTTATTTTTTAGAATATTGCTTTTGACAGTATTTTCAATTGGTGTTTGCAATGCGCTGGAAATAATCAATAAAACCTCTTCAGGATTGAATGGTTTAGAAATATAATCTGCAGCACCTTTTTTTATTGCTTTTACTGCCGTATTAACATCAGAATAACCCGTCATAAGAACGACCGGAATTGTGGGATGTAATTTTTTGAATTCAGTCATTAATTCGATTCCATCATAATTAGGAAGTCTTAAATCCGTAATTACAAGGTCAAATTCTTCATTATTGATTTTAATTTTTGCTTCTTCAGCTGTAAAAGCAGTCGTCACGAAAAAAGATTTTTTCACGAGAAATTTCTCTAACAACTTACAAAAAGAAACATCGTCTTCTATCAATAAAATTTTTGACATGGTTTTTTAACTTTGAATGCTAATGTAAAGTTATTAAACTCGAATTTTCATAAAAAATTTGTAAAAAAAGGGAGATTGTAAAAAAACAATCTCCCTTTTAAAAATAACCCCTAAGTTACCCAAACTTATTTTTTAATCCAGTTTCCGTCAGCATCTGCATAAACGGTAGCTTTTTGATCTCCAGTTTGAATTTCCAGTTTGAATTCTTTCTTTTCATTCACAAACGCTTTTTCAATAATCGCTACTGGATAAGCTGTTTTAAAAGCTATTTGTAATGCTTCTGGAACCTCTTCTGATTTAATTTCTGTAAACTTTTCTTCAACAACTTTCGTCGTAGTTTCAATTTTCATTGCTTTTTTCACTGTTGAAGACTGAGCAAAAGCTGATAAACTTCCTAAAACAATTGCTATTGATAAAATTAACTTTTTCATTCTGCTATATTTTTTAATGATCTAAATTTTGTGGTGCTTCTTAAGATTGTTTAGTAATCCATTTCCCTGCTGCATCTGCATAAAGAGCTCCTGCTTTTTCACCTACTGTAACCTCTAATTTATACTCTTTTTTTTCGTTTACATATACTTTTTCAAGTTTTGCAGTTGGAAAAGCTTTTTTCAAAGCACCTTTGACAGCATCTGGAACTTCTTCCGCTTTAATTTCTGTGTATTTTTCCTCAACAGTTTGAGTAGCTTGTGCCGTTTGAGTAGTCGCTTCTGTTTTTGTAGTTGCTGATGCTTGTGCAAATGTTGATAAACTTCCTAAAAAGATTGCTGCTGATAAGATTAACTTTTTCATAATAATAGATTTTAAAAATTCAATGTTTTTTATTGTTATATTGTTATTTAAATTAATGAAATTATCATACCATAGTTATATACCTTAGCCACGCAATACTTAAAACACTTCATTGCAACACCTTACTGATTTTTCAATTAATTTAAAAATCTATAAAAGTGTGTATTCTCCATCTCAGCCTGTGTAATATTTATACACCTATCCTACTTTCGCTCCAATAGAACAAAAAAAAAAGAACCTTACATCACTGTAAGGTTTTCTCTAAATAAATATTCAAGATTATTCTGGATCATTCATTTTGAAAGTATCCATAAAAGCAGTTGTGTAATCTCCTGCAATGTATCTTGGATCATCCATTAATTGTCTGTGGAATGGAATTGTAGTTTTTATGCCTTCAATCACAAATTCATCTAATGCTCTTCTCATTTTACTAATAGCTTCTTCACGAGATTGTGCAGTTGTAATCAACTTTGCAATCATTGAATCGTAATTTGGCGGAATGGTATACCCTGAATAAACATGCGTATCTAAACGAACACCATGTCCTCCTGGCATATGAAGCGTTGTGATTTTTCCCGGAGATGGACGAAAATCATTATAAGGGTCTTCTGCATTAATCCTGCATTCAATGGCGTGCAATTGCGGTAAATAATTTTTACCAGAAATAGGTATTCCGGCAGCAACCATAATTTGCTCACGAATTAAGTCATAATCAATAACTTGTTCTGTAATCGGATGCTCAACTTGAATACGGGTATTCATTTCCATAAAGTAGAAATTACGGTGTTTATCGACCAAAAACTCTACAGTACCAGCACCTTCATACTTAATATATTCCGCAGCTTTTACAGCAGCTTCACCCATTTTAGTGCGCAGTTCATCAGTCATAAACGGAGATGGCGTCTCTTCAGTCAATTTTTGATGACGTCTTTGAACTGAACAGTCTCTTTCTGAAAGATGACAGGCTTTGCCGTACGCATCACCTACCACTTGAATTTCAATATGGCGAGGTTCCTCGATTAATTTCTCCAAATACATACCATCATTTCCAAAAGCGGCAGCAGATTCTTGACGAGCGCCTTCCCATGCTTTTAGCAATTCATCTTCTTTCCAAACAGCTCGCATTCCTTTTCCGCCACCACCAGCAGTTGCTTTAAGCATTACTGGAAAACCAAAATCTCTTGATAATTGCAGGGCTTGTTCGTACGACTCTAAAATTCCTACTGAACCGGGAACACATGGAACGCCAGCTTCAATCATAGTTGCTTTTGCAGAAGCTTTGTCTCCCATTCTATCAATCATTTCAGGAGATGCTCCAATGAATTTGATACCATGTTCTTGACAAATTTTAGAAAACTTTGAATTTTCAGAAAGGAATCCATACCCTGGATGTATTGCATCTGCATTAGTAATTTCGGCAGCGGCAATAATATTTGACATTTTCAAATAAGATAAGTTACTTGGAGGCGGTCCTATACAAACCGCTTCGTCAGCAAACTTCACATGCAGACTTTCAGCATCAGCAGTAGAATAAACTGCTACTGTTTTTATACCCATTTCCTTGCATGTTCTAATTACGCGAAGCGCAATTTCTCCCCTATTTGCAATTAATATTTTTTTAAACATCTTATTGAAATTATAAATTATAAATTATAAATTTTAAATTATTTGAATGATCGAAAAACAATTTCTCATTCAAAATTCATCATTCAAAATTTCTTATGATGGATCTACTAAGAATAAAGGCTGGTCAAATTCTACTGGCGACATATCGTCAACCAATATTTTTACAATCTTACCAGAAACTTCAGATTCAATTTCATTAAATAATTTCATTGCTTCAATAACACAAAGCACATCTCCTTTAGAAATTGTTTTACCTACTTCAACAAACATAGGTTTATCTGGTGATGGTTTTCTATAGAAAGTTCCAATAATTGGAGATTTTATAGTGATATAATGAGAATTTTCTACTACTGGAACTTCTGGCACCGAAGCTACTGGAGCAATTTGTTGCGGAGCTGCTGCTTGCGTAAGTGCATTTTGAGGTGGCATTTGCTGAACATACGTGGTCTCTGTTACATTGCCTTCTAAAGTTGTTCTAATGGTGATTTTAACATCATCCATCTCTAATTTAACTTCTGCAACACCTGAATTTGCCACAAACTTGATTAGATTTTGAATTTCTTTTAAATCCATAATTATTTATTTTAGTTTAAATTTATTTTTTATCGTATGCCCATTTTAAGTAAATAGAACCCCAAGTAAATCCTCCTCCGAAAGCTGCAAAAATAATCGTATCGCCTTTTTTAAATAAAGATTCAAAATCGTTAAGTACTAAAGGTAACGTTGCAGAAGTAGTATTTCCGTATTTTTCTATATTCATTAAAACTTTTGAGTCTTCTAAATTCATTCGACTCGCAGTAGCGTCAATGATTCGTTTATTTGCTTGATGCGGGACTAACCAATCCACATCATCATTGGTTAAATTATTTCTTTTCAAAATTAATTCACTTGCATCAGCCATATTGGTAACTGCATATTTGAAAACAGTTTTACCATCTTGAATAATATTGTGTCGATTGTCTCTTACAGTTTCGAAAGTTGTAGGAACCAAAGAACCACCGGCAGGAATTTTTAAAAAGTCTCGGCCCACACCATCGCTACGCAAATATTCGTCTTGTAATCCAAGGCCTTCGTAATTAGGTTCAAACAAAACTGCTCCGGCGCCATCACCAAAAATAATACAAGTTGATCTATCTGTATAATCGACTATAGAAGACATCTTATCTGCCCCAATTAAAAGTACTTTTTTATAACGTCCTGATTGTATGTAAGCTGCCGCTGTTGACATTCCATATAAGAAACTCGAACATGCCGCTTGTAAATCGTAAGAAAAGGCATTTATGGCTCCTATTTCGGTAGCCACGTATACTCCTGTCGATGCTACTGGCATATCCGGGGTAGCGGTTGCCATTATTAATAAATCTATTTCTAAAGGGTCAATGTTTGCTTTAGCCAATAAATCCTTTGCTGCCATAATGGCTAAGTAGGAAGTTCCTTTATCTTCATCTTTAAGGATTCTTCTTTCTTTTATTCCTGTACGAGAGGTAATCCACTCGTCATTTGTGTCAACCATTGTTTCTAACACTTTGTTTGAAAGTACAAAGTCCGGTACATAGGCTCCAACTGCTGTAATTGCGGCTGTAATTGTATTCATTGTATTCGATTATTTCTTGTCAAATGCTACCATTTGAAAATTTTTTAAAAGACTTGAAAATTACAAAAAAAATCCCAAAGCGTATTGATTTAGAACCTCTTATTTAATGAAAATTATAAACAACAAAAAAACTCTCACGATGTGAGAGTTCGAATATCATTTACAAAAATGTATTAAGCAACAGCTACAGATTTATCTATAACAACTTGCCCTCTGTAATACATTTTCCCTTCATGCCAGTAGGCTCTGTGGTATAAATGCGCCTCACCTGTGATTGGGCAAGTAGCGATTTGTGCTACAGTAGCTTTGTAATGTGTTCTTCTTTTATCTCTTCTTGTTTTGGAGATTTTTCTCTTAGGATGCGCCATTTTACTATATTATTTATCCGTTAATAGTTGCTTTAATTTGTCCCATCGCGGGTCAATATTTTCTTCTTTCTGTTCTTGTTTATGCTCTTTTTTTTGTTCTTTTATTGTCAGTTCCTTCAGTTTTTTCAAGGCTTCAGTATTTAAACTTCCATCTTTTATTCCTGGATGAACTCGTCTTAGAGGCACGGACAACACTATCATTTCATAGATATATTGTGCAATATCTATTTCAAACTCTCCGTGTGGCAAAATCAACAATTCTTCATTGTCATTATTATACATTTCTCCAAAACGAACAATCAATTTCATTTTCCCCTTAACAGGCAAATCAAAATCTTCACTGGTAAGATCACAAGGAACATTTACTGTTCCTTTATGCTTTAAACTTAATTCCAGCATTGTACTTTTTTTCTCTAAAACTACATTTACTTTGATATCTGAATTTTGAAATTCATTATAATCAAAGATTTCAAAGAACGCATTACTTATTTGATATTCAAATTGATGTTTCCCTAGCTTTAATCCTACGAAAGGAATTAAATATTCTTTTGTCTTGTTCATTTCAACAACAATTTACCCTAAACTTCGGGAGTGCAAAGATATAAAATTATTACAAATCTAATAATGTTATTCACCTTTTTTTGTTCACAACTGTTTTTCTTTTGTTTTCAAAGGTTTTTGACTGATTTCCTTGTATTGATTTCTAGAGTGAAAGATATCTATAGCAAGATAAACAGCCTCCTTAAATGAGTTATAATCCGCAACACCTTTTCCAGCAATATCGTAAGCGGTACCGTGATCCGGCGAGGTTCTGATTTTATCCAAACCTGCTGTATAATTCACTCCTTTTCCAAAAGACAATGTTTTAAAAGGAATCAATCCCTGATCGTGATACGTTGCAATAACAGCATCGTATTTGTCATATTGATTACTACCAAAAAAACCATCCGCCGCAAAAGGACCAAAAACCAACGTTCCTTTATCAAATATTTTTTTCAATGCCGGCTTTATTATCAAATCATCTTCCGTACCAATAACTCCGCCATCGCCACAATGCGGATTCAATCCTAAAACAGCAATTTTAGGCTTGTTAATACTGAAATCCTGAATTAACGATTGCTTTACAGTTTCTATTTTTTGCTTAATCAAATCTTCTGTCAGATGCGATGCAACTTCATTTAAAGGAATATGATCTGTCAACAAACCAACCCTTAAATTATCCTGCACCATCAACATTAATGCATTTCCTTCTAACTCTTGATTGAGATAATCGGTATGACCCGGGAATTTAAACGTTTCCGACTGTATATTGTATTTATTAATCGGTGCCGTAACTAACACATCAATCAACCCTTCTTTTAAAGCTTTAGTTGCCGCAACAAAAGATTTTATAGCATATTGACCTACTTTCTCATCGTTCGTTCCTGGATTTAAATCAACACCCTCTTTCCAAAGATTCAAAACATTAATCTTTCCCAGAACAATTTGATCTAATCTATCAATTCCATGAAGCGTTGAAGTAGATTCAAAACTCTTTTTTACAAATGACATTATCTTAACATTAGCAAAAATAACCGGCGTACAGAGTTCCAGCATACGTGAATCTTCGAATGTTTTCAGTACCACTTCGCTTCCAATACCGTTCAAATCTCCTATAGAAATCCCTACGATTATATTTTCTGCTTTTTTCATCATGACCTCACGTTATTTATTGCTAATTTTGAAGTGCAAATTTAGTAAAATAAAATAAGAAATGTTTACAGGAATCATAGAAACACTTGGTGTAATCCAAGAAATAAAAAAAGAGAAAGACAACATTCACATTACGGTGAATTCTTCGATCACCAGTGAATTACAAATAGACCAAAGCGTAGCTCACAACGGAATCTGCTTGACGGTAGTTGCCTTAAACGACACTTTTTATACCGTAACCGCAATTGACGAAACTATAAAAAAAACAAATTTAGCGTATTGGCAAGAAGGCGATAGCATAAATCTTGAAAGAGCAATGAAGCTTGGTGACAGACTAGACGGCCATATAGTACAAGGCCATGTTGATCAAATTGGAACCTGCATCGCTGCCGAAGAAACCAACGGAAGTTGGTCGTACACTTTTGAATATGACGAAACACTCAACAACATTACCATTGAAAAAGGTTCAATTACCATAAACGGAGTAAGTTTAACCGTAGTAAACTCAAAGAAAAATCAGTTTAGCGTAGCCATCATTCCATACACGTACGAACACACCAATTTTAATTCCTTTAAAGTAGGCACAAAAATCAATCTGGAGTTTGATGTAATAGGAAAATACGTTGCCAAACTATACGCCAACAAATAGAAAACAACACAACAAACCTTATAAAAGCAAAAACTCCAATCTAAATTGGAGTTTTTGCTTTTAACTTAAAGCTATAAATGATATAAATTCCGAATAGCGCAGCAATTATCAATATTACGAAAATATTCTCATTAATGGGCAAACCTGGCGGAGGAGGCAATGCCTTTTTCCCCGTCGGCGAAGGCACAGGAGGACCGTCAGCCAAAGCATTAAAAACGCCAAGCAGAAATAAGATTATAGTAAAAAAAACTCTTTTAATAACTTTCATAATGAGAAAAATAAAAGACAAATCATTCTTACGAGAACATTTTCCATGACATTTATTCTTTTGCAAAACAAACACATAGTTTTAACAAAAACAACAGTATTCGTGACAAAAGTATGACTTTTTTACAACAAATTTACCTTTACATTGCCATAAAAAAAGCCTTTCAAAAATTTGAAAGGCTTTTCTCTGTGGTCCCACCTGGGCTCGAACCAGGGACCACCTGATTATGAGTCAGGTGCTCTAACCAACTGAGCTATAGGACCGGTTAAGAGTTTGCAATATTACCACTATTTTTCATTTGCTCCAAATATTTTTGACCTAGATTTTCAGATAGTTTCATTATTAAGGACTTTAAAATTGAAACCAACTGAATATTAGAATACTATCCTTTATCTAAAAACTTATCGGATTTCCTGACACAGCTCAATCAGAACTCCATTAGTGCTTTTCGGATGCAAAAATGCAACTAGCTTATTATCCGCGCCTCTCTTTGGTATTTCATTTAAGACAACAAACCCTTCTTCCTTTAAACGCGCGATCTCCAATACAATATCTTCGACATCAAAAGCGATATGATGCACCCCTTCCCCTTTCTTAGCAAGAAATTTGGCAATAGGACTGTTCGGATTAGTAGCTGCTAAAAGTTCAATTTTATTAGCACCGACATTAAAAAAAGAAGTCGTTACCCCTTCACTTTCCACGTCTTCAAATTTATAGGCTGGAGCGCCTAATAACTTTTCGAAAATCAAATTCGAAGTTTCCAAATCATTAACTGCAATCCCAATATGTTCTATTTTTCTCATTTATTAAATATTCAACTGAAAATTATTTATAAAATTTAAAGGCAGAAAAAGTGTATTTTTTAAAATTCATCAACCTTAAAGCCCTGTAAAATTAAACATTAAAAATCATAAAAAACATGAAGAATTACAAAAGTAACGCTAGTTAAATACCTCATAATAATTCTATAAAAAGTTTCGATTACATTAATTATAATTGTTATTTTGTAGATTCTAATTTTGATTTGATATGTTGAAAAACAATTTAAAATATATTTCCTTATTTCTGCTTTTAATTACGATTGGTTGTGCAAAAAGAGGAAACATTACCGGAGGCCTGAAAGACACTATTGCACCCGTTTTAAAAGCGAGTTTTCCAAAGAATTTCAATACCAATTTCAAAGGAAACGAAATTAAATTGGTCTTTGACGAAAATATAAAATTAAAGGATTTAAACAAACAGTTGATTATTTCTCCACCGATGAAACATGAACCTTTGATTTTACCAACAACTGTTACTAAATTTATTACAATCAAAATAAAAGACACACTGCAACCCAACACTACCTATAGCTTCAACTTTGGTCAGAGTATAGCAGATAATAACGAAGGAAATCCTCTAAACCAGTTCAAATATGTCTTTTCAACTGGAGACTATATCGATTCTTTATCCATTAGCGGAACTGTAAAAAATGCTTACGAAAAAGAAGTAGAATCATTCATTTCAGTTATGTTGTATGAAGTAAATGACACCTTTAAGGACTCAATTGTCTATACTGAAACTCCGAGATACGTAACGAACACATTAGATAGTCTGAAAACATTCCGGTTAGAAAATCTTAAAGCAGGAAAATACCTTCTTGTAGCAATGAAGGACTACAATAACAATAATAAATTCAATCCAAAAAAAGACAAAATTGGATTTAATAAACAATTTATTACCGTCCCAAATGATACTGTTTACGAATTAGCATTATTTAAAGAAGTTCCCACATTCAAGGCTTACAAACCAAGTCAGGCGTCTGGAAATCGATTACTAATGGGATTCGAAGGAAAGACAGATCAGGTCAGCTTAAGACCTAAAATAACCTTAAAAAAAAACAACGAAACAATCCCGTCCATTGTTACCCAGTTACCTAAAAAAGATTCGCTGCAAATATGGTACAAACCCATAAAAACCGACTCATTAGCTTTGGCTGTAACCAAAGACAAATACAACACAAATTTCTCGTTTAAAATTAAAGATCAGAAAAAAGACACCCTAAATATTACTGCCGTACAAAATGGTGTATTAAATTTTAGAGATCGATTTACTTTAGAAACCGCTACGCCACTAGTAAATTTTGACAATTCAAAAATAAAGCTCGTTAAAAACGGTAATGTCTCTATACCTTTTACAACTGAATATGACGAATTTAATCAGAAATTGTATTTCGACTTTAAGAAAGAACCCTCCGAAAAGTACAGCATTTCCATTCTTCCTGGAGCTTTGACCGATTTTTTTGAAAAATCAAATGATTCACTAACATATAAAATAAACACCAAAAGCACTGCTGATTACGGAAACCTTAGTGTGTCTTTACAAAATGGAAAGCAATTTCCTGTTATCGTGCAATTAACCAATATCAAAGGAGAAATTTTAGCTACTGAATATACTGAAAAAAACACAACAGTTGACTTTAATCTAATTGAACCTGCACTTTATACCCTTAGAGCCATCTATGACGAAAACAAAAACAAAGAATGGGATTCAGGAAATTATTTAGAAAAACGTCAAGCAGAGGAAGTAATTTATTTTTCTAAGGAAATAGATGTACGAGCCAATTGGGATGTAAACCAAGCATTTGACCTGAGTCTTCCCTACATTCCTGAACCTAAAAAGAAAACGGATAAAAAGAATAAATAAATTATATATTTTTTATTTCAAAAGTATCCCTATCATTCAAAAAACCTAACTTTTGTCTGGCTTGCAACATCTTTTCTTTATTTAATTCAGCATAAAGAATACATTCGGATTCTATCGGTTCGACAATAGAATTTCCAAAAAAATCTAACGCTTGCGAGTGTCCCGTATATTGATAACCATTATTATCGGCTCCTATTCGGTTAACCCCAATCGTATAACACATATTTTCTATTGCGCGTGCTTTAAGTAATGCATCCCATGCATTTATTCTAATTTTTGGCCAACTTGCAACATAGATTAGTAAATCATAATCCTCAGAATTCCTTGAGAACACCGGAAATCTTAAATCATAACATACTTGCAGGCAAATTTTCCAGCCAAAATAATCCACAAGGGTTTTTTGGGTTCCGCTGGTGTATACCTTATCTTCTCCAGCAAGAGTAAATAAGTGTTTTTTATCATAGAATTGAATTTCACCTGATGGAAACACGAAAACCATTCGATTGTAGAAATTATTATTTTCTTCAACAACTAAACTTCCCGTAATGGCAGTTTTTTTTGCTCTTGCCAACGATTTAACCCACGTTATCGTTTCACCCTGCATCGTCTCCGCAACCTTCTCCGGACTCATGGTAAATCCAGATGTAAACATTTCCGGAAGTACAATCAAATCAATATCATCGCCAATTGAATTGATCTTTTCTTCAAAATAGTTCCGATTTCTTTTTGGATTTTCCCAATATAAAGATGCTTGTATGAGTGCCGTTTTCATTTGAAATCATTTTTATAAAGATAAAAAAAAACACATTCAACTTTTACATTGAATGCGTTTATTAATTTCATTTATTAGGTTTTATCCTTTCAAGCTTGCAGACATATATTCTCTGTTCATACGAGCAATATTTTCAAGAGAAATTCCTTTTGGACATTCTACTTCACAAGCTCCAGTATTGGTACAATTCCCAAAACCTTCTGCATCCATTTGGCTGACCATGTTTAAAACCCTGTCAGTAGCTTCAATTCTTCCTTGAGGCAGCAAAGCATATTGAGATACTTTTGCAGCAACGAATAACATAGCCGATGAATTTTTACAACTCGCAACACAAGCTCCACAACCAATACAAGCTGCAGCATCAAAAGCATCATCAGCATCTTTCTTGTTAATTGGAATTGTATTGGCATCAATTGTATTTCCAGAAGTATTTACAGATATAAATCCTCCGGCGTGCTGAATTCTGTCAAAAGAACTTCTATCAACAACTAAATCTTTAATTACTGGAAATGCTTTTGCTCTGAATGGCTCGATAAAAATTGTATCTCCATCCTTGAACATTCTCATGTGCAATTGACAGGTTGTAACACCTCTGTCCGGCCCATGAGCTTCACCATTGATGTACAAAGAGCACATTCCGCAAATTCCTTCGCGACAATCATGATCAAATGCAACCGGTTCATCTCCTTTCATGATTAATTCATCATTCAAAATGTCAAGCATTTCAAGGAATGACATATCTGGCTCAATATGATCTATAGGATATTCGACTATTTTTCCTTCTGCAGCGGCATTTTTCTGACGCCATATTTTTAATGTAAGTTTCATCTTTTTTTTAAGTATTAAGTATTAAGAGTAATCTTCAAGACTTTTCTCGAAATACTATTTATAACTTCTTTGAACTAGTTTCACGTTATCAAATACCAGCGGCTCTTTATGCAAAACAGCTTCACTTGGTTTTCCAGTGTATTCCCATGCGGCTACATAAGCGAAATTCTCATCGTCGCGTTGCGCTTCACCTTCTTCTGTTTGGTATTCTTCACGGAAATGTCCTCCACAAGATTCATTACGATGTAAAGCATCCTTAGCGAATAATTCTCCCAATTCAAGGAAATCGGCAACACGAGTCGCTTTTTCCAATTCTTGATTCAATCCATTAGCATCACCAGGAACTTTTACTTCTTTGTAAAACTCTTCACGTAAAGCAGCAATCTCAACAATCGCTTCATTTAATCCTTTTGCGTTACGAGCCATCCCAACTTTATCCCACATAATTTTTCCTAATTTCTTATGAAAATAGTCAACAGAATGTGTTCCTTTATTGTTCATGAATTTTTCAATTTGATCTTTTACTGCTTTTTCTGCAGCAACAAATTCAGGTAAGTCTGTAGATATTGCCCCCATTTTAATGTCTGGCGATAAATAATCTCCAATAGTATATGGCAATACAAAATACCCATCAGCTAAACCTTGCATCAATGCTGAAGCTCCAAGTCTGTTAGCTCCGTGATCAGAAAAATTAGATTCTCCAATAGAGAAACATCCCGGAATTGTAGTTTGTAAGTTATAATCAACCCAAGTTCCTCCCATAGTATAATGTACCGCAGGGTAAATCATCATTGGAGTTGAATAGGGGTTCTCATCAACGATTTTCTCATACATTTGAAACAAGTTACCATATTTATTGGCAACAACTTCTGTCCCTAATTTAATAATTAACTTGGCATCATTTACATCTAAACCTTTAACATATACTTGCTCTTTTCCGTAACGTTGTATTGCAGCAGCAAAATCAAGATACACAGCTTCACCAGTTTTATTTATACCAAAACCAGCATCACAACGCTCTTTGGCTGCACGTGAAGCAACATCACGAGGAACAAGATTTCCAAAAGCAGGGTATCTTCTTTCCAAGTAATAATCTCTTTCCGCTTCAGACAAATCCGTTGGTTTCTTTTTACCTTCACGAATAGCTTTGGCATCCTCTAATTTTGCAGGAACCCAAATACGTCCGTCATTACGCAATGATTCCGACATTAATGTCAATTTCGATTGATGATCTCCAGAAACCGGAATACAGGTTGGGTGAATTTGTGTGTAGCAAGGATTTGCGAAGAAAGCTCCTTTTTTGTGGATTTTCCAAGCTGCTGTAGCGTTGCTTCCCATTGCATTTGTAGAAAGGAAAAATACATTTCCGTAACCTCCGGAAGCAATAACAACCGCATGAGCTGAATGTCTTTCTATTTCACCAGTAACCAAGTTACGAGCTATAATCCCTCTTGCTTTTCCGTTTACGACTACTAAATCAAGCATTTCGTGACGGTTATGCATTTTTATTTTTCCACGACCGATTTGGCGGTTCATTGCTGAATAAGCACCTAGTAATAACTGCTGCCCAGTTTGCCCTTTTGCATAAAAAGTTCTAGAAACCAATGTTCCACCAAAAGAACGGTTATCTAATAACCCCCCATATTCACGAGCCAATGGGACACCTTGTGCCACACATTGGTCAATAATATTAGAAGAAACTTCCGCAAGACGGTGAACGTTTGCTTCACGAGCACGATAATCGCCCCCTTTTACAGTATCATAAAATAGACGGAACGTTGAATCTCCATCACCTTGATAATTTTTCGCAGCATTAATTCCCCCTTGTGCAGCAATTGAGTGCGCACGACGTGGTGAATCTTGGAAGCAAAAAGCTTTTACGTTATATCCTAATTCTGCTAAAGTTGCAGCAGCAGAACCTCCAGCTAAACCTGTACCAACTATAATTATATCTAAATTACGTTTGTTAGCAGGGTTTACTAAATTAATATGATCTTTATAATTTGTCCATTTGTCCGAAATTGGACCGCTAGGAATTTTTGAATCTAATGCCATTTATAATTTAATATTAATGATTAAAATGATGAAATAATGCAATGAAAATGAAACCAAAAGGAACTACAATTGCAAAAGCATATCCTAATGTATGCAAAGATTTTGAATATTTATTATTAAAACCCACCGATTGAAATGATGAGTTGAAACCATGCCACAAGTGCAAAGACAACAACAAAAATGACAAACTATACAATGCTGTGCGAACTGGGCTTTCAAACTTTTCTACTAATTCAGGATAGTACCTTGCTGCATCCAATGGATTAACGTTTACATATTTATAAACCATCTCAGGAAACCAAAAATCGTAAAAATGCAACGCTATAAAAGCCAAAACAACTGAACCAGAAAGAATCATGTTTCTTGAAGCCCAAGAAGAATTCGCAGCTCCATTATTCCTTTTGTAGGCAATAGGGCGGGCACTTCTATTTTTGAAATCCAAAACAAAACCCATTATAAAGTGAAAAACTACCCCTACAATCAATATAGGTTGTATTACGAATTGAACTAATGGATTATTCCCCATAAAATGAGAAATTGAGTTAAAAGTATCGGAACTAAAGACCGACGTCATATTGATAAAAAAATGCTGTGCTAGAAACAACATCAAAAAAAGTCCTGAAAGTGCCATAGCTACTTTTTTTGCTATTGACGATTTCAATAATGCAGATTTTGCCATAAGATTTATATAATTTGTTTAAAAAAATTCTACAAAAATAAAGCAATTACACAGGAACTACAACCTTTTCGCTGTTATTTATAATGATTTTAAAGTGCTCTACCTAAAAGAGTAACAAATCCTTAACCACAAACACTTAAAGCATTAATTAACTGCAATTTAGTTACACAAAAAATAAAAATACAATAAATAAGCCATCACAAAATCAGCTATTTATTGATATTCAAATGCCTTAAAAATAGCAAATCAATAATTTTTAATATTATTTATTTTCAAATCAATAAAAACACAAAAAACTACCATTTTGTGTGTATAAAAAAATTGCAAATAAAGAGTGTAATTTTAACTTTACATGTTAAAAAATTGAAAATGAAAACAGGAATTGATTCCATCTCTTTTGATGTTGCTAAAATACACTTACCTATTAAAACTTTGGCGAACGCCAGAAATATTGAACCTGAAAAATTAGAAAAAGGTTTAGGTTTAATCAAAATGACACTACCAGATACCCATCAAGATACCGTCACTTTTGCCGCCAACGCCTTGACAAAACTGATCCAAGAAAACAATCTAAATCTAAATGAAATTGCAAGAATATATGTTGGTACTGAAAGCGCGATTGACAATTCAAAACCAATAAGCTCTTTTTTAATTGCCTTAATGGAACAAAAATTTGGAGAAAACACTTTGTCTGAATGTGATGTAGTTGATTTTACATTCGCTTGCATCGGTGGAGTTGATGCGTTACAAAACTGCATCGATTTTATAAAATTGAATCCAACCAAAAAAGCAATTGTTGTCACTACTGATTTTGCCAAATACGATTTGAATTCAACAGGCGAATATACTCAAGGTGCTGGAGCTTTAGCTATGCTAGTCACTTCAAACCCGAGAATTATTGCATTTGATAATAATTGGGCAACAAGCACAAAAGGTGTTTTTGACTTTTTCAAACCGTTCAGAACACTTCCGAAAGCAGAAATTACAGGAAATAAAAACAATGAATCATGGTTTGACAATCTTGAAACGGAAATAGAAATCCACAAAGACCAACCTGTTTTTGACGGACAATACTCCAACCAATGTTATATGGATCGTACCAGAAACGCCTATTTTTCATTAAAAAAATTAAAAAATACTTCCGAAACAATCTATAATTCATGGGAAAGCATAATCATGCATTTACCATATGCATTTCAAGGGCGTCGCATGTTATCTGAGATTTACGCTTTAGATGCCGAAAGCAAAATTATCTCTGGAAATGAAAATGCTTCGGAATACCAAACTAAATTGAAAGAAATCAGTAAATCTGAAGAATACCAGCGTTTTGTAAATGAAAAATTAATGCCTGCTGAATTAGCTTCTTCTTTAATTGGCAATTTATACACTGGCTCCATTTTTATGGGATTACTTTCGACTTTGGCACATTTTTACGATACTAAGAAAGAAATTTCAAATTTAAAATTTGGATTTTTAGCCTATGGAAGCGGTTCAAAATCCAAAGTTTTTGAAGGAACCATTCAACCAAACTGGGAAGCCGCAATTACCAATATTAATCTTTTCGAAACCTTAGAAGAAAGCTTTGAAATTGATTTCGAAACTTATGAAAAGCTTCATAAAAAAGAACAGAAACAAAGCATTCAACTGCCCAAAAACGAATGGATTTTGAACCGAATAGAAAAAGAAATTCCAAATCTATTAGGAGCGCGTTATTATAAATGGGTTAATTAATTACACCTCCTTTAGAAAAAAGCACCCGGAATTCTTAATTGAACTTTGGATGCTTTTTTTATTTAAACAGAGAATCCGTTTACTGAATCTGCTCATTTATTGCGCTACGATTAAATCCGTGTCTACGTTACGCATTTTTTTTTTGCAGCAACTGAATGGGAGACAAAGTGCGCTGTGTTTTTTTATTTAAAATTTGTCGAATTCATAACAAAAAACGATTTAAACTTAGTATTTTTGAGTAATTAAAAGTTTAAACTGAATTGTTATGAAATACCATCAAATTGACCGGGATTTATTTATAAAAAATCGCACCAAATTCATGGCTCAAATGAAGCCAAAAAGTGTCGCCGTTTTTAACTCTAATGATATTTATCCAATAAGTGCCGATAGCACAATGCCTTTTGCACAACACCGAGACATTTTTTATTTAAGCGGGGTAGATCAAGAAGAAAGTATTTTATTGCTTTTTCCAGATGCACCATATGAACATCAAAGAGAGATGCTATTCTTGAAAGAAACTAGCGAACATATTGCTATTTGGGAAGGCGAAAAACTGACTAAAGAACGTGCTTTTGAAGTTTCAGGAATTAAAACCGTGTATTGGCTGCAAGATTTTGAGAAAATTTTATTCGAAATGATGACCTATTCGGACACTATTTATATCAATACCAACGAACATTATCGCGCCACTGTACAAACCGAAACTCGTGAAGCCCGTTTTGTAAAATGGTGGAAAGAAAAATATCCGGCCCATACTGTCGCAAAAAGCAACCCAATATTGCAACGTCTTCGTTCTATAAAAGAAAGCGAAGAACTAGATTTAATCCAAAATGCCTGTAACATCACTGAAAAAGGTTTCAGAAGATTATTGCCATTTGTGAAACCAAATGTAACCGAATACGAAATCGAAGCCGAGTTAATTCACGAATTCATTCGCAATCGTTCCAAAGGTTTCGCTTACACACCAATTATCGCTTCAGGAAATAACGCTAATGTTTTGCATTATATAGAAAATAATCAACAATGCCACCCAGGTGATTTGATTTTATTGGACGTAGCAGCGGAATACGCGAATTATTCCAGTGATATGACCAGAATGATTCCCGTTTCAGGAAAATTCAGCAGCAGACAAAAAGATGTTTACGAAGCTGTTTTACGAGTTAAAAATGAAGCTACCAAAATGCTTATTCCAGGAACACTTTGGAAACAGTATCATTTCGAAGTGGGAAAAATCATGACTTCAGAATTACTGGGCTTAGGACTTTTGGACAAAGCTGATATACAAAACGAAAACCCGGAATGGCCCGCATACAAAAAATACTTCATGCACGGAACTTCTCACCATATGGGATTGGATACTCATGATTATGGAATTTTAATAGAGCCAATGCAGGCCAATATGGTTTTCACCGTGGAACCTGGAATTTACATTCCTGCCGAAGGTTTCGGAATCCGTTTGGAGGACAATGTAATTATTCAGGAAACTGGAGAGCCATTCAATTTGATGCGCAATATTCCTATTGAAGTTGACGAAATTGAAGATTTAATGAACTGTTAAATTCATTAAAATACATCTAATTGGGACGGCTTACACCATGTAGGCCGTTTTTTATTTGGGCCTAACCCACTCCCATAAACTCCAGCTGCATTGGGTTATTCGCCACCCTCTCAGCCCTTACTTCAACTGGAAAATCTATAATTCAATGCTATCAATTCCAAAATCCAACGCAAAACTGTAACTTTTTAATTCAACTTCCGACTTATTTAAAAACTTAAATCACAGAAATCATGCAAGCACACAAAATAGACTATTATATATATGGCGAGGAAATGCAATATGTGGAAATAGAATTGGATCCACAGGAAATTGTAATTGCCGAAGCAGGAAGTTTTATGATGATGGACAATAATATTCAAATGGAAACCATTTTTGGAGATGGTTCCGGACAAGAAACCGGATTGTTTGGCAAACTTTTAAGCGCTGGAAAAAGAGTACTAACTGGTGAAAGTCTCTTCATGACTGCATTCATTAACCAAAGCAATACTAAAAGCAAAGTTTCCTTTGCATCCCCTTATCCGGGGAAAATTATCCCAATTGACTTAACCCAATTTGACGGAAAATTCATTTGTCAGAAAGACTCCTTTCTTTGTGCTGCCAAAGGCGTTTCCGTAGGAATTGAATTTTCTAAAAAACTGGGACGCGGACTTTTTTGCGGTGAGGGTTTCATCATGCAAAAAATAGAAGGAGACGGAATGGCGTTTGTGCATACAGGGGGAACATTAGCAAAAAAAGAATTGGCAGCAGGCGAAATCCTAAAAGTAGATACCGGTTGTATCGTAGGTTTTACCAAAGATGTCGATTATGATATTGAATTTATTGGTGGCATCAAAAATTCCATTTTTGGGGGAGAAGGATTATTTTACGCCACACTTCGTGGACCAGGGACGGTTTACATACAATCATTACCTTTCAGCAGGTTGGCAGACAGAATCATCGCATCCGCTCCAAAAGCTGGCGGAAACAGCCGTGATGAAGGTAGTTTATTGGGAGGATTAGGAAATCTTCTCGATGGCGACAATCGTTTTTAGTTTTTTAAATAATTACAGACGGTTTCCATTTCTGAAAACCGTCTGTAATCTATCGCTCTCTTAACTCATCTAGAATTACTCCTATTAAGTTACATTTGTTAAATGGTTAAAAAATAAAAATGTTATTTTTGCACTTTAAACAAAAAACTTGAAACAAATTCTCTTTAAAAATACCAATATTTCTTATTCCGATACTGGAAAAGGGACCGCTATTGTTTTACTTCATGGTTTTCTGGAAAACAAAGACATGTGGGATTTTTACATTCCGGAATTTGCTAAAAAAAACCGCATCATTACTGTTGATTTATTAGGTCATGGTGAAACGGAATGTTTAAGCTATGTACAAACTATGGAAGATAATGCGGATGCTATTCGTGCCGTTTTATCGGAATTACGCATTAGAAAAGCAATTTTTGTCGGACATTCAATGGGTGGCTACGTAGCTTTGGCTTTCGCAGAATTATATCCTGAGAATATAAAAGGATTAGTTTTATTAAATTCAACAACGAGATCCGATAGCGAGGAACGAAAAACAAATCGGGACCGGGCTATTAAAGCGGTAAAACAATCTTTTATTAATTTTGTTTCATTATCAATTGCTAATTTGTTCAGCGAATCCAACAGAGACATACTTTCATCAGAAATTGAAAAAGTAAAAAAAGAAGCTTTAAAAACGCCACTTCAAGGAATTGTTGCCTCTCTCGAAGGAATGAAAATAAGAAAAGATCGTGAAGTTTTATTGCATCTTACCCACTATCCAAAACTATTAATTCTGGGCGAAAAAGATCCTGTTTTAAATTACGAAGAAACTAAAGAGCAAATAGAAAATACTGCTGTGAAACTCGTTTCTTTTCCAGACGGACATATGAGTCATATTGAGAACCAAACAGAACTATTAGAAGTACTATTGACTTTTTTCAAAAGCATTTAAATCATTCCCGATTTCAAATAGTCTCTTTTTATCAATTCACTTTTATCATTTAAATGATACAGCTTCCCGTCTTTCATCAACGCCAATTTTGTAGAAACTTTAAGCACATTTTCATAATTATAATCCGTAATAATAATTCCTTTTGAGATTGACATTTCAGTTATCAGTCTATTTATCTTTTCAACGATAATTGGCGACAAACCATTATAAGGCTCGTCAAGCAAAACAAATTTTGAAGGATTATTGAGTATTAATTTAATTTCTAAATACCGCCATTCTCCCCCGGACAAATTTTTTATTTTTTTATTAAGTATCGTTTGAATTATGTCATCAGCATAAAATCCCTCCAGTTTATCTTTAGCAATAGACAATTCAATACTCTTTTTTACAGAAAATAAATTTGGGATAAAATTATCTTGAGACAAATAGCTTATTTGATTTAGTAAATCACTGGTTTTTAATTTCACTACGCCATCTACCTGAACACATTTAAAATCGGCAGTTACAATTCCGAAAATGATTTTTAATAATGTCGATTTTCCAGAACCATTCCCTCCTAAAATGCCAATAATATCAGCAGTTTCACATTTCAAATACACATCTGAAATTATGATTTCGCCGTTGTATTGTTTTTGAACGCTGTCAACTTCTAAGATACTTTTAGTCATATTACTTGCAGCATTAAATTAATGACTAAAATGAAAAGTATTGAAAAAACGCAATTCATCAGGAAACTAAAAGTCAATAACTTCATTTTTGAAATTCCATTATTGTAATAAAACAGATATTCATTCTTAGCATTTACTTCTTTTACCAAAATACTAATCAAGAAACCGAAAATAACAAGTACACATTTGAACGTTTCAAATCCTCCAAAAACCCATGCCAAGACGCTTATCGACAAGGTTATCGTCAAAGTGCTTTTGTAAAACTCAAAGATATTAGATAATTTACTACTGGGCATTTAAATTATTTTCTCCAGAAAAGGAATATTCTCATCTAAAATTTCATTCAACAACAGAACAATCTGTTCGAGATAATTATTCAAAATTGCCTCGTTTATAATTGAATTAGCCTCTTTCTCTTCTTTAAAATTAAAGGGTAAAAAACCAGCTTTCAAATTCTTAAAAGAAACAATACCTGCTTCAATCGGCTTTCCCTTTGCTTCATTTTCATACATAAAAGCATAAGCCAAAACTTGAATAATTTTATCAAATTTAATATCCTCGCTTAATCCTTTCCATGACTTTAAAGTCACACTGGCTTTTTCTACTTTACCTGTCTTGTAATCAATAATTCTGATGACCCCGTTGCGTTCTTCAATTCTATCGACATTTCCTTTTATCAATACCGGAAACAGCAAATTAGGATGATTTAATAACCGCTCGAATGTTTGTTCCAGAGCGATAATTTTGATTACATCACCATTCTTAATGCTTTCTAATTCAACTTTTAGGAAATTTGACACGTTCCGTTTGGCTACTTCGAAAGCCAATAAATTCCTTCCTTTTTTGATTTCACCTTCTTTGTAAACCAATTTGAATTGTTTCAGAACCTCTGCATCGATTTGTTTGAAACAGTTTAAGATATCACTTTCAGAAACAAACTTCCCAACGAATGGTTCGTACAGCACTTTCAGCGTTTCGTGAATAATAGTCCCTAAAGTGTTTAAAGCAATATTCTCTTCGACTTCTTCGACTTCACTGATGCGCAAAATCTTTTGAAAATAAAACTGGATTGGATTTCGGATATAACTGGTCAAAGCAGAGGGAGAAAAGCCTTTACCAGCAATTTCTTTCAAACGAGCCATAACACTTTCCGACTTCGGAATTACCATTGGCTGATAAGCCGTTTCTGGCAAAACAGCATTATAGATTTCGTGTGTCAGCGTATGATTGACCTGCTTCTCTACTTCCAATTGTGTTATGAATCGGCTTTTTTCACCAGCATCCAGTCCCTCGCTTTCGGTATTATAAAGCAGGTAAATATTCTTGGCACGTTGTAATAAATGATAAAAATGATAGGTGTAAATCGCATCTTTTTCTTTAAAAGTTGGCAAACCTAATTCCCGTTTCACATCATATGGAATAAATGAATTTTGCGATTTTCCTGCTGGAAATTTCCCTTCATTCATTGAGGTAACAATTACGGTATCAAAGTCCAATACACGGCTTTCTAAAACTCCCATAATCTGCAAACCATTCAGAGGCTCCCCCTCAAAAGAAACTTCGGCCAAATCAATTACTTGTTTATAAATGGCATAAAGTGTTTCTATCTTATCGATGTGCTCGTGTTTCGCATAGTAATTAATCAATTTATTAATAACTTTGAAAATAGCAAAAACAAAAGCCTTCGTGATTTTTTCTTCTTCGTTGTCGTTACTTAAATTGTTTTTAATCGTTTGTAATAATTTAGAAATAGTCTCTAATACTGGTATCGATCCGTTTTCCCATTTTTGGAATAACAAAAGAAATAACTCTGATGGATTTGCATTCAATTCCATCAATTTATGATGGGTGATAAAAGTGTAATTATTTTGATTGATAATTTTGACCAAAGTATTGGTTTTCGCGTAAGGCTCCACCAAAGGATGTGTCAAAATATCCAATACATCTTTGTAATACAATACATAATTTTTTGCATTTCTAGACAGTGCATTGGTATGCATTTTAAATAACTTCGCAATCAAAATCTGCGCTGGATTGTTCTTACCCGAATAGCCCATTGTTATATTCAATACACCAACAGTTGATGGCAACGAATACAAAAGCGGCACTAAAAGATTTTCTTCACCAAGAACGACGGCCACTTTATCAAGTTTACCTTCGGGATTTTCATTGACTACATTTTCAATAATACTTCCTGCGATTTTGGCTTGACCAATTGTCTTTGGTGTTCCTATAACCTGGATGTTTTTAGTCTGTGAAAACTCATTTACAATCCATTCAAAAGGATTGGACTTATAATGTTTCCAACTTTCTTTAAAACGCCTTACAAACAGCCCTGCATCGTGATATGGGTCATTTAGAAAGGTTTGATCTGCATCCCAATATATTTTGGCCTGATCAGAAGCAATAAGGTGTTGAATTATTTTTTCCTCGGCTGCATTCAGTGCATTAAAACCCGCAAACAGGAATTGTTTGTTTTGTACAGAATTCGAAAAATGGTTCAGATTATTTACTGCCTCACGGTAAATCAAACCTTGGTAACCGACTCCCTTATTTAATAAATGAGTATAAAGTGATCGATAGTAATTGGGCAGTAATTTCCAAAAATCGATATATTTTTCTAATAAGACTGTTTTATTTTCAACTTCAATTCCCCATTTTTTGATGTCTTCGATATCTTTCAGGTACGAAAGAACATATGATGGTTCCAATAAATAGCGATCTATCTCATTAAAATCCTGCAAAAGTGTTTTTGCCCAATTGGCAAAGAGTTCAAAGGATTGTTGGCTTACTTTGTCAGTAATAGACAAATAGACTTCATAGAATTCGAATAGTAATTCTATTGGATCAATAGTACGAATACCCGCTATATCTTGAACAAAGTCTTCGATACTAATAATTTCAGGAGAAAGGATATTAGCTGAAACTTGTTTCTTTAAAGCTTCGATCAGGAATATTTTCGCCCGTTTGTTTGGTAAAACGACAATGGTATCTGAAAGATTATCTGAATAGTTTTCAATTAAAACGGTGGCTATTTTATCTAAAAAAGAAGTATTTGTCATTTTATAAAAATAAAAAAAACGCCCCGATAAATCGAGGCGTTTTCTATAAATATTTTGAAAGAAATTATTCTTTGATCAAAGATATTTCAACTCTTCTGTTCATTGCTTTACCTTTTGCAGTTTTGTTAGTTGCAATTGGTTTAGTTTCACCAAAACCTGTAGATCTAAGTCTATCAGCAGCAATTCCGTTTTCAATTAAATAATTTTTAACTGCAGCAGCTCTGTTTTCAGATAAGGTTTGGTTCATTGCGTTACTTCCATCACTATCAGTATGACCTTCAATCATGAATTTAGAATATGGATATTCTTTTAAGATTGATGTGATTGATTGCAAAACAGTATAAGTACCTTTTTGGAAAGTAGATTTACCAGAATCAAACAAGATTACTTTACCATAGTTATTTAAAGTCTTCATAACTTCTTCTGAAACTTCTGGACAACCTTGATTAGCAACAGTTCCTCTTACGTCTGGGCATTTATCATCTTTGTCTAAAACACCATCTCCGTCAGTATCTGGCCAAGGACAACCTGCGTTTTCTTTAGGACCTGCAACAGTTGGACATTTGTCATCTTTATCAGCTACTCCGTCTCCGTCAGCATCTGGACAACCTTTTAATGCAGCTAAACCAGCAACATCTGGACAAGCATCATCTTTATCAGCAATTCCATCTCCATCAGTATCAGGACATCCGTTCAATGCAGCTAAACCAGCAACATCTGGACAAGCATCAGCACTATCTTGAATTCCATCTCCGTCAGTATCAGGACAACCGTTGAATTGTTTTAAACCGGCAACTTCTGGACAAGCATCATCTTTGTCATATATTCCATCACCATCAGTATCTTTACCTCCAAATTTGAAAATAAGACCTGCAGTATGTTGGAAATAAGAAGGAGAATCAATTACTCCATTACTATCTTGTCTATCTCCAAAAGATTTTTTATAAGTTGTTGTTAAAGAAAGTCCGATATTTTCAGTAAACCAGATATTTAATCCAGCTCCTGGGTTAATAGTACCGTAACTATCTTTTCCTAAGAAAGTATAACCTCCACCAACAGCTAAAGACGGATCAATTACTTTAGATTTGATCAAATTCATTAAACTGTATCTGATTGTACCATCAATACCGTAATACATTAAATCTCCAGGATTAGTTACTATGTAACCACGAGAATCATGACCAACGGCAGTTGGACGAAAATAAACTGCTTTTGTAATTTTATTTACTGATCCAGAAAGTCCAAAAGTAAAATTGTCCCCTATGTGTCTGGATACGCTTAAATAAGATACAGAAGGAAGAATATTCCAGTTGTCTTTAACAGCGAAAGGCTGAGAAAAATGTCTGTCTAACCAATTATGACCACCACCAGCACTTGTTCTGGTGTCAATAGCATTAACTCCAAAAGAGATTGCCCATGGATTGTTACTGTCTTGTGCGTGAGAGCTTAAACCCATCACCATCATTACAGCAACTAAAAGTTTGTTAAGATGTTTCATACTTAATTTTTTTAATTACAATTTAGTTAATTACAGACAAAAGTAACTCGTAAATTTTTAACTACAAAATGAAATGTTAAAAAAAAACAAAAATATAGCCGCAAAGTGGAAATTATATAACATTCACCAGAAATTATACAACTTCCAAAAGACGCCCAACTTCAATAAAAGCAGCAATTGCCTTATCCAGATGGGCTGTTGTATGTGCTGCTGATAGTTGCACTCTAATTCTCGCTTTATCCTTAGGGACCACCGGAAAAAAGAAACCGATAACGTAAATCCCTCTTTTTAAAAGCTCATTTGCCATAGTTTGAGACAATTTTGCATCATAAAGCATTACAGGAACAATAGCAGAATCACCATCAATAATGTCAAAACCTGCCTTTTTCATCCCTGCTTTGAAATAGTTTGTATTCCATTCTAACTTATCGCGTAACGAAGTATCCTTTTCTAATAATTCAAAAACTTTTATAGAAGCTCCAACAATGGCTGGCGCAAGAGAATTAGAAAACAAGTACGGCCTGGAACGTTGGCGTAGTATTTCGATAATTTCTTTTTTAGCAGTTGTATAGCCACCCATTGCGCCTCCCAATGCTTTTCCCAATGTTCCGGTAATGATATCTACTCTTCCCATAACGCCTTTTGCTTCGAGCGTTCCTTTTCCGGTTGCACCAATGAATCCGGCAGCATGACATTCATCCACCATCACCATTGCATCATATTTATCCGCTAAATCACAAATTTTATCCAGAGGAGCTACGACTCCGTCCATGGAGAAAACACCATCAGTAACAATTAATTTAAAACGACTTCCTGCGTCATTTGCTTTAATAAGTTGCTGTTCCAGATCCTCCATATTGCTATTTTCATACCGATACCTTGCCGCTTTACACAAACGCACCCCATCTATAATGGAAGCGTGATTCAAACTGTCTGAAATAATTGCATCATTTTCTCCTAATAGAGGTTCAAAGACACCGCCATTAGCATCAAAAGCTGCTGCATAAAGAATTGTATCTTCGGTCCCATAAAATTCAGAAATCTTTTTTTCCAGTGTTTTATGGATATCCTGAGTTCCACAAATAAAACGAACCGACGACATTCCGAAACCATGGGTATCCAAAGCATCTTTTGCTGCCTGAATTACTTCCGGGTGTGATGACAATCCAAGATAATTATTAGCACAAAAATTCAAGACTTTCTCACCGGTTGAAATCGTGATTTCTGCTCCTTGTGGAGAAGTGATGATTCTTTCTTTTTTGAAAAGTCCATTGTCCTCAATAGTTTGCAATTCTGTCTGTAAGTATTCTTTGATTTTTCCGTACATTTTGTGTATTTATTTAAGCCGTTATTTATTGATTTTAATATAAGCTTACAAATCTACTACATCGATTTCTTTCCCTATGTATACCAATGCCTTTTTAACAACTTTGTATCCCATTTTCTCAATTGCATCTTTATAATTCTCCAATTGTTGCTGGTATTTAACATTATGCGTTCCAGTTTTATAATCCAGCAACAATACTTCTTTGTTTTTCGTTACAACCATTCGATCTGGTTTTACTGTTTTCCCCTCTTTTTGAATAATGGTTTGCTCATTCAAAATTTCATTTCCTTCAGCGAAATAAGTTAAAAGTTCCAAATGATTTACAATTTCCTGAATCGTTTTATACACCAGCTCTTTTTGATTTAGCGTAATCAATCCGTTTTCAATTGATTTTGTTATTGCCAAATCAACATCATTTTTAGTTTTTACAAAAGATAGAATTTCGTGAATAACATTTCCATATTCTATAGCTTCTTGCTGCAGTGTTCCCCACATTAATGCTTCGCGCTGTGCTATTTTTATATTCTTTGGATTCAAAATTTCCGAAACTAAAGGAATCGTTTTTGAAGTATCAACATGCTGTTGCCCTGAAGATAATTTTAGTGGGTTTCCAAATTCATATTCCAATTTATTTTCGTCGAATGCACCTTTGCTACCCAAATAATTAATAAAAAAAGCACACATATTGTTTTTTGGAACCTCTCCTTTGCTGGACAAATTCATATTCGAAATTACATACAATTGTTCTTCAGCTCGGGTTAAAGCCACGTACAAAACATTAATGTTATCTAATAATTCTTCCTGCTTTTTTTGATTGTAAACGACTGATGCTTCCTCACCAAAACCCTCCACTGCGCTACTATTATCTATTAAAACTTTTGGCAAACCGAAATCATGTTCTTCAGCATTAAGCCATAATTTATCTTTTGGTTTTCTATTATAATCTTCCTCGGCAAAAGGAAAAATAACAATTGGAAATTCTAGTCCTTTCGATTTGTGGATAGTCATAATCCGAACCGCATTATTCCCTTCAGGAGACGGAATGCTAAATTTCTCCGCATTTTTATCCCAATAGTTTAAGAAGTCGGAAATTCCTGCTTGATTGCGAATGTCCCGTTCGAGAACAATGTCCAGAAAATATTGAACGTAAGCATTACTTATCTTTGGATTTAGGAATTTAGAAATAATGGTTTCAACCGCCTCATACAACGATTTTTTTCTAATATTCTGAAAGGAGAGCGAAATATCAAAACTCGTCAACCACTCTTCGAATTCACTTTCTTGAAACAAAGACATTCCTTTGGCAATGAAATCATGAACAGGCAGTTCATCCTGAACATTTCGAGAGAGATATTGTAAAAAATGTGCTTTGGATTCCAAATCCGCATTATTTTTCAGGTATTTCAATAAATGAATAATCAATCGAACTTCGGTGGCATTTTGAATCATCAAAGTTTCCGATGACAAAAGCGGAATACCTTGTTCAGTCAAATAATTTGCAATCGCAATTCCTTGATCTCGCTTTCGGGTTAAAATTACGATATCTTTATATTCAAATCCTTTTTGAATTACTTTTTGAATAGTGTTTAAAGTAGCTAAAACATACAGTTCAGTTTTACCCAAAGCCTCTTCATCGTCTTCTGAAACTTCTATTTTAGGAATAAAGGAGATATTTACATAACCTCCCGTTTTGTTATTTGTTTTTTGATGACTGTGATTTTCATACAAATCTTTATAATCCAAATGCACAAATTCATTAGACAACAATTTAAATAAATCATTATTAAATTCGATTATCTGGGAATAACTCCGGTAATTTTTATCTAAATGTTCGAGTTTTTTATCGGGATTATTGAATGGATTCCGGTCTTTACTCAACTCTATAAACTGCTCTGCTTTTCCGCCACGCCATCGGTAAATTGATTGTTTTGGATCACCCACGATCATCAAAGTCCCTTTTACACCAAAATCATCCTGACCCGAAAGCGCATTATCAATAAGCGGAATCAGGTTTTGCCATTGCATTTCAGAAGTATCCTGAAACTCATCAATAAAAAAATGACGGTAGCGCTCACCCAATCGTTCATAAATAAAAGGCGCCGGCTGGTTTTGAATTTCACGATGAATAATCGCATTGAATTCAGAAATGGAAAGCACATTTTGTTCTTGCTGAATTTTGGCTAATTCATTACTGACCGTATTTAGCAAGGACAAAGGGGTAATGTTTTTTAAGAAAGCCTTATAGAAATTTATCTTTTCGAAAGTTTTATATACTTTGTCTAGAAATTGCAATAAATCAGGAACTATGTTTTCAATAATTACACGGTCTTTTGCTGTTTTATTTATTTTTATATCGTCAAATTCGTGATAGGTTTTGTTTTTTGGATTGAATTTCCCTTCTTGAATACTCAGCAAATGTTTTGGAAAATGTCCTGCCGAAAAGGATTTGACATCAACTCCATTTTTTTCGATTAGCAATAAAGCTTCTTCAGCAATAACGACACTTTCTCTCTCTAAAACTTTGCAGGCTTCAGCCAGTTTGTTTTTTATCCCCACAAACTCTGCAATGGATTTATCCTGAAAATGAGTTATTTCATTCCGGTTATTTTCGTTTAAGACCAAACGACCGGTTTCGAGAATTTCCCGTGAAATATCCCAAGATTTGTCGTCATCGGTTTTTTCCATCGTGAAATCGATCAACAGCTTTGTTAATGTTTCATCTTCTCCGGCTTGTGCGATAATCGCATCGACGGCTTCTATCAATAAATTTTCAGTATCCAACGTGACTTCAAAAGTCATTGGTAAATTCAAATCATGCGCAAAAGCCCGAATCACTTTATGTGTGAATTTATCAATTGTCGAAATATCAAAAGCAGCATAATTGTGAATTATATGTTTGATAATTTGCTGTGATTTGGTTTTGATTTCAATAATAGAAAGTTCCGTATCTAGTACCAGACCCTGCATTAAATCCTGTGCTTTGGGACTCGGTTCGTCTTTAGCAAACTCTGACAAACTACCTACAATTCTACTTTTCATTTCATGTACCGCTTTATTGGTAAACGTAATGGCGAGAATGTTTCGGTACGCATCATTTTTCTTGGCAACAAGAATAATTTTAAGGTATTCTTTGACAAGCGCATAGGTTTTTCCGGAACCAGCCGATGCGTCATATATGGAAAATGAAGGTCTTTGCATTTTGTTTTTTGATTTTTTAAAACCCTTAAAAGTTTCTGAAAATTGAAATTTTATTTTGTCCAAATGTCATAGTCCCGATTACAAAGACATACTTTCCTTGTCTCGTTTTTTTAACTGAACAAGGAAAGACATAGTGAAAATCGGAAATAACTCCTGATAATCAAACAAATTCTGCTTTGAATTGATTGTTCATTTGAAAATTTGTTTGTATAAAACTTAAAAGTAGTATTTTTGCAGCATGGAAACAAATAGACAGAAAAAAATAGGTGGGGTTATCCAAAAAGATTTGGTTGATATCCTACAAGGTGAAGTGAGAAAAAATGGAATTAACAATTTAATAATTTCAGTATCCAAGGTTGTTGTAACTTCAGATTTATCAGTAGCTACAGTACATTTAAGCATTTTTCCTCAGGATAAAGCTAAGGAAACTTTGGCAGCAATAAAGACAAATTCTACCTTAATAAAACACGATTTATCGCAACGCGTTCGTTTACAATTAAGAAAAGTGCCAAATTTGGTTTTCTTTATTGATGACTCTTTAGACTACATCGAGAAGATTGACAATGCGTTGAACAATAAGGAAAATCCAATAGAAAACAGAGATCTTCTAGAAAAACGCAGACATTCATAAAGTTTGAATTTCCCCCTTTACATAGCCAAACGCTATATTCTTAGCAACAGTAAAAACAATGCGATCAACATCATCAATCGAATTGCCAGTATGGGAATTATTGTTGGGGCAATGGCTTTGTTTGTGGTTTTATCCGTTTTTAGCGGACTGAAAGTCTTTAGTCTTTCATTTACGAATGACATTGATCCCGATTTAAAAATAAGCAGTACTTTAGGTAAATCCTTTCTTATTTCTCCAACACAGGAAGGCCAAATCAAGAAAATTGACGGGTTAGCTTCTTATACTAAAATAATAGAGGAGCGTGTTCTATTTACTTTTGACGGAAAACAGGAAGTTACTTATCTCAAAGGGGTTGATTCCAACTTTAGTAAAGTAAATGCCATAGAAACAAAGCTTTTCAATGGACAATGGCTTAAACCGGACACCTACCAAGTAGTTGTGGGTTACGGAATTGCTCAGAAATTTTCAATGGGATTGCTTGATTTCAATCATCAATTGGAAGTTTTAGTACCAAAACCCGGGAAAGGGGCTATCGAAAATCCCGAACAAGCTTTTAACAAAACCAATATTATTCCTGTTGGCATTTATGCTATTAGCGAAGACTTGGATTCAAAATATGTTTTTGCGGATTTAGGTTTGGCGCAAGAATTATTGGAATATAAAACCAATCAGGTTTCGGGGATTGAAATTAAAATAAAAAATGGCACTGATGAACGTGCCATTATAGACAAACTACAAACCATTTTCGATAATACCATTACCGTAAAAAACAGGGCTCAACTCAATGAATCATTGTATAAAATGTTGAATACCGAGAACATAGCCGTGTACTTGATCTTTACCTTAGTAATCATTGTAGCACTTTTCAACTTAATTGGCGCTTTGATTATGATGATTTTGGATAAAAAAGGAAACTTGAAAACCCTTTTTAATCTAGGAACTGAAATCAAGGATTTGCGAAAAATATTCCTGCTTCAAGGCACTTTATTGAGTGTTTTTGGCGGAATTATTGGGTTGGTTTTGGGAATTGTAATTGTGTTGCTACAGCAACATTTCCAACTCGTTATGATTACCCCTACGTTAGCTTATCCTGTCGTTTTCTCCCTTGAGAACCTGTTAATTGTTTTGGGAACTATTGTCACGCTTGGTTTTATCGCATCGCTGATTGCCAGTAGCCGCGTAAGCAAGAAGTTGTTGGATTAATTTTTTTAATTAAAAAGAATATTTACATTTACTTTTGTTAAAATCTAAACGCCATGATAGTTTCTGTCTAGTCTTTCCTGATTTTTCGAATAATTAGGATCCCTTTATTTACTTTTATGTCCCGCTAATACGTCTGGACTGACCATCTCATTATCCTAATATATCATGACAGGAACAACATTAGAAAAAAACTTATTTTCTCGAATTTTCACAACATTAAAACAAGCTATCAAAGGAAATCAATCTTTTGATTACACCTCTGGAAGTATCAAAAAAGGAGTAATTCTTCTAGCTATTCCGATGGTGTTGGAAATGCTTATGGAATCGGTTTTCGCTTTAGTCGATTTATATTTTGTCGGCCATTTAGAGCAAAGCAGTTATGCTATTCAAGCGGTTGGATTAACAGAATCAGTAATTACGATTGTTTATTCTATTGCTATCGGAATTAGTATGGCCGCTACTGCGGTTGTTGCTCGTCGAATTGGCGAAAAAGATCCTGTTGCCGCCTCAAAAGCAGGAATGCAAGCCATCATTATTGCATTCGTTATTAACACAATAATTAGCGTTTTTGGTTTTATTTATGCCAAAGATATTTTGTCATTTATGGGAGCCTCCGTTGAAGCAGCTGAATATGGGGTAAACTTCACTCGAATTATGATGGGCGGAAGTTTATGCATCATGCTGCTGTTTCTTATTAACGGAATATTTCGTGGCGCAGGAAATGCTGCAATTGCTATGAAAAGTCTTTGGTTAGCTAATATTTGCAACATTATTTTATGTCCCCTATTAATTAATGGATTTGGTTCCATTCCTGCTTTTGGATTAACGGGTGCCGCAATGGCAACAACTATCGGAAGAAGCATTGGTGTTTCGTACCAACTGTATCATTTATTTAACGGCAGAGGAATTTTAAAAATCATACCTTCTTATTTTATTCCAGATCCGGAACAAATTAAAGCATTGGTAAAAATCGCTGCCCCTGGAGTATTACAATTTGTAATTGCTTCCTGCAGCTGGATATTTCTGGCTCACTTGGTCGCCACGACCGGTGGAGATCATGGTTCTGCGGGATATCAAACTGCATTGCGCATCATGATGTTTTTTATTCTTCCTGCTTGGGGATTAAGTAATGCCGCAGCCACTTTGGTAGGTCAAAATTTAGGTGCAAAAAAAATTGAACGTGCCGAAAAATCGGTCTTTATCACCGCAAAGTACAACGTGATTTTTATGGCAATCATTACAGTTATTACATTGGTTTTTTCTAGTGCTCTAATTTCATTTTTCACTAATGATCTTATCGTGCAAAAGATTGCCGTTGAAGCATTACAAACAATGTGTTTGGGTTATGTTTTTTACGGAATTGGGATGGTGTTAATTAATACGTTCAATGGCGCAGGCGACACCTGGACTCCAACAATGATTAATTTTTTCGGATTCTGGTTATTCCAAATTCCATTGGCTTATTTATTATCCAAATATTATAAAATGGGACCAACTGGTGTTTTTATAGCGATTCCTATAGCCGAAACAGCAATCACTTTAGCAAGTATTGTGCTCTATAAAAGAGGAAAGTGGAAACGTGTTGAAGTATAAAAAAGATGTAACAAAGAACTGCCCCCAAAAAGATACTATTTGGGGGCATTTTTTATTTTAAACAACCTCATAACCCGCATACGCCTCTTCAATCTCATTCAAAGTAGCGAACAACTCTTCAGGGCGATCCAGCGTTACTAATTTTTGTTTATGGGTTTTGAAAGAATGAATTCCTTTAAAATAATTGGTGTAATGTGGTCTTGTTTCAACAATTCCCAATCTTTCTCCCTTCCATTCCATTGCCCACGTGAGGTGATTTCGAACTGCTTCCACTCGATCGACAACGGTAGGTTTTGGTAAATGTTCGCCTGTTTTGAAATAATGCTTGATTTCGTTAAAAATCCATGGATATCCAATGGCAGCCCGACCAATCATAATTCCGTCGATACCGTATTCGTTTTTATAGTGCAATGCTTTTTCTGGAGAATCAATATCACCGTTTCCAAAAATAGGCATGGTAATTCTAGGATTATTTTTTACTCGGGCGATATGAGACCAATCCGAATGTCCTTTATACATTTGGGCACGTGTCCTGGCGTGTATACTCAAAGCTGCAACACCAATATCTTGCAGACGCTCTGCAACCTCATCAATATTAATCGAATTATCGTCCCAACCTAAACGCGTTTTTACCGTTACAGGCAAATGAGTACTATCGATAACAGCCTGAGTCAAACGAATCATCAAATCAACGTCTTTTAAAACGCCGGCACCAGCACCTTTGCAAACCACTTTTTTGACAGGACAACCAAAATTAATATCTATCAAATCAGGGTTTACAGCGGAAACAATTTTTGAGGACATCGCCATGGCTTCTTCATCACCTCCAAAAATCTGGATTCCAACAGGTCTTTCGTAATCGAAGATATCTAATTTCATTCGGCTTTTGATCGCATCCCGAATCAATCCTTCAGAAGAAATGAATTCCGAATACATCAAATCAGCGCCATGAATTTTGCACAATCTGCGAAAAGGCGGATCGCTCACATCTTCCATAGGTGCGAGAAGTAAAGGAAATTCGGGTAATATTATAGTGCCAATCTTGACCATCTTCATTTATTTTGCTGCAAAATTACGTTTTTTAGATGAAAGGATAAAAGAAGAAAGAAGAAAGACTTAGTATTAAACCTATTAGTTTGCGAATTCGACACTTTGAAACTGTTGAATTTAGCTTATATTTGCAGATTAATTGGTGCTATTTGGCAATTGCCTGAAGGATTGCAGCGAATTTTTTTTCCATTTTTCTTTAAAAACGAAAAGAATGTAGTGAAAATCCAGACCTTACGGTCGCGCCCATGCTTCGACTTCGGTCAGCATGACATATAAATTTGATACAAACAGAAAATGAAACATATACGGAATTTTTGCATTATTGCACACATTGACCACGGAAAAAGTACACTTGCTGACCGATTATTAGGCGCAACACAAACGGTTACCGCTCGTGAAGAAAAAGCGCAATTGCTTGATAACATGGACCTGGAGCGCGAACGTGGCATTACAATAAAAAGTCATGCAATCCAGATGGAATATACTTATAAAGGGCAAGAATATATCTTGAATTTAATTGACACTCCGGGACACGTGGATTTTTCATATGAGGTTTCCCGTTCAATTGCAGCTTGTGAAGGCGCACTTTTGATTGTAGATGCAGCACAAAGTATCCAGGCACAAACCATTTCAAATTTATATTTAGCTCTTGAAAATGACCTGGAAATTATTCCGGTCTTGAATAAAGTGGATTTACCAAGTGCGAATCCTGAAGAAGTAAGCGATGATATTGTAGATCTATTAGGTTGCAAATTAGAAGATATTATTCATGCCTCCGGTAAAACCGGTTTGGGTGTGGAAAATATTTTGGCGGCAATTATCGAAAGAATTCCTCCTCCAACAGGAAATATTGACGAACCGTTACAAGCCTTAATCTTTGACTCCCATTACAATCCGTTTCGTGGAATCGAAGTTATTTTTCGAGTAAAAAACGGGCAAATAAGAAAAGGTCAAAAGATTAAATTCATGGCTACCGGAAACGAATATTTTGCAGATGAAATTGGCACATTGAAACTAAATCAAGTTCCGAAACAAGTAATTTCAGCAGGTGATGTTGGCTATTTAATTTCCGGAATTAAGGAAGCAAAAGAAGTAAAAGTAGGTGATACACTGACGGATGCAAAAACTCCAACAACAAATATAATTCACGGTTTTGAAGATGTGAAACCGATGGTTTTTGCAGGAATCTACCCCGTAGATACAGAAGATTATGAAGAGCTGAGAAACTCTATGGAAAAATTGCAGTTGAATGACGCTTCTTTGGTATTTTTACCCGAAAGTTCAGCAGCATTGGGATTTGGTTTCCGTTGCGGATTTCTAGGAATGTTGCACATGGAAATTATCCAGGAACGACTGGAGCGTGAGTTTAACATGACTGTTATTACTACGGTTCCCAACGTTTCGTATTTGGCTTACACCAAAAAACATCCTGAAACACCACTTATAGTAAATAATCCTTCGGACTTGCCTGAGCCTTCTCGTTTAGATCATGTCGAAGAGCCTTTTATAAAAGCAACTATCATCACTAAAGCCGACTATGTTGGAAATGTAATGAGTTTGTGTATCGAAAAACGAGGTTTGATCACCAATCAAACGTATTTGACCACAGAACGTGTAGAGTTAACTTTTGATATGCCACTGGCTGAGATTGTATTTGACTTTTATGACCGATTGAAAACAGTTTCTAAAGGGTATGCTTCATTTGATTATACGCCAATAGGGATGAGAACTTCCAACTTGGTAAAAGTAGATATATTGTTGAACGCTACCATTGTTGATGCTTTGTCATCATTAATGCATGCAGACAACGCGTATCAGATTGGTAAAAAAATGTGTGAAAAACTGAAAGAATTAATTCCACGCCAGCAGTTTGACATTCCTGTTCAAGCGGCAATCGGTGTTAAAGTAATTTCGCGTGAAACCATTAAAGCGTTACGTAAAGATGTAACTGCCAAATGTTATGGCGGGGATATTTCTCGTAAACGTAAATTATTGGAAAAACAGAAAAAAGGTAAAAAACGTATGAGACTTGTTGGGAATGTCGAAATTCCGCAAGAAGCGTTTATGGCTGTACTGAAGCTGAACGATTAAAAATTATTTTAATTATAAATGAAACCTGATGACGTAAATGGCATCAGGTTTTTTTATTTATTCTTCAACCATTCAAATAATCGTTTTGCATCTTCAAATTTAAATAATTGGGTTCCTTCATTCATCGTTGCTGCAGATCCACAGGCAACACCCCAACGGATTACTTCTTTCAGGCTTTTATTTTGCGAAAGTGCCCAAACCATTCCACCAACCATACTATCCCCAGCACCTACGGTACTTTTTTTGACCACATTGGGAGCAGGAACAAAATCATAGGAATCTTTTGTAACCAATACTGCACCTTGTGGACCAAGGGAAACGACTACGATTTCGGCGCCACCTTTGGCAATTATTTGTTTTGCGGCTTCGTTTACCTCTTCAATCTCAAGGCTTTCCACACCTATAAGTTTCGCTAATTCACCCACATTCGGTTTTATCATATACACACCGGTATCTAATACTTTTTTCAAAGCTTCACCCGAGGTATCAACAATCAATTTTGAATTGGATTCTTTCGCAATACCGGCAAAAACCTGGTAAAAATCCGATGACAGTCCTTCATTCACCCCCCCACTAACAACTAAGTACTTAGATTTTAAATTTTGAATTGTCTGAATGATTTTGTCTTTTTCCAACACCGTTATTTCGGCTCCTTTGAAACTAAAACGGTATTGTAAGTTGGTATTATCATCTACAGCAACAAAGCTTTCTCTTGTCCAACTCTGTATTGTTACAGCTTCATATTCTATTTTTTCCTTACGCACCAGCTCTTCAAGCATTTTACCTGTCGGTCCGCCACTAGTGAATACTGCTAAAGAAGTTCCGCCTAAACGAGAAATTGCCTTAGACACGTTTATCCCTCCTCCTCCGGCATCAAAACGTGGCTCATCACATCGTATTTTCTGTTCAGGCACCAATCCTTTAAAATGGGCACTTTTGTCCAAGGCTGGATTAACCGTAAGTGTGACAATATCGAATGACTTCATTTTCATAAATTTAATACTCTAAAGGTCGGATAAAATTCATAAAAAAGGATCCAATTCAAGGCGAATATTTCTTCGTATATTTGCAACCTCAAACAAAAGAAAAAAATGATTGAAGATAAAACCCCACAACGTACAAGTATAGCTCAGTTAGGAGAATTTGGGTTGATAGACCATTTGACAAAAAACTTTGAAATCAACCAATCTTCGACTTTAAAAGGAATCGGAGATGATGCTGCCGTTTTGGATTTCAAAGATAAAAAAGTAGTTGTATCTACCGATTTATTGATTGAAGGTGTGCATTTTGATTTGGCCTATATGCCGCTAAAACATCTAGGCTACAAAGCAGTCGTGGTTAATGTTTCTGACATTTGCGCGATGAATGCAAAACCAACACAAATTACGGTTTCAATTGCAGTGTCCAATCGTTTTCCTTTGGAAGCGTTAGAAGAATTGTTTGCTGGAATAACACATGCGGCCCGCGAATACAATGTAGACGTTATTGGTGGCGATACTACCTCATCACAAAAAGGATTAATAATCAGCATCACCGCCATTGGCGAAGCTGCTGAAGATGAAATAGTGTACAGAAACGGTGCCAAGCAAACTGATTTATTAGTTGTAACCGGAGATATTGGAGCTGCGTACATGGGATTGCAGGTTTTGGAGCGTGAGAAACAGGTTTTTCAGGTCAACCCAAATTCACAACCGGATTTGGATGCTTACACCTATTTGATAGAACGTCAATTAAAACCTGAAGCCAGAAAAGACGTACGTACCCTATTACACGCTTTGGAGATAAAACCAACTTCAATGATTGATATTTCTGATGGATTGTCATCCGAAATTATGCATTTGTGCAAGCAATCCAAAGTGGGTTGTAATTTATATGAAGACAAATTACCAATCGACCCTCAATTTATTAATGTCTGTGAAGAATTCAATATCGACAGTACAACAGTTGCAATAAACGGAGGTGAAGATTATGAATTGCTTTTCACCATTGCCATGGAAGATTTTGAAAAAATAAAAGGAAATCCAAATTTTACCATTATTGGCCACATGACGCAAGAAAGCGAAGGGATCCATTTAGTTACCCGAGCCAATACAAAAATCGCCTTAAAAGCGCGTGGCTGGGATGCTTTGAGTGAATAGAAATTTCATTAAAATAAATAAAAAAACGACACTTTTTCAGGTGTCGTTTTTTTATTTAATTTTACTTAAAAGCTAAAAAAGCAATCCTTGATTTTTTGCCTCGCGGATTAAATCAATATCACTACCATCATCTATTTTCAATAATTCTTTTAGATTTAGTTTTCTTCTTTCAATTTCTCCTAATGAAATCGGGATATAATGTGGAATCTCATTCAGCTTCGTCCCTTTTGACAAATGAAATAAAATTTGTTTGTCAAATTGATCAATTTCTATCGTGTCTTTTTCTGCTAAGTCCAACATTTTTTGAACAGATTGACTATAATAAATTTTATTATTTATGACTTTATCAAAAGCAAAAAGTAATTCGTCAAATGTCAGATCATTCTTTATTACTAATCCGTTTGGATTTATTGTGCTAATAATGGTTTTTATCTTTAACAATTCCGTATACATAGTTAGCAAAATAATTTTGCAATCAGGCATAGTTTCATTTATCAATTTAGCCAAATCCTCGCCCGTATAAATACCTTTTTCTTCATAAGATGGCATACTAATATCTAAAAAAGCAATATCAAAAGCCGAAGTAGCAGGATTTGTAATGATATTGTATGCCGATTCACAATCTTTGGCTTGGCTAATAAAAAATTCAAATTCTTTAGGGTTATATCGTGTAATGGCATTCTTATATCCTTCTATAATAAAAGGATGGTCATCTACAATTAATATATTATTCTTAATCATCGTCTTTTCAGTTGGGGCAATTGTCATTTCTATGTAGGTATTTGTTTTTGTTCTATTGGGACTAGAATTGTAATAGTTGTTCCTTCTTCATTTTTTGATTTTATGTCTACTGTTCCATCGCATTCTTTTATTCGGGATTGTATGTTTTGTAGGCCAATACCCTTTTTTGCTTTGTTTACATTAAACCCGACACCATCGTCACTTATTACTAAAAATAAATCATTCTCCTTTTTTTTGAGTTCAACTTTGATAGTATTCGCACTGGCATACTTATTAATGTTTTGAAGTGACTCCTGAATAATTCGGTATAAATTTATTTTAATCGCATTGCTTAACAGCTCCCATTTTATAGTTGGATCTATGACTGTAACTAGCTTTGGTTTAAATGTCTTTTTTTGATCTTCAAATAAATTATTTACAATGGCGACGAAGTTATTAATTAATTCTGATTTCTCTCTATTCAAATCATGTGAAATTTCACGAATATCCTGCTCTATATTTTTTAATTCCGCCAGATAGCTGATTCTTTGATTAACCGCTAACTCATCATTAAATTTATTCAAACCGTCTAAATTCATCCGTACCCCAAACATTCTGCCTAGCACTCCATCGTGCAACTCTTGTGCAACCCTTTTTTTCTCCACAACCCTATTGGTTTCAATGGTACTTTGCTGTGAAATCATTAAGTTATAGATTTCTTCATTGACCTTTTGTTGCTCTTGCTTTAATAGCAATTCTCTATTTTTAGCTTTTTGTGATTTAATGACATACAGAAACATTCCCAAGATGGTAAAAGCACTAAACCCAAATAACAAATTCCTGTTTTTAGTTTCCAGATTTACATTTTCATCTTTTATCTGATCCGTTTCATATTCTATTCGGGTAAATTTATTACCCATATTTCGTTCTGTTTTTTGTAGTTCTTCATTGATATGAATGTATTCTTTCGCGTAAAGTGATGCTTTTTCGGGCTCTATAATAGCCAATTGTTTAAGGGCCAC
Source organism: Flavobacterium kochi (assembly GCF_048286715.1). Taxonomy (NCBI): domain Bacteria; kingdom Pseudomonadati; phylum Bacteroidota; class Flavobacteriia; order Flavobacteriales; family Flavobacteriaceae; genus Flavobacterium; species Flavobacterium kochi. The sequence continues at coordinate 367,950 of NZ_JBLVPW010000001.1, forward strand.
CAATACATTTCTATAACTTTTGGAACTTCGAGACAATAAAAGCGCCTCTTTTGAATATCGAGTCGCTTCTGCAATATTCTTTGTAGATACAAAATATTCAGACAGATGAAATTTACTGGCAATAATTCCCGAAGTCAATTTTAAACTATCTCTCAGTTTTAGCGACTGATAATACATTTGTGGCAATCCATCAATTTCATTTAGTTTGAATTTGGAATACGCCAAATTATCTAACAACATAGCATAAACGGCCGGCTTTTGAATAATTAGATTTTCCTGTTCTAATCCCTTTTTAAAATAGGAAATAGCCATTTTATGATTATTCAAATTTTGATAGATATACCCGATATTATTAAATGAAGTGGCTTTCGATTGAAACTCTACTGGTATTATTTTATCGTCTATGCTTGCTAACGCTTTAGTATTGAATTCTATTGCTTTATCATATTCTCCCAACTCATTGTATATAAGCCCCAAAAGATTATAGGATTCGTATATAACATCATTCGCTTTTTCACCTTTTATTACCCGCAAGGCTTTAAATACTGCTATTTCACTTCCAAGAAAATCACCTTCGTTATATTGCAACAATGCTTTATTTAACCGTAACCTAGCTAGAGAAAAAATATCATTGCGTTGTAAGTACATTTTTTCAGCTTTTGAATAGTACATAAAAGCACTGTCCGAAACTGCTTGAGCTCCATAGTAATCCCCTAAATAAGTATATCCTTTTGCTAAATTTAAAGTATCCTTGGCACTCTCTGAATTTTTTAAAACAAGATGCACTGTACTACTAAAATCGCTCCAGTTATCAATATTATAGTACCGATTCGCTACTCTAAACAGATTTACTCGATTTAGCGAATCATTTTCTTGATTAACAACTATATCGAAAGCTTTTTGATTAAATATTTTCCTTTTTTCGCGTGACAAACTGAAGTCGTTCGCTAAGGATAAATAATCAGAAAGACTATCATTGGATGAATTGACAGTAATGCTATTAGATTCTTTTTTGGAGCAACCAAAAAAAATCAACAAGAGAAGTGTTAATATGAGGGATTTTTTTTTCAATAGTTTTTCTTGAATTTTATCAAAAATAGTAAAATAAAACTACTGACATAAAAAAAGGCTGTCAAAAAAAATTGACAGCCTAAAATATATATTTTAAGTATTTATTTAAGTAAAATATTTCTTAGTCTACTTTCACATTTCCACCTGCTGAACCAGATCCAATGATGTCTACTTTTACATTTCCACCTGCTGAACCAGACCCGATGATATCTACTTTTACATTTCCACCTGCTGAACCAGATCCAATAATATCCACTTTTACATTTCCACCTGCTGAACCAGATCCAATAATATCCACTTTTGCATTGTTTTCAACTTTAGTGTTATTAGTTTCAGGAGTTGTGAATGATGTTAAGATCATTACTAAAGAGAATAAACCGATTGTTAAGATTGCTTTTTTCATAATTTGGGATTTTTATGTTGTTATGTTTTTTACTTTTTTCACTTCCTTTTGCAGGAAATTGTTTCGTAAAACTACATAGGTAAACTTAAAATTTCCTACAAAAAAAGGCGTTTATGGTAGAATACAGCCGTTTGATAGTGAATGATATCCAAATTATGGTGAATGGCTATTTTTTAGATTTCCAAGTAATTTCCATTGGAAAAATCAGAAATAATAAGGTCAACATTTGCCTTATACGATTTGGAGAAAGGAAGTTTTGTAGTGGTGTTTTTAATATAACATACTGTATTTCCTGTATGAATTCTGGAGATGTAATTTCGGTTTACGATATAACTGTTATGAATTCTGATAAAAGGAAAAGATAAAATCCCTTCAAAGTGCTTCAATGTTTTGAAAGCGGTTATCATTTCACCATTATTTAGATGTATGTCAGTAGAATTATTATCCGCTTGGAAATAGCAAATATCTTTAGCATTAATATACCTGTAATCACCATAGGATTTTATACAGAGAATAAGAGGCTGTTCTTGATTTGGCGTTTCCTGTTTAACTAAAACTATAGGTTTCTCATCAAGAGCTGGTTTTTGTTTCGAAAGAACTTCTTCTGTGTTATTCGATTTGTTCAATTTTAAAATTGATTTTACAATATCGATGCGCATCAACGGTTTTAATAAATAATCCGCCACTTCATATTGAATAGCTTCAAAAGCCAAATCTTTCTTTGTGGTTGTAACAATAATCTTTGGAACTACTTTCAGATACCGGTACAACTCATTAATAAGAGCCAGTGATAAATTACTCGTTGCATTAGCAGGGTCAATTTCGAGAAAAACCAATTGAGGAGCATGTTCTAAAATAAGATTTAAGCCATCCGTGTAATTATTTGCCGATGCCACAAAAGTAAGCTCCGAAAAACTATCAGCAATGGCTTTCGTTTTCGAAACACTTTCTTGATCGTCGTCAATAATAATGTACGAGTAATTCATCAATGGCTTTTCCTAGAATTATTAGGCATTTCATCAGATATCCAAAGTAAAATATACTTTAAATTATTAAGTAATAATGGTAGTTTTGGGAAACTATTAAACAAAAGCATAAAAAATCAAATAAAAAACCCCTGTTTAACAGTCTAAAAATAAGCATTTAACCATTTTTTAGTATCCGTTGTTAATATGTTTTTAACAAATGTTGATACATTAAGATGAAGTGCAAATAAACCCGACAAAGAGCGTAAATTCCTGCTATAAAAGAAATTAATAACGATACTCTTTTCAATTGATTGCGCATTAAAAAATTATTTGATCCTCCACAAAATAAAAAAGCTCTCCATTTAGGAAAGCTTTTCTTATATAAATAAAAATTGAATTACATTTTCAGCAACCAATTTTTCATCGAAACTTCATTCTCAATGATTGCTTTTAAATCCGTGATTTTCACGCGGTCCTGTTTCATTGTATCTCTATGTCGAATCGTTACCGTCTGGTCTTCGATCGTTTGATGATCTACAGTTATACAAAAAGGAGTCCCTAAGGCATCTTGTCTTCTATAACGTCTTCCTACAGCATCTTTCTCATCATAAGCCACGTTAAAATCCCATTTTAAATCTTCAATGATTTTATGAGCTATTTCCGGCAATCCATCTTTTTTAACCAATGGTAAAACTGCCGCTTTTGTCGGTGCTAAAACTGATGGTAATCTTAGAACTGTTCTTGTGGAGCCATCATCTAATGTTTCTTCTTTTAATGAAGTTGCAAAAACTGCCAAGAACATTCTATCTAATCCTACTGAAGTTTCCACTACATAAGGAACATAATTCTGATTCAACTCAGCATCAAAATACTGCAATTTTCTACCAGAAAACTTTTCGTGCGCCTTTAAATCAAAATCTGTACGAGAGTGAATCCCTTCTAATTCTTTGAATCCAAAAGGAAAATTAAATTCAATATCTGCTGCAGCATTAGCGTAATGCGCTAATTTTTCATGGTCATGAAAACGATAATTTTCTTTCCCAAGTCCTAATGACAAGTGCCAGTTTAATCTTGCTGTTTTCCAATGTTCGTACCATCTCATTTCATCACCTGGACGCACAAAAAACTGCATTTCCATTTGTTCAAACTCGCGCATACGGAAAATAAATTGTCTTGCTACAATCTCGTTTCTAAATGCTTTTCCGGTTTGTGCAATTCCAAAAGGAACTTTCATTCTTCCTGATTTTTGCACATTCAAGAAATTAACAAAAATACCCTGAGCTGTTTCCGGACGTAAATATAAATCCATTGCCGTATCAGCCGATGCTCCTAATTTAGTTCCAAACATCAAGTTAAATTGACGTACTTCGGTCCAATTTCTGGAACCTGATTCCGGACATGCAATCTCCAATTCTTCAATTAAAGCTTTCACATCTTCCAAATCTTCGTTCCCCAGAGAGCGAGCCATTCGTTCTAGAATTTCTCTTTCTTTAGCTTTGTATTCAATTACCCTTGTATTTGTAGTTACAAATTCCTGTTCATTGAAAGCATCACCAAAACGAGTACGCGCTTTTTCGATTTCCTTGATTGCTTTTTGATTCAGCTTTTCGGCATAATCTTCAATCAAAACGTCGGCTCTATATCTTCTTTTTGAATCTTTGTTGTCAATTAATGGATCATTGAAAGCATCCACATGACCTGACGCTTTCCAAGTAGTTGGATGCATCAATATTGCCGCGTCAAGTCCAACAATGTTATCGTTGATTTGAACCATTGCCTTCCACCAATATTCACGTATGTTCTTTTTTAACTCTACTCCGTTTTGTGCATAATCATAGACTGCACTTAAACCATCGTAAATTTCGCTTGACGGAAAAATAAATCCATATTCTTTTGCGTGCGAAATTACATTCTTAAATAAATCTTCTTGTTTTGCCATAATAGTGCAAAAATATAAAAAGTGAACTTAAAAAAAAGAAAATTGTTAAAGATTGAAGCATTGATTTGTCTATTTTGATAAATAAATCCTTGATTACATGTTTGAAAGCAGTATTGCTCTCATCCTAAATATCTCTTTAATTGCTGCTATTACTACGATAGGAGCCCCCATTAGCAGTTTGTTGATCTATTTTATTGAAAATTCCCGGTGCGAAAAATGCACCTTATTTGCAGGGCGACGGCACAATCCCCGTTAGGATTCCAAACCTAAACTTTATTAAAACTAAATAACATTGTCGAAAACAATGCCTTTTAGTCCCGATTGCGGTGAAAATATTTTTTATTAGCCTTTTTGACAAATAAAAATATTGAAACAAAAAGCAGGAAACAGCTACTGAAAACAAGTCTGTTACAATTTCAAAGAGCACACTATCAATTAATTTAATGAAATTATAACAAAATAGAATTTCCGTTTCCAAAGTTAAATGTATAAATTTGATAAAATTTTTATAAATCCTTTAAACAATCATATTATGGCATTTGAATTACCACAATTACCTTATGCGTACGACGCATTAGAACCTTATATTGATGCGCGCACGATGGAAATTCATCATACAAAACATCACAACGCTTATATTACCAACGTAAATGCTGCTATTGCAGGGACGGATATGGAAGGTAAGACGATTGAGAATATTTTGATTAATCTTGACATGAAAAACATGCCGGTTCGTAACAATGGTGGTGGTTTTTACAATCATAATCTATACTGGACTGTAATGACTCCGGACGGTGGCGGACTTCCAACTGGAGATTTACTGGCTGCTATCGAAGCTGCTTTTGGAACTTTTGAAGAATTCAAAGCATCATTCAGTAAAGCCGGAGCTACTCAATTTGGTTCTGGATGGGCTTGGCTTTGTGTTCATAAAGGTGGAAAAGTAGATGTTTGCGGAACTCCAAATCAAGACAATCCTTTGATGCCAGGTGTAGGTTGTGGTGGAACTCCAATTTTAGGAATGGATGTTTGGGAACATGCTTATTACTTGCATTATCAAAACAGAAGACCTGACTATATCGAAGCTTTTTTCAATATAATTAACTGGACCGAAGTAGCTAGAAGATATGCTTTAGATAAATAATCTTTTTTTAAATATAAAGAGACAAGATGAAATACTTATAAAATTATTTCTTTAAATCCTGTCTCTTTATATTTTCTCTTAGTAAACAAAAAAGCGCCGATTTCAAAATTTTGAAATCGGCGCTTTTTTGTTTGTCTTGCTTTTTGACTTTATTCCAATAAAAAAGGTGGAATTTCTTCCACCTTTTTTGCCCCAAATCTACCATAAACTTAACCTACTAATGTTATGGTGATTCAAATTTATAGCAGTTATTTAATCAAAACAAATAAATTAGACAAACAACACATAAAACCGATTAAGAACTAAATTTGCTCAATAACTAGTATGCTCTCGCGTCTTTTCCTTCATAAAAATTCATAAATGCGCGATTCACAACTCGATTTCCTCCAGGGGTAGGATAATCTCCGGTAAAATACCAATCACCTAAATTTTTAGGACAAGCAATATGCAAATCTTCTACGGTTTGAAATATTATTTTTACTTCAGCATTGATTTCAGGAGAGCTTAACATTTCAGCAATTTTGTTTGAAACTTCTTGCGGCTGAAAAGGCTCATAGATTGCCGTCACATAATTTACAACATCAGTGTCAATATAATTTTCCTGTGCTTTACATTTCAAATACACTTCATCAACGATGTGATATAAATTTCTTTCTTTTAGCAATTCTAAAGCTGCTTTAAATGCTACCAAACCTTCCAGTTTAGCCATATCAATTCCATAACAATCAGGGTATCTAATTTGAGGCGCTGATGAAACAATTACAATCCGTTTTGGATTCAAACGATCCATCATTTTAATGATACTCATTTTCAATGTGGTTCCACGTACGATACTATCGTCAATAATTACCAAATTGTCTGTTGGTTTGATAACACCATAAGTAACATCATAAACATGGGCTACCAAGTCATCACGACTACTGTCTTCCGTAATAAATGTTCTTAGTTTTGCATCTTTAATGGCTACTTTTTCTGTACGGATTTTTACTGCAAGTAATTCCTGTAAAGAATCCTTAGTTAAAGTATTTCTGTTTTCAAGAATGAAATTGTTCTTTCTTTGGTTTAAAAAATCCTGAGCCGCTTCAACTAATCCGTAAAAGGAAGTTTCAGCAGTATTTGGAATATAAGAAAAAACAGTATTATCCGTATCCTCATCTATCGATTCCAAAACGGCAGGCAAAATCAATTTTCCTAAATTTTTTCTTTCTTGATAAATTTCAGCATCACTTCCTCTTGAAAAATAAATACGCTCAAATGAACATGCTTTCTTAACTGTAGGCGGAAGAATTTCCTTCATGGAAACCGTTCCGTTCTTTTTAATTATCAATGCATTTCCTGGCTCTATTTCTTGTACTTTTTCGAAAGGTACATTAAAAACCGTTTGTATTACTGGTCTTTCAGAAGCAACCACCACCACTTCATCATCCTGATAAAAATAAGCGGGACGTATTCCTGCAGGATCTCTAAATACAAATGAATCCCCATGACCCAAAAGCCCTGCCATAGCATAACCTCCATCTAAATTTTTGGATGCTCTTGTCAAAATTTTTGCAACATCCAGTTTTTCTGCGATCACCGGAGAAGCTTCTCTTTTAGTTAACCCATTATTTTTACATTCCTGATACAAATCCGTTACCGCATTGTCAAGAAAATGTCCAATTTTTTCCATTACTGTAACTGTATCCGCCATTTCTTTCGGATGCTGACCTAATTCAATTAGACTCTGAAAAAGTTCTTTAACATTAGTCATATTAAAGTTTCCAGCCAAAATCAGGTTTCTGTGCATCCAGTTATTCTGACGTAAAAATGGATGAACACTTTCAATACTGTTTTTTCCAAAAGTCCCATAACGAACATGTCCCAAAAACAACTCTCCTATATAAGGAATATTAGCTTTCTGAAGTGCAACATCATCTGCATATTCAGGATGAGCTGCCATTTCTTCATTAATTCTGTCATTTATCTGCGCGAAAACATCTTGAATAGGTTGTGCATGATTGGATCGCACACGACTTATGTAGCGTTCTCCTGGCTCTACATCTAATTTTATACTTGCAAAACCTGCTCCGTCTTGCCCGCGATTGTGCTGCTTTTCCATAAGGAGATACATTTTTTGTATTCCGTAGAAAGCAGTTCCGTATTTTTCTTTGTAAAACTCAAGCGGTTTAAGTAGTCTAACTAAGGCTATTCCACATTCGTGTTGTAAAGCGTCGCTCATTGTGTTGTTGTTTGTTGTTGTGTTTGTCGGTATACACTAATTACTGTTCTTAAACGAACATCTATAATTAGACCAAAAATTAAATCCTGTAATTTCTTGCCAATTTATTTAAAAAAAAACCTCGTTTCCGAGGTTTGCACATTATAATTCTATATCAAATTGTGTCAATGATTTGAATTGTTTCAATCTTGACAGCACTTCTTCTTTATTTAAATCAATCATTCGTTCTGTTCCAAATTTCTCTACACAAAATGAAGCTAAATTAGAACCATGGATGATTGCGTTTTTCATGTTTTCGAATGAAATATTCTCACTTTGGGTTATGAATCCAGCAAATCCTCCTGCAAAAGTATCTCCTGCTCCTGTTGGATCAAAGACTTCTTCTAAAGGTAAGGCCGGAGCAAAGAACACCTCTTTGTTGTGAAACAATAAAGCACCGTGTTCTCCTTTTTTAATTACCACATATTTTGGTCCCATAGTATGAATTTTTGCAGCAGCTTTCACTAAAGAATATTCTCCCGAAAGTTGTCTTGCTTCTTCATCATTTATGGTAATAACATCGATACGTTTAATTACATCCAATAATTCCGGTAAAGCGCAGTCCATCCAAAAATTCATAGTATCCAAAACCACCAATTTAGGTTGTGTATCCATTTGGTCTAAAACACTGCTTTGCACTAATGGATGTAAATTACCTAACATCACCACATCAGAATTTTTGAAATTTTCTGGGACTTTTGGCTGAAAGTCTGCCAAAACGTTTAATTGAGTATCTAATGTATCTCTTGAATTTAAATCATTATGATATCGACCGCTCCAAAAGAAAGTCTTTCCTCCTTTTACAACTTCAAGACCCGAAATATCAATATTTCTTGCGGTTAATAAATCTAAATATTCTTGTGGAAAATCATCACCAACTACAGAAACTATTGCCGATTGTAAATTGAAATAAGAAGCTGAAAGTCCGATGTATGTTGCTGCGCCGCCTAAGATTTTATCTGTTTTTGCAAAAGGAGTTTCAATTGCGTCGAAAGCTACAGTTCCAACAATCAATAATTTATTCATTTTATGTGTTTCGAATTAAAGCGCAAAGATAGTTTATAAGTTGTAAAATTGCAAAGGGTCACAATCGTAAAGTTTTACTAATTTATTTTACTGAAATCCATTGTTTTACAACAACTTCCCTTCTTCTTTTTCATAAAAAGCATCAACAGAAAGTTGCTTTTGCATCGAAGCCATAACTGCCAACTCATCGCATCTTTCATTTTGAACATGGTTATTATGTCCTTTTATCCATTTGAAATTGACTTTGTGTTTTCTATAAACAACCAGAAAGCGTTTCCACAAATCGGAATTTTTTCGATCAACAAACCCTTTTTTTTCCCAACCTAAAACCCATTTTTTTTCAACGGAATCCACCACATATTTAGAATCTGAAACCACTAAAACTCTTGTATTGGGATTTTTTAATTTCTCAAGACCAACAATTACCGCCAGCAATTCCATTCTATTATTAGTGGTGTGACGAAAACCCTCATAGAATTCCTTCTTATAAGACTTCCCTACCCATTCCATCACAACTCCGTAACCTCCCGGACCCGGATTTCCTTTGGCAGCACCGTCAGTATAAATATGTACATCGTGACTATTCAAAATTACAAGCTATTTGTTATGAGTTTTTCAATTACTTCCGGAAAATATTTTTGCTCCAATTCATGAATTTTTTCAGCAACTTCTTCCGGAGTTTCATTTCCTGATAAAACTACGTTTTTTTGAAAAAGAATATTCCCTTCGTCATAATGTTCATTTACAAAATGAACGGTAATTCCGGTTTCTCTTTCTTTATTTCCAACAATTGCTCTATGTATATGCATACCATACATCCCTTTTCCTCCGTATTTTGGTAACAATGCAGGATGAATATTTATTATTTTATTGGGATAGGCTGCGATAATATTTTCTGGAAATTTTAATAAAAACCCAGCCAAAACAATCAAATCAGGTTGAATCTTATTTATAATCTGTAATACTTTACTTTCAATTAATTCTTCTTTTGAGAAAATCTCTGTTCGAATCCCATAATTTCTGGCTCTTTCAATCACTTTAGCATTTGGGTTGTTTGTAAACACTACTTCAACTCTCCCAATTTCTGTTGCAGCAAAATACTTAATGATATTTTCAGCATTAGTCCCCGATCCAGAGGCAAAAACCACTATTTTTTTCATAACCTGACAAATTTTAATTACGCAAAAAAAGGCATAAAAAATGAAAATAAATAACATTCAGAAGCCTTTGTCAAATATATTTTCTAAATTAGATGTCACATTTATTAACTAAATAGTTGTTTTAAAATAAAGTTTTTTATTTTTGCCAACAAATTAAATTCTAAAATTAAAGATTATGTCAGACATTGCATCAAGAGTAAAAGCGATTATCGTAGACAAATTAGGTGTTGACGAAAACGAAGTTGTAACAGAAGCAAGCTTCACTAATGATTTAGGAGCTGACTCATTAGACACTGTTGAGCTTATTATGGAATTCGAAAAAGAATTTGACATTCAAATTCCGGACGATCAAGCAGAAAACATTGCTACTGTTGGTCAAGCAATCTCTTATATAGAGGAAGCTAAGAAATAATAAATTTCACACCCGTTTGCAATCCTGTAAACGGGTGTTATTATTTTTTTTAAAATTAAATTCGAGATTGAACTTCAATCAAAAATATATTTATTGTAATACCCATGGCTCTTTTGTAAGAATAATACAATAAAGAAAGCATGGGTTTTATTTGTTTAAAGATAACAAAATAAAGAATTTATGGTATTAAGACGAGTTGTTGTAACAGGTTTAGGCGCTCTTACTCCTATTGGAAATAATATTGAAGAGTATTGGAACGGCCTCATTAACGGCGTTAGTGGAGCAGCACCGATAACTTATTTTGACGCTTCAAAATTTAAAACACAATTTGCTTGCGAATTGAAAAATTTTAATGCTGAAGATTTCTTAGATAGAAAAGAAGCCAGAAAAATGGACCGCTATGCACAATATGCTATGGTTTCATCTGATGAAGCTGTACTTGATGCTGGTTTCAATTTTGAAAAATTAGATAAAGACAGAGTTGGTGTTATTTGGGGATCGGGAATTGGCGGATTGGAAACATTTCAAATCGAAATGTTGAACTATGCAGCGGGTGACGGTACTCCAAAATTTAATCCTTTCTTTATCCCAAAAATGATTTCGGATATTGCTTGTGGTCATATTTCTATAAAATATGGATTTAGAGGTCCAAACTTCGCAACCGTTTCTGCTTGCGCTTCTTCCACAAATGCTATTATTGATGCTTTCAATTATATCAGATTGGGCCATGCAGATGCTATGGTTACAGGTGGTTCTGAAGCTGCGGTAACTATTGCAGGAATGGGTGGCTTTAATGCGATGCATGCTTTATCTACAAGAAATGATGATCCAAAAACAGCATCTAGGCCGATGGATAAAGACAGAGATGGATTTATTTTAGGCGAAGGAGCTGGCGCTCTTATCCTTGAAGAATACGAACATGCCATAGCCCGTGGGGCAAAAATTTATTGTGAAATCGGTGGTGGCGGAATGTCAGCAGATGCGCATCATATTACTGCACCGCATCCGGAAGGATTAGGGGCTAAAAATGTAATGCTTAATTGCTTGAGAGATGCCGGTTTACAAGCTAGCGATGTTGATGGTGTCAACATGCACGGAACATCAACACCTCTTGGCGACATGGCAGAATCTAAAGCTATATTGCATGTTTTTGGCGAACATGCGTACACCATGAATTTGAATTCAACTAAATCAATGACAGGCCATTTACTTGGTGCTGCCGGAGCAATTGAGACTATTTCCTCTATTCTTTCTATGAAATACGGAATAGTACCACCTACAATAAATCATTTTACTAATGATGAAAGTATTGACAGTAAATTAAATTTTACTTTCAATGTTCCACAAAAAAGAGAAATGAATGTTGTTATGAGTAATACTTTTGGTTTTGGAGGACACAATGCTTGTGTATTAGTAAAAAAATTAGATATCTAAATTATATGCGTATAATTAGAAAAATATTTTCGAAATCCCGTTCTCTAGAAGACGGGATTTTTTTTGATTCCATTCAAAAAATTTTAGGCTTCGCCCCAAACAATTTAGATTACTATAAAAAAGCCTTCACACACCGTTCATCAAATCGAATGGATGTGTTAGGAAATCCTATCAACTACGAGCGATTAGAGTTTTTGGGCGATGCAATGTTAAGTGCTGTAATTGCAGCTCATTTATTCAGCAAAGCGCCAGCTGGAGACGAAGGCTATCTGACCAAAATGCGTTCAAAAATTGTAAGCAGAGAACACTTGAACGAATTAGGAAAGGATTTAAATCTGGTACAGTATATCGAAAGCAAAGTGCCATTACAACATTTCGGCGAAAACATACATGGCAACATCTTTGAATCGCTGGTCGGAGCAATCTACTTAGACAGAGGATATGTTTACTGTGAAAAATTCATTCAAAAAAGAGTTATCATTCCCTATGTAGATATTGCAAGGCTAGAAGGAAAAGTAATCAGCTACAAAAGCTTAATTATTGAATGGTGTCAAAAAGAGAAGAAAATATTTCATTATGATATTTTTGAGGACAATGCAATAGATGGACAACGTCTGTTTGGGGTCAAACTCAGCATCGATGATAAAGTAATTGCAAAAGCAAGAGCAACTTCGAAAAAGAAGGCAGAAGAAAAAGCATCTCAACGTGCTTATTTTGCATTTCAAGAAAAAATGGACAGAAAATAACATCATTTTCTTAAACCTATAACGTTTTCGTTGATAAATTAACAAAAACATCCTATTTAAGTAGGTCAGAACTTCGATAGAAATACTATATTTACAACTTATTTTTTCATGAAATGGCTATTCATAAACTGGATCTTGGAGAATTTGACGAAATAGATTACTATTTAATTGCTATTCACACTTCACTAGAAGACTATAGATTGGCTTTTTTTATTAATCAATTGTTGCCAATAAATTTAAGTAAAAGCAAGAATGAAATTCAGATTAATATAGAAGAAGGGGAAACAAATTTTTCAAGATTCTATTATTATGATAATGAAAAAGCGATCACTTGGAATTTGATTCAAAATAAAAATGAGGTAGTTCATTATAAAAATGGAATTACCCAAAATTTATTTTCAAATGTTACGATGGAAGTCTCAACAAAAGTCTTTTTACTTCCTGAGTTTAAAAAAGTAGATTATTTCTTAAAAATAGAGAATATTGAAGATACAATGAGTGTATCAACAATACAGACTATATTAAATAAAATCGATAACATATCTACACTTTATACAGTAGATACTAATCAAATAAAATCAAAAAACAATTTAATTTTTTAATACCAATGCTTACAAACAAAAAAACTAAAATTGTAGCCACACTTGGGCCTGCATGTAGTACAAGAGAAATCATCAAAGACATGATTGATGCAGGTGTAAATGTTTTTAGAGTGAATTTTTCACATGCTGACTACGAAGATGTAAAAGAAAAAATAAATCTGATCCGAGGTCTGAACGAAGAGTTTGGCTACACTACTGCAATCTTAGGAGATCTACAAGGACCTAAACTTCGTGTAGGAGTCATGGAAGAAGGAGTGGTAGTACATGATGGAGACTTGATTACATTTACTACAGCCGAAGATATCCTTGGAACTGCAAAAAAAGTATTCATGAAATACCAAAACTTTCCAAATGATGTAAATCCCGGGGAAAGAATTTTACTTGATGATGGAAAACTAATTTTCGAAATCGTAGAGACTGATAAAAAATCAGAAGTTATTGCAAGAGTAATTCAAGGTGGTGAATTGAAATCTAAAAAGGGAGTAAATTTACCAAACACAAAAATATCTCTTCCTGCAATGACTGAGAAAGATATTGCAGATGCTATTTTTGCTATCGGGCAAAATGTGGATTGGATTGCATTATCATTCGTAAAAACACCAAGAGATTTACAAGACTTACAGGAATTAATAGCAGAACATTCAGAATATAAAATTCCAATTGTTGCCAAAATAGAAATGCCAGAAGCATTAGAAAATATTGACAAAATTGTTGCGTATTGTGATGCTTTGATGGTTGCTCGTGGAGATTTAGGAGTTGAACTTCCTGCTCATGAAGTGCCTTTAGTTCAAAAAGAATTGATTCGCAGAGCCAAAACAGCTCGTATTCCGGTAATCGTTGCTACGCAAATGATGGAAACAATGATCACTTCCCTTACGCCAACACGTGCAGAGGTGAATGACGTTGCGAACTCAGTTATGGATGGTGCAGATGCAGTAATGCTTTCTGGCGAAACTGCTACTGGAAATTACCCAGTTCAAGTAATTCAAAAAATGACTCAGATCATTGAAGCAGTTGAGGATTCTCCGCTTATTCAAGTGCCACAAAATACGCCACAAATAAAAACAAAACGTTTTATTACAAAAACGATCTGTCATCATGCTGCAACTATGGCTAACGTTATCAAAGCAAAAGCTATTTGTACATTAACTAATAGTGGTTATACTGCTTTCCAAATTTCGGCTTGGAGACCAAATTCACATATCTTAGTTTTTACATCTAATAAAAGAATCCTTACACAACTAAATCTATTATGGGGTGTAAAATCTTTTTTCTACGAAAAAACAGTAAGTACTGATGATACGGTAACTGACATAAACGAAATTGTAAAACAAAAAGGTTTTGTTCAAAAAGGCGATTTCCTTATCAATTTAGCTGCAATGCCAATTAAAGATAAAGGAATGGTTAATACCTTAAGAGTTTCTGAAATCGAATAATTTTAAGTTCTTTGAATATATAAAACCGTCCAAGGACGGTTTTTTTTTGCTTATTTTTTTTTAAAAACAAACAAAACACCTTTATTTACAGTTGAAAAAAATTAAGAACAATTAAACATTCTTCTGCAAAATAAAATTTATATTTGGGGAACAAAAAAATCGTGTCAACTATGAGTTTCAATTCGAAAAATCCATTTTTAAATAATAAAACCTTTTCATCAACAGCAGTTTCAAAAAAAGACGAAGTACATCAGGCAACTCTAATTGATTACAATCAAGAAATGACTTTGTCAGGAACTATCAATAAGAGCTTAATTCTATTTTTACTTCTTACAGCTTCAGCAACGGTAATTTGGTGGTTGACTTTTAACGGTATGAATCCAATGGTTCCGGCAATTGGCGGTGCTATCGTTGGACTTATTTTAGTAGTAATCTCTGCTTTCAAACCGCAATATTCTCCCTATTTAGCCCCCGGCTATGCCTTGTTTGAAGGCTTATTCATCGGTGGAATTTCTGCAATATTTGAAGCTATGTATCCTGGGATTGTGATTCAAGCCGTAGGAGCAACATTTGTAACTTTCATTGTTTGCTTAGGATTGTATAAATATAAAATAGTAAAAGTAACAGAGCAGTTCAAATCGGTTGTTGTGGCCGCTACACTTGCAATTGCAACGTATTATCTGGTATCTTGGTTGTTTTCTATGTTTACCAGCTTTGTGCCTGTTCATTACGGCAACTCGATGATGAGCATTGGAATCAGTGTTTTTGTGATTGTAATCGCTGCTTTAAATCTATTCTTAGATTTTGATCGAATAGAAAAAGGAGCGGAACAAAAAATGCCAAAATACATGGAATGGTATGGTGCTATGGGATTAATCATAACACTCGTTTGGTTGTATATCGAGTTTTTAAGATTATTATCTAAATTGAACAGTAAAAACTAAATATATTGTAAAACCATTTCACTAACAAAAAAAAGACCTTTTTAAATCAGAAAGGTCTTTTTTTTATGCCGATTTTTCAAAAGCTATGTAGTGACTTAATTGTCCTTTCAAGTTGAAAACAGGGAATCCTTTTATCAGACAGCTATAAATGACTCCGTTCTTTTTATAATTCAATACCGTTTTCTCAAAAGGTTCTTGAAGCTGTATTGCTTTTCGAATTTCATTCGAAGTAATCACACTCGTCTCCACACCTTGAAACATTTTAGGACTTTTACCCAAAACTTCTGCTGGTCTATAGCCGCTCATTTTTACCATATCATGCGAAGCAAAAACGATATTTAATTTAATATCCGTTACAATTATAACTTCCTCTTTGAGTCTTGTTTTTAAATCCCACTTGTCATGATCCCATTGATGCTGAACAGCAATTGATTTGAGTTTGTCTAAATCCAAAAAAGAATTCTTCAATTCATTCAAAAACTCATGATGAAAAGCCCAAGAAAAAATGGGAACCGTTTTCATCTTTAAGCAGCTGTGATACTTTGCCATCGCTTCATCATATTGTTGAAAATTATTCATACTATTTTGTATTAGAGAACCAAATGTAATTTTTTATTTATAATAACAAAACAACCAATTTTAGACTTTGACCATTGTTCAATGCAGGCATTATTAATTAAAAATCAAATTTTAACTGTACGACAACAAATTTTTTCTCTTCAGTATTTAAATTGCTTAAAGAAATTCCAAGCAATCGCACGGAATCTTTCATGCGTTCTTGATACAACAATTCTTTTACGACCTCTACTATCAATGCTTTATCAGAAATAAAATAAGGCAACGTTTTGCTACGGGTTTGTTGTGTAAAATCACTGTATTTTATTTTTAAAGTGATTGTTTTTCCTGCAACGTTGTACTTTTTTAATCTTCTTTCTAATGCATTTGCAATATTCTCAAGTTGCTCTAACATATAAATTTCAGAAGAAAGATTAACATCAAAAGTATGTTCTGCGGCGACTGATTTTGTAATTCGATTTGACTTCACCTCGCTGTTATGAATCCCTCTCACAACATTATAATAGAAACTTCCCGACTTCCCGAAATGTTTCTCTAAAAATTCTAATGATTTACTTTTTAATTCTACTCCGGTGAAAATTCCCAGCTGATACATTTTTTCGGTGGTCACTTTTCCAACACCATGAAATTTCCGAATGGGTAATTCCTCTAAAAATGAAATAACTTCATCTGGATTGACCGTTTTTTGCCCGTTGGGTTTATTATAATCGCTAGCAATTTTAGCTACAAACTTATTAACAGATATTCCTGCAGAAGCCGTCAATCCCACTTCGTTAAAAATACGCTGCCTTATTTCCTGTGCCAATAAAGTAGCGCTAGGATTTCCTTTTTTGTTGATGGTTACATCTAAATAGGCTTCATCGAGAGACAATGGCTCCACCAAATCCGTATAGTCATGGAATATTTTCTGAATCTTAGTTGAAATCTCCTTATACCGATCAAATCGCGGTCTTACAAAAATGAGTTCAGGACAGTTTTTTTTGGCCATAACTCCACTTATAGCACTACGAACTCCAAATTTTCTAGCCTCATAACTCGCTGCCGCGACAACGCCACGGTTTTCAGAACCTCCTACCGCAATAGGCTTTCCTCGCAACAATGGATCATCCATCTGCTCCACTGAAGCATAAAAGGCATCCATGTCAACGTGTATGATTTTTCTATTTGGAATTGATTCCTGCATTTATTCAACTGATTGTACACTCAATTCTATTTTTGAATGGTTTACTATATACTAAAACTATTTTTGCTCTTCAGTGCTTAAATAATTTTCGATTACTACCGATTTACTTTTATTTTCTATAGGAAAAAAGAAGCTAGCCGGTGTGGATTTGAAATGATTCCAAATGGAAATCGTAACAAATCGCAACTCAAATAATGAAATAGCTCTCGAACGAAATGCCAGACCTAATGAAAGACTAAAACTTACCATAAAGTTAACCAATCCCATAATACCAATCCCAAAAATACCCCAAAATAACATCGTGTCGCTCACAACATAATTCGCTCCATATAAAGCCAACGCGAGATTTCCACTACCAAAAGTAATATGTCGAACATCCAGATTTAATCCTAAAAACAAACCAATTGACGCAGTACTTCCCATGAATATACCGAACCAGAAATTTGAAATAATCCCTGCCCCTCTTTTTTCGTATAGTTTCGCTAATTGCAATGTTTTGTCTTTTCCTAAACTCCTTTTCAGCAAAGGATGTTCCGTTATCCTGAAAAAAACCTGATTGTGTTTGTCTCTATTGGCAACACTCCCTGAGATGATTCCGGACAAAAATAAAAACATTCCAGCAATAGCTGCATGAAGAATCGCTAGCGAATGTATAGGGCTTAAATCAATGAGTAACGACTTCCATTTTGTTGCAGCGATATTATAATGAAGCAAATAATCTATCAGCCATATTCCAAGTAACGAAACCGGAAAGGCCATAATCACATTCCCTACAAATGCTATAAACTGCGAGCGAAAAACACGTGCAAAAAGAATCGCAAAAGCCCTATACTTTTCGGCATCTTTACCTTGCTTTATTACTCCTTCCTCCAAAGCTTTTATTAAGGCCGACGCAGTCATCGCCGGTTGTTTTGTGGCCAAAGTAAAACCTAAAATATAAATCGCAATAAACCCAAAAACATAGTTCATACTGTATAGAAAAGCGTGCCCAAAAAAGCTTGTATCTACCTTGGAAAGCAATACTTTAATAACACACAATATCCCAACAATAAACCCACCGCCAAGCGCTGCACGAAACATTTTAAAATACTCTTTTCGGCTTTCGGTAATATAATGTTCACCCGTTTTAGCTGTATGTTGCGTTATTTCATAGGAGATCAACTGGGTACTTTCACCAATAAATTTCCGAACGTTGTTCTTGTAGCAATTGTATTTAACCAGGTGCAACGCCAATGCTATCCCATTGCTTTTTTTATGGCTCTCTTTGTCTACAATCAATAAGGGAATTAAAAATTTCAATCGCTCTAATTGTTGCCTGATCTTTAATAAATTTTGATTTACCCGGAGAGAAATTCCATATTTTGAAGTGTTGTGAAATGCTCGATCAACAAACTCTTCACATTGCTTATGCAAAACCAACAACTGCGCATAGGATAAATCATCTGACTTGATAAAATGCTTTTCACCATTTTTAATTTTGTCTTCGATTTGAAACAATTCCTTTTCAAAAGCTGAAAAAGGACTTTCATAATCATCAAATTCCGGCACCATTTTAATAACGTCCGTTTCCATCGCACGACCACTAATTCGCTGTGTAATTAAATACATTGCAAATAACAATTCCGATAAAACCGAATTGGGCTCCACACTTTCATAAATAGACTTAAATTTTAAAAGGCCATACAATTCTTCTAATTGATGTGATGGTATTTTATTAATCCAAATCGTGTCATCATCCTGATAAAAAACCTGATTAAGAATATATTCTAAGGTGTCTTTTTGTGGCTGATAAGGCAAAAATTTAGAAAAAACTCTTTTTTTAACTTCGAAAATAAAATCTACATCTTGCAAAATAGCCGCATCAGAAAGAATCTTATTAAACTTTTTATCTTTTAAAACCTCTTTAATGTAAATGGAGAACTGTTTTCGAATAGAATAATTCTCCTTTAGAAAAGAAATGATTTCTTGCAAATCAATAATTTCCACTTTCTTCGTTTTCAAAGGTCGAATCCACCGAATTAACTCCACTAAAGGTTCTAAAACATCTTCCTTCTCTCGCCAAGACTGACTATCGTCAAAAAATTTAGTTGTTAATTCTGACAGGGTTGCTTTGGGTTTTACTTTAAAGAAAAAATTCATTATTTTGGTTCAATTTCGGTAAAAATACAAATTGACCTACCAAATTTCATTAACTTAATCATAAAATAACCACTTGTCAAGTATTCACACAACTTAAAAGTTGCGGGTTGGACGCGGCAGAAATCTTAAACTATATCTTTCTCTTGTTCACCAGATCAAAAACCAATTGGCGAACAATTACAAAACCTTCCTAAAAGATAAAAATTAACCATAGTGAAAATATTTGATATCTTTGAGGTATGGGATTAGGCCATAAAAAGTGGAAATCTTCAATTGAAAAAACTATTTTTTCTTTTAAAAAAAGAGCGATTCGTCAAGCTCCTTTCTTTAAAATAGAAAAAGTTTCATGATTGACTAGCCGGAAAACAGACCCCCAAATACGTACTTAAACCCAACAAGAAAATGATTGAAATAGAAAGAAAATTTTTGGTTAAAGATGATTCGTTCAAGGCAGCCGCTTTCACTCAAAATCATATTGCACAAGGCTATTTAAGTTCGGTTCCGGAACGTACCGTTCGTGTTCGTCTAAAAGGAGAAAAGGGATTTTTAACTATAAAAGGAATTTCAAACGAATCAGGATTGTCCCGCTTTGAGTGGGAAAAGGAAATCCCTGCTGAAGAAGCTAAAAAATTACTCCTTTTATGTGAAAAAGGCGTTATAGATAAAACCCGATTTGAAGTTAAATCAGGTGATCACGTTTATGAAGTTGATGTGTTTTATGGCGAGAATGAAGGATTGATTATTGCTGAGATTGAACTTAGCTCTGAAACAGAAACTTTTGAAAAACCAAGTTGGTTAGGAGAAGAAGTGACAAATAACAAACGCTATTACAATTCCTACCTAAGCAACAATCCTTACAAAAACTGGTAATTTAATTGTTCAATACCGCTATAGTCACCTTCATTCCTCCATCGTCTCTACGTGAAGCAATATCGTTAAAAGCTCGTTTTGACAAGTCAATTTCTCTTGACTTTACAAATGGGCCTCTGTCGGTAATTTCTACAATTACTGATTTACCATTAGCTTCATTCGTTACTTTAACTTTTGTGCCAAACGGAAGTTTTTTATGTGCTGCAGTATATTTATTGTTATCAAATTTTCTGCCGCTTGTGGTTCTTCTTCCATTAAATTTATCCGCATAGTAGGATGCATGCGCTTCTTTTTTATAGATTTTGAATTTTCCTAATAAAGCAATTAAAGAGTCTGCTTTCTCATCTTGCTGTTCAGCTGCTATTTTGCTCTTTTTGAGAGAGTCTCTTTGAATTATAGATTTTTGTCTGTCTGAGATGGAACTTTGACTGCTAACTAAGCCAATGATTGCCAGCAAAAAAAATAATGTTATTAATTTTTTCATTTATATCTTTTTAGTTAAATCTATTTTACAAAAACCATACCCAGATAAAAAAAGCTCTATTTCTAGAGCTTTAATTGATTTTTAAAACCACATTGACCATGGAATTCTACTTAAAATAAGCAACAATCCCAGACCATAAAAAATAGAAAATGTTTTGAATTTTGATTCGCTAGTGGTCAATTTTTTATGTTTTGACCATCCTATTGTAATCAAAGTAATTGCAATAATATTTATTAGAGGATGTTCCAATGACGTTAAACGCAACGCTTTATCTGACATTTGCCCTAATGAAGCAAGCCCTACCGGAGAAACGAAATATAAAATTAAACCGATCAATAATTGTGTATGGGTCCCTATAAGACCAAATAGCGCTATTTTTCTATCTTTTGAAGTAAATTCTTTTTTAGAAGCCATTCCTATGAAGGAATTAACAACCGCTACTACTAATAATAAAAGTGCTAAATAAGCCCAGCCAGAATGAAATTTTTGAATAAATTCGTACATAAATTGTGTTTTTGTTTTAACAAATATAAGAAAAAAAGACATAAAAAAACCACGCATTACTGCGCGGTTTTGATTTATTACTATTTTTTTCAGGGATTATTTGCCAAAAATATATCTAAGTGTGAATTGTGCTTGCCAAACATCAAAAGTTGAAGCATTTTTCTGAAAAGTATCTTTTATTAAAGTTTTCGTTCCTGCTGCATCTGTTTGTGTAGCTAACTGGAAAAAAGGCACATTAGCGGTAGTAGTCCTATAACTTAAAACACTTAAGCTGGTAACTCTTTGCGTTACTCCCCAATCTTTATTCAGTAAGTTAGTAAAGTTTAAGATGTCAGCTCTGAACTGAAAATTATTCTTCTTACCTGCAATCTTGATATAAAAATCTTGAGTCGCAGATAAATCTAATCGATGTAACATTGGCAGCACCCCACCATTTCTTGCAGTATATTGGCCTCTTCTTGAAGAAAGATAAGAATCTTGCTTAATGTAAGCTTCATAGGCTTGTTGTTGTTGTGCTTCGGTATAAACAGTTACAACATTGGCTCCATTTACAACATTGGTAACCGATAAAGATTGAAAACGAATTTCATTTGCATTGTTTGGAATATACATTAGGTCATTCCCATTAACTTGATCTCCATTCATATCACCGCCGTAAGCATAAGAGAAAGGTCCAGCTTGCTCACCAATGTATCCAAGATTAATTGAAGTAGCAGCCCCGATAGTATTACCATATTCAATTTTGTACCCTAATATACCAACTATCCGGTGTGGTGTGTTGTTAGACGATAATGTCAAAGGCAAATCGTTGTTACCATTGATTGATTTTGCTCCAGTCCATGAACCTGCAGCAATAGAACCTGCTGATAATAAATCATTAGCACTTGAATGTGTATAAGCTAGTGAACCCCAAAGACCTTTTTTGTAAGGATACTCCAATTTAAATGTTGTTGAATAAAAATACCCTTTATCCGTATTTGTCAATACAACAGCACTGGAAACATTGTCATTGACACGAACTCCATTATCAGTACGCGCAAATCTAGGTCTAGTATCTGGTCCGCTGAAATTCCCAACCGGAGTTTCAAAATTGGCATTGTAGTAATGAATTGCATTGATGTTTTGTTGAAAGATACCTTCAATAGTTCCGACGAAACCAAAAGGAAGTTTTTGATCAACCGCTATATTTGTTTTCCAAACTTGTGGAAATTTAAAATTTTTAGCTGTAAACGCCAATTCAAATGTAGAGGGAAGCGTTGGCGTTGCAGGAATAAAATAATCGTTAGGATTTGGAGTAAAACCGTATCCACCAGCTCCAACAGCTGCACCACTAACATCAACAAAACCAGTAAGAACACCGTTATTACCAATAGCATTAGATAAAAACACTGATGGTGCTCTTCCTGTAAAGACACCACTACCACCACGTACTTGTGTTGTAGCGTCACCGTTAACATCTAAATTAAAACCTACTCTAGGTTCAAATAAATATTGAGTGTCTGGCATTTCACCAGTATTGAACTTTTCACCATTTGCGAAAGTCATTGCTGTAACTTTTGTGTTTTCAAGTGCAGTATCAGCAAACCAAACTGCTGAAGCACGAAGACCTAATGTAACTCTTAAGTTATCACTTACTTTGATTTCGTCTTGAGTGTATAAGTCCAATTTATTTGATTTCAAAATCTGCAAAGGCTCTATTGCACCTGGTAAAGCAGAATATCTGAATTGAAAACGAGCAGGTAACGCTGTAGTTGATGGAGCACCGCCCGTATTGGCCGATTGATTAGCCGCAGCATAAAAATCATCCAATGAGTTAAATACATATACTCCGTTAGATCCGGAGAAAAATAAGTTGCTTGATTTAAAATACTCAAAATTAGCCCCAAACAACAACGAATGATTCCCCATTGTTTTTGTCAAATTATCCGTAAAGTGTAGCGTAGAATAAGAAAGCTTGTTCCCTTGGGTAAATGGGTCTAAACCTGCAGAAATAAAAGTATTCGATCCATTTTTTATATCAATTGTAGGAAATAAACCACCTCCTTGTAAACCTCTATCTTCTATTTGCTTATCATAACCTCCAATGAAGTTATTGTACCATGAATTACTTAATTTACTGTTCAGCTCTACTACAACTGATCTGGTATTATCTTGTATAACATAACCACTATTTTTAAAAGACATTGCAAGTGCACTGGTTCTTCTATTTCCAAATCCTAATGAATTTGAATTTGAGGTTAACTCATCAGAATTTGAGTTATGAAAAACATAACGAGCAGTTAATTTATGATTGTCATTAATATTCCAGTCAATTCTGGCCAAGAATTTTTTTGAAATTTTTTCTGCATTATAATTTTCCCAAGGTCCAGTTGTGTAATCAAATTTATCCTTCAAAAAAGTTGATAATGTTTGCATTTCTGCAAAAGTAGGTAAGGATACCTGAGCGCTTGGCTGCGGTGAACCTGTAGCAGTCCAAGTTGTAGCCGGGCTTGTATTTTCTATGGTCTCAAAATTTCCAAAAAAGAACAATTTGTCTTTAATAATTGGTGCGCCAATTCTGGCTCCCCAAATTTTTTCATTAAATTTTCCTGGTACTATTACAGCATTTCCAGCTTTAGTTCCTATGAAATCTTTCTTGTTGCTTCTAAATGAATTATAAACAGAACCTTCAATCTCATTTGTTCCACTTTTAGTTACTGCATTAATTCCAGAACCTAAAAACCCTGACTGACGCACATCATAAGGTGCAATGTTAACTTGTAATTGTTCAATAGCATCTAAAGAAATCGCAGTAGAACCAGTTCTACCTCCTGCTTGTGAATCAGTTCCAAGTCCGAAACCATTATTAAACACCGATCCATCAATGGTAAAATTATTCAATCGTGAATCCTGACCTCCAAATGTACCATTACTTCCAGCGTTAGCATTGTATTTTGTAATTGCATTTATTGAACGTGCTCCTGTAACAGGAACAGCCACTAATTCTCTATTAGAAAATTGTTGAGAAGCTCCAGTTCTTCCTTTGTTGAAAGTCCCTTTTGATTTTGTAGAAACTACTACAACTTCACTTAAAACATTTGATTCTTCATCAACAACAATATTTACGGTTATGTTATTACCTAAAGGCGCGTTAATTTCTGTAATTTCTGTTGTTTTGTAACCAACATAAGTAACTTTTACAGTGTAAGGACCTCCTGGTCTGATTCCTTGAACGGCATATCCTCCGTTAGAACCTGTAGTTGAAAAATATTTTGTTCCAGTAGGTTTATGAACAACCTCCACGGAAGCACCAGGAAGCGTTTCGCCAGTGCTGGACTTAACAGTACCAGACATGGCAGAACTAGTGACCTGCGAATGACCAACAGCTGATAAAAAAATAATCAAAATAAAAATAACTTTCTTCATTTTTGTTTTTTGTTTAATTTATTAATTTTTAGCAAAATTATAACATTTAAACCGTAAACTGTTATGAAAACGTTAAGAAAAATCCTTCTGAATCATGCTTTCCATCTTTAAAATGATTTTTTCAATGTTTTAGTTAAAAATTAACATAATTACCAACTACATCCATATTATTTATTTAGACCATAAAAATAATCCCAAGTCAATTTATACAAAAAAGAAAATGACTCTCAAAAAAACACTGTTATAGAACTACTTGCATAAAAAAGCCCCGATTTTTTTATAAAATCGGGGCTTTTTTTCAACTGTAATTTAGAAAAATGACAGAAAATAATTTTAAATCTTCCATTAATCCTAATCAAAACAAATCTCTATTTATTGGAAAGAAAATGATTTAATAAAAATGCTGTTGAGCTATCGTGATTTTTAACTTTCTTACTATTAATTTCTTCTAAAATTGAATTGGCCAATTGTTTTCCAAGTTCAACACCCCATTGGTCATAACTGAATATATTCCAGATGATTCCTTGAACAAAAATTTTGTGTTCGTACAATGCAATCAGAGAACCCAAGGTTCTCGGAGTCAATTTTTGTATTAAAATGGTATTCGTAGGTTTATTACCGGCAAAAACTTTAAAAGGCAAGAGAAACGCCGCTTTATCTGCATCAAGCCCTTGTTTGTCGAATTCCGCCTGAACCTGCTCCTCCGTTTTCCCGTGTAATAATGCTTCTGTCTGCGCAAAAAAGTTAGACATCAATTTATCGTGATGATCCTCATCGCCATATAACGGTTTTATAAATCCAATAAAATCGGTAGGAATCAATTTAGTTCCCTGGTGAATTAATTGAAAAAAAGCATGTTGTGAATTGGTTCCTGGCTCACCCCAAATTATAGTTCCGGTTTGATAATTTACCGGTTTTCCGTCACGACCAACACTTTTCCCATTACTTTCCATAGTACCTTGCTGCAAGTAAGGCGCTAATTTTTGTAAATATTGCGTGTAAGGAATTAAAGCTTCGCTTTCTGCTCCAAAGAAATTATTATACCAAACACTCAATAACGCTAAAACTACCGGTACATTTTTATCAAAGTCAGCAGTTTTGAAATGCTCGTCCATTTCATTGGCTCCACTTAATAATTCATCAAAATTCTCAAAA
Organism: Flavobacterium kochi; assembly: GCF_048286715.1. NCBI lineage: Bacteria > Pseudomonadati > Bacteroidota > Flavobacteriia > Flavobacteriales > Flavobacteriaceae > Flavobacterium > Flavobacterium kochi. The sequence goes on from NZ_JBLVPW010000001.1 coordinate 393,805, forward strand.
CCAACCGCCAGACTTATGGAAAGCCCTACTGCACTCCATAATGAAAAACGACCCCCAACCCAGTCCCACATCGGAAATACGTTGTCAGGGTTAATCCCAAATTCTGTTACTTTTGCAATATTGGTAGAAACCGCAACAAAATGTCGAGCAACATCTTCCTGTTTTGCTGATTGTAAAAACCATTTTCTGATCGTTTCAGAATTCGTTAATGTTTCCTGCGTGGTAAACGTTTTAGAAACGATGACAAAAAGCGTGGTTTCCGGATTCAGTTTTTTAATAATTTCGTTTACATGATCCCCGTCAACATTCGATACAAAATGAACCCTTAACTGGTTTTTGTAAAATTGTAATGCTTCCACTGCCATTGCAGGTCCCAAATCTGAGCCACCAATACCGATGTTTACAATATCCGTAAACGGTTTTCCTGTAAAACCGGTTCTTTTACCTGAAGTTACTTCGTTAGTAAATGCTTTTATTTTGTTTTTTACCTCAAAAATTTCAGGAACTACATTTTGTCCTTCTACCTTTATAATTGCGGATTCTTTAGCTCTTAAAGCCGTATGAAGCACCGCTCTGTTTTCCGTTTGATTGATAATTCCTCCATCAAAATAGTCAGCAATCGCACTTTTAAGTCCTGCTTCTTCTGCCAACTCAAGTAATAATCCAAGTGTTTCCTGGTTGATGATATTTTTTGAATAATCAATTAAAAAATCATTCCATTTTAAGTTGAATTTCTCTGTTCTTGAATCATCTGCTTGAAACATTTCTTTCATGGAAGCTTTTTGCATTTCACTGTAATGCTGTTGAAGTTTCTTCCAGGCTATTGTTTCTGTTGGGTTAATTGTATTTAAGGCCATTTATATTTGGATTGTAGTTTTGTTTAATTTGGGGCAAAAATACTGAAATTAGTCTTAACGCTAAATGTGTTTACAATTATATAACAATTTAAGGAAATTTTACCATAATAGTAATGCTCCAAACAAAGCAGAAAAGAACTATTATTATTTACTAAATCAATTGATTACAAATTAGCTACACTATCCAGTTGCCATTTTAAAGGAGTAATAACCTTTAAAAACTGTTCTTTATTTCTACCACTCATCGGTTCACCGGTAGGCAGCTTAAGCTTCAGGGCATCGACCTGAACACCATTCTTCCAAAATCGATAGCAAACGTGAGGACCTGTTGCTAAACCAGTACTTCCTACTCGACCTATAACCTGACCTTGACTGACATGCTGCCCTCTTCGCACCAAAATCCTAGACATATGTAAATATTGAGTGGAATAAGTCCCGTTGTGCTTTACTTTAACAAAATTTCCGTTTCCTGCTGTAAAACCTGTTTGTTCTACAGTTCCCGCAGCAGTAGTTGTAATTGGAGTTCCGTATGGTGCAGCATAATCAGTTCCTTTATGAGCTTTCCATATTTGCTGTACAGGATGAAATCTATTAGTAGAAAAACGAGACGAAATTCTGCTAAATTTTATTGGTGTTTTAAGAAAGAAATTTTTCAATGTTTTTCCTTCCTCATCATAATATTCTATTTTATTGGACGAGGGATTTTGAGCATAAGGAAATGCGTAAATTATTTTTCCTTTGTATTCAAAAAAAGCTGCTTTAAGACTGTCTACTCCATCATAAACGGAGTCATTTATAAATCTTTCAGTAAAAGTAATAGCAAACCGATCTCCCTTTTTAAGTTTGAAAAAATCGATTGACCAGGCATAAATTTTAGATATCTTACTAGCCAGGGCGCCCTCCACATTTGCGCCTTCCAAAGTTTCAGACAAGGAACCCTTTAATAATCCTCCTATTGTACGGCTCTTAATCGTAATAGGTTTCGTTTTTTTATAGGCAACCACAGCAGTATCTCTCAGATCCACCACATAATACGTCAATGCATCCGGCTGATAAATAAAAACCTGCAACTTATTTGTTTTATTTTTTGATCTTAACAGCGTATACGGCTTGTGCAGCCTGATTGTCCTAACATCAAACGAATCCTTTACCTGCTTAATAATATCATATACTTTTATATCACCAATACTTTGATTTTCAATAATGGTACCGAAAGTATCTCCCTTTTTAATCGTATCCTGAACCACATTAAAATCAGAATATCTAAACCCAAACTCCATTTTTTTAGCCGCTGGTTTTATAATTTCTTTTTCTAATACATCATTAGATTTATTACAAGAAACTAAAGAAAACAACACTATAATTGCTATAAATACTTGTTTCAAACTATTTTTTTTTATTCTAATTATTTTTACTCACCCCAGTGTGCCAGCTCATCAGCGGACCATAATTCAGGAAAAAATATTCTGCGTTGGTATTTTGGGTGCATGTATTTTTTCCAGTCACTTCCGCCGGTAGCTTCTCCATTTCCTTTTCCACTTTGATCTATATATTTTATAGCGACATTCAAATGTTGCATCACCCAGGTAATATTTACTGTGTGATCATAATGACGCATCGCTTTTATTAACTCTGGATTTTTTTGATCTGAATCTGGAAGTTGCTTGAATTTTTGCCAAATGTTTATGGTGTTGTATTCCTCCATGTGTTTCAAAAACGTTCCTTTGTATTTCCTTTCAAATTCCTCTAGCAAAAATGATTTTTCACCTGTATGATAATCTTTTCCGGCAGCTTGCCAATATAAATGTTCAAACGCAAATTCAAAAGGAGTATTCCTATCAATCGAACCTCTATAACGGTGATCAATAAGATTTATTAGATCCGTCGAACAAAACTCTATTAATCTGTATTGTGCACTTTGAAAACCGCTTGCCGGAGTAAGGGTATTTCTGAATTTCATGTATTGATCTACATCCATTCCGTTCTCCATAATACCGAAAGAAGTTGTCAGCATATCAAAATAACGGCTGATTCTCATTAACCTTTCAGTAAAAAAATCAGTTTTTATACCCTGACAATATGAAATTTGATTCATTTCCCAAAGTATCATTTTAAATATCAATTCATTTACCTGATGATACATGATAAAAACCATTTCGTCGGGAAGTGTGGTTCTTTGAATCTGAAGATTTAATAACGCGTCGGTATGAATATAATCCCAATAAGTAATCGGCTTAGACCAAAGTAGCCCTTCTAAATGCGTCTCGGTTTTCTGGCTTATTGCTTGGTATTTAAGATCAATTTCTTTTAAAATTGCTTCAGAATTATCATTATTGTCCATTATTATTTTTTATTTTAAACTGATTCTTCAATCCTCTAAATTCGTCTAAATCTGCTTTGATTGAACCTACAGCTAAACTTGCTTTAATTCGCAAGGGTATTTTATTATCATCGTCCGAAATCCAAACGGTTAAACTTTCCTGCTCTTTAAAAACGCGCCCTGATTGCACCAGGGGTCTAAAAATCATCGTTGCAACAACCCCAAATTTAGTTGTAATATCTTCACGACCTATAAATTTCATCTTAAATTTTGTAGCTTCATCATCAAAAAACATATCAATCGCTACTGATTCTCCAGGCCTGATTTTATCAATACTAGGATAATTCCTTAAATAATAGAAAGTGGACAAAATATCCTGTGCATTTTTTGGAATGCCGATTGTCTTTTCGTTTTTGTGTTTGTAATCTTTTACAAGAATTCTATTTGTAGTCTGATTGAAAAAACCTTCTTGGTTCTTAGTATACCCTCCTTCGTTAATTTTTCTTACAAATCGATATGGATTTCCAGTTTCCTTATCAATATAACTTTCATATAAATCATCCACTTTAAAGAAAAATCGTGACATTCCGGTTGTATATCCTTTGCCAACTACATGGAAAATTTTTTTATTATTTAAGACGGCGTCTTTTACTTCAAGTGTTGCATACCCTGCATTTACTATACCGTAATGAATTCTAAATTTAAAATACTCGCCCACATCGTAAGCATCCTCTTTTTGAGAATCGAAACTTACCGTTGTTACAAATAGTATTAATAGTATTATTTTTTTCATTACTTTTTGTCAATTTATTGACGGTAATAGCAAATTTTGTTCCAAATATATTAAAACAAAAAAACTCAGTCAAATAATGACTGAGTTTTTATGCTATTAACTAACCAAAAAACTATAAATTATGAAATTTATATCAATATAGGAAGGAAACCACCCCTTCCTGTTTTGCGAGTACAAAGTTAATTAATAAAACTAGTTTTTAAAGCTTGGAAATAAAGTTTAACACAACATTTGCATAAAAACAGGCCATTCACTGATTATTTTTTAACACAACATAAAAATAACACGCTTTTACAACGTTCCTCGCAATTGCTGTTCTCTTTCTATTGACTCAAAAAGAGCCTTAAAATTACCCGCTCCAAAACCTTTGGCGCCCATTCTTTGTATAATTTCAAAAAACAGGGTCGGGCGGTCCTGCACTGGTTTCGTAAAAATTTGTAATAAATACCCTTCCTCATCGGCGTCGACCATAATGGCCAATCTCTCAATTTCCTTTAAATCTTCTTTCATCATCTTCATATGCACTCCTAATCGTTCTGGAATTGCCTCATAATAGGTATGCGGAGGAGCTGACAGGAATTCAATTCCTCTTGCTTTCAATTGTGATACTGTTTTGATAATATCATCTGTTGCTATAGCAATATGTTGAATACCTGGCCCACCATAAAAGTCCAGGTATTCCTCAATTTGTGATTTTTTCTTTCCTTCGGCCGGTTCATTAATTGGAAATTTAATTCTTCCGTTTCCATTGGACATTACCTTACTCATCAATGCCGAATATTCGGTATTAATCTGTTTGTCATCAAAAGAAAGGAAATTTACAAATCCCATTACCTCTTCATAGAACTTAACCCACGTATTCATTTCATTCCAACCTACATTACCCACCATATGGTCAATGTATTTTAATCCTGTTGGCTCTGGATTGTAATCAGACTTCCATTCCTTATATCCAGGAAGAAAAACACCATTATAATTTTTGCGCTCTACAAAAATATGCACGGTTTCACCATATGTATAAATCCCAGAACGTACCACCTCTCCAAATTCATCTTTCTCAACTGTTGGCTCCATAAAAGAGCGGGCACCGCGTTTCATTGTTTCATCGTAAGCACTAGTGGCGTCTTCTACCCAAAGTGCAGCTACTTTCACCCCATCACCATGTTTTCTCAAATGTTCGTTTATTGGAGAATCTTGGGTCAACGGTGTGGTCAATACGATGCGAATCTTATCTTGTTTCAGCACATAAGATGTCCTGTCTCTTACTCCGGTTTCTAATCCTGCATAAGCCAATGATTGGTAACCAAAAGCCGTTTTATAATAATGTGCTGATTGCTTTGCATTTCCAACATAGAATTCTACATAATCGGTTCCTAGTAAAGGAAGAAAATCTTGCGCTCCTTCAAATATTTTTTCTAGTCCGTATTCAACTGATTTTACTTCTTTTGACATGATATTTATTTTTTTTGATTCGGTAAATCTAATTTTTCGAACCCGGATGAACGAATTAATGGATTTACGCGGATTTTATTAATTTTAAAAAATGTTGTTTTTTTATAAAGCCTGACCCTGAAGGGGATCCCATCCTTACTGTTTTCCTTTTAAATTTAAAAACATTAAGATATAGCGGACAGCAGCAAATAAATCCTTACTACTCAACCCACGATTTATAGTATTGACCATCGTCCAGTCCCATTGCCTCTTCAGTTACCATTAACGGACGAAATGTATCCACCATCACTGCTAATTCATGCGTTATGGTCTGACCAATGCTGCGCTCCATTGCTCCGGGTGCCGGTCCGTGAGGAATCCCTTTCGGATGCAACGTAATATGACCCTGCTCAATATTATTGCGACTCATGAAATCGCCGTCTACGTAATACAAAACCTCATCGCTGTCGATGTTGCTGTGATTGTACGGCGCCGGAATTGCTTTTGGGTGATAATCGTACAATCTTGGAACGAAAGAACAAACCACGAAAGTAGCCGTTTCGAATGTTTGATGCACTGGTGGCGGCTGATGCACACGCCCTGTAATAGGCTCGAAATTGTGAATGCTGAATCCATAAGGAAAATTATAACCATCCCAACCAACAACATCAAAAGGATGCGTCGCATAAACGACTTCATGCATCATGCCTTCTTTTTTTATTTTGATAAGAAAGTCTCCTTTTTCATCGTGCATTTCTAACTCGTTTGGCAAAATGAAATCGCGTTCGCAAAATGGAGAATGTTCCAAATGCTGACCTGATTCGTTTTTATAGCGTTTTGGAGTATAAAATGGCGCAAATGATTCTACGTAAAACAATCGGTTTTCTAAAGTATCAAAATCGATTTGATAAATTATCCCACGCGGAATGATAAGGTAATCGCCGTATTTAAAGGGAATATTTCCCATCATGGTTCGCAATTTTCCTTTCCCTTTGTGAATGAAAATCATTTCATCTGCATCTGCATTTTTATAAAAATAAGTACGTAGGGACTGCTTCGGTGCAGCTAACCCTATGGTACAATCTTTATTGACCAGCATCGCTTTGCGGCTGTCCAGAAAATCGTCTTCGGGTTTTAACTCAAAACCTTTTAACAATAAAGATTTTATGTTTTTTCTAACGGCAATTTTTGGTTCAACTGAGTAGGAATTAAGAATCTCCTTCACTTGTGTTGGTCTGTGAACATGATATAACAAAGAAGAATTTCCATGAAAACCCTCGGTTCCAAAAAGTTGTTCGTAATACAAACCACCGTTTGGTTTTTCGAATTGTGTGTGTCTCTTTTGAGGAAAATTCCCCAATTTATGGTATAAAGGCATGATTTTTTTGTTTAAAAGTGTAACAATTTAAAGTTGAGATTACTTTATAATGTGCTATGATAAATCAAAAAAAGGTCACTCACTCAGGATTTCTCTTGATGAGGAATTGAAGATAATCTAATAAACCTAGCCATTTTGTTTTCATTATAACAAATATCGGAATTATTATTGAAATAAATTACAATTAAAACAAAAACCCAACACTAAACCAAGTGAATCCTTTTCCAGTTTCCGGCGACCAAGAATGTTTTATTTCTACGGGTCCAATTACTGTTTCAAGGCCATATCCTACTGCATATCCTGAATATTTTGGAATTGAAATCCAGTCTACCGTTTCAAAAATTCGATCTCCAATATTGGCAAAATTTGCCGAAAAGTTAAAATGATTGTTCTTATAAAACTCATAATCAACTGTTCCGGTTGACTTTATATAACTATTGGCAGCAACACTTAAATAATCGTAACCATACAAATACTTGAAATTATTTATGGGATTGTAACCATAACCACCCAAAATAAAATTAAAAAAAGATACACTTTTATTACCAAATGAAAATCCCGCATCCGTCTGCAATTTTACTGTCACATTTTTAAAAAGTGTTGCCGCTATTCCAAAATCGCCTTTTGCAATTGAGAACGGTTTAAAATCTCCTGTATAATTTGAAGAAAGTAAATACGATTGAATATCCCCTGAGAAATACCATCCCTTCTTGGGGAAATATTTATTGTCAAAGGAATCAAATTTCATATATCCAAAAGCACTTACATAATTACTTTTATCAATTATGGGATCCACATTAGCCAACGTTTCTGACTTTATTTTTAAAAACTTAAGCTCTATTCCCCCTCCTATTAGAAATTTTTGCACAAACAAAGACTGAAAATAAGCTTGATTTGTTAAATCTGTAAAATCAACATTGATTGAATTTACTTCACTTAAATTCAATTTACTGATTCCTTTAGCGACGTTTCTATTAAATTGATTGAATTGCGATTTAAAACCAAAACTCAAATTAAATCCGTTTTCTACATAATAATCTAAATTGTATCTAATATTGTCCCCTAAAACAACATCAAGTGAGGCAATATCATTTTTAAAAAGTGTTCTTTTTCGAGTCAAATTAACTAAAACCGCACTTTTAAACAAATTGTCATAATGCAATCCAAATTTCAGGTAGGTCTTAGTGGGATTTTCTTTTAAGCTTAGATTCAAGTCATCATCCGCTCCATTAGCATCTAACGAATAGGATATGGCGCTGAAGTTTTGAGTCGCATTAATATTGTTTATTCCATTCAGTAAATCATTGTAGGTTGTTTTAGCTCCTGGTTTAAATCTTAATTTACCAATAACATAATCCCGCGTATAATTGTCCAGCTCATTACAATTTATATTTTTAATTTGTAAAGTATCGGTGATTAATTTTAGCTCCGGTTTCTTATATGGTTTTGATTCATCAACCAGCACTTTTAATTTCTCAAAAACAGAAAATGTTGCTTCTTCTCCTTTTCTAATAATTTCTTTTCCTTTATCAAATGATATAACTCCGTAGTTTTTGATGTCCGGCCGTATATAGAGATCAGTATCTTTTACATTTCGCTTCATTCTTTCTATGGATTGAAGATTTGTAATTTGCACCAAAATTCTTGTAGCGTCTTTGAGCTGGGTCCTGTCCAATAAATTATTCTGAACATCAACGCCTATAATAATATCCGCGCCAAGTTTTCTCACCTCTTCAATAGGATAATTATTAGCAACGCCACCATCTACAAGTAATTTCCCATCAATTTCCACGGGAGAAAACAAAGATGGAAATGCGGAACTGGCGATCATAGTCTGTGCCAAATTGCCCTTGTTCAACAGAACTTCTTCCCCTGTCTCTATATTGGTTCCAATACATAAAAAAGGAATGGGAAGTTTATTAAAATCATTTATATGCCTAACATTCCTGGTAATTCTACTCAGTAAATTATAATTATACATCCCTTTTGACAATGCTTCAGGAATACCAATTTTTAGTTTATTAAAGGGCAGAACCAAGGCATATAATTCGTCGTTTCGTTTTTCATAAAAATTTTTGGAAGATCTGGGAATGAAGTCGTTTAACAGTTCATCGAAATTTGTTGATCGAAAAATAGAGTCAATCTGACTTGCATTATATCCCGAAGCATAAAGCCCTCCAACAACTGCTCCCATACTGGTACCTCCTATGTAATCAATCTTGATTCCTGCTTCTTCAAGCACTTTTAAAACACCGATATGCGCAAATCCTTTTGCCCCGCCACCACTTAAAACCAAACCTATTTTTGGTCGGCCCTGCTCTTGCGAAAACAAAGTTAAACTCATACAAAAAACAATGAATAACAGCGCAATTTTCTTCATAAACAGCAATTTGATAGGTAATGGAAAGGTGTATTAATTATTCATTTGTGCCTTGTAAAATTCGGTAATTTTTTTGGCTTTTGATACACCTATAACGTCAGAAATTTCTTTTTCTGTCGCTAACTTCAATCTTTTAACACTTTTAAAGTGCTGAATCAAAGTCAACATCGTTTTTTCTCCAATACCAGGGATGCTTTCTATCGACGAATTTAGTGCCGCTTTACTCCTTTTATCTCTGTGATGTGTAATCCCAAAACGGTGTGCTTCATTCCGCAATTGCTGAATTACTTTTAAGGTTTCTGATTTTTTGTCTAAATATAGCGGAATAGAATCTCCCGGATAAAAGAGCTCTTCCAGTCTTTTGGCAATCCCAATTATGGTTATTTTTCCTCGTAAACCCAATTCATCAATACTTTTCAGTGCTGATGACAATTGTCCTTTTCCTCCGTCAATAATGATCAATTGTGGCAAAGGCTGTTCTTCATCTAATAATCGTTTGTATCTTCTGTAAACTACTTCGGTCATAGATGCAAAATCATCCGGTCCTTCGACAGTTTTTATATTAAAATGGCGGTAATCCTTTTTACTGGGTTTCCCATCTTTAAAAACCACACAAGCTGCTACCGGATTTGTTCCTTGAATATTCGAGTTGTCAAAACATTCTATGTGCCTTGGCTCCACCGGCAATCGCAAATCTTTTTGCATTTGAGCCATAATCCTTTTCGTGTGGCGATCAGGATCTACAATTTGCAGTTGTTTTAATTGCTCGATTCGGTAAAACTTAGCATTTCGAATCGACAAATCCAAAATTTGCTTTTTGTCTCCCAATTGTGGGACAGTAATTTTTATTTTTTCACCCAAATCAACAGGAAACGGAACGATAACTTCTTTGGACAACAACTGAAAACGCTCTCTCAATTCGATAATCGCCAATTCTAATAATTCTTCATCGGTTTCGTCGAGTTTCTTTTTGATTTCCATCGTATGTGAGCGAATAATCGAGCCGTGAGAAATTTGTAAAAAATTGACATAAGCCGCACTTTCATCCGAAACGATCGAAAACACATCGATGTTGGTGATTTTTGGATTTACAATCGTTGAACGCGATTGGTAATTTTCAAGAACTTCTATTTTTTCTTTTATTTTTTGCGCTTCTTCAAAATGCATATTAGCAGCGAGATTGGTCATGACCCGTTTGAAATCTTTCATGCTTTCCTTGAAATTTCCTTTTAAGATTTCGCGAATAGCATCAACCTGCTTCTGATAATTTTCTAAAGTTTCAAAACCTTCACAAGGCCCCATGCAATTTCCAATATGATATTCGAGACAAACCTTAAACTTCCCGCCTTCAACATTACGTTCACTTAAATCGTAATTGCAAGTGCGCAGTGGATACAACTCTTTAATCAGTTCTAAAATAGTACTCACCGTTTTAAAACTTGTATAGGGTCCAAAATATTCCGAGCCATCTTTGACCATTCTTCTGGTAGCAAATATGCGCGAAAAAGGTTCTTTTTTAATACACAACCACGGATAACTTTTGTCATCCCGCAGTAATACATTGTAACGTGGCTGTAAGGTTTTTATAAGGTTATTTTCCAATAAAAGCGCATCGGTTTCCGTAGGAACAACAATGTGTTTTATAGTCACAATTTTCTTAACCAGCACGTTGGTTTTGGCCGTGTCATGAATTTTATTAAAATAGGAAGAAACCCTCTTTTTTAAATTTTTGGCTTTACCTACATACAAGATTTTACCTTCCTTGTCGTAATATTGATATACGCCGGGATTATCAGGCAAAGTCTGTATTTGTAACGCTAAACTTGTTGGATTCATATAACAAAGTTAATCTCAAAAATCCCGAAATACAAATCAATACCATTGAAATCTTTCTGATAAAAATTTTATCAGAATTTTACTTTCTAATTCGTTATTATCCTTATTTTTATCTTTTCAATATCTTATGATAAAAATCAATACAACACCCATAGTCCTTTTTGGCGAAAGCATTATTCCCGGCGAAAGTAAAACCATCAATGTTGAAATTGCCAGATTACATACCACAACTAAACTGAATATCCCTATAATTGTCCGGCGTTCTAAAATTGATGGTCCCGTGGTTCTTTTTTCTGCAGGAATACATGGTGACGAAATCAACGGTGTAGAAATCGTAAGACAGCTTATTCATAAAAAAATAAACAAACCAAAAAGAGGCACAATAATCTGCATTCCAATAATAAATGTATATGGATTTGTCAATAAATCAAGAGAATTTCCTGATGGCAGGGATTTAAATCGAGTTTTCCCGGGAAGCAAAACAGGTTCTTTAGCCAGCAGGTTCGCTTTCCATATTTTAACAGAGATTATGCCAATTGTACACTATGCAGTAGATTTTCATGCCGGTGGCGCCAGCCGTTTCAACGCACCACAAATTCGTCTTACCCAAAACAATAAAGAGTTAAAAATACTGGCCGATGTTTTTAATGCGCCTTTTACCTTATATTCCAGAAATATTTCGGGTTCCTTTAGGAGTTCAAGTGAAAAATTGAATGTAAAAATGTTACTTTTTGAAGGTGGAAAATCACTTGATATCAATAACGCTATTGCCGATGAAGGTGTAAATGGAGTGAAGCGCTTGTTATCTCACCTTGATATGCTGGACCCGAAACATTTTGTCACTAAACAAAAAACACCTACCATTTATATTGAAAAATCTGGCTGGATAAGAGCCAAATGTTCTGGATTATTACACGATTACGATACCATTGGGAAATTTGTAAAAAAAGGAACTATTCTTGCCACCATAACAGATCCCTTTGGGAAATTTGAACGAAAAGTGAAAGCGCCAAATGACGGTTACGTAATCAATGCCAACCATTCGCCTATTGTTTATGAAGGCGATGCTATTTATCACATGTCTAATACCAATGAAGATGATGAAGAATAAAAGAGAATTAAGACTAAAGCACAAAGCCATGCGGAATTCACTTTCGGAAAACGAATTAGAAGAAATGAGCTTGGCTATTGCCAATAAAGTATTGACACTTCCCATTTGGGAAAAAACCTATTTCCACATCTTTCTTCCCATCACGGAACACAAGGAAGTCAACACCGAATTCATTCTGCACTTGTTATCCGGAAAAGACAAGGAAATAATTATTTCGAAAGCTGATTTTGAAACCAGAAACATGACTCATTTTTTATTGACTGACAATACTAAAATTAAGAAAAATGAATACAATATTCCCGAACCTGTTGATGGAATTGAAGTTCCAACACATAAAATTGATGTCGTTTTTATTCCGCTTTTAGCATTCGACAAAAAAGGAAATCGGGTAGGTTACGGTAAAGGATTTTATGATAAATTCTTATCAGAATGCAAACCGAATACAATCAAAGTTGGTCTTTCTTTCTTTGACCCTGAAGAACTGATTACAGATGTTTTTGAAGGTGACGTGAAACTGGATTATTGTGTAACCCCGAATTTAATCCACTCTTTTTAATTTTGAATTTGTACTTTAGCAGATAAAGCCTAATTAAACTATGAAAAAAAATCAATATTCACGATTTACAACAATTCTTTTAATTGCTGTATTTGCAATTTCAATGTCTAACTGTGCCGTTAGAGTGGGAACAAGCTCGAACAGAGCTTCATATAAGACTAAAAGACTCCCACCGGGACAAGCCAAGAAAATAAATGGAGACCGAAGCGCCAAGCGTTATGCTCCGGGACAAAACAAATAAATCCAATGAAAGAAAAAGACCTATTCAATTTGAAATAGGTCTTTTTTATTTTGTGAATTAGCGATTTAAAAATTTAGGCTGTTTTATGATGAAATGCCTTTTTATTGAAAAAAATCAGAATCCCGACTCCTGTTGAAATAGCCATATCGGCAACATTGAAAATAGCGTTGAAAAATGTAAATTCCTTTCCGCCCCAAATTGGCACCCAACTTGGTAAAACTCCCTGCCAAAAAGGAAAATAAAACATATCTACAACTTGACCATGAAACCAAGTTCCATAAGGTTTGTCTGTAAATAAAGTAGCCAATTGCTGGTGACTGTCATCAAAAATCACTCCGTAGAAGACCGAATCTATGATGTTCCCAAAAGCACCCGCAAGAATTAGTGCAATGGCTACAATTAAGTAATTAGAACTGTGTTTTCTCTCAACAGAATCCCACAACCAATACCCAATTCCGCCAACAGCAACCAATCTAAAAAGTGTCAGGAATAATTTTCCATATATTCCTGGGATTTTAGTTCCCCATGCCATCCCTTCATTTTCGATAAAAAGAATTTTGAACCATTTGAATACTTCAACTTCTTCGCCTAAAATAAAATTAGTTTTGATGTATATTTTTGAAACTTGATCAACAAGTAATATAATAAAAATAAGGAGATACGCTTTTCGTAATGACATTTTATAAATTTTAATGGCGCAAAAGTAACAATTTAATCAAAAAAAACGCTCCCAATGGAGCGTTAAATATTGTTTAACAACAGGTTTATCGTTGCAAGTTTTTTGCTTCGATACTCATTGTTGCATGAGGAACGATTTTCAATCTTTCCTTTCCAATTAATTTGCCTGTTACTTTGCAAATTCCGTATGTTTTATTTTCTACACGGAAAAGTGCATTTTTCAAATCACGAATAAACTTTTCCTGACGGATCGCCAGTTGTGAGTTTGCTTCTTTTGACATCGTTTCGCTTCCCTCTTCAAAGGCTTTAAATGTAGGCGAAGTGTCGTCAGTCCCATTATTCAAATCATTCATATAAGCACTTTTTATCAAATCTAAATCTGCCTGTGCTTTTTGAATTTTGTTAAGGATTATCTCTTTGAACTCTGCTAAATCAGCATCAGAGTATCTTGCTATTTCGTCTACCATCTTTTTTGTATTATTTTGAAATTAATATCATTGTTTTTATTTCGTCAAATTCAATTTCCGTACCGTTTTCTATTTCATCTGCAAAAACCAAATCGTTGGTTAATGTTTCTGATTTTATATACGCTTCATTTTTAAGAATTGCCTCTTCTAACAGTCCATTTCTTTTCAGTTGAACTTTAATTTTATCAGTAACTTCAAATCCCGAATCTTTACGGATATTCTGAATTCTGTTTACTAATTCTCTGGCAATCCCCTCTTGTTTTAATTCTTCAGAAATTGTAATGTCAAGCGCAACCGTTATTCCATTTGAATTGGCTACCAGCCAACCTTCAATATCTTGTGATGTTATTTCTACGTCTTCTAATGTTAAAGTTACGTTATTTCCTGCAATAACAATATCCAGACTTCCCTCCTTATCCAATCGGCTGATCTGTTCTTTAGAAAACCCTTGTATTTCCTTAGAAATCAACCCCATATCCTTTCCAAAACGCGGTCCGAGAGCTTTAAAATTAGGTTTAATTTGTTTCACCAAAACACCCGAAGCATCATCCAGAAGTACGATTTCTTTTACGTTTACCTCCGCTTTTATAAGGTCCGAAATGGCCTCAATTTCTGCCCTCTGATTCTCGTCAAGTACTGGTATCATTACCTTTTGTAACGGTTGACGTACCTTTATCATTTCCTTTTTTCGCAGTGACAGAACCAATGACGAAATGGTCTGCGCCTTCTGCATTTTGCTCTCTAACATTTTATTAACAAAGTTTTCAACGTGTTTTGGAAACTCCGCCAAATGTACACTGTCGTACTTTTCTGACTGTGTTGCTAAAGTTAAATCTCTGTAAAGTTTATCCATAAAGAATGGAGCTATTGGAGCACCCAGTTTACTTATGGTTAACAAACAGTTATATAAGGTTTGATAAGCCGCAATTTTGTCTTGTGCATATTCCCCTTTCCAGAAGCGTCTTCTGCACAAACGAACATACCAGTTACTCAAGTTTTCCTGTACAAATTCAGAAATTGCACGAGCTGCTTTCGTCGGTTCATAATCGGCATAAAAACCATCCACTTCTTTTATTAAAGTGTTCAATTCCGAAATAATCCATTGATCAATTTCTGGTCTTTCATTTAATGGAATCTCTGCTTCCTCAAATTTGAATCCATCAATATTAGCATATAAACTAAAGAACGAATAGGTATTATACAATGTTCCAAAGAATTTTCTGCGAACCTCAGCAATTCCCTCTAAGTCAAATTTTAAATTGTCCCAAGGATTCGCATTCGAAATCATATACCAGCGGGTGGCATCAGGACCATATTCTTTTAATGTTTCAAAAGGATCAGCAGCATTCCCTAAACGTTTGGACATTTTTTGTCCGTTTTTATCTAAAACCAATCCGTTAGAGACTACATTTTTATAAGCTACTTTATCAAAAACTAATGTTCCAATAGCGTGCAACGTATAAAACCAACCGCGTGTTTGATCCACTCCCTCAGCAATAAAATCAGCTGGAAAATCTTTATTTTCATCAATTTTATCTTTATTCTCAAAAGGATAATGCCATTGAGCATACGGCATTGCACCACTATCAAACCAAACATCAATCAAATCTGCTTCTCGTTTCATTGCTTTTCCTGATGGAGAAACCAATGTAATGGCATCGACTATGTTTTTATGTAAATCAACCAAATTATAGTTTTCATCAGTCATATTTCCAATTTCGAAACCTTTGAATGGGTTCTCATTTTGGAAACCAGCTGTTATGGATTTTTCGATTTCGTTATATAATTCTTCAACTGAACCGATCAGGATTTCTTCTTGTTTATCTTCAGTTCTCCAAATCGGCAACGGAATTCCCCAATAGCGAGAACGGGATAAATTCCAATCGTTTGCGTTTTTTAACCAATTCCCAAACCTGCCTTCTCCTGTCGCTTTTGGCTTCCAGTTAATTGTTTCATTCAGTTCGAACATTCTGTCTCGAACGTCGGTTACCTTAATAAACCAAGAATCTAATGGATAATACAACAAAGGCTCATCGGTTCTCCAGCTGTGTGGATAGCTGTGGACATATTTTTCCACTTTGAAGGCTTTATTTTCTTCCTTCAGACGAATAGCTATTTCGACATCTACCGAACGTTCTGGTGCTTCACCTTCGTTATAATATTCGTTTTTTACATATTTTCCCGCATATTCACCTACATGCGAAGTGAATCTTCCTTGTAAATCTACTAAAGGAACAGGATATCCGTATTCATCCAACACCAACATTGGTGGCACTTCCGGAATCGCTTCTTTAGCCACTTTTGCATCGTCCGCCCCAAAAGTTGGTGCAGTATGCACAATTCCTGTCCCATCTTCGGTAGTAACGAAATCACCTGAAATTACTCTAAACGCATTTTCCGGATTTTGGTACGGCAAAACAAACGGCAGTAATTGTTCGTACCGTATATCAACCAAATCAGCTCCTTTACATTCTGCAAGAACCTGATAAGGAATTTTCTTATCACCTTCTTTGAAATTTTCAAAATCATCTGCTTCTGTACTTTCGAAAAATCCTTTTCCAAATTGCTTTCCAACTAAATTTTTAGCCAAGATTACACTTGCGGGACGAAAAGTATATTGATTAAATGTTTTCACCAAAACATACTCAATTCTTGGACCTACTGTCAAAGCTGTATTACTTGGTAACGTCCAGGGTGTTGTTGTCCAGGCCAAGAAATAGATTTCGTCTAAATCCAAAGCTTCTAATTTGTAATGTTGCAAGTTTTTTGAAGTGATATAATCATAAAACTTAGAAAACAACAATTCTTTGTGTGCGTCAATAACTTTGAATTGTGCCACAACAGTCGTATCCGTGACATCACGGTAACTTCCAGGTTGGTTTACTTCATGTGAACTCAATCCGGTTCCTGCTTTTGGAGAATACGGTTGAATTGTATAGCCTTTGTACATCAAATCTTTATTGTAGATTTGTTTCAAAAGCCACCAAACCGACTCCATATATTTGGATTTATAAGTAACATACGGATCTTCCATATCTACCCAATACCCCATTTTTTCGGTCAAATCGTTCCATACGTCGGTATAACGCATCACGGTTTTTTTACACGCTTCATTGTATTCTTCTATAGAAATTGTCTTTCCAATATCTTCTTTGGTAATCCCTAACTCTTTTTCAGTACCTAATTCCACGGGCAAACCATGGGTGTCCCAGCCCGCTTTACGTTTTACCTGAAACCCCTTTTGAGTTTTATATCTGCAAAAAATATCTTTAATCGCACGTGCCATTACGTGGTGAATTCCAGGCAATCCATTTGCTGAAGGCGGACCTTCAAAAAATACGAATGGCTGGTTTCCTTCACGGGTGGTTACGCTTTTTTCAAATATGTTTTCTTTCTTCCAAAAATCAAGAACTTCTGACGCTACGGTTGGTAAGTCAAGTCCTTTGTATTCAGTAAATTTTGTGCTCATTTTATCCTTTTCTAAATCGAGGTGCGAAAGTAAGGAATTTTGAATAAAAGAAAGAAAAGAAGAGGAAAAATAGACAAAATTGGATGGATAATTCAATAAAACCGAATCAAAAAATCCTTTTAACGCTTTCTAAGAGAAAACTTCTTTTAAAACGTCCAAAGATTTTGGTTTTTTAAAGCCGTCCAAATGAAAACTGTAGTAATCGATTAGAATTCTTAAAACTATTTGCCTTTCAATGACATGGAATATTTTTTGATTGTTATCGAATTTTAAATCAATAAGTTTTTTGAATAAGCTGCTTTCATGTTCCGTGAGTGAACTGATGGCATGAAATGGTGTAAAAACACCTTCAGTCATTTCGAAAAAAGGCATAGCTATATCAGAAACATCAGGATAAAAACCTAAATATTTCGTAGTTTCCAATAATAAAATCAGGTGAAAATTAGCAATTTCATCGTGATTATCCAGCCAATGCAAAGCGGTTTCTAAAAAGGTAAACAGGTGCTCATTTTTTTCTTCTTCATGAATTGAATGATGCAGAATTTCCGAAACAAACATCACAATCGTACTTTTATAAATATCCGAATGAATGGAATGAAAAGGCGCCGCGATTTTAATTTCCTTGAAATTTTCTAAAGTGCCTTTGTTTTTGTGAACCGCTTCTATTTCTAGAATGGTCAATGGCTGGAAATAAGCAATTTTCTGATTGGCTTTTCTGGAAGAAAAAGCATCCCGAACAAAATAGGATTTCAGACCGTGGGACAGCGTGAAGCATTTTACAATCAAGCTTTTTTCTTGAAATTTTAAAGATGAAATGACGATCGCTTTGGTTTTTACTAACATTTCCGTTATTTGGTTTTAGGCGTTGGTTGCGAATCTTCTAAAATCCGATACCCACAACCTATCTGATTATCATTACTTTTTTCACTTTCGTTTCCACCCCGTCTTGCGCTGAAATAAAAATCATATATACTCCCGAAGCTACTTTGTACTTTCCAAAAGCGGTGGTATCCCATTCTATAGTTCCGCCTTCAGAAGTAATTTCATAAACTAAATTTCCCTCAATATCGGTGATTTTAATATTGGCCTTATCGAGTAATCCGGCAATCTTAACGGTTCCCCGATACTCAGGCCGTACTGGATTTGGATATACATAAGCATTGCTTAAATCATCATTTGCTGTAGTCGAGACTCCTTTAAAAGAAACCAACCCCTTAGCGGTAGCAATAAAAACTTCGCCCGTTGTGCTATTGATATCAATGTCATTTATAACATTACTGGGCAAAGGAGAATTGCTAGTCGTAAAATGATACTTGGTTTCCTGACCGTTTGGCGACACAAAAAAAACACCCGAATCCGCTGTACCGATCCATTTATTATTTGCTCCATCAACAACGACATCAGTTATAAACTGTTCGTATAATAACTCTTGCGCCAAATTATCTTCTAAAATAATTATGGGACTGGTTGTCAATTGATCATCAGATTGAAAATTACCCACATTGGACAAGACCCGCAATCCTTTTGTGGTTCCTATCCAAAGTTGGTTCCTGGTATCAACTGCAACCACTCTTACATCAGCAATAGGTAAATTTCCGGAATCAGGACCTGTGGTTATTTTTTTGAATTTATTATTGCTTTCATTAAAACCAATAACGCCATCTCCACTCGTAGAAAGCCACTTGGTTCCGTTTTTATCAATTGCAATTGTTCCGAAATTATTATCAGCAGCCGAATCCAGAATATTGTCCATGGCATAACTTTGCCATTGACCAGTAGATTTAAAAACTTTTAATCCATTTTTTATTCTGCTATTGGTAACCCAAAGATTCCCCGATCTATCAAATGCTGCTCCGTTTATTCTAATATCAATATAGCTAGGACCGACAAAGGTTAATGATTCTAAACCGCTATTGGTTTGGTTGTACAAAATTTTCGGTTCATCATTTTCAATTTTAAGCAATCCTGAAAAAAAAGAACTAGCATACACTTCGTTTTCGTTATTGGGATTAACCGTGATTCTGGTCATGGATTTAGCACCCAAAACGTTCTCATATGGAATATTCAACCATCCCGTTGCACTGAATTTACTTACGCCATAACTATCCAAATCATACGGATTATAATCTACTGTATAATCGCCATAAACCGTCCAAAGCGAATTTGATGTCGCTTGAAGCGCAAATATATTATTCCGAGAAGGTCCAATTGGAGTCGTATTTTCAAAAGTCGTGGCTAAAGAAAGAGAAGTGGTAATCATTCCATTTTCCTTTGTTCCAATAAAAATGGCATCACCAATTATTGTTGCGCAATTAAAACTAGGGGTACTTTCCGTAATTTGATTTGTATTTATTTGGCGTACCAATGCCATCTGACTGTTGTAAATATAAATGCTATTTACAGTTGTTACTATCAAATAATTACTCGTTGCTCTTAAATCCAAAGCTGGCGATGAAAGCGCTAAATATCCTGTAAATGAATTCGTACTTGCATTGTATTTATGAATATATCCAGCAGCATTAACAGCAAACAAATCGGAACCTAATGTTGCTATACCCGACCAGTTTCCAGCAGCAATTGTCTCCCATTGGCTAAAATCCACTAGATTCTTATTGCTGATATCGGCTCTTTTTATGCCATTATTTGTAGCAGCGTAAATAAATCCATTAAATAGTGCTGTTTGGTTAACAATTATTTCGGCTCCATTTGTACCAATAAAATAGGTGTCTCCAAATTGCATGGTAGCCAAATTGAACTGAACAATTCCAAAATCACAGGAAACATAAGCAATGCCTTCAAATTCCATAAGGTGATTGATCTTTTTTATGCTTGATGGAAGTTGCTTATTGATAATATCTACCACTTTAAGAAGGGTTCCATCGGCTTCATTGATGACTATTATCAATCCGTTTTCATAACCTACAAGTGTTTTATTAAATGTTGCGTTATGGTATACTGCCGAAATAATTTCTCCGGAAAGCCCATCAATAGTATTGGTGGTTTTAATTTGGCTTGTTATTGCATTTTTGGAAAACAAGGCGTTTTCTGAGGCGGCAAAAACTGCAGTTGTAGATTCTGAAACGTCTTTAATTTGATTATAAGAGAAATATCCTTGCCACAACAGATTACTCTGGGCAAAACCCATTTGAATGAAAAGTAAAAGCAAAAAACATAAAACGTTCTTTTTCATTATTTGCATGAATATCGGTTTACAAATATAGAACAAACGAAAGTATTAGATTTTTGTTACACAAAAAAAATGCCTTCCATCCGTAATCCGGCAGAAGGCATTTTAAATTAGTATTAAACCTGGCTTACACTACTCCTTGAGCTAGCATAGCATCAGCTACTTTTACAAATCCGGCAATGTTTGCTCCTTTAACATAGTTCACATAACCTTCTGCGTCCGTACCATATTTCTTGCACTGATTGTGTATTCCAACCATGATTTCTTTCAATCTGGAGTCCACTTCCTCACTCGTCCAGTTGAGACGAATTGAGTTTTGTGTCATCTCTAATCCTGAAGCTGCAACACCTCCTGCATTTGCCGCTTTACCTGGAGCAAAAAGCACCTTAGCTTTCAAGAAAAGTTTGATAGCTTCTAGTGTACAAGGCATATTTGCGGCCTCGGTAACGCAAATGACACCATTTGCAATTAAATTTTTTGCATCTTCCTCATTCAACTCATTTTGAGTCGCACAAGGTATGGCAATATCAACTTTCACTTCCCACACGCTTTTCCCTTTGTGGAATTTAGCCTTTGGATATTTTTCTAAATAAGCTTCAGCCCTATTATCTCCTCTTGCTCGCAATTCAAGCATAAAATCAATTTTATCTCCAGAGATCCCTTCCTCATCATAAATATAACCATCAGGACCAGAGATAGTAACTATTTTACCTCCGAGGTCGTTTACCTTTAAAGCTACTCCCCAAGCAACATTACCAAATCCTGAAATAGAAACTGTTTTACCGTTAATATTTTGACCAATCGTTTTAAGCATTTGTTCAGCAAAATAAACTACTCCATAACCCGTTGCTTCCGGTCTAATTAAAGAACCGCCATAAGCTAGTCCTTTACCAGTTAAAACTCCGGTAAACTCATTTCTTATTCTCTTGTATTGACCGAATAAATAACCAATTTCTCTGGCTCCAACACCAATATCTCCTGCAGGAACGTCTAATTGCGGTCCGATATGTCTGCACAATTCCGTCATGAAAGACTGACAGAAACGCATTACTTCCGGATCAGATTTTCCTTGGGGATCAAAATCAGATCCTCCTTTACCGCCACCCATTGGCAAAGTGGTCAGACTATTTTTGAATACCTGTTCAAATGCTAAAAATTTAAGTACTGATAAATTTACGGTGTGATGGAAACGTATTCCTCCTTTATAAGGTCCGATTGCCGAATTCATTTGGATTCTAAACCCTCTGTTTACCTGGATTTCTCCTTTATCATCTACCCAGGGAACGCGAAATATAATAGAACGCTCGGGCTCAGCTATCCTGAGAAGCAAATTTTTTCCATCATATTTTTTTTGCTCCGCAATAAATGGGATGACAGTTTCGGCAAATTCTCTAACAGCTTGAATAAACTCAGGCTCATTTGGATTTTTTGACTCAACTTGAGCCATAAATTGATTTATTTTATTTTCCATCTTGAAATAAATTATTCAAACAAAATTAATATTAAATAATTTTCTTAAGTACAATAATTGCTTTTAAGAAAACGTTTTCGTTAGTGTGTACAAAGATACATTTTATAAAAATATTGAAGTCTGTTTTTTTATTTTATCGATAGAATTATCTTTTTATTAAGCAATTACAAAGAAATCCACTTTTGAAACATCGATTGCAGCGAAATCGTTGTAATTTTCGTAAGCAAATAAGAATTTGTTTACTTATTTTTTAATTTTAATGATTGATGTTTTAATGATTGATGTTTTAATGATTGATGTTTTTATATATTTGTCTGGATTTGAAAATTTAAGACCTAATGATCAAACGAACAATTTTTACTTTACTCATATTATTTGGGTTGTCAAATAATATAAATGCGCAATTTGGTTTTTCGCATGAAGTAGGAATTATAGCCGGTCCCGTAGCTTTTCAATCCGATTATGGGGAACGCTACGATTTGAACACGAATTCAGGAAATACTGGTATCGGCATTGGAATTATTCATTATCTAAATTTCTCTTACAAAGCTGAATGTAACTGTTTTACTCCTGAAACTTACTTTAACGATCATTTTAAATTAAGATCGGAACTTTCTTATAATAAAACCGAATTGAAACATTTTGGAGAATGGGTAGAGCCAAATAAAACATCTCTCGGAGCAGATCAATTGCGCGCCATGAGAGGGAACACTGCAGTCACTAATATCGGAATGCAGCTGGAATATTTTCCATTGAGTATTCGGGATTTCACCGCAAGCATTGGTAGTTTAGGACCATTCATTAGTCTTGGAGGGCAATTCAGTTATTATAATGCCAAAGCCTATTCAACAATGGGACCACTGGGAACTCCGTTAACTACATTTCCCAAATATTTAACTCCCACAGATGGACGTCCTTATGGTTTTTCTACTGAAGGCGGATCGGTCTGGTCAGTGGTATCAAGTGTCGGGACCCGTTATAAACTGACTCCTTTACGAGATTTAATGATCGATTTACGATTCCAATATTTTTTCTCCAATTGGGTAGATGGATTAAATCCCAATCCCGAACTTTACAAAGAAAACAAAGCAAATGACTGGTTGGTCTGGCTAAATGTGGGTTATATTTATTACTTGCAATAGCAGATTCAAAAGAGTTATAAAAAATACAAACCCCAATCTGAAATTCAGAATTGGGGTTTTACTTCTCGCCCCAACCCTCCCAGAGGAAAGGAAGAAAAGCGGACTGTTCTGTTTTTATAAATTTACGCTAATGCTTGTCTCAAATCTTCTATTAAATCTTCGGCATCTTCAATACCCACGCTTAACCGAACCAAATCATCTGTAATTCCAATTGCTGCACGTTTGTCTTCCGGAATTGATGCATGAGTCATTAAAGCTGGGTGATTTGCCAATGATTCGACTCCGCCTAAAGATTCTGCTAATGTAAAAACTTTTAATTTTTCAAGAAAGTCGATGGCATCTTCTTTTTTACCCGAAACAAAAGTAAACGAAACCATACCTCCAAAACCACTCATTTGTTTTTTGGCAATTTCATGATAAGGATGACTTGCTAATCCTGGATAATAAACCCTTTTAACTTTTGGATGGCTGTTTAAAAATTCTACCACTTTTCCACCATTTTCACAATGTCTTTCCACACGTAAATGCAATGTTTTAATTCCTCTCAAAACCAAGAAACTGTCCATTGGTCCAAGTGTAGCTCCAGTCGCAAATTGTTGAAAATGCAGTTGTTCTCCCAGTGCTTTGTCTTTTACAATTAATGCGCCGGCAATAACATCAGAATGTCCGCCAAGATATTTAGTTGCAGAGTGCATGACAATGTCAGCACCCAGATCTAATGGTTTTTGTAAATAGGGTGTTGCAAAAGTATTATCGACTGCAAAAAGGATTTTATTTGCCGAGGTAATTTTAGCAACTTCCTGAATATCCGCTAATTTCATCAAGGGATTGGTCGGCGTTTCTACCCAAACTAATTTAGTGTTTTCATTGATTAATGACTTGAATTTCTCCATGTCATTCATGTCCACGAAATGGAATTTTATACCTGAATCCTTATAAATACGGGTAAACATTCTATAGGTCCCACCATATAAATCGTCCATCGCAATGATTTCGTCACCCGCTTTGAAAGAACGCAAAATACAATCCGTGGCAGCTAATCCTGACGAAAAAGCCAATCCTCGTGTTCCGTTTTCAATACTTGCCAGTGCATTTTCTAGTGCTGATCTGGTTGGATTTGCCGCTCTGCTGTATTCATAATCCGGATTTATCGGGTGTCCAGGACTTGTTTGTACAAATGTTGACGTTTGATAAACTGGCGGCATAACTGCTCCTGTACTTGGATCATGGTGCTGACCACCGTGAATAACTTTAGTATTAAATTTCATATCGTTTAATTTTCAAATGCTGAATTGTTTTACAAATTTACCCTTTAATTTATTCTAACCAAGCCGCAAGTTGATACCTTTGCTTATAATTAACAATTTTGAAATGAAACACTTTATAATTTTTACTCTATTACTTTTTTCCGTTGCGCGCTGTTCTAACGAATTGGTTTTTGAAGAGCAATCTTTTCAGAAAAAAACGACTTTGCCCTGCAAAGAAAATTGCCCTCAGATAACTGTAAAAATTCCCATTGCAAAGGATGTTCCCGTTGTTGCGGACAGCATAAACAAAAAAGTGTTTGCAGTGTTAAAGGAGATTATTTATTTTGGTGAAAAACCATACACATCAACTAATTATAATGGATTGCTGATTTCGTTTATTGATTCCTATGAAAAACTTCAGAAAGAATTCCCGAAAGATACTTTTGGCTGGGAAGGCAAAATTGAAGGAAGTATAAAATACCAATCGGATAGCATACTGAACATTGAAATCAAGCACTACACCTTTACCGGTGGTGCTCATGGGTATGAAGGATTGCGTTCGTTACTATTTGACCCTACTACCGGAAAATATATTCCGACCAATCAGTTGTTTAAAAACAAGAATGCCTTTATGGCTTTCGCCGAAAAAAAATTCAGAGCTAAATATAAAATCCCGGAAAACAAATCTATAAACGCAACCGGATTGATGTTTGAGGACGAAAAATTTTATTTGCCACAAAATATTTTTTATACCGATAAAGGATTGCTTCTTTATTATAATTCGTATGAAGCGGCATCGTATGCTGATGGACCAAAAGAATTGTTGCTGTCTTTTAAAGAAGCCAATCCTTATCTATTGGCAAAATAAAACGAGACTTCCCTTAAGAATTGAAAAATATTGAAAGTTGCGATATGTTTCGGACCGACAGCGATGAAAATTCTTTTTACAGTATCGTTTTTCAAAGAGACTGTAAAAATTGCATTAAATGAAGAGCAATAAGTCCTAAATAAACTTTTTAATGCTCATCATAATCCCAATGTGAACCGCTTCGTGAAAATTATTAAAAGTTAAGGCATCCTCAACACTTTTTAAAACAAAAC
This sequence comes from Flavobacterium kochi, assembly GCF_048286715.1. Taxonomy (NCBI): domain Bacteria; kingdom Pseudomonadati; phylum Bacteroidota; class Flavobacteriia; order Flavobacteriales; family Flavobacteriaceae; genus Flavobacterium; species Flavobacterium kochi. Next base: position 419,470 of record NZ_JBLVPW010000001.1, read on the forward strand.
CAGTAGAGGTTGGATATTCATTGTAATTTTTGAAGATTTTATTGTCATAATCAGCTTTGGTTTGACTGATGGTTCCAAACAATAACGATTTGATTTCGTCCACTTCAGCTTGTGTAGTGCTAGGTTCCGATTTAGTTCCCTTTTTATACTTTTCGACTAATTCATCAGAAATCATCATGGGCAAACCTGAAAGTTTGTACACCATCATTTGCTGTGTCACGATAATATGGCCAATGTTCCAAATCAAATTATTGCTGAATCCCTCAGGAATCGTATTGAGTTGTTCCAAAGTGTAGCCGGCTAGAAATTTTGAAACCATATTTCTGCTTGTAGTGTTGACATCGAATGTTTGATCCATTTTTTTTAATTTTTTGATAAAAATAATCATTTTCCGTATCAAATGATTTTTCTTTGCACAAAGAAATTGCTGTTTATATGGACAAAATATATTATCTCGCTTCTTGCGATACCTGTAGAAAAATTATAAAATCATTGCCGAAAGAGCACAATCTTGTTTTTCATGACATCAAACAAGATCCAATTACAGTAGCTGAATTGGAACAAATGCGGGAACTTTCCGGAAGTTACGAAGCACTTTTCAGCAAAAAAGCACAGTTGTACAAATCAATGGATTTGAAAAATAAATCGTTAACTGAAGATGATTTTAAAAAATACATTCTAGAACATTATACGTTCCTGAGCCGCCCTGTTTTTATTATAGACGGAAAAATTTTTATTGGTAATACGCAGCAAAACATGTTGCAAGTAATGAAAGCTTTGGCATAGGCCAAAAAACCATCAGTAATTCACCGCTTTGGGGGTTCGGTGGCTTTTCCTTATCTTTGGACACTTTAGAAAAATATATGATACAATCAATGACGGGTTTTGGTAAAGCGACTTTGCAATTACCAACCAAAAAAATCACGGTGGAAGTAAAATCCTTAAACAGTAAAGGTTTGGATTTGAATGTGAGAATGCCTTCTCTTTACCGCGAAATGGAATTGGGTTTACGCAATCAAATTGCACTAAAACTGGAAAGAGGAAAAGTAGATTTTTCTGTTTTTATCGAAAGCACCGCTGAACAAACTTCTACGAAAGTTAATGTACCTATTGTAAAAGCATACATCAACCAATTAAGAGAAGTGTATGCCGATGCTGATGCGACTGAACTAATGAAAATGGCCATTCGAATGCCGGATACCATGAAAATAGAACGTGATGAAATTGATGAAAACGACTGGGTTCAAATCCAAACCGTTGTTGAAGAAGCGTTACAAAATATCCTGAACTTTAGAAGAGACGAAGGAATGTCTTTGGAAAAAGAATTTCAATTGCGAATCGGGAATATTCGTCAATACATGACCGAAGCTTTGGCACTTGATCCCGAACGTGTTCAGGCAATAAAAGACCGTTTGCAGACTGCAATTAATGAATTAAAAGTCAATGTAGACGAAAATCGTTTTGAGCAGGAACTGATTTATTATCTAGAGAAATTAGACATCACCGAAGAGAAGGTACGTTTAACCAATCACCTTGATTATTTCTTGGAAACCATAAACGGCACCGAAGCAAATGGTAGAAAATTAGGCTTCATTACCCAAGAAATGGGACGTGAAATCAACACGATGGGCTCTAAATCGAATCATGCACAAATGCAAAAATTAGTCGTTCAGATGAAAGACGAATTGGAAAAAATTAAAGAACAGGTATTGAACGTATTGTAAATTGTCGATTGCTTCACCTGTTTGCACTTTCAGGCTTGGGATAATGATTTATGATTTCAGAATAAACATAAAATGAGTACAGGAGGAAAATTAATCGTTTTTTCGGCGCCATCAGGATCCGGTAAAACTACCATAGTTAGACACTTATTAAGCAAAGAGGATTTGAATCTTGAATTTTCAATTTCGGCAGCTTCCCGCGCACCAAGAGGTGAAGAAGTAAACGGGAAAGATTATTATTTCATGTCTACCGAAGCGTTTAAAAAGCACATCAAAAACGAAGACTTTCTGGAGTGGGAAGAAGTCTATCGCGATAATTTCTACGGAACCTTAAAAAGTGAAGTCGAACGCATTTGGGCAAAAGGAAAAAATGTGATTTTTGATATTGACGTATCTGGCGGATTGCGTATCAAACATAAATTTCCGAAAGAAACTTTAGCTGTTTTTGTAAAACCACCAAGCGTGGATGAACTAAAAAGAAGACTCAAAGAACGTTCTACCGAAAGCGAAGACAAAATCAACATGCGTATTGCCAAAGCTTCTGTAGAATTGGCAACAGCACCACAGTTTGATGTTATTATAAAAAACTACGATTTAGATATTGCTCTTGAAGAAGCGTATCAATTAGTAAAGAATTTTGTGAAATAAAATATTGGCTTTCGGTTTTAGGTATTGGGTTCAGTCCTATAAGCAATATCTAAAATCCAAAACCTAAAATCTAGTAAATGAAAATAGGTCTGTATTTCGGAACGTTTAACCCCATACATGTTGGACATCTTATTATTGCCAATCACATGGCGGAACATGCCGATTTAGACCAAGTTTGGATGGTGGTTACGCCGCACAATCCTCTTAAGAAAAAAAGCACTTTACTCGATGATTATCATCGTTTGCAAATGGTATATCTAGCCACAGAAGATTTCCCTAAAATCAAACCTTCGGATTTTGAATTCAAGTTATCACAGCCTAATTATACAGTAAACACTTTAGTTCATTTGCAGGAAAAATATCCCAATTACGAGTTTTCATTGATAATGGGCGAAGATAATCTCAAGTCGTTGCACAAATGGAAAAACTACGAAGCTATTCTTGAGAATCACGAGATTTATGTATATCCAAGGATTTCATCGGAAGTGGAAAATCTAACTTTCAAAAACCACGCAAAAATTCACATGATTGATGCGCCAGTTGTAGAAATATCCTCAACATTTATTCGAGACAATATCAAAAAAGGCAAAAATGTAAAGCCTTTATTACCAAAGAAAGTTTGGGAATATATTGATCATAATAATTTTTATAAGAAGTAACTATTCCAAAACCTTTTTTAATTCTGTTTCAACATTCTCAGAAATCGTACTCAAATTATCATTTTTACCTGATAATAAAAATACTTCTGTGCTTGGCATTTGCTTGCTGTTCCATAATAATTGCACTCTTTTTTCTTCAATAAAAACCTTTGTATTTATATTCCAAACTACTCCAATTCCTTTGTTTTTTGAAAGTATTTCGAGCATTTCATATTCGGACGGAATAATATAATTAGGAACCATCGAAGGTCTTTTTTTATTAAAAACATGCAGCCAAAATAATTTGATGTGTGGAATTTGGGCATTGTCACTAAACCATTTTTGATCGTTCAACCAATGTTCGATTGCTGCCAAATCGCTACTTTTGATATTCGATTTTAATTCCGAAGCATCAATATTGTTTGAACCTACGATGACTGGTTTGATTTCACCCACCTTTTTCTGAATCGTATCAAACGTATCATATTTTTTAGTGACAATAGCAAAATCCAACTTTTTAGAGTCCACCAGTTCAAAAAGTGCATCATTTCCATGAAAGCTAAAATCGATATAATCAAATTTTGAAATTAAACAGCTGCCCAAGCTGCTCATCAGGTGTTTCGAAATTCCAATTGAAATCAATCGGTTTGCACTAAAGGCTTTCGCACGAAAACCATTTTCCACATTTTCCAATCGGTCTAAAGCCTCAATGATTAAATTATTGAGTAACTTAGCGTATTCCGTTGGCTCCACGCCTTTTGACTTTCGATTAAAAAGCTTATATCCGACATGCGCTTCCAACATTGAAATTTGCTGACTTACAGCTGGTTGACTGATAAACAATTCTTTTGCAGCCAAAGAAAAATTTCCGTTTTTGTAAACCGATTTAAAAGTCCGGTACCATTCCAGATTCACCATGATATAAATATATTTATGACAAACATAATTTAAATTATTTTTACTAATAGCATATTCATCCTAAATTTGTACCAACAAAATCAGTCATGAAGAGAATTGCATTATTTGCCCTTATAGCATTAACAGCAGCTTGCATCCCTGCAACGGCACAAAAAACAAGTAAAAAAGGTATGAAAAAAGTATTATTTGTTGTTACCAGTCACGATAAATTAGGTAACACAGGAGAAAAAACAGGATTTTGGACCGAAGAATTTGCGGCGCCTTATTACACGCTAGCGGATAAAGGAGTACAAATTGATATTGCAACACCACTGGGAGGGCAACCGCCTATTGACCCAAAAAGTGAAGATCCATCGGCCGCAACAGAAGACACCAAAAGATTTGACAACGACACCATGCTGCTTGCTAAACTGAAAAACACAAAAAAACTATCAGATGTAAATCAAGCAGATTATGATGCAGTTTTCTATCCAGGAGGTCACGGACCACTTTGGGATTTAGCCGAAGATAAAACTTCAATCGCTCTAATCGAATCCTTCTACACACACAATAAACCAGTTGGTTTCGTTTGTCATGCTCCCGGAGCTTTGAAAAATGTAAAAGTAAATGGTAATTTTTTAGTGAAAGGTAAAAAAGTAACAGGATTCTCCAATACTGAAGAAGAAGCTATCGGTTTAACCAAAATTGTACCCTTTTTATTGGAAGATATTTTACAAAATAACGGCGCTACGTATAGTAAAGTTGCTGACTGGCATCCCTATGCTGTTACAGATGGATTATTAATTACAGGACAAAATCCCGCTTCTTCTAAACTTGTGGCTGAGAAAATACTAGATCAATTAAACGCAAAAAAATAAAAATGATAAATTTCGAACTATACAATCCCACAAACTTGATTTTTGGGAAAGGACAAATTGAAAAATTATCCACATTAGTCCCACAAGGAGCAAAAATCCTTTTGGCATACGGCGGTGGAAGTATTTTAAAAAATGGAATTCATGAGCAGGTAATCAATAATCTAAAAGGTTTTGAAATCGTAGAATTTGGAGGAATTGAACCAAATCCACATTTTGAAACGTTGATGAAAGCGGTTGCGGTTATTAAAGAACAAAAAATAGATTTTATACTTGCCGTTGGCGGTGGTTCAGTAATCGACGGCGTAAAATTCATCTCTGCAGCTGTACATTTTGATGGAAATCCCATCGATATTCTTCAAAAGAGATTGCTGATTAAAGAGCCATCTAAAGTTATTCCTTTTGGAACTATTCTAACGTTGCCGGCAACCGGCAGCGAGATGAACTCCGGAGCCGTAGTGACTATTGAGGCAACTCAGGAAAAATTAGCTTTTGGAGGTTCGGCATTATTCCCAAAGTTCTCCATTTGTGATCCAACTGTAATTGAATCTTTACCAAAAAGACAATTGCAAAACGGTGTTGTTGATGCTTACACTCATGTTTTGGAACAATATTTAACATATCCGCATGAAGGGTATCTTCAAGACAGAATTGCAGAAGGAATTTTACAAACCTTAATTGAGGTAGGACCAAAAGTTGTTGAAAATCCTAAAGATTATGCTTTGGCGTCTAATTTTATGTGGAGTTGTACGATGGCTTTAAACGGATTAATTCAAAAAGGAGTTCCTTCGGATTGGGCAACACATATGATTGGACATGAATTGACAGCTTTGTACGGAATTGATCACGCCCGGACTTTGGCGGTTGTTGGTCCAAATTTGTACCGAGTAATGTTTGCCACCAAAAAAGATAAATTAACACAATACGGAAAACGTATTTTTAATTTGACCGGAACTGATGATGAAATTGCGAACGAAGCCATCAACAAAACAGTTGCATTTTTTCACACAATGGGAATGCAAACCAAATTATCTGATTACACAAAGGATTTCAAAAAAACCGCCGACTTTATTGTAACACGTTTTGAAGAGCGTGGCTGGAAAGCATTGGGTGAAAAACAAAATATTACTTTAGAAAAAGTACAGTCGATTGTAGAAATGAGCTATTAATTCAAAAACACTACTGCTGATTTACTTTAGCATAATTAAAAAGGCGTCCTCATCTTTACAATAGGTACGCCTTTTAAAATACTAAAACAAAACCAACTAATTCAATACGCATTATATTTGTTAAATAATTAATTTATAATCATATAGAACGCAAATCAGATATATATATTGTGTTAAAAAATAAAATAAGTAAAATTATTTCTTATCTCTCATAATCATACCTTTTAAAAAGTCTTAGAATACCAATTTCTTGTTCCAATTTTATTTGTATAATCACTACTTTTTTAAGTACTTTTGATTAAATTTAATAAAAAAATGACCGAAAATATAAAATTTGCAGTGATTGGCGGGGGAAGTTGGGCGACGGCAATTGCAAAGATGCTATGTGTTAATCTTTCGGAGATTTCATGGTATATGCGTAATGAAGCTGCTATAGAACATATTAAAACCTACAGACACAATCCAAATTATTTAAGCTCTGTTGAATTTGATGTCAAAAAACTGAAACTCACCAGTGATATAAATGAGGCTGTGGCTTACGCTGATTATATAATCTTTGCTATCCCATCCGCTTTTTTAGATGCTGAATTAGAGAAATTGACGGTTTCATTGAAAGATAAAATTATTTTTTCGGCAATAAAAGGTATCGTTCCCGAAACGAGTTTGATTGTTGGCGAACATTTCCATGTTAAATATGACATTCCTTATTATAATATCGGTGTAATTACCGGTCCTTGTCATGCAGAAGAAGTTGCTATGGAACGATTGTCGTATCTGACTATTGCCTGTGGCGATGATGAGAAAGCTAAAATTGTTGCTAAAAATCTATCCGGAAATTACATTAAAACGAAGATTACAGATGATATAATAGGAACTGAATATGCCGCCATGCTAAAAAATATCTATGCAATTGCAGCCGGAATGGCTCACGGATTGGGTTATGGTGACAATTTCCAGTCGGTGTTAATGAGTAATGGAATTCGAGAGATGAAAAAATTCATCAAAAAAGTTCATAAAATGAAACGTAACATTAATGATTCGGCTTATTTAGGCGATTTATTGGTTACCGGTTATTCCGTATTCTCCAGAAATAGAATGTTCGGAAACATGATTGGTAAAGGCTACACCGTAAAATCAGCAATGATGGAAATGAGCATGGTTGCCGAAGGTTATTATGCTGCAAAAAGTGCTTTTAAACTCAATCAGGCTTATGGAGCGGCAACTCCAATTATAGATGCCGTTTATGAAATTTTATATGAAGGAAAGGATGCTAAAACGGTTTTTAAGGCCTTGACGGATAAGCTGGATTAGATATATAGCACTCTTAAAAATAAAAACACTATTTTTTGCACCTTAATAACAAAAGGCACTAATCTGCATAAGATAGTGCCTTTTGTTTTTTGTTTTTATAATTATGCTATTAATTTCAAGTTTGAAACCAAAAGTAATTTACCTCACAATAACTCCGTCGACGAATAAAATAGGCACTTCTTCCACAAAATCCTCATTGATGGAATGTGCTTTAAAAATGAATTTTTTGTCGTGTAATTTGTCACCAATAAAAAAGGTCACCATGAACTCATTATTGAGTGCCAAAACACTTTTTTCTATCATTTCAATTTTCACAACTGAAACTGGTGGCACTTCCACAAAAGCATGACGCAAAAGAGAAGTTTTTTTCATTTCACCATCAATGGTTCCAAAAGCTTTGGAAACGACCATGACACTTTCTATCAGGTAATCACTATCGTTGATTAAATAGGCATACCACACCTTTTCCATAAAATCGTCACTCCATTCCTGAACTGCAGCAAGGAATACGTTTTCTACTTCGGGGATGATAATGTCTTTTTTCATTTTTTTAAAGATAATAGATGTTAGACTCCAATTTCTTGCAAACTAAAATTCCGTAGCTCAGATGGAAACTTTTCTTGCTTTTATGGACAGCAAAAATTAATGTGTAGCTAAAAATAGCTAGTTCTCCGACTACGCTCGGATGAATTTTTATTATATGCTTGATTTAAATTGCTCCAGGAAACGAACGTCATTTTCGTAGAACATGCGGATATCGCCGATTTGATACAACAACATAGCGATTCTTTCAATTCCCATTCCGAATGCAAAACCGTTGTATTCGTCAGGATTAATGCCACAGTTTTTCAAAACGTTAGGATCTACCATTCCACAACCCATGATTTCTAACCAACCAGTTCCTTTGGTAATTCTATAATCGGTTTCTGTTTTCAGTCCCCAATAAATATCAACCTCGGCACTTGGCTCGGTGAATGGGAAATAAGAAGGACGCAAACGGATTTTTGATTTCCCGAACATCTCTTTAGTGAAATACAAAAGTGTTTGTTTTAAGTCAGCAAAAGAAACATCTTTATCAATATACAATCCTTCCACCTGATGAAAAATACAGTGTGAACGTGACGATACAGCTTCATTACGGAAAACTCTCCCAGGAGAAATGGTACGAATTGGGGGTTTGTTATCCTCCATGTAACGCACCTGCACAGATGATGTGTGTGTGCGTAATAAAATATCAGGATTGGTTTGTATGAAAAACGTGTCTTGCATATCACGCGCCGGATGGTATTCTGGCAAGTTTAATGCGGTAAAATTATGCCAGTCATCTTCGATTTCCGGACCTTCAGAAACGTTGAAGCCAATGTTCGCAAAGATGTCAATAATTTGGTTTTTTACCAATGAAATAGGATGACGAGAGCCAATAGTAATTGGTTCAGCCGAACGCGTCAAATCCCCATAAAAACCTTTGATTTCTTCTTTACTTTCTAAAGCTTCTTGTATGGTTTTTACTTTATCTTCGGCAGAAGTTTTAAGCAGATTAATTACCTGACCAAATTCCTTCTTCTGTTCGTTAGGAACATTTTTGAATTCAGCGAAAAGGTCTTTCAAAAGCCCTTTACTTCCAAGAAATTTAATTCGGAATGCTTCTAAATCTGCTGTGTTTTGCGTTGAGAAAGCTTGGGCTTCACCAATATATTCTTTTATCTTATCTATCATTTTCATTCAATAATTGAGAGTGCAAATTTAGGGAATTTGTTCCAAGTATACTCTTTAAAGTTTAAAGTTTCCTTCCTAAATTGTGAGATTGCATTGTTCCTGTATTCAACCTCTTTTTAAATCTGGTAAAAAACATAAGTCCTTTTAAGCCTGTGTTTTTACACTATATTAAAAACTACTTACTGAATACTAATCAATAAGCGCTCTTTCAATAAAATAATTAACAATTGCTTCTTTCATTAAAACCGATTGTTCCCCTGCTTTTAATGGTGGTAATTCTTCTTTTACTTTGTAATGTGGCCATCCTTCCTCATCAAAAAACTCGAATTCATAGAATCCATAAGGCTCTAATAACCTGCAAATCGCGATGTGCATCAGATTTAATTTTTCGTCTTTCTTGTATTCACTATGTACTTTTCCTAATTCCTGTACTCCAATAAGATAAATAATAGCATCGAGATCTAAATCTTCCCCTTGCGAAAATTGATTAGAAAGAATATTTACAAGCTGTTCCCAGCGTTCTTTAAGTTGTGTGTCTCTTGACATTTCTATTTTGATTATAGATTACCGATTTTTGATAATAGGTTTCAAAAATGACAATCAAATTATTTTTTTTGCAAAGATAAGAACTTGTTAATTGGCAATTGATACCAAACAATTCTTTTATATTTGCTCTTTTATTTTTACTAATTGATTATCATGGGATTTTTAGATATTATTTTGGGTGTGTTTTTTGTTTATGCCTTGTATAAGGGCATTAGTAATGGACTTTTTGTAGAATTAGCTTCTTTGGTCTCATTATTGGCCGGAATTTATTTTGCTATAAAATTCTCCTCATTCATGAAGGGAATATTGGCAGGATTTGTTCATTGGAGCCCCCAAACCATTCAGGTTATTGCTTTTGTTTTTACTTTTATTCTTGTTGTGATTGGAATAACGCTTTTGGGAAAATTCCTTACTGGAATGGCGGATTTAGCCTTTTTAGGGTGGTTGAATAAATTAGGTGGCGGTTTCTTCCGGGTGCTAAAAACAATTTTGATAATCAGTATTGTCTTTACAATTTTTGAAAAAATAAATTTCAATAATATTTTAGCCAAAAAAGAAACGTTGGACAAATCCCTCTTTTATAATCCAATCCAAAAAACTGCAGGGTATATTTTTCCTTATATAGCAAAATGGTACGACGGCTTAAAGCAAAAATAATAGGCAGTTTTCAGCGTAAAAGAATGCTTATTAAAGAAAAAGAATCTAGCTCAAAACCTGAACTATTTCACTTCCTTTATTGCACTGCTATCAATCCAGCCTTCGGTTCCATCGGTTAATTGCACTTTTTTCCATTTTCCAATGATTTCTTCCACATACACTTTGGTTCCTTCGTGTAGCACAAAGATTGCCTGACCTCCATTTCTAGGTTCGCTTTTCACATCTGCAATTTCTGCAAAAACGATAGCCGGTTTTTCAGTATCGAAATGGCTTTTTTCAAAAATAGCAGATGAAATACTTATTAGGATCAAAAAAATAAGGACGAACATCCCAAAAAAGAAAATCCTTTTTAACACTGTTGCTTCTGAAAAATAATATCCCAGAAAAAACAACAAGAATGATGTTGCAAGTCCTGCCGAAATCCATGCCCAGGTATTATAGTGATAAATTCCCGTGAAATCACGGACTAGCTTTCCAAATCCTACTTTTGGGACCATTTTAATTTCATCAATCGTTCTTTTTTGCGCAAATTTCAAGTTATTTATACATTCGCTGTCATTGGGATTAAGCACCAATGCTTTTTCATAATTGTAAATGGAAGGCGCTACTTTATTCAATTTGTAATACGCATTTCCTAAATTAAAATATAATTCTGACGAATATTTGTTGTCTTTCAAAACGCTTTCGTAAGCTGTAACAGCTTCCTCATATTTTCCTTTTTCGTAATAGGCGTTCCCTTTTTCAAAGCCATTTTGGGCAAAGAAAATTTGGGTTGAAAATAAGAGTATGTATAGTAATTTTTTCATTTCAAAAGTTATAAGTTGTCGATTGACTTTTTGTTAATCGTAAATCTAAATTTATATCTGTTTTTCTAACTCGGAGATTATAAAGACTGCCTTATCAAAATCCTGTTGTATCGCAACACTTGATGATGGTGCATATCGTGCTACTTCACAGTTCTCCGTAAGCGCAATAAAATCATTTACCGCTTCTGGAGTTGCATTTCGGGACAACAAAAGTTCCTGAATATTATCCTTGCTCATTTCTGAAGTCTCAATATGTAATTTAGCTTTCAGGAAATTATGCATCGCTTTTTCAAGTGCAATATAAAACAGTTCTTTGTTGTTGATTTGCTTTTTGGCTTCTGACAAATATTTCTTTGCCAATTTATTATTCATGCGGATTCTATTTCCCGCAATATCCCCGTCAATAGCTTCTTTTTTCTTTTTGAATAATACAATCAAAGGCAATAATAAAAATGGGAAAAATAACAATCCGTAAAACAAATTAGACCCAAAGAAATCTTTCTTATTCATCGCCAAAAGATTGCTTTTTAACTTGATGAATTTAAATTGTTCCACGTTTTCTATCTTATTTTTATTCTCCCCTGAATTGGATGCTGTAGTAGCATCCGAAGCTGTAGGACCATCCAGAACATTAATCATTATCTCCTTAGAACTTATAGTCTTATACTTTCCTGAACCCAAATCAAAATAAGAAAATTTCATTGGTTTAATGGGATAATTTCCTTTGTACTGGGGAATAATGGTATAACTATCAGCAATTTTTCCTGACATTCCGGAAAGTGGCGTATTTACCTGCTCATTATGAACCGGATCATACATTTCCAAAGCGTTTGGTACGACCGGTTTTGGCAAGCTGAACAATTTCATGTTCCCTTTTCCAGTTACACTTACAGTTAAATCAAGACTTTCTCCATTTTTTAAATCGGTCTTTGTTGGTGTTACTTTAAAATCAAAATTACCAACAGCTCCCGAAAAATCTTCCGGTTTTCCCGCCTCAGGAAGCGCTTTAACAGCTATCGTTTTTGTTCCCGCAGAAACCCTTTTACTACCTTCGGTAACAATTACACGTCCAAACATATCGCGACGGTTTGTAGGCAATTGCACATCAATATCTAATGACAAAGGTTCTATTGCTAACTTTCCTGACTTTTGCGGATATAAAACGGTTTTTCTCAATACCACATAACGGTATTTTTGTCCTTTAAACATCCCTTCTTCAGCAACAAGCTGCTTGATGTCGATATTCTGACTCCAGAAATCATTGTATTTCGGTTTGTTGAGTTCCCGCCAATTAGTGATTCCAATATTATAACTAAAATACAGTTTATAAACCACTGTAATCGGTTCGTTTATATAAGGGCTTGTTTTTGAAATATCAGCAACAAGATAAATATTATCATCTGCTGAAACACTGGTGTCGTTTGGATCTCTCGGTTGTTCCGTTGCTGCGGTAACATTAATTCTTATGGGCGACGTTTTATAAATTTGCCCGTTGAATTCTATTGCAGCTTGCTTGATAACTAGCGATCCTTTTTGATTTGGCAAAAGAAAATAAGAATATATTTTTTCAAAAGAACTCTTGCCATTCACCCAAGACTGACTCACTTGCTGACTTGGTCCTGCTATAATTCTAAATCCATCAAAAGAGGGCTGGTTAAAGTTATCCCCGTCTACATTCATTATAAAATCAATTCGAAGTCTTTCGTTTAAGCCTAGCGTGGTTTTACTTACTCTAGCCTCAAATTGTACTTGAGCGCTGAGTGAGTTACACACTATTAAAACAATTACTGCTATAAATCTTTTCATTTTCAAATTATCTAATTGAATTACCAATCTTTCTCCGTTTTCATTGGTTTTCCTTTTACTTTTTGGGCATTCACCTTATCCTGAACTTTCTTTTCTTCCTTATTTACTGCATCTAAAAGATTTTCTAAACGTTGTTTAGAGATTCCTCCTGGTGCTGGTTTTGGCTCTCCTTTATCATCTGGCTTAGGACTTTTATTATCTTTATCTTTATCTCCCTTGTCGTCTTTCTTGTCTTTATCTTTGTCGTTCTTTTTATCTTTATCGCTGTCTTTTTTCTTATCGTCCTTTTTCTTGTCTTTATCCTTATCGCTCTTCTTGTCGTCTTTCTTCTTGTCGTCCTTTGGTGGATTTTCTTTTAACATTTTCTTTGCCAACGCATAATTATAACGGGTTTCTTCATCTGCAGGGCCATTTCGGAGTGCATTTTTATACGCTTCTACTGCCTGAGTATAATCCTTTTCTTTCATGAAAACATTTCCTAAATTATGAAAGGCCTGATGTTTATCCGGTCTTAATTTAGCGTTTTTTAATGCTTTCGCGTAAGCAAATTTTGCCTCTGCAACCTGATTTTGCTTATAAATAGCATTTCCTAAATTGTATGGAGCAATAGTTTTATTCGGAAATTTTGAATCTGAAATTCTATAATTGGCTTCGGCATCTGCAAATTTATTTTCAGCATATTCCTCATTTGCTTTAGGCAATATTCTGTCTTTCTGTTGTGCATTTACAACAAAAGAAATGAGTAATAAAAGATGTAAAATTAAGTTCTTCATTTTATTTTTTAAATGTAAGCATCAAAGTATATTTTTTGTTTGAGCTCCAATAAAGGAGCTACTTCCAGGCACTTTGCTCTTTATATTTTATTTATTCTCGTTAAATAAATTCAATTTGTTAACCCAACTTGTTTTTCTTTCCAAAAGAAAAATATCCAGAAATAAGAAAACAAAAGCAAAGCCTAAAAACCATTGAAATTGTGATTGAAAATCAGCCATTTCTGTAGCTTCAAATTCTGTTTTTTGAATTTTATCCAACGCATTCTTGATATACTCCAACACTTCTTTGGTATTATTACCGTTTACATAACCGCCTTTCGTGGCTTTTGCTATAGCTTCTAATCCTGCCCGATTCAATTTAGTTATCACGACTTCATTGTTATTGTCTCTCTGAAAACTTTCTACAATTCCGTTTCTCTTCAATGGAATCGTTCCTCCTTTTTCAGTTCCAACTCCAATCGTAATAATTTTCATTCCTAATTTATTGGCTTCTTCAGCAGCACTTTCGGCACCTTCAGAATGATCTTCACCATCAGAAATCAGAATCAACAATTTGCTCGTTTTACTCTTATCATCAAAATAAGTTGACGATAATTTTATAGCTTCATCCAGCGATGTTCCTTGAGAAGAAACCATTCCTGTATTCATGCTTTGCAAAAACATCTTTGCCACTCCATAATCCGTTGTGATCGGCAATACTGGAAAAGCGCTTCCGGCATAAGCTACGATTCCTATTCTGTCACTTCCTAATTGATTGATAATTTGCGAAACAATTTGCTTGCTTTTGTCCAAACGATTGGGTGCTACATCCTCGGCCAACATACTTTTGGATACATCCATTGCAAAAACAATGTCAATTCCTTCTCGTTTTACAGTTTCCATTTTGGTACCGATCTTTGGATTTACCAATCCAAGAATCAGTCCAAGTAATGCTAGTAATAACAATACCAACTTCAAAACTGGCTTAAAAACAGAGCTTTCCGGGCTTAGTTTCTTTACCAAATCTAAATCTCCAAATTCGCGTTGCTTTTTTCTTTTCCAGTATAGGTTAACTAGAAAAACCAACACCACAATAGGTAGTATAAAAAGAAGGTATAAATATTTTTTTTCGTCTAATTCCATTTTTTATTTTTTAGTCACAGTTTTCAATTTGTGACTCTCATTATATAAAGCTTTTAAAAACCGTATTTCGTAATCCTATTTCCAGTAATAGCAGAAAACCCGCAAACCAAATAAATGGTCTGAATTTTTCATCATAATCATAGAATTTTAGTTCTTCGATTTCAGTTGTTTCCAGTTTGTTGATTGATGCGTAAATCTCAGCAAGTTTACTATTGCTTGTTGCTCTAAAATATTTTCCATCCGTTTTTCTGGCAATACTTTTCATCAATTGTTCGTCAATTTCCACTTTCATCATTTGGAATAAAAACTGCCCATTTGGTGCTACCGCATAGGGAAACATCGCCATTCCGTTTGTCCCTATTCCTATGGTATATACTTTTATTCCGTATTGTTTTGCTATATCTGATGCTGTTTCCGGTTCGATGAATCCCGCATTATTCACTCCATCTGTCAAAAGAATAATTACTTTGCTCTTCGCTTTACTGTCTTTCAAACGGTTTACAGCGGTAGCCAATCCCATTCCTATTCCTGTTCCATCTTTGAGCACATTATCATATTTTATGCTGTTGATAGCATCAAGAATAACGGCTTTATCGCTTGTTACAGGCGTTTTTGTATATGCTTCCGAGGCATAAACCACCAATCCAATTCTATCGTTAGGTCGTTCTTCAACAAAATCTGCCGCCACTCTTTTTAGGGCTTCCATTCTATTTGGTTTCAAATCTTTGGCAAGCATACTTCCGGAAACATCTACTGCCATGACAATATCAATTCCTTTGGTCGTTTTTGTTTTATTGCTTACATCAACTGTTCTTGGTCTTGCCATTGCCACTATCAAAGAACATAAAGCCAAAATGCGAAACACATTCAATGCTGGTTTCAGCTTTGCTAAATAAGAAGTCGTGCCTTTAAATCCTTGTATTGAACTTATTTTTAATGTTGCTGATTGTTGGTTCTTTTTCCAAAACAACCAGGCTATTGCAACTGGAATCAGAAGAAATAACCAAAAAAATTCTGGGTTTAAAAAAGTTACTTTAGCCATTATTTACTTGCTTGTTTTAATTCGACAGAACTCAAAACGCGTTTTGATATATCATTTGCGTACGTATCTCCTTCTTCGTGAAAAAGTAAAATTTGTTGTAATCCGCCTTCTTGACTAAACAATAATGCTTCATAATATAATTTTACACTACTTTGTTTATCCCCGTCTATTTTCGAAAATGTTCCGTAGGCTTTGAGCCCTTTAATCCCCTCTTTTGTCTCAAAATCTTCTTGTTTTACAATCATGTTTTGAGCCCCTTGGGCTTCTAATGATTGCAATGCACCGTCCATCGATTTTGCCAAATCTATTTCCGTCTCTTTTTTATATTTTAAAGTAGAAACCAACAAATAAAAATGATCTGAAACACTTCCATAAACAAAAGATTGCATTTCTTTAATCAGTGCCATTCCGTCTTTAGGCAGCGTTTTAGTCAAATCGACTCTTTTTAACACTTTTGGAGTTTCTATTATAACACCCGGATTCCCGTAATCACTTTTCACCCATTCGCCCTCCAATAATTCTTTAGTGGGATTGCCAATAACATTGTCTTTTACATAATCGAATCCTTTTAAAACAATAAAAAAAGTGGTGGTTGCAACCAGTAAAAAGACAACCGAAACAACTGCAGTAACGATCCGCTTATTTCTCCTTTTTAGCAATTGAATTTGTATTTGTTTCTGTCTTTGTGCCTCATTCAATAAAACATCTTCTTCTACAGGAACCTCTATAGGAATAGAATTATCTAATGTCAGAATTGCTTTTTGAATCTTATTTCGGTCTTCGGTAATTTCAAAATCCAATGGTTTAGACTTTGCAAATTTTACCAAATCTGCTTGTTTCAAAACGCGTTCGAGATTCTCAATTGTTTCTTGAGAAAGCGTCATTTTCTTTTTAACAGAGGCTGCTCTAAGTCCTTGAATCAATTCCGATGTAGTGCTTTCCATTGCTGGAATTTCTATTGCTTCTTCAATATAATTTCTGGCGATATCCGTTAATTCGCTATAATAAGCTTTAACTTCTCCTTTTTGCCAAAGTTCTTTTTTCTCTAAAGTATCCAGCAAACTGGTCGCTTTTTCTATTGGAGTTTTATGAATTTCTTCTTGTAATTTTTTCTCTTGGCGTTTTTTAATGTACCAATAAATCAAAACTCCAATTCCAACAATCAATGCGATTATCAAAAGATATTTCCACCAATCTCCTATTGAAGTATCCGCTGTAGCGATACCCTTGATATCGAACATTTTTTGTTTTAAAGTATCCACTTTAACATTCGCAACTTCAACCAAAAGAGAATCCGTCATAAACGGTTTACTATTGATAAAAATCTTTATACTGGGAATGACATATCTACCGGAATCAAATTGGGTTAAACCGTATTTTTTGATTAATTCATAACGGCCATCCGTTTTGATGGTATCAATAGGATAGGACTGAATTACCTCTAAAGCCCCAAAGTTTTTTAATTTTGGAAAAATCACTTTAGCCGATGTATCAACGGTAGTTTTTATTGATAATTTAAATTCCGCACCAATTTTATTTTTAATCGTGTCAATACTCGTGACTACTTGTTTTTGTTGTGCAAAAACAAACGTTGTAACCAGTAAAAAAAGTAGGTAAAGTCTAATTTTCATTTTTATGTTAAATATTTTTTCCTCACTCAGTCCTCTCCGAAGAAAAGGAAGCCGAGTTGTGAAAATTTTAATCCTCTATCATCCACTTCCCCTTAGGGCGACCGGAAAGGGATTTATCTCGATTTAAAATAGCCTAATAACTTGGTGACATAACTTTCGTCAACTCTGGTGTTTACAACACCTGAACCTGACTTGCTGAATGTTTCTTTAAAATAGTTCACTTTGTCGTGATACTGTTTTTCATAATTCATTCGCACTGATTTTGAACCAGTATTTATCAGCTCGATTTCTCCAGTTTCAGCATCAAGCATGGAAACCATACCTAAATTCGGCATTTTTTCTTCTCGAATGTCATATACGCGAATGCCCGTTATATCGTGTTTCTTGGAAGCTATTTTTAATGTTTGTTCGTAATCTTCCGACATGAAATCAGAAATCACAAACACGATTGCTTTCTTTTTCTGGGTTCCAGATAAAAATTTCAATGCTTGAGCAATATCTGTTTTACGGCTTTTGGGCTGAAATTCTATCAATTCCCGAATGATGCGTAACACATGAGATCTTCCTTTTTTAGGAGGTATATACAATTCGATTTCATCTGAAAATAAAATCAAACCTATCTTGTCATTGTTTTGAGTCGCCGAAAAAGCCATTGTTGCGGCAATTTCCGTAACAATATCCTTTTTAAATTGATTTTTTGAACCAAAACTCTCAGAACCTGAAATATCAACCATTAACATCATGGTCAATTCCCGTTCTTCCTCAAAAACTTTTACGTGTGCTTCGTTATAACGCGCTGTTACGTTCCAATCAATAGCACGAATATCATCTCCGTACTGGTATTGACGCACTTCGCTAAACGTCATTCCACGTCCTTTGAAAGAGGTATGATATTCTCCCGAAAAAATATGATCACTCAATCTTCGGGTTTTGATTTCTATTTTTCGTACTTTTTTTAAAAGCTCTTTTGTATCCATTTTTTCAGATTTCAGATTATAGATTTCAGATTTCAGATAAAAGTCCTCTAAGACTGTTATCTGAAATCTGCAAACTCCAATCTGATTTTAAGGTACTTCTACTTCGTTTACGATTTTGTTAATAATATCCACTGAAGTAATATTTTCAGCTTCGGCTTCGTAAGTAACTCCAATTCTGTGACGCAACACGTCATGAACTACAGCACGAACATCTTCTGGAATTACATATCCTCGACGTTTGATAAAAGCATAACATTTTGCGGCATTCGCCAAATTGATACTTCCACGTGGAGAAGCTCCAAAACTGATTAATGGTTTCAAATCAGCCAATTTATATTTCTCGGGGAAACGTGTGGCAAAAATAATATCCAGTATGTATTTTTCTATTTTTTCATCCATGTAAACCTCACGAACTGCTTCTTGAGCCCGTAAAATTTGTTCTACCGAAACTACAGGATTTACTTTTTCATAACTCCCTTTTAGGTTTTGACGAATCACTAGTCGTTCGTCTTCCATTTTTGGATAATCAATAACCGTTTTTAACATAAAACGATCGACCTGAGCTTCAGGTAATTGATACGTTCCTTCTTGCTCAATTGGGTTTTGCGTAGCTAAAACTAAAAATGGTCTGTCAAGTTTGAAAGTTGTATCACCAATAGTCACTTGCTTTTCCTGCATTGCTTCTAACAATGCCGATTGTACTTTGGCTGGCGCTCGATTGATCTCATCAGCAAGGACGAAATTAGCAAAAATAGGACCTTTTTTTATCGAGAATTCATTTTGTTTGATGTTGTAAATCATTGTCCCAACAACATCGGCAGGCAATAAATCAGGAGTAAATTGTATTCTGCTGAAAGATCCTTGAACAGCTTGTGAAAGGGTATTTATCGCTAATGTCTTTGCTAATCCGGGAACTCCTTCCAACAAAATATGTCCCTGACCCAAAAGTCCAATTAACAAACGCTCCACCATGTGCTTTTGACCCACAATAACCTTGTTCATTTCCATTGTGAGAAGGTCTATAAAAGCACTCTCTCTTTCAATTTTTTCATTGATTGCTCTAATGTCTAAAGTCGCTGTATTTTCTTCCATTTTATTATTTTTAAAACCTTGAATTTAATGCCTTCGTTTTGATGGTGCAAATTGAATTTTTTTTTAGACGTAAGATGTTAAAAAATGGTTAAAACTTCGACCAAACCCTTAATTTTAAGGACGAATTATGATACAATTTTCATATTTTTAAGAACTTTGAAAAATATGCTTTGAATTCGAAGAATTACGAATTTCAATAAAAAATAAAAACCATGAGTAAAACAAAATTATCACCTATCGTTGCTGGTGTCATGAATTGGGGAATTTGGGATAAAAATCTCAACACCAAAGAAATGGAAAACATGATTAATATCTGTTTAGAAAACAAAATTACCACCTTCGATCATGCCGACATATATGGCGCCTATACCACTGAATCTGAATTTGGAGAAGCATTTGCCTCAAGCAAAATTGCAAGAGAAAAAATACAGCTGATCTCTAAATGTGGTATTCAAATGGTGACAGAAAATCGTAAAAATACCGTAAAACATTACAATTATTCAAAAGATTATATTATTTGGTCTGTTGAAAATTCATTAAAAAATTTACACAGCGAGTATTTGGATGTACTTTTACTGCACAGACCAAGTCCTTTAATGCAAGCAGATGAAATTGCCGAAGCGGTTTTGAAACTAAAATCGGACGGAAAAATAATAGATTTTGGTCTATCAAATTTTACTTCTTCGCAGACAGAACTGATTCGTCAGAAAACGGAAATCAGCTTTAATCAAGTGCAATTCTCTGCTACAAATTTTGAGCCCATGGTTGACGGAAGTTTCGATTATATGCAAACAAACAACATTCGTCCTATGTCATGGAATCCGTTGGGAAGTGTTTTTAGAGAAGATATTCCACAAACCCATCGATTAAAAAAATTATTGGCAACTTTAGTTTCAAAATACCATTTTGGCGCTGATACAATCCTACTTTCCTGGATCTTAAAACACCCTTCCAAAGTCATTCCTATTGCCGGAACAGTTAATGTATCAAGAATTCAACTGTTGATGAAAGCGGCTGAATTAGAATTGGAGTACGAAGACTGGTTTGCCATTTGGACAGCGAGTATGGGAAATGAAGTGCCATAATCAGGTTTTCGGATCGCAAAGAATAGAAATAAGATGATTGAAAAAACATAAAAAACACATGAGCAAAATAGCCTTAGTGACTGGTGCAACCAGTGGAATTGGTAAAGCAACCGCACAAATATTAGCCAAAAACAATTATAAAATCATTCTTTGTGGACGCCGGGAGGACCGATTGAAAGCACTCGAAAAAGAACTTTCTGAATTTACTGAAATTCGTACTTTATCATTCGATGTTCGCGATAAAAAAGCCGTTTTTGAAAGTATCAATTCCTTGCCGGAAACCTTTTCTAAAATTGATGTATTGATTAATAATGCTGGAAATGCGCACGGTCTGGATTCCATCCAAGATGGAGACTTAGATGATTGGGATGCCATGATTGATATCAATGTAAAAGGCCTTTTGTACGTTTCGAAAGCAATAATCCCGCGAATGATTGAGCAAAAATCAGGTCATATTATCAACATTGGCTCCATAGCCGGAAAAGAAGTGTATCTAAACGGAAATGTATATTGCGCTTCAAAACATGCTGTCGATGCCCTGAACCAAGCCATGCGCATGGACCTGAATCCTTATGGAATTCGGGTTGGTGCCATTCATCCCGGGGCCGTAGAAACGGAATTCAGTGAAGTGCGTTTCAAAGGTGATGCAGACAAAGCCGCTAATGTTTACAAAGGTTTTAAAGCCTTACAACCTGAGGATATCGCTGATATCATCCATTTTGTAGTATCCCGACCTTATCATGTGAATATTGCCGATTTGATTGTATATCCGACTGCACAAGCTTCTCCGACTATTTTAAATAGATCTTTAGACAATTAGACTGGTCAATTTTTGGAAAATCTTCTAAAATCGAATAGTCCGACAATAGAAAATAAATAATAATTAATAGTATGATCAATAAACGGATTTTAATTAAAAACCTTCTCGCTCACAATGATGAAAGCAGTTTTTATGACAAAAAGCGTCAGTTGAATTTGCATACTCGGGAAGGAAAAGCCAAGTTTTTGAAACACATTTGTGCCTTATCCAATTCAAATCCTGCGAACAATTCCTATATTGTTGTTGGCGTTGAAGATCAAGACAATACTATTGTTGGCGATGATTTCTTTGACGATAGCCGGATCCAGAATTTAGTAAATGCTTATCTGGAAAATCCGCCAAAAATACAGTATGAAAATGTGCCATTCCCAAATTTACCAAAAGATAAAGTGATCGGATTGGTTACCATCAAACCAAAAAGCAAAACGTCCTATTTCAAAAAAGGAATTAACACCATTCCTGCCAACAGCGTTTTTATAAGGCGAGGCAGTAATACGATGCCGGTTGAAGGCGAAATCGAAATCGAAAAGAATTATCAGAATACGGAAACGGTTATTGGTATCGAAAATAATTCTAGAAATAGTATTGCATATACGCTAGATGGTGTCATTGATTTCATGAATTTCCGGCACAAAGACATGTCGCCAAAATATAAAGTATTCAAGGAATTATTTGTAATTTGCTGGGCCGGAATTGCCAAAAAGTCACGTGATAAAACCTATTTATCACGTGTGGATATTGAGCTAATAAACGAACAAATTAAGTTATTTTATTCCGCTCAGGATGTTGTGGAAATCACTTTTGACGAGGACACTTTTACGATTATTGAGTATGTCCCTTTGGGTTTGAATGACAAAACGAGTTACTATCCTTTAGAAAAACAAACCATTCATTTTCATGATAATGGGTATTACAAAATTGAAAGGGAAATGCTTTTTCAGCCGCCGGAATTCAATAGGAAACTATTATTTCACATTTACAATGCCAATATTGCTTTGTTGAACAAACTCCAAAAAGGACTTTCGTTGTCCGAAAGAGAACGCAAAGATTTAGAGAATTTGCCTTCCACTTTCATGATTTGCTACCTGAACGGTTTTGAAGAAGCCAAGCAAAAACTAATTGACGCCAAATTGCTTTTAAAACCTTTTGCGCAGGTGTATTTATCATTTAAAGAAGCGTTACGGATTTTGAGAAAAATGAAATATGATGTTCAGTGACATTTAGTTGCTATAATTATTAAAATATTTTACTCCAGTAAAAAACGTCTGACATAGGCATTAATTTCTCTTTTTTGTTTTTCATTCCCGCTGTCACTCATGACATTATGGATTGTATTAGGAAGTTTAATGATTGTTATACCGAATTTTTTTTGCTCTGCAACAGTTGGCAAAACACCTTCGTCAGCAGGTTGGTCACTGGATCGTAATGAATAAATTTTAGGTTGAGAAGTTCTGGGCAACTCCATTCTGCGATTGTCTAACGAAATTATTTTATCTACTAAATCAGGGTATTTATGAGCAAATAAAACAGTCATATCACCTCCATTAGAATGCCCGATTAGGATTAAATGTTTATAATCTAAATCTGGATTTATCTTTTTCAATTCATTCAGAACAAATAAAATATTCTCTGCTCCTCTTTCCCAATTTGGCCGTCGTACAACTTGAGGAGTTCCTGTTTTCGGAATTAAATCATCCGTTGGTAATTCATGCTGAATACTGACTACAAAATAACCTTTCGAAGCTAAATTTTTCGTCAAATAAGAATAGCCCTTATTAGCTCCAGGCTTATTTTCTGCATAACCATGACTGACAATTACCACTTTTTGATTTATAATTTTTTGGTTTGTCTTTGGCAAATAAAATGCAACTGGAATTGATCGTTTTCTTGAAGTATCAACCCAATTTGAACTGTCTAATTTAACTTCAAAATTTTGATTAGTATTTTTTTCGTTAGCGGTATTTTTATTTGAAGCACAACTAATTATAAGAAAGCAAAATAGTATCTGTAGGTATATTTTCATATTATTTTGAAATTCTATCTTTTACAGAGGAAGACAAATTTGAAAGCTATCCGAGATTGGCTTGAAATTCTTAGGTGGATTAAATAGGATGTACAAAAAAATAGAAATAAACTATTACTATTTTCGAGGCATTGCTTTATGCCCACAAAGCCGCTAACCAAACTAGGAATTCATTTATCACTTGACATATAAAACTGGTCAATAGAAGCAACAAAGCGAGAACTGCATTCATCGTATACGTTTTAAAGTTTTTGTAAAAATAACTTAAAATATTTTATCAAACTATCACCAAAAACAGTGATTTTTTTGCGAACTGAAATTCTAATTTCAACCCTGAAATTTACATTAATAATTTGTATTTCAAACAAATACGATCAGTATTACACTCATAAAACCAATCAGCGAAATTCCCAATGAGTTCAAAAAATATTTTTAGTTATCGGTCTACTTTTTTTCTGTCTCGACTGTTTGTATTTAAACCGGAAATTATAAAACAAAACCGTTTTTTCTGCTATTTTTGTATACAAATTAATTGAGACTACAAGAAATGAGAACACTCGTGATAGGCGATATACATGGTGGTTTGCATGCACTGCACCAAATTATGGAAAGAGCCAATGTAACTACAAAAGATACCTTAATATTTCTGGGAGATTATGTTGATGGGTGGAGTCAATCACCACAGGTAATTGATTATTTAATTGAATTACAAAAAAAACAGAACTGTATTTGTATTCGCGGGAATCATGACGATTTATTGTTAGAATGGCTTAATAAAAAAAGTAACGACAATCTCATGTGGTACAAGCATGGGGGCGAAGCAACGGTTATTGCTTATGAAACAGTTGATAAGGAAACCAAGAAAAAACATATTGAATTCCTTCAATCACTGGAAAATTTTTACCTTGATGAACAAAACCGCTTATTTGTTCATGCTGGCTTTACCAATATGAATGGTGTCGACTTTGAATATTTTCCTGGACTTTTTTATTGGGACAGAACCTTGTGGGAAACCGCTTTGGCGATGGACAAAACGATAAAAGCAGGTGATTTATTTTATCCCAAACGATTTACATTATACAATGAAATTTACATTGGCCACACGCCCGTTTCGCGAATCGGGAAAACCATTCCGGTTCAAATGGCCTGTATTTGGAATTTAGATACCGGCGCTGCTTTCAAAGGTCCATTAACTATTATGGATGTTGACTCAAAAGAATACTGGCAAAGCGAACCTTTGATGACTTTATATCCAAATGAAAAAGGTAGGAATTAGTTTAAAAAAAACTATTTTTGCAAAAAATTATAAATTCTCAAGAATATGAAAAAGATTATTACATTGGCATTGTTACTGTCATTTAGTTTGATAAACGCGCAGGCTTTTAAAGGAAAGGGTGATGCGAAATTTAATGTAGGAGCTAATATTCAAGATGGCGGAACCGGAATTCAGGTATCTACTGATTTTGGAATCGGTGAAAACCTATCCTACGGATTCGTTGGATCTTATTTACTGGGCGTAAATGAGGTTTTAGGTGAAAAACCGGAATTCAAAGATCGTTTTGATGCTAAATTTAGAATTAATGCCAATCTAGGAAACGTTCTAAAAATAGATGAGAAATTAGATGTTTATCCTGGATTGAGTTTAGGGCTTAAAAACTTTGGCGGACATGTTGGTATGCGCTATTTCTTTTCAGAAGGTTTTGGTATTTATTCTGAAGCTGGTTTTCCAATAGCAAAATACGATAGCAATTCTGAAGTTTTTAATCATTTGAACAACCAATTTACTTTTAACATTGGCGCTTCGTTTAATATGTAGAACGGTTTTAACCGCAACAATAAAAAAGATTTTTTGTTGAGTTCGCTTAGCAATTCTTAAAGAAAAAAAAGACAATCTGAAATTTAGCTTTCAAATTGTCTTTTTTAGTTTAACCTTGGCTCGTTATGTTACAAATCAAATCTTATACCTTGTGCCAAAGGCAATTTTGCACCATAGTTAATTGTGTTAGTTTGTCTTCTCATATAGGCTTTCCAAGCGTCAGATCCTGACTCACGTCCGCCACCAGTTTCTTTTTCACCACCAAAAGCACCACCAATTTCTGCTCCCGAAGTACCAATATTTACATTTGCAATTCCGCAGTCAGAACCAGATTGAGAAAGAAACAATTCCATTTCTCTTATACTATTTGTAAAAATGGAAGAAGAAAGCCCTTGTGGAACTCCATTTTGCAAGGCAATCGCTTCTTCAATTGCGCTGTATTTCATTACATATAAAATAGGAGCAAAAGTTTCCGTTTGAACGATATCAAAATGATTTTCAGCTTCAATAATACATGGTTTTACATAGCAGCCACTTTCATATCCCTCACCTTCTAGCAACCCTCCATCTACAATGATTTTTCCACCTTCTAATTTTGCTTTTTCAATTGCATCCAAATAATCCTGAACAGCCCCTTTGTCAATAAGTGGTCCAACATGATTATTTTCGTCCAATGGATTTCCAATTTGCAATTGACTGTATGCGCTTTTCAACACGCTAATGGTTTTGTTGTACACACTTTCGTGAATGATTAAACGTCTTGTAGAAGTACAACGTTGTCCGGCTGTGCCCACAGCTCCAAAAACTGCTCCAACCAATACCATACTGATATCAGCATGTTCCGAAACAATAATTGCATTATTCCCTCCTAATTCCAAAATCGTATTTCCAAAACGTTCTGCAACCGTTTTTGATACGTGACGCCCAATTCTTGTTGATCCTGTAAATGATACTAACGAAATTCTTTTGTCATTGTTGATTAAATCCCCTGATTCATTTCCTGTTACCAAACAACTGACTCCTTCGGGAACATTATTTCTTTTTAAAACGCTTTTTATAATATTCTGACAAGCAACTCCACATAAAGGTGTTTTTGAGCTCGGTTTCCATATCGCAACATCCCCACAAACCCAAGCT
This sequence comes from Flavobacterium kochi, assembly GCF_048286715.1. Classification (NCBI taxonomy): domain Bacteria; kingdom Pseudomonadati; phylum Bacteroidota; class Flavobacteriia; order Flavobacteriales; family Flavobacteriaceae; genus Flavobacterium; species Flavobacterium kochi. The sequence goes on from NZ_JBLVPW010000001.1 coordinate 445,778, forward strand.
ATCATTGCGTTCCAGCTCCAAACAGCTACCGGGAAGTTAAATGCTGAAATAATTCCAACGGTTCCTATCGGATGGTATTGCTCATACATTCTGTGCATTGGCCGTTCAGAATGCATTGTCAATCCATACAACTGGCGGGATAAACCCACGGCAAAATCACAGATATCAATCATTTCCTGAACTTCACCATATCCTTCCTGAAGGCTTTTTCCCATTTCATAAGAGACCAGTTTTCCTAAAGGTTCTTTAAATTTTCTTAATTCATCTCCCATCTGACGAACGATATCGCCTCTTTTAGGAGCCGGAACCATACGCCATTCCAGAAAAGCTGCCGAAGCTTTTTCCATAGCCTTTTCATAATCTTCTTTAGAAGAAGTTTTTACTTTTCCTATTAGAGTACCGTCTGCAGGAGAGTAGCTTTCGATGATTTTTCCGTTTGCAAAATTGTCTGCTCCGGTTGATGTTCCTTCATTTATGGCTACAATTCCTAATTGTTCTAGAGCTTCTTTTATTCTAAATTGAGTTGCTGTTGTTGTCATTGTAACTTTTTTATTAAAAATTGTTATATTTTTTTACAAATATATTGTTTTAACATGAAATACTAAACATTGCTGCTTTAATTTATTGTGCCCCTACAGTGGCAAATTGTTCCTAAAATTATTTTTTGGATATAAATCTAGGGTCAGTTTCCATAATAGTTCCACATTTTTCACAGGTTCTCAATGCTTCAGAATTATAGAAATGTTCGAAATGCGGCAGAAAATCTTTTTCGATATTATTCAATTCAAAATATACTTCGTACAATTTATGGTTGCAATTATCGCAAAACCACAATAACCCATCCGTATATCCTTTTCCGGCTCTTTTTCTTTCGATCACCAAACCTATTGAACCCTCGGAACGAACCGGAGAATGAGGAACTTTTGTAGGATGAAGATACATATCGCCAGCATTAAGTTCCATTTCCTTACGCTCGCCATCTTCCTGAATAATCACTTTGATAGACCCTTCGAGTTGGTAAAATAATTCTTCAGTTTCGTTATAATGATAATCTTTTCGGGCGTTTGGACCCGCCACAATCATCACGATATAATCACCTGATTCTCGGTATAAATTTCTATTGCCAACTGGCGGCTTAAGTAGATGACGGTTTTCGTCTATCCATTTATTGAGATTGAAAGGTTTTGCAATTGCCATTATTTTTAATTTTAAATGTAAAGTTATGAAATAATAGGCTTAGATGCACTTCTGAAGATATCCACTAGATTACCTTTTTCTCTAATTAAATAAATACAAACCGCAAAGGGGTCTGTAAATTTCATTCTTGCGCCATCTTGCCCAAGCGGACAACCATTATACCTATCATGGATTTGTACAAGAAACGATTTGTTATAAATTCCCTTTTCCACAAAATTTAGCTGAAAATATCCCAAGCATTCCGATAGGCAATAATATCCATCCTTTTTTATATATTCTTACGGATTAAAAATTCCAAGTGGAAAAACAAAAATAAGGAAAGCAACAGGCAGCATCTCCATCAATAAATTTTCCCTGTTTTGTTATAAAAATAGTGATCCGAACGAAACTTAGAGTTCTCCTGTAATTGTCTATCTTTGTTTTAACCTTCAAAATCACATTATTTGATTTATTTTAGAAAAAAGCAATAAAGATGCATGCTACTCGATTTACTTTCACAAACAGAAATTTTGCTTTATATAAATTCCTATTTCTTATTTTTGTTTTCCAATCTTTCAATTCTCAAGCCAATACAGTAATGATTACACCACCAATTTTACAAAAAGGAGACACCATAGCCATATTGGCGACAGCCAGAAAAAATATAGACGACAACCTTAAACCTGCAATAGATTTGTTGCATAGTTGGGGGCTGGAAGTAGTTATTGGAAAAAGCATTGGTTTAGATGACAATCAATTGGCCGGTACGGATGAACAGCGCGCCGCTGATTTCCAAGAACAATTGGACAATCCAAACATCAAAGCAATCTGGTGCGTTCGTGGCGGTTATGGTACAGTACGAATGATCGATTTATTAGATTTTTCCAAATTTAAACAGTGTCCAAAATGGATTATTGGTTTTAGCGATGTCACTGTTTTGCACAATCACTTGAATACAATGGGTTTCAAATCCATCCATGGTATTATGCCAATCAGCATCCCAAAAGCAACTCCTGAAGCCATTGAAACGCTGCGACTTGCAATGTTTGGGGAACCATTAAAATATACGATTGAACCAAATGCAATGAACCGATTTGGTGATGCTACCGGTGAATTGGTTGGTGGAAATTTATCCATTTTGTATAGCTTATTTGGATCAAAATCGGCTATAGATTGCACCGATAAAATATTATTTATAGAAGACTTAGACGAATACTTATATCATATTGATCGTATGATGATCAATTTAAAACGCAATGGCTGTCTGGAAAGTATCATGGGAATTATTGTTGGTGCTATGTCAAAAATGAAAGACAATGATATTCCGTGGGGAAAAAATGCCCTTGAAATCATTGATGATGTCACTAAAAAATACAACATTCCTGTTATTTATAATTTTCCGGCGGGACATATTCATGATAACAGAGCATTGATTTTAGGCAGTAAAGTAATGCTGCATTTGGACAAAAATTCCAGTACTGTCGTATTTGAGTAAAAAAATTGATTGCGATTAACAATTTTTGATTGCGAACTGAAAGCTACGACTGAACACTGAATACTTACTTTTACCAATTTGGACTTCCTTCCGAAATTGACATTCTTGCCCAAAAAGAAAGCACAGCAGCTGTTTTTGAAGTAAAAACCTCTCTCTGCTTAGAATTTGCTGTGCCAAAAAAAATTTATAAATACCACAAAAATACAGCTTTCGGTAAAGTCCGTACCTACTTTCGTAAGTAAAATAAATTTAGACATTGAAGTCCGATTTGACATTACTACTACCCATAAAAAAGGCAAATCTTTTGTAATTGAACACCTTATAAATATTTTTTATCATTTTTAACAAAAAAATTTAATGTTATATTTGTAACAAATTGTTTTTTATCTATCTTTGCATAGATTTTTGACACTCTAACTAAGTAAAAACTACGTAAAAACACCTAATGCATTATGAAAACTGTTTCATCCATTGTAGAAAATTACATCAAAACAAAGCCTTTTTTATTAAATGCTTTATCTCTTGGAATCATTAATTTGACTTCCTTATCTCGAAATATAATGACTGAATTGGAATCAGAATTTGGCAAAGAAGTAAAACAAGGAGCTGTTGTTATGTCTCTAAAAAGACTTACTGAAGAATTAGATTTTAGATTAAATCATAAAATAAATAAAGTAATAAAAAACATTGGAGAAATAACAGTTCGCTCAGAATTAACCGATTATACTTTTGCCGCTTCTGATACTGTTTTAAATAAACAAGCTGAATTAATTACAGATTTGAATGCTTTTCCAGACATTTTCTATACCTCGTCAAGAGGCGTAAATGAAACTAATATTGTGGTAAGCAACACCATCAATCACCTAGTTGACAAACACTTTGCCAATGAGAAATTGATTCAAAAACTGGATAATCTGGCTTCAATAACCGTAAAATTGCCTAAAGAAAATATTGTTGTACCTGGTATTTACTATTTCATTTTCCAACGTTTGGCTTGGGAAGGAATTATCATAAATGAAGTAATTTCGACCTCAAATGAGTTTACTATTTTAGTGAGCGAAAATGAAGTGGATGTCGCTTTCAAAGTGATTAAGGATTTGAAGACTTAATATTCCTTATTATCTATTATCTATTTTAAAGCTCCCAGCCTTTTTAAGACTGGAAGCTTTTTTATAATATTAGGTATTGCGTTTTGTTGTTTTAAAAGGTTAGAAAGATTTGAAATTCTACACTAAAAAACAATAGTATAAATTACAGATTCATTCCTCCAGAAACTTCAATTCGTTGGGCATTCACCCATTTTGCATCGTCTGTACATAAGAAGGCAACTACGCTTCCAATATCTTCCGGCAAACCTACCCGTCCTAAAGCAGTTACCGAAGCAATATATTGATTTAATTGCTCGTTGTCCCGGACTGCACCACCGCCAAAGTCTGTTTCTATGGCGCCTGGCGCTACAATATTTACTCTGATTTTTCTTTCTCCCAGTTCTTTAGCCTGGTATTTAGTCAACGTTTCGATCGCTCCTTTCATACTTGCGTACGCAGCGTAACCTGCAAATGAAAAACGGGTAAGTCCAGTAGAAATATTTACAATTCCTCCACCATCGTTCATAACAGTTAAAGCTTTTTGAGTAAGGAAAAAGGGGCCTTTGAATTGAATGTTGACCAATTCGTCAAATTGTACTGTTGTTGTTGTTGAAAAACTTTCGTGAAGACCAACACCCGCATTATTTATTAAAAAATCGATCTTTTCCGCACCGAAAGTGTTTTTTAAAGCAGTTGCCACATTTTGAAAAAACAAATCAAAACTACCCACTTCGGCAACATTCAGTTGAACGGCTGCAGCTTTCTGTCCCAAATTTTCAATTTCTTTTACAACGGCTTCTGCTTCATCTTCTTTACTATTATAGGTTATAAGAACATCAAGGCCTTTTTTAGCAAGACTCAAAGCCATATCTTTTCCTAGTCCGCGGCTTCCTCCGGTTACTAATGCTATTTTATTGTTTTTGAATTCCATCTTTATTTTGTTTTAAATTAATAAGGCAAAATTAATTCAGAAGTAAAGCTCGCCAATTGTAAATATCAATCCAGTGTTTGCAAAATTCAAATCAATCTACACACGAAAAGATATAGGCGTCAATGTAGTTTGCTTTTTAAAAAAATTAGAAAAATGCGCCAACTCTTCAAAACCGAGTGAATACGCAATTTCCGAAATGTTCCAATCGGTTTCTTTTAATAAAATCTTGGCCTCATGGATTAACCGGTCACTGATTAACTCAGTGGTAGTTTTACCAGTATTTTCCTTTAGCACTTTGTTAAGATGATTGACATGAATAGCCAAACGAGCAGCGAAATCCTTGGCCGATTTTAATTCTAGCCGTTGACGAGGCGATTCGATAGGAAATTGCCTTTCCAGCAGTTCAACAAATAAAGAAGAAACTCTGGCCGCTGAATTGTGTTTGGAATACAAAGCGGTTATCGGTTGTAGTTTTTGTCCCAAGTGTATTAACTCCGAAACATAATTTCGAATCAAATCATATTTATACACATAATCAGAATTGATTTCCTTATGTATCTTTTTGAATATCAATTCAATCTCTATTGCCTCTTCATCTGTAAGCTGAAAAATAGGATACCCATCCGATTGAAATATAGGAAGGTTATCTAATTCTATTCCACTTTTGTCCTTGAATAAAAACTCACTCGTGAAGACACAAAAATAACCCGACTGCTGCGCGTCTTGTGGAACATAATGATACGGGATTTTAGGTGTTGCAAATAGAAGGGCATTCTTTTCAATATCAATTACTTTGTCAGCGTACTCTGCCCTGTTTTTACCGCTTATCAAACTTATTTTGTAATATGCTCTTCTGTCATAAGGCATAAAAGACTTTTGCGTTAGCCTTTCATAAAGTTCGTTTATATTGAACACATTAAAATGTCCAATTTCTTTTTGAATACCATTTGGCAATAATGAACTAGGGTCAATTGTAGATCCCTCCGTTATATCTTTATAAAACTGGTCTATTGATTTTGGCTTCATTGGAATAAATTTGTAAAAATCAAATATACAAATAAAAGATAAAAGTTTTCAGGTCCTTAAGTCTGACCGCTTTTATTTTGTTTATTTCCCAAACAACTCCATCAGATCTAACGCCTTTCTTGTTGATTTTACATTGTCAAAAGTTAACAGCAATCGCAAGCCATTTGGCGTTTGTTTTTCTTTCATTTTACAGATCGAACTGTGTTTTTGGACAAACTGCAACACCTGATGAAAACGATTGGATTGATAATAATCCGATTGTTGATCCGATACAAAATAACCTATCATCTTACCTTGTTTCATCACCAACTTCTCGATTCCAATTCGAGTAGCGATCCATTTAATACGAATACTATTCATTAACGCATTAGCTCGTGGCGGCATGGGACCAAAACGGTCAATCAGTTTATTCTGAAAAATAATGAGTTCTTCTTCATTTTTCACACTGCCTAATTCATTATACAAACTTAATCGTTCCGAAACATTATTGATATATTCGTCAGAAAACAACAACTCAAAATCCGTATCGATTTGCAGGTCTTTTACATATTCTTTGGTTTCCAAATTGTTTTCCTCAGGATACAAATCTTTAAATTCATTTTCCTTCAATTCATCAATGGCTTCATTCATGATTTTTTGATAGGTATCAAAACCAATCTCGTTGATAAAACCACTTTGTTCGCCTCCCAATAAATCACCGGCACCACGAATCTCCAAATCTTTCATCGCAATATTAAATCCGCTTCCGAGTTCGCTAAATTGTTCCAAAGCTTGGATTCGTTTTCTTGCATCATCCGTCATGGCAGAATACGGAGGACAAATAAAATAGCAAAATGCTTTCTTATTGCTACGTCCTACCCGACCGCGCATTTGGTGCAAATCAGACAATCCAAAATTATTGGCATTATTGATAAAAATAGTATTAGCATTAGGAACATCCAGACCGCTTTCGATAATGGTGGTTGCCACCAAAACATCAAATTCGCCGTTCATAAAAGCCAACATCAATTCTTCCAGTTTTTTTCCTTCCATTTGACCGTGACCAATTCCAACTTTGGCATTTGGCACCAAACGCTGAATCATTCCGGCAACTTCTTTGATGTTCTCTATTCTGTTATTGATAAAGAAAACCTGTCCGTTACGCTGGATTTCATACGAAATTGCATCCCGAATCAACTCTTCACTAAAACCAACGACATTCGTTTCAATGGGGTAACGATTAGGCGGAGGCGTTGTAATCACCGATAAATCACGCGCTGCCATTAATGAAAACTGCAATGTTCGCGGTATTGGGGTTGCTGTCAGAGTCAGTGTATCGACATTGGCTGCAATGGTTTTGAGCTTGTCTTTGACGTTGACTCCAAATTTTTGTTCCTCGTCAACAATCAACAATCCCAAATCTTTGAAAACTACATTTTTATTGACCAATTGATGTGTTCCAATTACAATATCGAGTTTTCCTTCGGCTAATAATTTTAAGGTTTCCGCTTTTTGTTTGGCAGTCCTAAAACGGTTTAAATACCCAACAGAGACCGGCATATCTTTCAATCGTTCCGTAAAAGTTCTGTAATGTTGGTAAGCCAAAATTGTCGTAGGAACCAGAATCGCAACTTGTTTGCTATTATCCACTGCTTTGAAAGCTGCACGAATAGCAACTTCTGTTTTACCAAAACCTACATCACCACAAACCAAGCGATCCATTGGACGATCGCTTTCCATATCAGCTTTTACTTCTTGCGTCGATTTGGTCTGATCCGGTGTATCTTCGTAAATGAACGAACTTTCCAGTTCGTTTTGCAAATAACTGTCAGGCGCGAACTGAAATCCTTTTTCCAGTCTTCTTTTGGCATACAGCTGAATCAAATTGAATGCAATATGTTTGACGCGAGCCTTGGTTTTTTGTTTTAAAATCTTCCAGGCGTTCGAACCTAATTTATAAATTTTGGGTGGCGTTCCGTCTTTTCCGTTGTATTTTGAAATTTTGTGCAACGAATGAATGCTCACATATACTATATCATTATCGGCATAAACGAGTTTGATTGCTTCCTGCGTCTTTCCTTCGACTTGTATTTTTTGCAAACCTCCAAATCGTCCAATTCCGTGATCGATGTGCGTCACATAATCACCCACGGCTAATGTCGTAAGTTCTTTTAAAGTGATATTCTGTTTTTTTGAATAGCCGTTTTTGATGCTGAATTTATGATAGCGCTCAAAAATCTGATGGTCCGTGTAACAGGTAATTTGATTTTCCTCGTCAATAAAACCCTGGTACAAAGGCAAAACAATGGTATGATATTGTTTCCTAATATTTTCAGAATTCGCTTCATCCAAAGTCTCGAAAATATCATGAAATCTTTTGGCCTGGGCGTCATTGGAACAAAATAAATAATTTTTGTAGCCATTGAAATGATTTTCATTCAGGTTATTCAACAACAAATCAAATTGCTTGTTGAATGACGGTTGCGGCTGAATATGGTATTCGAATTTTTTAGTGGTTCTAAAAACAGCTTTCGAACTCAATTCCACAATTGAAAAATCCAACGCTCTTTTTATAAACTCCGTTTGATTCAAGAACAATTGTTCCGGCGTAGAACGCTTTACTTCTTGCGCTAATTTTGAAAAAGCTTCCTCAGCTTTGGTAAATTGTCTGTCTAATTGCGACAAAAGATCTTCAGTATTCTGGATGAAAATAACTGTTTTCTCCGAGATATAATCCAAGAAACTTTCTCTATTTTCCTGAAAAACTTTGTTTTCCACATTTGGAATTATCGTAATTTTTTTCTGTTGTAAAATAGACAATTGGGTTGCTACATCAAAACTGCGAATACTCTCCACCTCGTCTCCAAAAAATTCAATTCGATATGGATTATCATTCGAAAAAGAAAACACATCGACAATTCCACCACGAACTGAAAATTCTCCGGGCTCCGTAATAAAATCAACTCTTTTAAATTCGTATTCGAACAATACTTCATTGATAAAATCGATAGAAATTTTGTCACCAACCGATACTTTCAGTGTGTTTTTATCCAATTCTTTTCGAGTCACCACTTTCTCGAATAATGCTTCGGGATAGGTGACAATAATGGCCGGTTTTTTGCGAGAATTGATTCTGTTGAGGACTTCGGCACGAAGCAAAACATTCGCATTATCTGTTTCTTCAATTTGGTACGGACGACGATACGAACCAGGATAAAACAAAACATCCTGGTCGCCAACCATCTGTTCCAGGTCATTCAGATAATAAGCGGCTTCTTCTTTGTTGTTTAAAACAACCAAAAAAGGAAGTTCGGATTTCCTAAAAATCGCACGAATTACAAATGAAAGTGCTGATCCGAGTAATCCCGAAAGATGCATTTTTACCTGATTATTTTCCAACAAACGAGCAGCAATTTGCTGGGTCTTTGGCGAATTATCGTAAGTGTTATATAAGGCTTTTTTACTCAACGCGTGGCAGATTTGGGTCGATTGGGGTATTCGGTGAATTAGGAGTAGGCGTATTAGGAATTGCTCTGGCAGTATCCATCATTTTCAATAAGTCAGATTCTCCTTCTTCAACAGGGATTTTATTTTTTTCTACAATTTTGTCCATTTGTCTTTGTAAGGAAACCAATTCCAAATTAATTTCAGAAACCAATAACGTCACTTTATTATCGGGAATATTATCCAAATGAATGAATAAATCCAACAATCGTACTTTCGTGATTAACGTCGAAATTCTACTTTTTATCTGAGGCTTATTAAACTCTAAAGGGACATTCTCATTTAAGGCCATTGCTTTTTTAGAAAGCGCTTTCGATTTTTGTTGAAATGCACCAATGGTTTTTTTTGGCTTTTGAGCTAATTCAGCCAAAAACATACGTAATTCGTTCCAGGTAGCAATGCTTTTTTCAGAAGCCTCAGTTATAGGTGTATCATAAAAAGCCCAGCCTTTCTCTATATTTTTAAATATTATTTCTCTTTTTTTGATCTCTTTCCTGTTTTCAGCAATGCGTTTTTGATTGTCATTTTGGCAAGAGAACAAAATGAAAATCAGAAAAAGGAAGACCGTTATATTGTATTTCATGTGTAGCTATTTATTGTTTTTTAATGATCGCTTTTAATTTGCATAAATTCCATCGTATCCCATTATGCTCATTTCATTTGCATTTTCATTAAAGTACAAAGTTACAAAGTAAATTTATAATTACGAATTACGGCATAGGAATAAGAATCTAACATCCCTGAAGCGCCTTTTATATTAAAAAAAAAGAAAAATTAAGAGTTTTACACCTATTTTAAATACTCTTTTAGCAAATTTATAACATTTAACATCAGAATTGTGTTATTCACGAAAACGTTATCTTTGTGTTTCAAAACAAACAAAATGAGCACTAAAATATTGATTATCGGCGCTTGCGGACAAATTGGAACGGAACTTACCCATAAGTTGCGAAAAATATATGGAACAGAAAACGTAATTGCTTCTGATATTCGAAAACTGAATAATGATGTTGTCAATTCGGGTCCTTTCGAAGTTGTAAATGCGCTGGATTTTAATCAGATTGAGCATCTTGTAGAGATTCACCAAATCGATGAAATCTATTTAATGGCAGCATTATTATCGGCTACTGCCGAGAAAAATCCAGCTTTTGCCTGGGACTTAAATATGAATTCTTTGTTTCATGTTTTGAATTTGGCTAAAGCAAAAAAAATAAAAAAAATATTCTGGCCTTCCAGTATTGCAGTTTTTGGCCCAACAACGCCCAAAGAAAACACACCACAATACACCATCATGGAGCCTTCAACGGTTTACGGAATCAGTAAACAGGCGGGCGAAAGATGGTGTGAATACTACCACAATATTTTCGGTGTCGATGTGCGAAGCATCCGCTATCCTGGTTTAATTAGCTGGTCTACACCTCCTGGCGGCGGAACTACAGATTATGCCGTGGATATTTACCATAAAGCACTTTCAGATAAAACATATGAATGCTTCTTATCCTCAGAAACTAAAATGCCGATGATGTACATGGACGATGCGATTGCTGCAACGATACAAATTATGCAGGCGCCGATTGAACAAATTAAAATTCATTCTTCTTATAATCTAGCTGCAATGAGTTTTACACCAACGGAGATTGCTGCCGAAATTAAAAAACACATTCCTGAATTTACAGTCACTTACAAACCTGACTTTCGTCAAAAAATAGCTGATAGCTGGCCAGCAAGTATTGATGATTCCAAAGCAAGAAAAGATTGGAACTGGAAACATCAATTTGATTTGGAATCCATGACAGTGGATATGTTGCGAAACTTGAGTACCGAAAAATAAAATTTCCAAGATAAAAAAGAGTCTAGCTATTTTGAACCAGACTCTTTTTTATTTAAGAAATTACTTCATTTCATAAGTATTATTGGCCTGTTTCACATCGGCCATTAAACCGCTTGGATCGATGGTGATTTTCTTGATGGTCGTTTTCGGTCTAGAAATTTCGAATTCAAAAGTAGGATACGCCCAAGCCCAATCATTCAGAACTGTTCTTTTTACTGAGGGATCTGGATTTTCCTTTTCAAAACTCATCATGCGCAATGGAATATAGAAACTTTCTGTTGTCCCGTCTGTATAGTCCACCATCAAATCAATCGGCATTGGCATTCTGCCTGTTCTTTCTAATGTTACAACCGTTTTGTCAGCATTCGCCTTTACATCTTTGATTCCATAGTCAATTGTATTGGTAGTTTCAGTCCAGTCCACCAAATACCAATCTAAGTTTGCTCCTGAAATACGTTCAGCAGTTCTTTTGATATCATTTGGCGTAGGATGTTTGAACTTGAAATCATGATAATACCTCTTTATCGTTTTGTCCAAATTATCCTGTCCAATCACATAACTCAGTTGAGACAAGAAAATACTCCCTTTTACATAAGACGAAATGCTGTAAGGTCTGTTCTCATCATAACGGTCGCCATGAGTAGTTTGCGGTTGCTCTTTCCCCGAATCCACTAAGGAATAATACGCTTTATAATTTCCTTCGAATGGGTTTTTTTGTTTTTTTACCGCTATTTCATTAAGCGCTAAATCTTCGACATAGGTTGTAAAACCCTCATCCATCCATGGGTGTTTAGATTCATTTGAAGCCAGGATATGTTGAAACCAAGAATGTCCTAATTCATGCGTTGCAGTTCCTAAAATTCCTTGCAGTGTTCCATTTCCTAACATCAACGTGCACATCGCATATTCCATTCCGCCATCGCCACCTTGAATAAAAGAGTATTGTTTGTATGGATAATCTCCAATTTTCTTGTTATATAAATCCATCACATGAATCATTAATGGTTCTAATTGTTTCCAATTTTCCATTGTCTTTGGATTATTTTTATATAAGAAATGTAAATCAACATTATTAGGCCCTTTTACCACATCATGAATATAATTTTTATCGGCAGCCCAGGTAAAATCATGAACCATTGGCGCTATAAAATGCCAAGTCAATGTTTTTATTTTATTTGGATAAACCACTGTAACTCCCGCATCCTGGTATCCGTGTCCAATCTGGTTTTGATTTTGCAAATAACCGGAACCTCCTAAAATGTAATCCTTGTCAATAGTAATATTCACATCAAAATTTCCCCAAACACCGTGAAATTCTCTGGCTATATACGGATCGGCATGCCAGCCTTCAAAATCAAATTCGGCTATTTTTGGGTACCATTGCGCCATTGACAACGCTATTCCTTCCGCGTTATTTCTTCCGGAACGACGAATTTGAATAGGAACCTGACCATCAAAATCCAGCGTAAAAGTAGTTTTTGAATTGGGCAGGATTGGCTTTGCTAAAGCAACTTCGAGAATCGTTCCTACCGATTTTGCGGAGGCGGTAATTCCATCTTGTTTGAAATTAGTAATCTTCAAATACCCCATTTCGTTAGGTTTCAAAGTTTTGATTCGGCTTTCTTTGACCTCTTTGCCCTCTACTTTTATTTTATTTACCATTCTGGCATCCGGATCTTTGATGCTTTGGATTCTGGCATCCATTTCACTTTCGGGCCGGAAAGCATTATTGAATAAATGGTAATAGACTTTTTTCAAAGTATCAGGAGAATTATTAGTGTAAACCAATTCCTGCTTTCCTTTGTATTGGTAGTTCTTCACATCCATGACAACGTCCATCTTATAATCAACATGCTGTTGCCAATATGTGGAACTTTGGGCCAATAAAGAACTAAAATTAAGAGTTATAAAAGACAATAAAAGGAATTTTCGCATCATTTTTATAATAAAAAATGGAAGGGTTAAAGCCCTCCCATTAGATTAATCGATATTTGAATTTAATTTTTAGACATTCTTTCAGCTAAGATCAAAGCATTGTAGGCATTGACCATTTTTCCTGATTTTGAAGTTTCAGTATTTGATTTTTTTTCTTGAGTTTCTCCCAGCTCTACTGTTACAGGCAGCGGGGTTCCGGAATCCATCATAATTTGTTTTACCTGTGCTGCTGATAATTTAGGATAATAAGACCGGATTAATGCCGCAACTCCGGCCGCATTTGGCGAAGCCATTGATGTTCCTTGTTCGTATTTGTATTTGTTATTTGGTACTGATGCGTAAATTTCCATTCCTGGAGCATAAACATCCACATTAATTTTTCCATAATTCGAAAATGGCGCAACCACCGCTTCCCCGTAAACAGTATTCAAAGCTCCGACAGTAAGCACGTTTTTAGCAAACTCTATTTTATTATCTTCAGAGTCATTGGGAAAATTGATGTTTTTTTCTAAATCAATATCACTTCCATCGTTTCCTGATGCGTGTACAAACAAAACATCTTTCTTTTCAGCATATTTTATAGCATCAAAAACCCATTGCTTGTGTGGAGAATAGCTTTTTCCAAAACTTCCGTTGATTACTTTTGCTCCATTATCTACCGCATAACGAATCGCTAAAGCAATATCTTTATCGTATTCATCCCCATTAGGAACCGCTCTTACTGCCATAATTTCAACATTGTTTGCAACTCCGTCACCCCCAATGTTGTTATTTCTCACCTGAGCAATAATTCCTGCAACATGGGTTCCATGTAAAGCTTCTTCTTTATCTGGCCCGTAAACAACATTGTTTCCGTATTTGGTGTCATTTATATCATCCGGATTATCCCCAACGGTTTTTCTACCATTAAAATCTTTATTCAAATTATAATTCAACTGGTCGTAAATATACTTTCTGTATTCTTCGATATCAGCACTAAATCTTGGACCTGACTGCCCAATAACGCGCGTCATAATCATCTTGCTTTTATTCAAAGCTTCATCAGTACTTACAATTGCATTTAATTCTTCGAGTGTATAATCATCTTTCTTTAAATACGTTTGTATTGTTTTATTGGTGTTTACCAGAAAATCTACTTGCTGTTTCCCTTCTAAAGCTTCATTGTACTTTTTTTCATAATCCGCTTTAGCATTTTTATAGATTACTGATCCGTCATCTGCTTTTTTCAGAATACGGGTCATCTCTAAATTTTCAAATCCTGAATCTCCAAGGAAATTCCAGCCGTGAATATCATCAATAAATCCATTTTTATCATCGTCAATTCCGTTACCGACAATTTCTTTGGTATTCGTCCAAACCACTGATTTTAAATCTTCATGGTCAATATCAACTCCCGAATCTACAATTCCCACGATGACTTTTACTCCTTTTTTATCTTTCAATAATTCAGAATATGCTTTATCAACACTCATTCCGGGAATCGTATCTTTCACTAAATCCAAATGACTCCAACGTTTTAAATCAGTTTCACTTATAGGCGCAATTTTTTTAATAATTAAAGGTGAACTTACTGCTATGGGAGCAGCAGTTTTGGAAACTTGTTTTTGAGCACTACATCCCACTAATGCAAAAAAAGCAACGGCAGAATAGCAGATCGGTTTAATATTGTTCATTTATAAGTTTTTAAAATTAAATGTGGGGCCTAAATTATGTTTTTTTGTTACACAATTTAAATGGATTAACACTCCATTATGATTTGTTCGAAAGCAAAGGAATGAAAATCAGAGGAGTTATTATGGGATTAAAATGCAAATGGAAGGACAAATTGCCCTTCCATTTAAAAACAAATCGGAATTATTAGTTTTTTGACATTTTTTCCGCCATCAATAAGGCATTGTAAGCATTTACTATTTTTCCAGATCTTGATAAAGTAGTAAAAGATCGCGTATCATTCGGTTTTCCACCAACAATAACATCTGCTGTAATTGCTACTCCTGAATCCATTAAAATATGTTTTACTTGTTGCGCAGATAATTTTGGATAATACGAACGTATTAACGCCGCAACTCCGGCAACATTTGGCGAAGCCATGGATGTTCCTTGCAAGTATTTATAAGAATCATTTGGTGTTGTAGCATAAATCTTTACTCCTGGCGCAAAAACGTCAACATTGATTTTTCCAAAATTAGAAAATCGTGCCACCACCTTATTTCCATATTCAAAATTTAATGCCCCGATTGTAATTACATTGTCGGCAAATTCAGTTATTTTATCATCAGAATCGTTAGGGAAATTATTTTCAGTATCGATGTTTTTTGCATCATTTCCAGCTGCATGAACAATCAATACATCCTTTTTTTCCGCATATTTAATAGCATCATAAACCCATTGTTTATGTGGTGAAAAGCTTTTTCCAAAACTTCCGTTAATTACTTTTGCACCATTATCCACCGCATAACGAATTCCAAGTGCGATATCTTTATCATATTCATCTCCGTCTGGCACGGCGCGAACCGTTAAAATTTCTACATTGTTTGCTATGCCATCGCCGCCTAATGCGTTGTTTCTGGTTTGAGCAACAATTCCGGCAACGTGGGTTCCATGAAGAATTCCATTCTTGTCTGGTCCCATAACATTGTTGTCCCCGTATTTGGTATCTGTTATATCTTCCGGATTATCTCCAACAACTTTTCTATAATCGTTTTTTATATTTTCTCCGTTTAAGGTAGCATTAAGACCATCAAGCTGTTTTTGAACAGCAACTTTTAAGTCTGCGATAGGCATCCCAAAAGAAAACATCTGCTCGATAGCGGCCTTGCTTTTTTGCATTTCCGGTTCTTGTGAAACAATTGCTTTTACCTCTTCAATCGTATAAACCGATTTTCCAAAATGTTTTATTAAAACTGCATCATTCTCGTTTAGGGTCACCAACATTTGTTCCGAACGCGTTTTCCCTTTAATGGCATCAGCCATTTTAGCATCACTAACATTTTTTGCGGCCTGATAGGTTACTTCGTCAACAAGATTCTTATTTTTAATAATTCGCTCATATTCATAATTTTCTTTGGTGATATCTCCTAAGAAATTCCAACCATGAATATCATCGACAAACCCGTTTTTATCATCATCAATTCCGTTTCCTGCAATCTCATTTTTATTGGTCCAAACAACCGATTTCAAATCTTCATGTTCGATATCAACCCCAGAATCCACAATTCCCACGATAACTTTTACCCCTTTTTTATCTTTCAATAATTCGGAATATGCTTTATCAACACTCATTCCCGGAATGGTATCTTTTACTATATCTAAATGACTCCAGCGTTTTAAGTCACTTTCATTTATGGGTGCATTTTTTTTAATGTTTAACGGAGCACTTATCGCAGTAAGTGTTGCAGTAGAATTAGAAACTTGTTTAGAAGCGCTGCACCCTGCCAGAGCTAATATTGCAAATGCCGAAATGTAAATAGGTTTAATTATATTCATGTTTACGTTTTTAAAAGTTATAAAATTAGTCTAAAATGTATTTTTTTGTTACAAAAATAAATGACATTAACACTATATTAAGATTTCATCACAAGAAAATCGTTCCTTCAATCGAACTCCTTTTTCTGTTTTTTCAACAGTTATTATTTCGTTATGGGCATCATGCTCCAAAAATAAATAGTAATTATTATCCGCGGCAGCGTTCATGAATTTTGATTTTTCGTCTAATGTTAAAAGCGGTCTGGTATCATAGCCCATCACATATGGAATTGGAATATGTCCGGCTGTTGCCAATAAATCGGCACAAAAAACAATCGTTTTATCCTGATATTGAATATGCGGAATCATCTGCTTTTCGGTGTGACCATCGGCAAAAAAAATACCAAAACCCAGTTCCGATTTTTTAAGAAAATCACCCTCCAGTCTTTGGATAAAATGCAACTGGCCGCTTTCCTGCATCGGCAAAATATTTTCGGATAGAAAGGAGGGTTTTTCTCTCAAATTAGGTTTTGTTGCCCATTCCCAATGCTTATCATTACTCCAAAACTTAGCATTTTTAAACGCTGGCTCATAGCCCGTTTTATCAGCATTCCATTGCACACTTCCACCGCAATGGTCAAAATGTAAATGCGTCATAAAAACATCGGTAATATCATCACGATGAAAACCAAATTTAGCCAAAGATTTATCCATGGAATGCGTTCCCCAAAGCGAATAATATCCAAAAAACTTCTCCGATTGCTTGTTTCCCATTCCGGTATCAATCAATATCAATTTAGTATCATCTTCAATTAATAGGCAACGTGCAGCAAT
The DNA here is from genome assembly GCF_048286715.1 of Flavobacterium kochi. NCBI lineage: Bacteria > Pseudomonadati > Bacteroidota > Flavobacteriia > Flavobacteriales > Flavobacteriaceae > Flavobacterium > Flavobacterium kochi. Next base: position 463,042 of record NZ_JBLVPW010000001.1, read on the forward strand.
ATCAATCAAGTTGTTTTCATCGGCCGGATTGGTTTTATTCCAAATGGTTTTTGGGACCACTCCAAACATCGCCCCCCCATCTAATTTAAAATTTCCAGTTTCTATAGGATAGAGTTTCATAAGATTATTTTTAAAAACGTAATTAAACCCAAATATAAGGATTCGACACCAAAAATGAGTTAAAAACACATTTACGAGTATAATTTATAGTAAAACAAAGAATTTTCTGTTAATACTAAAAAGAACCACCAATTCGAAGCGTAAAATTTGGCTTTGAATTGGCGGATTAAATTTTATAAAGAGAAATTATTATTTCATCTGTTGAAATAACCGTTGTAGTCTACTATTTTCTTTAGATTGAAAAGATTCGATTTTTATTATTTTGTCAATGTATCGAATTCGATCCGCTGTTAGGGGATGTGAACTTAAGAATTCAGGTATCACAATGTTATTTTCTTTCTGCAAACGTTTAAAAAGGACTGACATTCCTTTTGGGTTAATTCCATTTGAGGTCACTATTTTAAAACCTTCGATATCAGCTTCATGTTCAAATTCCCTCGAAAAAGACAGCGATTGTAAGGTATTGACATTTTCACCGAGTACTGCCATGACTCCGTTTGCATCTCCTAAAATGGTTGAAATAAATAAATAACCCGATAAATTTCGACACAACATTTTCATGGAATGCCTATGGTTTACATGGGCGACTTCGTGTCCAATTAAACCCGCTAATTCCTCGTAATCTTTCATTGAATCTATAATTCCGGTATACACAACGATGCTGCCATCCGGAAGTGCAAAAGCATTCATTATGTCCGAATCAATTACGGTGAATTTTAATGTTTTTGTGTTTCTTAGTTTCAACTCTTTGGCGAACAGGTTCAACGCTTTTGTTTTCTTGGCGTCAACAGTGCCTAAAAATGTATTTTGCTCAAAAAATGTATTTCCTAATGCATCATCATATACAGCAGGAATTAAGACCACCGATTTTTCGGCTACCCACGGAATAATATATATATAACACAAACCAATAAACCCAAAAATAAACAATGCGAAACCAAGGTGGATTTTAATTCCAAGATTTAAAAGTTTTTGGTACCAACCAATATGTCCATTTTTATTTCTAAAAACAGTCAGGTCGTCGATGAATTGAGCATCTTCAATTTTTAAGCTTTGAACAGGATTGTCCCCATGTTGAAGCTGTAATACCGGCCTTTTTCCATTAAAAACAACGGCAGCAAATTCCCAAGAATACGTTTTATTATAGGCCGTTTCAAAAATAAAAACACCTTTTTCGGTATCAAAATTTAATACCACTTCTTGGGAAACAGAAGATGCGCCATCATAAAAATTTCCAATTATTTTTTCCTTCATCTGCTTACATTACAAAATCTAAGTCCAGAAAATCACTAATATCTTCTCCTGTAGCATCTTTGAAATTCTCTTCTGTTTGCTGAATTGAATACAAATCAATATTTCCGTCTAATTCAATATTATCAAAAAGGTATTTCAATGTTCTTGTAATGACCCATGCGTAACCCAGTCCAAGGGTAAAGATGATAATCAATAAATTGACAACCCCCAATTTGAAGAAATCACCACCTGTTACAGTCGAATTTAATGCGATTTCTTTCCCCTCTTTGTTTAAACTTACATTATTGATATAGTATTCAAAAAGGTCTTTTTGCCACCAAAAAAGATAAATCCCAAGGGTGAAAATCGTTAAAAAATAGCCTTTTAGATTTAACGCGAAATAATCACTGCCATCTCCATTATAATCAAATTCAATATTTCCAAAACGAACATTCCCCAACAAATATTTTCTCAAATTTATTGACATCCAACAACCGTAAATCCCAAAGGTAATTACCGTAAAGAAAATCCATTTGAAGAAATTCACGGTAAGTTCTTTTCGGTCTCCCCTGTATCCAAATCGGATGCCGCGCCATGAGGTTCTTGACATTCTATATCTATATGAACCATGAATGGCTAATGGTAAAATGGCTAAAAATCCAAGATAAAACAAAAGCAATCCCACCAAGGGAAATTTTAGATAAAAGAACATAAATAACAGGCCATAAAGAACGCCAAAAAGAAGGATTGCTTTTACAAAACCTTTAAACATCTCTTTTCCTGTACCGTGAAAAGAAAAAGAATCACCATCTAAAGACGTGGCCCCATAAAGAAACTGAAGTTGTTTGGCCTTAGCCCATGGGTAATAAATTCCCAGAGTAATAACAGTCAAAAGCCAATTGACTATTACAACGCCAAAAAAGTCTTTACCATTTCCCTGAAATTCTAGTTTGTACGTTGAGCGACTTTCCAAAGTGTTTTCCATCATTTTATTATTAGTAATTTGGTTACAATTAAATAGAGTTTAAATATAGATTTAATTTTTATAATGAGGGCACTAAATAGGTTTTTTCTATTTTTGCATTGGTTATAAAAATGATTTCAATTATGGAAAAAGGTTTTTATACACTATCTTTGTCGTTAATTTAGACAAAATCTATATAAGCTATGATAAAAGTTTCTGACACTGCAAGAAAAAAAATCATCGATCTAATGAAAGATGATGGTTTTGATGCTGCAATCGACTATGTAAGAGTTGGTGTAAAAAGCGGCGGATGTTCTGGATTGTCTTATGATTTAAAATTTGATAAAACAAAAAACGAAGATGATAAAATTTTTGTAGACAACGATATAACTATTGCTGTAGAAAAAAAATCTTTTCTGTACTTAGCCGGAACAATATTAGAATTTTCAGGAGGAATAAATGGCAAAGGGTTTGTTTTCAATAACCCAAATGCCAATAGAACTTGTGGCTGCGGAGAGAGTTTCTCTTTGTAAAACATTTAAACAAAAAATTATGTCAAAATATACCGAAGACGACTTAAAAATCGAACTCGAAACTAAAGAGTATGAGTACGGATTTTATACAGATATAGAATCTGATACTTTTCCTATTGGTTTAAATGAAGATATCGTTCGTGCTATTTCACTTCGCAAAGAAGAACCACAATGGATGACCGATTGGCGTATTGAGGCTTTCCGCGCTTGGGAGCAAATGACAGAGCCAGAATGGGCAAATGTTCATTATCCTAAACCGGACTTTCAGGCTATTTCTTATTATTCTGCGCCGCTAAGCAAGGCGAAATATGAAAGTTTAGATGAAGTGGATCCAGAATTATTGGCGACTTTCAAAAAACTTGGAATTTCAATCGATGAACAAAAAATGCTTTCTGGTGTTGCCATGGATATTGTTGTTGACTCCGTTTCAGTAGCGACAACATTCAAGAAAACATTAGGAGAAAAAGGAATTATCTTCTGTTCTATTTCCGAAGCAATTCGTGAATATCCAGAATTAGTCCAAAAATATTTGGGAAGCGTTATTCCTCAAAAAGATAATTTTTATGCCGCATTGAATGCTGCTGTTTTCTCTGACGGTTCTTTTTGCTATATTCCAAAAGGCGTTCGCTGTCCAATGGAATTATCAACCTATTTCCGTATCAATCAAGCCGGAACCGGACAATTCGAAAGAACACTAGTGATTGCAGATGAAGGCAGTTACGTTTCGTATCTTGAAGGTTGCACTGCTCCAAGTCGTGATGAAAATCAATTGCACGCAGCCTGTGTGGAATTAATCGCGATGGACGATGCCGAAATCAAATATTCTACTGTTCAAAACTGGTATCCAGGAAACAAAGAAGGTAAAGGCGGGGTTTTCAACTTTGTAACTAAAAGAGGATTGTGTGAGAAAAACGCAAAAATTTCTTGGACTCAAGTAGAAACCGGTTCTGCTGTAACTTGGAAATATCCATCCTGTATTTTGAAAGGAGATAATTCAGTAGGAGAATTTTATTCAATTGCCGTAACCAATAATTTCCAACAGGCCGATACAGGAACCAAAATGATCCATTTAGGTAAAAACACTAAATCGACCATTATTTCTAAAGGAATTTCTGCTGGAAAATCACAAAATAGTTACCGTGGTCTGGTACAGATTAGCGCTAGAGCTGATAACGCCAGAAACTTTTCACAATGTGATTCGTTGTTAATGGGTAACAATTGTGGAGCGCATACTTTTCCTTATATCGAAAGTAAAAATCCAACGGCAAAAATTGAACATGAGGCTACGACAAGTAAAATTGGCGAAGACCAGGTTTTCTATTGCAACCAACGTGGAATTCCTACCGAAAAAGCCATTGCTTTAATCGTAAATGGTTTTAGTAAAGATGTATTGAATAAGTTACCGATGGAATTCGCAGTAGAAGCACAAAAATTATTAGAAATTTCTCTTGAGGGATCTGTAGGATAACCTTTTTAAGACTTTATAAAAACAAGACATTTATGTTATCAATAAAAAATTTACACGCCTCCATTGGAGACAAAGAAATATTAAAAGGAATCAACCTTGAAGTAAAAGCTGGAGAAATTCACGCGATAATGGGACCAAACGGTGCTGGAAAAAGTACACTGGCTTCAATCATTGCTGGAAACGAAAATTACGAAGTGACTGAAGGTGAAATCTCTTTGGATGGTGAAGACCTTTCTGAATTGGCACCGGAGGAAAGAGCACACAAAGGAGTTTTCTTATCGTTTCAATACCCGGTGGAGATTCCCGGAGTTTCGGTAACCAACTTCATGAGAACTGCCATCAATGAAACTCGTAAAGCAAACGGCCTGGAAGAAATGCCAGCCAACCAAATGTTAAAAGTGATTCGTGAGAAATCAGAGCTATTAGAAATTGACAGAAAATTTCTTTCTCGTTCCTTAAACGAAGGATTTTCTGGTGGCGAGAAAAAACGTAACGAAATTTTCCAAATGGCAATGTTGGAACCAAAATTGGCTATTCTTGATGAAACCGATTCTGGACTTGATATTGATGCGTTACGAATTGTTGCAAATGGTGTTAACAAACTAAAAAGTGACAAAAATGCCATCGTAGTTATCACGCACTACCAAAGATTATTAGACTATATCGTTCCTGATTTCGTTCACGTGCTGTACAATGGAAAAATCGTAAAATCCGGAGGAAAAGAATTAGCGCACGAACTGGAAGAAAAAGGATACGACTGGATTAAACAAGAACAAGAAGCGTAAAATTAGTTTGCAGTTTACAGTTTGCAGTTTGCAAAACTCCAACCTACAACTACCAACTTACAACTACCAAAAATGGAATTAAAAGAAAAATTACTATCGTCTTTTATGGCTTTCGAAGAGCGTATTGATGTTCATTGCGAACTTCATGATGTAAGAACTTCAGCTATAAAAAACTTTGAAAATAAAGGTTTCCCAACCAAAAAAGACGAAGCTTGGAAATATACTTCGTTAAGTGCCATCCTAAAAAATGACTTTACCGTTTTTCCAAAGCAAGAAAGTGCAATTGAATTTAACCAAGTAAAAAAATACTTTTTACACGAAATAGACACGTATAAAGTGGTGTTTATTGATGGTGTTTTTAGTTCACATCTATCGTCTACAACGCACGACGGAATTGATGTTTGTTTGATGTCATCGGCATTGACAAAACCAAAATACAAAATGATCATTGATACCTTTTTTAATAAAATAGCGAGTAAAGATGAAAGTTTAACTTCTTTGAATACGGCTTTCGCCAATGAAGGAGCATATATCCACATTCCAAAAAGTAAAGTGACTGACAAGCCTATTGAGATTATGTATTTCTCAACAGGAAACGAAGTAGCTCTTTTGGTTCAACCAAGAAACTTGATAATTGTAGGTGAAAATTCACATGTTCAAATTATCGAGCGCCATCAAAGTTTAACCGAAAATCCAGTGTTGACAAATTCCGTTACTGAGATTTTTGCTCAAAAACGTGCTATCGTAGATTATTACAAAATTCAAAACGATACGTTAGAAGCGAATCTAATCGACAATACGTACGTTTCCCAACAGAAAGAAAGTCACGTTTCTGTACATACATTCTCTTTTGGAGGAAACTTGACCAGAAACAACTTGAATTTTTATCACTTTGGTGAGCGATTGACAAGTACATTAAACGGAATCACAATTATTGGTGAAAAACAACACGTCGATCATTATACTTTGGTGAAACATTCAGCTCCAAATTGCGAAAGTTTTCAGGATTATAAAGGAATCTATTCCGATCGTTCTACAGGAGTTTTCAACGGAAAAGTGTATGTAGAGAAGGAAGCTCAAAAAACGAATGCCTTCCAAAAAAGCAACAACATATTATTGAGCGACAAAGCAACAATAAATGCAAAACCTCAATTGGAAATTTTTGCTGATGACGTAAAATGTTCTCACGGTTGTACCGTTGGACAATTGGACGAAACGGCAATGTTCTACATGCAAGCACGTGGAATTCCTAAAAAAGAAGCCAAAGCGTTATTGATGTATGCGTTCTCTAATGCGGTTATCGAAAACATTAAAATACCGGAACTAAAAAAACGAATTACCACAATTATCGCCAATAAATTGGGCGTGAAACTAGGATTTGATTTGTAATATTTACAAAATTATTTTTACAAAAGAGCTTTCCTGGGAAGCTCTTTTTTTTGCTTCTTTCTTAATTAATAGGATATAATCTATTGCTCCACACTTCTCACAATCCCACTCAACATCCCGTTAAAATCAAAATCAGGCTCTTCAGTTAAACCCATCCGCACCACTACTAAATCAAGTGACGGAATAATTGCAATCATTTGTCCCTGAAAACCGCTGCAATAATACATATCTCTTGGAACATCAGGAAAGTATCCGCTGCTATTGAGCCAAAAATGCCCGCCATATCTACCGTTTGAAGTATTTGTTGGACTTACCGTATATTTCACCCAACTTTCGTTTAAAATTTGATCGCCATTCCAATTGCCTTTGTGCAAATACAACAAACCAAATTTTGACCAATCTCTGGTCGTTGCCCATCCGTAAGATGAACCTACATAATTCCCTGCCATATCGGTTTCTACGACCATAGAGTTCATGCCTATTTTATCAATCAGTGCCGAATACCAGAAATCCAAATATTCCTGATGCGTTTTGAATTGCTGTCGCAAAATCCCGGAAAGTAAATTTGTCGTTCCGGACGAATAATTCCAATGTGTATTCGGTTTGAATACCGCTGGTTTTTCTAATTGGACACGTGTCATGTCCTCGGCCTCAAAAAGCATTTTAGTGGCGTCACAGATTTGATCATATTTCTCTTCCCATTCCAAACCGGAATTCATGTGAAGCAAATCGTTTGTAGTAATTATTTTGCGTTCATCCTTTTGCCATTCTGCTATTGGGGCGGGTTTATAGATATCATATTTCCCTTGTTTTTGAAGTATTCCAAAAAGCGCACCCGTAACGCTTTTAGTCATAGACCAACCTAATATTTTGCTGGTTTTATCAAAACCGGCACCATATTTTTCAGCGATGATTTTGTCTTTATAAATCACTAAAACGGAACGGGTTCTTTTTTTGATTTCGCCGGCTCTATCAAAAGCATTGGCGACGGCCGCATTTAATCTGGTATAATTAACAGTATTAAAAACCGAGTCTTTGGGTTCGGCATTCCCATATGGAAAAGGCAAATTGTTGTTGCCTTTTGTTCGTTTAGGAACTTCATATCGTTTGGAAACATCAAAATCATCGTTGATTAAAGTCGCTCCCAAACCTTCGCGGTAAATCGCTTTTCGTTCTTTCAAACCATAAACAGAAGCAGCTGCAAATTTTCCGACAGCCTCAATTTTATTTTTTGCCAAATCAATCATATCGATATCATTGTCTCCTTTCTCAATCATTTCCTGGGAACGTTTAGCAATAAAATGCCCTGAAGCAATGCTTTTGGCTGAAAATCCAGAAATCAAATCCAGTTTTGGATAGCTGGTGAATCCAAAATAAAAGATTCCTATAAAAGAGGTAAAACCAACAAACTTGAAAATTTTTTTCATGGCAGCTAATTGTAAAACAATGCAATATAATCCTTTTTTAGCCGCGAATTCACGAATTTTGTTTTAATAAAAACCCGAAATTAATAGAAGTAAATTGGTTGATTCATGGCTAAAACAATTTAGTTTTTATTACTTTTGTATTTAGAAAAATTCTAAATAAAGAAATGTTAGATATAAATAAAATTAGAGCCGACTTCCCAATCCTTTCTCAGAAAGTAAACGGAAAACCATTGGTTTATTTCGACAACGGAGCTACTTCGCAAAAACCACAAGTTGTGATTGATGCGATTTCAAAATATTATCAGGAAATTAATGCTAATATTCATCGTGGCGTTCATACTTTGAGTCAATTAGCAACCGATGCCTACGAGATTTCACGTGGCAAAATCCAAAATCACATCAATGCTGAATTTGCCCATGAAGTACTTTTCACTTCGGGAACGACACACGGAATTAATTTGGTTACCAATGGATTTGCTTCGATTTTAAAACCGGGTGACGAAGTTTTAGTTTCAGCATTGGAACATCACAGTAATATTGTGCCCTGGCAAATGTTGTGTGAGAAAACTGGTGCAACTTTACGCATAATTCCTATGAATGAGGATGGCGAATTGATTATGTCAGCGTATGATGAATTATTGTCTAATAAAACTAAGGTCGTAACGGTAAACCATATTTCGAATGCATTAGGAACTGTCAATCCAATTAAATATATGATTGACAAAGCACATGAAGTTGGGGCAGCGATTTTGATTGACGGAGCACAAGCCGTTCCGCATTTGAAACCAGATGTTCAGGAATTAGATTGTGATTTTTATGCTTTTTCAGGACACAAAATGTGTGGTCCGACAGGAACTGGAATTTTGTACGGAAAAGAAGCTTGGTTGAATAAACTGCCACCGTATCAAGGTGGAGGTGAAATGATCAAGGAAGTGACTTTCGAGAAAACAACTTATGCTGATTTACCCCATAAATTTGAAGCTGGCACCCCAAATATTGCAGGAGGAATTGTTCTTGGAACTGCCGTTGATTATTTGAATACAGTTGGCTTTGAAAACATTCAACAACAAGAAAAAGAATTACTGGAGCATGCAACGCAACGCTTACTAGAAATTAAAGGTCTGAAGATTTTTGGTACATCAGCAGCAAAAACTTCCGTAATTTCGTTCAATATTGAAGGAATTCATCCGTATGATATTGGTACGATAATTGACAAATTAGGAATAGCCGTAAGAACCGGTCACCATTGTGCGCAACCAATTATGAATTTCTTTTGTATTCCAGGAACGATAAGAGCATCATTTGCTTTTTATAACACCAAAGAAGAAATTGACGTTATGGTTGAAGCTATAAAAAAAGCGCAACTCATGTTGTCTTAAAAATTTAAAAATATGAAAATACTGTCTTTATTATTCCTGACAATTTTTCTTGGAAAAGGGTGTGAAGCCCAAAACAAACAAGAAATTGAAACTGCTGTAATTGAATATGTTGCCAACACCAGAGGTTCTTATCAAAAAATAACGGTTAAGAATCGGATGGTAACTGTTTCAAAAGATAGAAGTGGGAACAGCAAACCGATACCGACAAAAATATCGGATGCAGACTGGAAAGAATTAGTGGAATGTTTTAAAACGGTTGAATTAGACAGTTTGGCAAAATTAAAAGCACCTACTGAAAAACGTTTTTATGATGGTGCGCCTATTGCCAATTTAAAAGTCACCTACAAAGACAAAACCTATGAAACGGTTGGTTTTGATCATGGTTTTCCACCAAAAGAAATTAAGAAATTGGTAAATAAAATAACTTCATTAGCTAAAAAGAATAATGAAAATTAAAGATATACAAGAAGAAATCGTTGATGAGTTTTCCATGTTTGATGACTGGGTTGAACGTTATGAATACATCATTGAATTAGGAAAAAATCTTCCTTTAATAAAAGAAGAATTCAAAACAGAAAACAATCTGATAAAAGGCTGCCAATCGAAAGTATGGTTGCAAGGAGAAAAAAATGATGACAAAATTGTTTTCACTGCTGATAGTGATGCCATTTTGACAAAAGGAATTATTGCTATATTGATTCGCACTTTTTCAAATCAAAAAGCATCCGATATTCTAGAAGCCGACATGAGTTTTATTGACGAAATAGGTTTGAAGGAACATTTATCTCCTACACGCGCCAATGGCTTGGTCTCAATGATAAAAAATATAAAAATGTATGCTTTGGCATTCAATACGCAAAACTAAATAAAAATGAAAGAAGCAATTATAGACACTGCCGAATTAGGAGAATCAATCGTAAAAACATTAAAGACTATTTACGATCCGGAGATTCCTGTAGATATTTACGAATTAGGATTGATTTATGATGTAATGGTCAATACGGATTATGAAGTAAAAATCCTGATGACGCTTACTTCTCCAAACTGCCCTGTTGCAGAAAGTTTACCAAGGGAAGTAGAGGAAAAAGTAAAATCAATTACTAATGTAAAAGATGCGGAAGTAGAAATTACTTTTGATCCGCCTTGGAGCAAAGATTTAATGAGTGAAGAAGCAAAATTAGAATTAGGAATGCTTTAGAAAGTATTCAGTTTGCAGTCGCAGTTTTCAGTTTTACAGCTGCGACTGCGACTGCGACTGTAAACCAAAAAAATGGAAGAAATAATAAACAAAGTTGCGAATAGTGTTTTGGAAGTTTTCGATCTCGAAGATTATTATCCAAAAGGGATTCGTACGCAAATTGATATTTCACAATGGCTTTTAGAAGGCTTTTTATTGAAAGAAAAAGACTTTAGGGAGCAGCTAAAAAATCAGGATTGGTCACAATATCAAGATCAGTATGTAGCTATTAATTGTAGTACTGATGCTATTGTTCCTGCTTGGGCTTCTATTTTGGTCGCCATTCAGTTAGCACCATTTGCAAAGAAAATCATTAATGGAACCCTAGAGGATTTAGACGCTTCTCTTTATGAAGAATTATTGCCTAAAATTGATTATTCGGTTTATGAAAACAAGCCTGTTATTATTAAAGGATGTTCCAGAAAACCGGTTCCGATGCGGGCCTATGTATTAGCAGCGCATTATCTACAGCCCTTTGCACGAAGTATTATGTATGGAGAAGCTTGTTCAGCCGTTCCATTATACAAAGCAAGTAAAAAAGAGTAATATACGTTTATTTTATACTTTAAAACGATAATTTAAATTAAACAGACATGAAAAAAATAGTATTTTCTTTATTGTTCCTTTTTTTCCTAATTTCGGTTAATGCGCAAGAAGAAGAAACCGCATCGGACACCACAAAATTTTGGACAAAAAAAGGAAATGTCATTTTACTTTTTAATCAATCTGCTTATAACAGGCAATGGCTTGGCGGCGGAACTTCAAACGTTGCGGGAAATTTTGGTCTTAATTATGATTTCAATTATAAGAATGGCGATGTAAGGTGGGATAATAAATTCATTCTGGCTTATGGTTTAAGCAAAATAAAGGGGGCTGAAAAAACAGCCAAGACGGATGATCGTTTGGAACTAAATTCACTTTGGGGCAAGAAAGCAAAAGGAGAATGGTATTATTCCTTGTTTTTCAATTTCAAAACACAGATGGATTCCGGTTTTGATAAAAATGGGACAAGGATTTCTCATTTTTTCTCTCCCGCTTATTTTCAATTTGGGCCCGGAATGTGGTGGAAAAAAAACAATCATTTAAGTGTCAATTTTTCTCCCGCAACAGCAAAATTCATTTTAGTCCATCCTCATTTCACTGATTTCGGTTCTTCTTTTGGAGTATTACAAGGGGACTCCTCTCGATTTGAATTTGGCGCAAGTATTTCAGGATATTATAAATTCAACATAATGACAAATGTTGGTATTGAAAACAGAATCAATTTATATTCTAATTATTTAGACAATCCACAAAACGTTGATGTAGATTACCAGATGAATATTGTTATGAGAATAAACAAATACTTGTCGGCAAATGTAGCTGTACAGGCAATATACGATGACAATTCAGTACAAGCAGTCCAGGTAAGAGAAGTGTTTGGTTTAGGCATTAATTTCGGTTTATAAAAATTTCACCTGTTATAAAAAAGGACCCTTAAAATTTCTAAAGGTCCATTTTTTTTATTCTATTTGTTCTTCTTTTTCTTCTTTTTCAACTGCATCCTTATAATCCGGATACAAAAACTTATTGTAAGGAAAACGAGTGATGTGAATTTGCCTTACGGCTTCATAAACCCGCTCTCTGAATTCCTCGAAGTTTTCTTTGTGTGTTGCCGAAATAAACAAGGCATTTTGTTGTCCAACCCGATTCATCCAAGTAGCCTTCCATTCTTCCAAAGTAAAATGTCTTGGTGTTTTTTCGGTCATTAAATCATCTTCATCAATAGTCAGTGGTTTGTAGGCATCAATTTTATTAAAAACCATAATAACTGGTTTGTCATTACACTTAATATCCAATAATGTTTTGTTTACAGATTCTATCTGATCCTCAAATTCAGGATGCGAAATATCAACCACATGCAATAACAAATCGGCTTCACGAACCTCATCCAACGTACTTTTGAAAGAATCTACTAGTTGTGTCGGCAATTTTCTAATAAATCCTACTGTATCTGAAAGCAAGAAAGGTAAATTTTTAATCACTACTTTTCGAACAGTAGTATCCAAAGTGGCAAAAAGTTTATTCTCAACAAAAACATCACTTTTCCCAATGGCATTCATTAAAGTTGATTTCCCAACATTGGTGTACCCTACTAAAGCCACACGAACCATTGCGCCACGATTGCCTCGTTGCACGCCCATTTGTTTGTCAATACTTTTTATTTTTTCTTTTAATAATGCGATTCTGTCACGAACAATACGTCTGTCTGTTTCAATCTCGGTTTCCCCTGGTCCACGCATTCCAATTCCCCCTTTTTGACGTTCTAAGTGAGTCCACATTCCCGAAAGTCTTGGTAATAAATATTGACATTGCGCTAATTCCACTTGCGTTCTCGCATACGAAGTTTCGGCGCGTTGTGCAAAAATATCCAGGATTAGGTGCGTTCTATCCAGGATTTTACAATCGATAATTTTAGATATATTTTTTTGTTGGGAAGGTGACAATTCATCATCAAATACCAAAGTAGAGATGTCATTCTCTTTAACAAAAAGATTGATTTCCTCTATTTTTCCTGTTCCAACAAAAGTCTTGGGATTTGGGCGTTCCATTTTTTGAGAAAAACGTTTTACCACTTGACCCCCAGCGGTAAAAGTCAAAAACTCTAATTCGTCAAGATATTCGTTTAGTTTCTCTTCACTTTGATTTTGAGTTACAATACCGACTATAGCCGTTTTTTCGAAATTTATTACTTCTTTTTCTAACATGTCTTTGAATAAGCTACAAATTTAATGATTTGTAGGGGACTTATGTTGTTCTGAGTTTATAAAAAGTCAGAAGCCGTGAATAATGATAGTTTTTAGAAACAAAAAAATAGTATTCTTTGTTATTACCCTTCGCCAGATGAAAAATAAAAATCATTAAATCCTTTGTAAAGCATGATTTTTATTAAGTGATTACCATCCCTGTTGTAGCAGTTAATTTGGATTTTTAAGTATTTTTACATGAATTTAATCCAATTTGAATGAATCGATTTTTGACATTAATTAGTGTATTGCTATTTCCCGTTCTTCTTGTTGCTCAAAATAATTTCGATTCGTTATTGAACGAGTTGGATAGGACTGTAAATAATTACCAGTTTTATTCGGATAAAAAAGAGAATGAAATAAACAAACTCAAAGGACTGCTGAAATACATTTCCACTGATCTTCAAAAATATGAGATTTATGGTAAATTATATTCTGAATATAAATCGTATCAATCAGACTCAGCATTGATTTATGCAAGGAGCGGTTTTCAAATAGCAAAAAAATTAAATGATGACAGAAAGCTAAATGATGCCAGATTAAATCTAGCTTCCATAATGGGAACATTAGGAATGTATAAAGAAGCGACAGATATTCTCAATAAAATCAATATCAATACTTCCCCAGACCTAAAAGGATATTATTTTACCGTAAATAGTGCAGTCTACGGATATATGTCCGATTATGCAGCTTCGCTTCAGGAAAAAGAAAAGTATATTTTACTAACAAAGAAGTACCGTGACTCTTTATTAAACTTCTACCCTCCCCAATCAAGCCCTTACATCATGGCTAAATCCAGTAGGCTTATTGACGCTGGAAAGCACAATGAGACGCTTCATTTATTACTGAACTATTTTCCGAATATTGCTCATAATAGTCCTGATCGGGCCGTTATTGCCTATATAATTTCACAAGGGTATCACAAGAAAAAAAACCATGAACAAGAGAAAAAATGGTTGATAATTTCTGCTATTTCCGACTTGCAGCTGGCCAAAAAGGAATATATTTCGTTACGTTCTTTGGCTTTTCTAATGTATGAAAGCGGAGATATAGGCCGAGCTTACCTATATATAAAACGTTCACTGGAAGATGCGCTTTTTTGTAATGCCCGTTTAAGAACTTACGAAATATCTAAGATGATGCCCATTATCAACGAGGCCTATCAAAAACAAAATGAAACCAATCGACTTCAATTAATTGTGTTTTTACTAAGTGCCAGTATATTGTCCTTATTCTTGTTGGTGGTGCTTTCTTTACTTTTTAAGCAAATGAAGAAATTATCCAGAGCGAAAAAGGATTTAAGTTTGGCCAACATCCAACTTTCGGAATTGAACAAGGAATTAAATACATTCAATGAAAAATTGAATGAGACAAATTATACGCTGACGGAAGCAAACCTTTTAAAGGAAATATACATCGGCCGTTATATGGATCAGTGTTCAGACTATATAGCCAAGTTCGACGAATACCGCCGAAAATTGAATGTAATGGCGACTACAGGAAAAATGAATGATCTGATAAGTGCCGTAAAATCAAAACAGTTTATTGAAAATGAGCTTAAAGAGTTCTATACTAATTTCGACAAAACATTCTTAAAACTCTTTCCTAATTTTATCGAAGAATTTACAAAATTATTGGTTGATGATGAAGTAACACAATTGAAGGAAGGGGAACTGCTTAATACTGAATTAAGAATCTTTGCACTCATCCGTTTGGGCATAAAGGATAGTGCAAAAATATCAATATTCCTTCGTTATTCTGTATCCACCATCTACAATTACCGTTCCCAACTTAAAAATAAAGCAGCAGGTCCACGTGAGGAATTTGAAGCAAAAGTAATGCATATAGGAACCAATTTAAAATAGAAAAAATCTATTTTTTAAAGGGGTCTTCAGGTTTAAAGCAATCTTGAAGACCTTTTTTTTATTATAAATTCACCACTTTTTTTAAACAATAAAATTACGTAATAATCAGTTATTAAGCATATTGCATCTTTAAAATAAAAATTCAATCTACTTATTTATAATGATGAAAACATATAGTGCATAAAGAGTTTACTTTTACTATCTCGAAATTTGAAATAGGGATTAAAACTTTGAGTTTTTCAATAAATCGATTTCGTGAAAAATCATATTTACCAAATTCTATTACCAAACCTGAAATTAATTATTAAATTCTATTTTAAAAAATGAAACATTTTCTTTTTACAGCCCTACTATGGCTAACCTTCTTTAACAGCGCTAATTCACAGCAGTTAAAATCACCAAATGAAAAATTTGTAATGGAGTTTTCATTACAAAATGACGGAACACCTAGTTATAGTTTAAATTACAAAGGTAAAGCAGTTGTAAAACCAAGTAAATTAGGTCTTGAGCTAAAAAATGATAAAAAGTCATTGCTAAATGATTTTTCAGTTATTGACACTAAGACGTCAACTTTTGATGAAACATGGAAACCGGTTTGGGGAGAAGTTGCTTCAATTCGTAATCATTATAACGAATTGGCAGTTACATTAAATCAAAAAGGAACCGACAGACAAATTATTATTCGTTTCCGTCTCTTTGACGATGGTCTTGGATTTCGTTATGAATTCCCTTCGCAAAAAAACCTTACTTACTTTGTAATCAAAGAAGAAAGAACCCAATTTGCGATGGCAGGCGATCACACTGCCTTTTGGATTCCTGGTGATTATGACACACAAGAATATGATTATACCACATCAAAATTGTCAGAAATAAGAGGATTAACCGAGAAAGCAAAAACTGCCAATGTATCGCAAACTTCTTTTTCTCCGACAGGAGTTCAAACCTCACTAATGCTAAAAACAAGTGACGGATTGTATATCAATATACACGAAGCGGCATTAATTAATTATTCTTGTATGCATTTGAATCTGGATGATAAAAACATGGTATTTGAATCATGGTTGACACCAGATGCCAAAGGAGACAAAGGATACATGCAGGCTCCTAGCCATTCTCCCTGGCGTACCTTAATTGTCAGTGATGACGCCAGAGCTATTCTTGCTTCAAAAATGACTTTGAATTTGAACGACCCTTGTAAAATAGAAGATACTTCCTGGATAAAACCAGTTAAATATGTAGGAGTATGGTGGGAAATGATTACTGGAAAAAGCTCATGGGCGTACACGGATGAATTCCCGACGGTACAACTTGGGGTTACCGATTTTGCAAAAGCAAAACCAAATGGCAAACACGGTGCGAATAACGCCAATGTAAAAAAATATATTGATTTTGCAGCTAAAAACGGTTTTGATGCCGTATTAGTAGAGGGCTGGAACGAAGGTTGGGAAGACTGGTTCGGACACTCAAAAGATTATGTTTTTGATTTTTTAACCCCCTATCCAGATTTTGATGTTAAAGGTTTGCATGAATATGCAAAATCAAAAGGAATCAAAATGATTATGCACCATGAAACTTCAGGTTCCGTTCGTAACTACGAGCGTCATATGGATAAAGCTTATCAATTTATGAAAGACAATGGATACGATGCTGTAAAAAGTGGTTATGTAGGTGATATTCTGCCAAGAGGCGAAAATCATTATAACCAATGGATTGTAAATCATTACCAATACGCAGTAGAAAAAGCAGCCGAATATAAAATTATGGTCAATGCTCACGAGGCTATTCGCCCAACGGGTATTTGTAGAACGTATCCAAATTTAATTGGTAATGAGGCCGCAAGAGGAACAGAATATCAGTCTTTTGGGGGTTCTAAACCAAATCACGTAACGGTATTGCCTTTTACACGTTTAGTAGGCGGACCTATGGATTATACACCTGGTATTTTTGAAATGGATTTAAGCAAAATTAATCCTAGCAATACATCGCACGTAAACAGTACGATTGCTAATCAGCTGGCGTTATATGTAACCATGTACAGTCCGCTGCAGATGGCAGCCGATTTACCTGAAAATTACGACCGGTTTGCTGACGCTTTCCAATTTATTAAGGATGTAGCTGTAGATTGGAGTGATAGTAAATACCTGGAAGCAGAACCAGGTCAATATGTCAGCGTTGCCCGTAAAGCAAAAGCAACCAATAACTGGTTTATTGGTAATGTAAACGGAGAAAATCCTCGAACTTCAACTATCAAATTTGATTTCTTGGAAAAAGGAAAAACATATGTAGCGACCATTTATGCAGATGCCAAGGATGCGCACTATAAAACAAATCCCCAAGCATATACTATTCGTAAAATAACAGTGACCAGCAAATCAAAACTGGCACAGTTCAGTGCTCCAGGCGGAGGTTATGCTATAAGTATAGTTGAAACAAAAAAATAATTAAAAACAAAAAGGCTGTCTAAAATTTAGACAGCCTTTTTGTTTTTTAATAAATCGGGGAGTTCTCTGAATGCTAACTGTTCTGAGAACCTTTCTAAAACTATTCGTAAAAATAATTTTTTTCGGTTTTTAACATTCCCTTTTCCTGTGAAAGAGAATACGATATTGGATAATTTAAATTATTGTATTTGTATTTCCCATATTCGCTGATCTGATTTGCCGAAGTAGATATAAAGCTCAATTCATTATTATTAGATATCGATTGAAAATCAAACTCTTCTTCAAGAAAAGAAACTATTGGCATAGTTCTGTCCAAATATATTTTTTACTATTAACAAATCAGCTGAATTTTTATCATCAAAGGTATAATCCTTTATTGATTTATCCCCAAGCAATCCTTTGTGTCTGACAATATTATCTTTGGCATACACATACTCTATTTTATTAATAATTTGTTGATTTCTATCTCGTGAAGAACGTCTGACAACGAGACCATTCTCAACAATATATTCAATGTCTTCAGTTAAAGTTTGGTGGCTGTTGCTTTTTTTAGTTGAGGCTTTAGCCCTTGCTCCCTCATACGTTATACTAACTGTTTTGGTAACAAGTTCACCACCTTCCTCGAATTTTTTAACAAAGGTAACAAGTCGTTGCTGTTTGTCATAACCGTAGTTTACCACCTCTTTCCAGTTGCTTCCTTCTCTTCCTTTGACGGTCATGTCTAATAATCCCTGTAGATTATAAAAAAAACTTTGGGTAACGTCCGAAGTTTTAATTGACTGAAGTTTTCCTCCTTCAAATAAGATGGATTTGTTTACAATTTCGCCACTTTTTAAATTTCGGAAATTTGTTTTTACAATATTAATTTTTTTCAATTTAATTGAATTTTCCTGGACTTGACTTTGGGTCAAACTTGGGAAGGCCATCATAAATATGGCAATAATGTAGATTTTCATATGGGATTTATATTGATTTGGGATTGCCAAAATACAAAAACCAATCAAAGCATAAAATTTTTTACCGTTTGAAATTTACATTCTGAAGCATTCAAATTGACAATCAATATATTACCCCTAAAAAAAAATCGAATTATAGAGTAGACATTAATCCTCCGTTACAAAACACCATCCAAAGCCAAATAGCTACCGGAACCGAGATGTTTGAAAGCGACGAGATAAATCTATCCTTCGGGACCTTAATTTACTGAAATAAGTTTTATTTCAAAAATAAGTACAGACCCTCCAGGAATGGTACTGTAATCATTATTCCCATAGCCTAGATGAGCCGGTACTAAAAGGATACCGCTACCACCTTCTTTAAAATAAGTGATCCCTTCTGTCCAGCCTTTTATGACTTGTTGTAAACCAAACGAAAGACCATCGCTATTTTGATCAAACACAGAACCATCTGTAAAATAGCCCTTGTACGCTACTTTTACATTAGAAGTCTGCGTAGGCTGCGCTCCAGTACCCGGATCATTAATCACATAATACAACCCTGTATCGCTTCTTTGAGCAGTTAAATGATTTTTTGCTATATAAGCAATAATATCTTTTTCGTTTTGGGCAACATGGTCTATTTCTTTGTCCTTGGAACGGGCAAATATAGTGAAATTCATACTAGAGCTATAATGAAAATAGTCTCAATTCTCAACGGGTTTACTTTGAAAGAAAAATGGTATAGTGGTCGGCTGTGTTTTATAAAACCAGGATGTAGTTGTCCTAAAAACTAATCTTGAATTGCCTTAATTCTGGAAACCATTACTGCAATAAAAAATCCAAAAATACCAATGAAAGCAAATGAAAATCGCAAACCAAATGCCTCGGCTATATAACCAATTATAGGCGGTCCCATTAAAAAACCCAGGAAACTTACGCTGGAAACAGCTGTTAAGGCTTCGCCTGTTGGGATTGTTGGATGTTTTCCTGCAATACTATAAAGGGTCGGTATAATAGTAGAAACCCCTAATCCAACAAACATAAAAGCGATCGTTGACGGAATTATGAACGGGAAGAATACGGCAGTAAATAAGCCCGTAGAAATCATACAACCGCTGATTTGCATTACTGTTTTTCGTCCAAATTTATGAGTTAATCTATCTCCAAAAAAACGGCCGCTTGCCATCATAATCATAAAAGAAGTATAGCCTAAAATCACCAATGGTCCAGGTGCTTTGACGATATCTTTGAAGTAAACACCGCTCCAATCAAACATAACACCTTCGCTTGCCATACAACAAAACCCGATTACCCCCAACCAAACTAGGGAACTATCTGGTTTTCTGAATCCTTTTTTCTTTTCGGTTCGTATCGTTTCTTTGGCTTTAATTAAGAATTTGAAATTAAAAGCCACTAACAAAGCTGCGATTGACGCAACGATTAGAAAATGTGTATACGTATTGAGTTGTAGCGCCAACATTCCCAAGCCTACTAAAGCCCCGGTAAATCCGGCTAAACTCCACATGCCATGAAAAGAGGACATGATTGTTCTTTTGAAAAGTCCTTCTGTGTAGACTCCCTGTGTATTTACGGATATGTTGGTTAAGTTTGCAAAAATTCCAAAAACAAATAGTCCAAGACCAAGTTGCCAAGCATTTTGGACTAATCCTAAATTGGTCAAACTAAAGGCATACATTAAAATAGAATAAGGAAGAATGCGATGGCTGCCAAAACGAGTAACTAGCTTTCCTGAAAAGGACATCATGGTTAATTGTCCTAACGGAATGGCAAATAAAATAGTTCCTAAACTTCCTTCGCTAAGATGTAAAGTAGTTTTGATATCCGGAATTCGGCTGGCCCAAGTAGCAAAACACAAACCCATACCAAAATAAAACATAGATACTGCCCATCGAATTCTGTTCAAATAAGAAATCTTAGCATCTTTGTACGTTTTCTTGTATTTTCCTTTCGCTTTGAATCTGCCTAAAAAGTTTAAATCTATCAAAAGAATTGGATTTTATAATTTTACAAGACAAAAGTACAAAAAGCAATCGTTCATTACGTCGAAACAACACATTTACGAAAAAAATACATCGTTATTGTTTATAAAAAAGCAGTATTGTTACTTTTTAAAAAGTGATATCCGCAGATTAACTGATTTTCAAAATTTTTATAGAAATCTGCTAATCGCGGATAAATTGCTGAAATTTGTGGATAGAACCTATAAATCAATTACTTTCTTTTGAGCATTACTTTGTATTGCGGCTTCAATAATTTGCATAACATGAACCCCATCCTGGGCAGTTACAGGCTCTGGCGTATCGTTTGAAATGGAATTGTAAACACCATCAAAATAATCGTAATAATTGCCTTGAAGTGTTGGTACATTTTCAACTAAAACGTCAGCATGAATCTCGGTATGAAGCAATCCTTCTTTACCCTTAGCTTCCTTTCCCCAAGTGTCGCGATTTGGTTTTTTTCCAAGCTTCAAATCATCTTCCTGCACATCGCCACGGGGCTTCAGAAAAGAACCTTTTTTACCATGAACCACAAACGCAGGGACAGCTTCTCTGACAAAAAATCCCGCTTTCAATCGGACACGAAAATCAGCATAATACAACAAAATGTCTATATAATCATCTACCAAAGAATGTGCTCTGGTGATTCTGATATCAGCAAAAACAGATTCAGGCAAACCAAATAAGCACAATGCCTGATCAATTAAATGAGGTCCTAAATCCTTTAGAATTCCTGCGCCTGAATTAGCAGTTTCTTTATGTGATTTTGGACTCAAAAGTGGATTATAACGGTCGAAATGGAATTCAGCTTCCACGATTTCTCCTAATTTTTTATCTAAAATAATTTCCTGAACAGTTTTGAAATCGCTGTCCCACCTTCTGTTTTGGAAAACGGCTAACTTCACCCCTCTTTCTTTTGCCAAAGCAGCTAATTCCTGAGCCTGAGCAACGGTTGTAGTAAATGCTTTTTCGACAATGGCGTGTTTTCCGGCAAGCAATACTTTTTTGGCATATTCATAATGCGTATCCACTGGCGTATTTACTATTACCAGATCAACATCGTCTTCGAGTAAAGCCTCCATCGTGGCATAACTTTTAACCGAGGGGTAATCTTCCCGTATCAATTTTTTGCTTCTTTCCCACGAACCAATCAGTTCAAATCCCGAATGAAATGATATAAACGGAGCATGGAATACTTTTCCAGACATTCCGTAGGAAAGTAAAGCAGTTCTTATTTTTTGCATGTGCTGTTTTTTAAGTCGGATACGAATTTATAACTTTTAATTTAAAACTTAGAAAGGGGTTACGTTATTTTATTCGGGCTCTTTCATATTGTTTCGGCCATTGAATATCCGCATGAAGTTCCTGGGCAAATGTCAGTCCCAAGTTCGGATTTCTAAGCGATTCTCTTGCGAACAAAATCAAATCCGCTTTTCCATTTGCAATTATTTCTTCTGCCTGACTTGGTGCTGTGATTAATCCTACTGCACCTGTCATAACTGCAGACTCTTTTTTTATTCTTTCTGCAAAGGGAACCTGATAACCGGGTCCCAGCGAAATTTGCTGGTATGACACCAATCCACCTGAAGAAACATCAATCAAATCTACTCCTTTCTCTTTTAGTATTTTTGAAAGTTGCACAGATTCTTCGATATTCCATCCGCCTTCCGCCCAATCCGTGGCGGAGATTCTAACAAACAAAGGCAGGTATTCCACCCATTCCGATTGTACGGCTTCAACAACATCTAAAGTTAAACGAATTCGATTTTCGAAACTTCCTCCGTATTCATCCGTTCTAAAATTAGATAATGGCGAAAGAAACTGATGTAATAAATATCCATGAGCCGCATGAATTTCCAACACTTGAAAACCTGCTTGCACCGCTCTTTTGGCAGTCGCTTTAAAGTCCGAAATCACTTTTTGAATTCCCGTTTTATCTAATGCGACTGGTGCTTTTTCGTTGTCATTATAAGCGATAGCACTTGGCGCAACAGTATCCCAACAGCCTTGAGTTTCATCTAATTTCTTTCCTCCGTTCCATGGTGATGCGACACTTGCTTTCCTCCCGGCATGCGCTAATTGTATTCCGGGAACTGAATTTTGACTGATAATAAAACGATTAATACATTGCATTTTTTCGATCTGCTCATCTTTCCAAAGTCCTAAATCTTCGGGAGAAATTCTTCCTTCGGGAGAAACCGCAGTCGCTTCCTGAATGATTAATGCTGCACCGCCTGAAGCACGACTACCCAGATGAACGAGATGCCAATCATTAGCAAAACCGTCTTTTGACGAATATTGGCACATTGGAGAAATAACGATTCTATTTTTAAGCGTGATATTTTTTATTTGAAGTGGTGAAAATAATTTTGAAGACATACTCTTTATTTTTAATACATATTAAATGAAGATAACGAAAAATCCGTTTCAAAAAAGTAAAGTTACGGGACATAACCGAAAGGAAAAATTGAAATTCTATTAATTAACAAACATTTAAAACGGTATGGAACAATTATTGTAAATTAAACAAATAGAAAACCTTACTTTTGTAAGTTGTAAAAGAACTAAAATTAAAAAATGGACATAGTCATCAAGCTTTCTCAATTTTTATTGAGCTTATCATTACTTATTATACTTCACGAATTAGGACATTTTATTCCTGCTAAATTGTTTAAAACCAGGGTTGAAAAATTTTATTTGTTTTTTGATGTTAAATATTCCCTTCTAAAAAAGAAAATTGGCGAAACTGAATACGGTATCGGTTGGTTGCCTTTGGGTGGTTATGTGAAAATTTCTGGAATGATTGACGAAAGTATGGACAAAGAGCAAATGGCTTTGCCACCTCAACCATGGGAATTTCGTTCTAAACCAGCCTGGCAACGTTTGATTATCATGCTTGGCGGCGTTACCGTGAACTTTATTTTGGCATTCATTATTTATATCGGAATGGCTTTTGCTTATGGCGATACCTATATTGCTAACTCAGATTTGAAAGATGGTCTTTTGATCCAAAATAAAGCCATGCAAAACATAGGTTTTAAAACTGGTGACAGAATCATCTCTGTTGACGGAGAGAAAATAGCCAAATTTGATAATGATATTAATGGGAAAATCGTAATGGCTAAAGAGGTTCTTATTGAAAGAAACGGAACCCAACAAGAAATAAAAATGCCTGCTGATTTTATTGATCAATTGTCAAAACAAGAAAAAGGCCCCTTAGTAGAATTAAGAATGCCGTTTGTTGTTTCCGAAATTTCGGAGGGGTCACTGAATAAAGAATTACAGCCAAAGGATATTTTAGTTGCACTTAACGGGCAAAAAATAAAATATTTGGATGAAGCCAAAACAATTCTGGAAAACAACAAAAACAAGACTATTCCTGCTACCGTTTTAAGAAATCAAAAAGAACAGCAAATACAGGTAATAGTTTCAAAAGACGGAAAACTGGGCGTACAATTAGGCGGACTCGGTTTTGCTTCCCTTCAAAAATTAGGTTACTACAAAGTAAGCACGCAAAAATTTGGCCTGTTAGAATCTATTCCGGTAGGACTTGAAAAAGGAAAAAACCAATTAGTAGGATACGGAAAACAACTGAAAATGATTTTCAGTCCAAGTACTGGCGCTTACAAACAAGTAGGTGGTTTCAAAGCCATATTTGATATTTTCCCTAATACCTGGAGTTGGGAAGTGTTCTGGACTATCACCGCATTGTTGTCAATAATGCTTGGTGTAATGAACTTATTACCTATTCCGGCGCTTGATGGTGGTCATGTAATGTTTTTATTATATGAGATCGTAAGTGGTAAAAAACCAAGCGATAAATTTCTGGAGAACGCTCAAATGGTTGGTTTTGTATTACTTATAACTTTGTTGTTATTTGCCAATGGAAACGACATTTACAAGGCAATTGTAGGGAAGTAAAAAAAAATGAAAAAAATTTGAATTTTGTTTGCAAAAAACAAATTAAGCCCTATATTTGCACCGCTTTAGAAGTGAAACAAACCTCACTAATAAACGCTTAAAAACGTTCATTCAATACCAGAATAAAAATATACAGTTTCCTTCTTAGCTCAGTTGGTTAGAGCATCTGACTGTTAATCAGAGGGTCCTTGGTTCGAGCCCAAGAGAGGGAGCTAATTGCAGAAAGCCTTTACAGTGATGTAGAGGCTTTTTTGTTTTTATGGGTCGAATATAGGTCGAATAACTATTTTTATTATTTTTGGCTTATGGATAATAATCAACAGGTTTATAATTGGAAAGTTTTAATAAATGAAACCTACGAGGAGATTAGTACTGACTTCCGAACCTATGATATTGACACTTCTAAACTTTCATTCTTTAAAAAATATTTTCTAGAGTCTGAATTTATAATTTCATTCGAATCTAAATACACTTCGCTTATAGTTTCCGAAAAATTAATTCGTACACTAACTAGCTTATTAAAAAACTATAATTTAGAAAGTCATTTAGAAAGTTTTCTCATATTAGCTAGTGCCTTCCAGCATCATTATATTACTCAGCTAACAAAATATGAAAATCGAAAACATGATACTGACCAACTTTTAAAAGACTTCATGAATGAGGGAAAAGATTTAGAGCCATTATTTGTAATTCTTCACAAATTTCTCAATGGAGAGATACAGATGGAGATTCACTCCATATCTTTTAAATTTAATTCAAACCCAAAAACTCTTCCGATTAAAAATTTTTTTATAACTCAAACTATCTATAAAGCTATATGTGATAAGTTGGAACTTACACTTGAAAATTTTGAACATAGAAAAGTGGAATTAATCAATAATACAAACATTACAGACTTCAGAAAAACTCTTGAAAACATTAAACAACGTCAGATTAATGGTTTGTTTAAATTCATTTCATTCCATAATGATGACCTAGAAAAATCATCAACTAACCTAAAATTTATAGGCTGTTTCTTAACATTGTGTCAAATTCCAGTTAATACAAATCGATTAGAAATACCGTCAACAGAAAATATATCTGAGATGTTTTCAACTGAAGACCTTAAAAACCTACGACACTATTTTGGACGAAAGTCATTTTCATTAAGATAACGTTGAAACAAAAACTTCGATTTTTTTCATAAAATCTGTTTCACTCTCTTCTTCTATTTATTAAAATCTTTGTAGTCAATATTAAAATTAATATATGATTACAAATGAAAAAGATATTCTATGCTTCAAGGAAGTTATAGAATTATTAGGGATATCCCGGTCTACCCTGTACAAACTAACTTCAAACAATAAAATACCCTGTTTCCGCCCTACTAATGGCAAACTCTTTTTTAAGCGAGAACTAATCCTTAATTGGCTTGCAAATTCAGGCAACTCTCAAAAGGAGCAATCAGTCATGTCTAACTTAAATACAGATAAATAATGCTAAACAAGTATGACAATACTGTGAAATTCTTTTATGAAATAGTAGACGATGAAGGTAAAAACAAGATCATAATTGATAATTCTACTGTTATTGAGTTTTGGGAAAGTCTGGGCTATAGAAAAGTAATTAATCAAGAAGGCGGCTACATTCTAGTTCAAATTAGAAGAAATTCTATTGTAAAGAGTGTGGAAGAATTTCAACTTCGAGATGAGATAAGAAACTACACTAAGCACATTAATAGAAATGATGTTTGGAGTGTTTACCTAAATAAAGAATATGTAGTAAAAAAACTTTATGAACCTTTAGAGACAATTGTGATGAGTACTTCACATGGAGATGAAAAAAATGGATATTTATTCTATTCAAATTTTATTTTAATAATAGCAAAAGAAGAAATCACCTCTTTGGATTATGAAAATTTTAATGGATATATATGGGAAGAACAAATCGTAAAAAGAGAGATTAAAATGATTGAACATAAAGATAGTGTGTTTTACAATTTCCTTTTAAAAATAGCTAACGACGATGATAACAGATTTAGAAGTCTAATCTCAATAATTGGTTATTTACTTCACACTTATAAAGACCCCTCAATAACTAAAGCAATAATTCTGATGGATCAAGAAATGAATCCCGATGATGATGAAGCTAATGGAGGTACAGGAAAGTCTTTAATTGGAAAAGCTATCGGTTATGTAATTCCTGATTTATTTATAAATGGAAAATCTATAAACACAAAAGACAAGTTTTTCTTGTCTGCACTAAAACCTTATCATAAACTTTTATTTGTAGATGATGTTGATAGAAATTTTGATTTTGAGGGGCTATATTCTATAATAACTGGCGATATGCCAATTGAAAAAAAGTATAAAAATGCAACCGTTATAAGCTTTAAGGAATCCCCTAAAATACTAATTTCTACAAATTATGTCATCACTGGTTCAGGTGGCACTGCTGAATCGAGGAGAAAAGTGGAGTTTGAGGTGTCAAACTATTTTAAAAATAAATTGACTCCAATTGAGGAGTTCGGACATAGACTTTTTGAAGATTGGGACACGGAGCAATGGTTGAAATTTGACAACCTCATGATTAGAGCGTTGCAATACTATCTTAAAAGCGGCTTAATTCAGCCAATATCTATTAATGCCAGTTTTAATAGATTAATCATAGAAACCAATGCTTTGTTTGTAGAATTTATTGATGAACTCCTGAAAAACTCTGAGTCAACTCAACCAAAGTTAGAAGGAGAGAACCTTGTTTTTGACAAACAAATTCTATTCAGCCAATTCAAAGATTCTAATTACGAAATATCCGAAAGAGTTACGCCAAAAATGTTTAAAAAATGGATTGATAAATATTGTATGTATTATGGAATTAGGTGTTTCCATTACAAAAGTAATGGAAAAGTATTAGTTAAATTTATTAGACAACAAGAATAATATAAAATGTAATTATGGCAACAAGTATAAAACTTATAAAAAAAAACAAAGCACGTTCAGATCAAACATTCCCCATTATGCTTCAAATTATAAAAGACGGCAAGACGAAAGTTATATCAACTGGTATAAATTGTCTTGAAAATGAGTGGGATGGAGCGCAATTAAGAAGATCTCATACTAATTACCAAAAAAGGAATTTAATCCTCTCAAATATTAAGAACAAAGCTTTAAAAATAATTGATGATTTTGTTACAGATGAAATCGATTTTACGCTTTTAGATTTTGAGAGAAAATTTAATGGTGAAAAAGCTAATTCAAAAACTACAGTTTACGAACATTTTCAAGAAAAAATTGAACTAATGAATTTATCCGGAAGAACTGGAAATGCAAGAAGTTATCGAGATACTTGCAACTCGTTTTTTAATTTTCATTCAGATAAGCAACTAGGTTTTAGAAACCTGAATGTTACTTTGCTTGAAAAATATGAAGCCCATTTAAGAAGTAGAAATAATCAGGATTCTGGTATTGCTTTTCGTATGAGAAGTCTTAGAGCCATTTACAATTCAGCAATAAGAAACGGAATCGTAAAGCAAGAATACTATCCGTTTGACAAATACAAGATTTCTAAACTAAAAGGAAAAGGACTAAAACGAGCATTGTCAAGAGAAGAAATCAAAAAGATATTAGATGTAGATTTAGCAAATCGACCAGATTTAATTGATGCTAAAAATTATTTTATTTTCTCATATTTCGCAAGAGGTATTAATTTCGTGGACATGATGAAATTAAAGAAAGAAAGTATACAAGATGATAATATCGAATACATTAGGTCAAAAACTAAAGGTAGATTTGTCATAAAGATTATGCCACCTGTTCAAATCGTATTGGATTATTATTTGTCTCAAAAAAGCACTACGGATTACCTTTTTCCTATTTTGCTTAAAAATGATTTAACAGCTATTCAAATAGAAAATAGAAAACACAAAACATTGAGTAAGTTTAATAAAGACCTAAAAACACTTGCGATATTAGCACAAGTAGAAAAAAATGTAACTTCATATGTCATCAGACATTCTTTTGCTACAAATATGAAGCAGCTTGGTGTAGCTACCGACCTAATATCGCAAAGCATGGGTCATGCAAATTTAGATATTACAAATAGTTATCTTAAAGAATTTGAAAACAATGTAATTGATGATGCTAATCAAAAACTACTCCATTTTGAATAAGTGACAAAGTGACTTTAATAATATTAAATGTAAGTTTAAAAATCATACTGTAATATTGTCTATACAATAGGAAGTTAACATGAATTCTTAAATAATATATTTCAAAAAATCCTTTTTAAAAGCGATTGTCACTATATCACTGTGACAATCGCTTTTTCATTTCAACATTAATTAATATAAATATTAATCTTTAAAATTATAAATTATGGAATTAAAAAGAGCTTCCCAGAAAGGGAAAAAATTACGTATTGGTTTAAGTGGTGCCTCAGGTTTTGGCAAAACTTTCTCTGCATTATCGATGGGTTTTGGTATGACAAATGATTGGGGGAAAATCTGTGTTTTAGATTCTGAATCTTCATCCGCATCATTGTACAGCCATCTAGGAGACTATAATATTATAGATTTACAAGCGCCATTCACCCCTGAGAAATTTATCTTAGGAATTAAACTTGCAGAAGATTCAATGATGGATGTAATAATAATTGACTCAATATCAATGGAGTGGTCTGGACAGGGAGGTTGTCTTGACATACATGATCAACTTGGTGGGAGATTTCAGGATTGGGGACCAGTAAAAAAAAGACATCAAGCATTTATTGATGCTATACTACAATCTAAATGTCACATCATAACTTGTGTTAGAAGAAAAGTTGAATACAGTTTAGATAAAGATTCTAATGGAAGAACAAAAGTTTTCAAGTTAGGCACAAAAGAAGTTACTCAAGAAGGCTATGAATATGAGTTGGACTTAAATTTCGAGCTCATAAATGAAAATCATTTAGCAAAGGCAACAAAGGACAGGCTAGGCCTTTACATGAATAAGCCTGAGTTTGTAATTAATAGCGCCACTGGCAAACGTCTCATAGCTTGGGTTAATGCTACTTCATATAGTACTATGAGTAAACACGAGTTACAACAAAAGATTGTAGAGTCTATGACAATTAAAGAATTGACAGAGCTTTATAATCAAAACCTAGAGTTGGCTAAAACTATTGAACAGGACTTTGTAGCCAAGAAAAACCTTCTACAACAACTAACATCTAATGTATCATCAAATGGAAATGGAACTCACTAAAATCAGAAACGAGGAGACTATTAAACAAGTACCTGGAGTCTTTAAACATATAATATCTCCAGGTTTAGATGAATCTTCACAAATAATCACAAACACTTCTTTTATTGAATCTAATTCAGAAAATAGAATTGTAAATTTTGGACAAGATAGACAAGTATCATCTGTACCTGTATTCCTTAACTATCTAAAGGATCCAGGTTTACACGAATCTTCAAATATTATACAAAAATCACCTTTTATAGAAGCAAATACGGAAGAAATAAAACTTTGCGATTTAAAAGAAAAATGTGTGATTCCAGTTTTTACAAAGGACAATGAAATCACTCTAAGCCATCAGGAGTTTATAGAAACTGCACTATTAGCTATTGGTAAGATGTTCCCAAATGAAAACCTAGACACTCCTGAAATTAGAGTAAGCCACCAAATTAAAGGAAGAACCCCTGATGCTTTACATATTGCTGCTAAAGATTTGCAAGAGCATCAAAGAACTTCGTATTTTGAGAGGATGGCTTTTATTATAAGGGTTCCAGGTATTACTGAAACTATAAATGGCAACAAGTTATCACTGACAATAGGAGGCGTAAGAAGTTACAATCTGGAAAACCTGTATAACAAGAAAACTTATGAAAAGTTCAAATTCTTCATAGGTTTTCAAAATATGGTTTGTTGCAATCTTTGCGTCAATACAGATGGTTTCCAAAGTGAAATTAGAGCCATGAGCTATTTAGACCTTGAGGATAAAATGCTTCAAGTAATACAAGGATATAATGCAAATCAGCATTTAAACACTATGAAAAATCTTCTAGAACATTCTCTTTCAGAAAGTCAATTTGCTCAAATTGTAGGTAAAGCTAGATTGTATAATTATCTACCTAAAAAAGAAAAGACTCTAATACCTGAGCTACTCTTGAATGATGGACATATTAATACTGTAGCTAAAGACTATTATCAGGATGAAAGTTTTTGTAGAAATGCTAATGGCGATATAAGTATGTGGGAATTTTATAATTTGTTGACTGGCTCTAATAAGACCAGTTATGTTGACACTTTCCTTGAAAGAGGAGTGAATGCCTTCAGTTTTTCTGAAGGTGTCTCAAAAGCACTAAGTGGTAGTTCTACCAACTATTCTTGGTTTTTGAGTTAAGAGGAGCCCACCCCTTTCGTTAGGGGTGGGTTTTTAATACGATTATCTTTATATATTTGTTTTATGAAAAGAAATGATGAGATACAAATAGAAGCTGATGCCAAGTTAGAGCTTAAACTAATGAGCTTGTTTAAAGATAATAATTTGGAATACAAACAACATGAGTCTAATCAAAAAAAAGAAAAAGGGATAGACTTTTATTGTCATGTATATAACAGAGATAATCAATCACAGATTCTTTTTTTTGAAACTCAAAACAAAGGCACTAATACACCAACAAAGGTAATCAGCTCTACAAAGCATCCCGAACAAGGAAAAATTTCATTTCAATTAGAACTTAGACATGTTAAACAATATTACAATGAATTAACAGAGGCTCTTATATTTATATATACAGATATAACTACAGATAATTCATATTGGTATTCTATACAAATAGATGCATCAATTCCAGAAAAGATTATAAATAAGGAAAAGGAATTAAGTGAAGGAGGGGCAGGAAAAAATAAACCTACAATCCAAATTTACATTCCTTCTGAAAACCTTCTTAATCAAGAAAATTTTGAGAAATTCATCAAAGAGATACAATTATCTAGACAACTTCAACATCATAAGCATAACTCAATTTTTGAACTTAAAGCAGATTACAGTTTTATCAAAAATGAAGTTAGAGATAAAGAGATTCTGGACAAAGCGATATACACTATTGATTTGTTTGAGGGGATAAATGTTATACCGACGAATATATTATCAAAATTATATCCATTTAGTGGAACTCAACAAAATTCTTATATCTGGGATTCAAATTTAAATACTGATAATGAGGAATTTTATGATTTCATGAATAGTATTCAATTAATAAATGGAAATCTTGAAATTAAAGGGAATAAATACGATGAAGGAATATCCGAAAAGCTTGATAAAATTATAAAATTTTTTAGTGTTAATTGTATTGAGCATATTAATTGGGCTGGAAAAGTTAAAAAAAGTAATTTTAAAATTTGTGTTCATAATTTACTAATAGCTAAAACCTGTAATTGTGAAAGGTGTAATTATGACAAACTTAATTTTATAGAAGCAAAAAAAATATTAGAAGAGAATTCTGGGAAATATAGTTTACATGAAAAATTAAGAAGAGGTTATACTGCATATTCAATGGGAAATTTTACTGTTGCAGTAGAAATTTTGCAAGAAGCATATAAAGATGCTGAGGCTAATAAAAAATTAATTTTTTCAACTATCATAAAATATAATTTAGTACAGTTAAGAAAGATAATTTCAAATTCATATTTTGTAGAGAATAGAGAACAATTATTAGAAAGTTTAAAAAATGCAAATTTAGAGATAAATGAAGCAGAGATTAAAATTAATGCTCCTCACTTTTTTGATTTATATAAATGGATAAAGGATGCTAATTTCTTTGAAAATGCTGTTTGGAGTATTGATAATAAATTGGAAGAAATAAAAAAAATGTCTTTTAATGATAAATACGGAGGCTTTCATTCAAATGAGCATCACCAAAATTTATTGTTTAGTTTTCTAAGATTGTATTACTTTTTGGAGTTTAATTTAATTATTTACAACTCTTTTAATGAGTACAAACAACTGACTACAAAAGTTTTGGAAGGGATATTGGCTCTTTACACGATAAAAAATCCAAATGCTAGCCGGTATAAAAAATTCACTTTGACAATTTTAAAGATGTGGATGTTCAATGTTAAATTTGAAGACGCTAATCATTTATTAAAAAAATACAATATCAATAAAATAAAAGTATCCGATAAAAATGCCACATATTTAGAATTGTTTTCATATCTCGAAAATCTCACTAATTCTCTTGATATTATTAATGAAGAACAAAATGAAATACTTCTGGATAAAACGGAATTGTTAATTAATAATTTAACTTTAATAATATCAAGGATTAAATTTTCGGAGAATCACTTAAATAATTTAATATGTAAGTTATTTTTAATTATTGAGAAATTAGATAAAAGAAATGTAATCCCAACGAGTGCCCTTTTTCAACTATTTTCGCATCATAGAGAAATTAGTTGTGACAACATTAAAAAAATAATTTTTGTACTAAAGAAGCATCATTTTCAACATTCTTCAGCATTTAGCTATGCCATAAAACTTTATGTTGAAAAATCAGAAATTAAAGAAGTTGAAACATTAATTTTTGAATTATTAGATATAAATGATTTTACTGAAAGCGACCTGTTGTCTGAAGATAACAGAATAGAAACACTTGGTTATGCGATCACCTTTTTAGAAATAAATCATAGAGAAACTTTAAAGAAGACTATCATTGAAAGATTAAATATAAATTTTGATCCAAGCTTTTATCAACTTTCTGCTATTTATGATTTAATAGACTACGATAAAGATTTACTTGATAAATTTATTAATTGTATTCCAGATTTAACAAAAAAAGACCCCGCTTTAAGGAGACATTTTAATCAGAATGAAAATTATAGACTTGGGCAATTAATTAACCTTATTTATAAATACAATGTTGTCTTTACCAAAGAAATGAAGAGACTGTCAACTTATACATTTCAAAAAGATTTTTATGATTGGTTAATGGATCTAGATGGTTTTGATTACTCGAAATTCAATCACTATTGGATTCTTGAATATCAAACTAAATTTTATTTCAAAGCTTTTAAAAAATCTAAAATTTTAAAGAAAGAAATTAGAAAAGCTTTAAAAAAGGATTACATTGAAGGAGTTGCAAAAATCTATTTTAACATCTATAATTGATTACTAAATTTACCATTCCAAAACTCAATATTTTTAATATTTCCGTTTTCTTCCCAAAGCAAATATTTTCTATACCTCTGTGTGTATTCAATCTCATTAATATCCTCATTGTGAGGGTTTTTTTTGATGAAAAATGAGCCAAACCAAAATGATTTTAGTCCATTTTTTTTTAAGTTAGTTTCTAGTAAACTTTTGTTTAAAATTATTAAATCTTGACCTTCTTGAAAATTATCAGAATCCACATTATGGAAAATTCCAACTGTTTTATTTTTTGAATTAATTAATCTATCTCCTTCTAATTCAGTTATATCAAGGTTTTTACGTAAAATTTTAGAAGGAATATAAAGTTGTTTTTCTCCATCAACATTTACTTTTGTTACTCTTGTCAAAGATGGATAAAATACTTTTTCACCATCAAAAAAGATTTCATTCTCATCTTCTCCAATCCAATCCATCCAAATAATGTCAGATGGATTTGAATAGGTATCTGTCTTTGGGTAAGAATAAAAATCTAAGGCACCATTCAAAATATGGCTCTTTTTGGAGTTAAGACTTACGAATTTTTTCAACTCTTCGAAATCACTTTCTTTTATCAGGCAAGCCTGTAATCGAATTGAAGAAATGATAGTTTTTGAAGAATTATATAATGAAGTATAATTATAAGCCACCAATCCATTCTCTTTGAAATCTTCAAAATC
The DNA here is from genome assembly GCF_048286715.1 of Flavobacterium kochi. NCBI lineage: Bacteria > Pseudomonadati > Bacteroidota > Flavobacteriia > Flavobacteriales > Flavobacteriaceae > Flavobacterium > Flavobacterium kochi. The sequence goes on from NZ_JBLVPW010000001.1 coordinate 497,376, forward strand.
ATTCTCATTAGTAAATACCCATTTATTAAAATCTAATTTTGGTTCTATACTAACAATTTTTTTAATTTCTGTTGATAATTCTACACCCTTTTTTAAATCTGGAGAAATCTCTTCTTTTATAATCCAACTTTTAGGATTAAACATATTATCAATAAATAATTCAAACTTTTTTGAAAAGTCTTCAGTTGGATTATGAATTTCCGTTATTTGAGAATAATCATCTATCCATTTTGCATTTTCAATATCATCACTATATGGTAAGTAATCTGATAAATACCCCTTAAGATTATTCACTGCTAACCAAGTATACTTTTCTTCATATGTAAAAACTTTACTTTTACTACCGCCAGAAGCATCTGTAAATCCATTCCCTTTTGTTCTATCAAAACCTAAGCTTTTAATAAAGGCAATTGATACAGACATTGCAAACCCTCTTGGTGAAATATCATATTCATTCTCAATATTTTTACCGTACTTCTTTAAAAATTTTTCTGTTTCATTTGGCTTTTTAACGTTTGAATAATTGTTAAACCCTGAAGAATATGATAAGAAATCTTCATAACCTCTTTTGATTACATACCAAGCTAAATCATGGACAATTGGATAAAATTCTTCTTTTGGTTTTTTTAAGTAATCTAAATCTAGAGGTAAAAACTTAAAAGTCTTATTTTTTTTTGGTCTAGCTTTTTTTAGATTATTAATTCCAATTAAACCAAATTGATAAGCTCTTTCAATAATAGCTCTAAAACCATATCTTACAATTACATTCCTATTCTCCTCAAGTCTTTCAAAAATATTTTTAACTGTCCATTTAGCAATTTGAAGAATTGCATCTTTATTTTTACAGTTACTTGCAATACCTAATGTTATTGAGGCAAAATCTTCTTGTATTTGTGGGTCTCCACAGTAATATAATAAATCTAAAAGCTTAAGAAATTCATCAGGTATTAATAATGCCCATTCTGTTATTTTAATTCTTAATTCCTCTCTTAATTTTTGGTCAATTGTGGTTAAACCCCAGGCATAAATTAAAACTATTCCATCATATTTTTCAAACTCACTAAAAGTTTTATAACTATTAAGTAAAGAATTTAAATCCCAATAGTTATAATTAGAATTTAAACTTTTCTCGTGACTGTCCAAACCAGACCAGAATTTATCTCTTTCGAATGTGCTCTTGAAGTTAGAAAGGATATTATGAAGGTATCTAGCATTAAAGGGAGAATTTTCATTGTTTGCTGATGGATAAATTAATTCTTTTAAGATTATAATTCTTTTTTCATAATCATTGACTAATAAATTAGTAACCCAGTTTTCATATTTTAATGCTAAGTTATATGGAGCATTTATTAACGCTTCTAATTGCATTAAAAATATTTCTTCAGCATCAAAACCATTAGTTAAAAAGTTATTCTCTCCAATAAGTTTTTCACTTTCATTAAAGACTTTGTTTACAATGTCTTGAATTATTTTTTCATTTGGATATTTTCCATGTTTTCTTTGGTATTCAATTGGATTCAAATCAATTGGCATTGCCATATATTCAAATAGGTTATCAGGAATTTGATTTAGACTACCATTTAAAATAGTTTCACAGATTTTGTCAGAAATTATAATTTCAAGAATAGATTGGAATGTGATGGAATAATAGGGAGTGTATTTTTTAATAATTCCTTTTTTTACTTCTCTTTGATATTTGGCTACTATACCATTTTCAGACAAAAACTGAATCAATAATTCAACATCAGAATTATCTAAGTACTTAAGTAAACATTGGTCAATTTCATTTCTTAGCTCATCATGACTAATTTCAGATTTTTGATAAAACAATTCTGAAATTTGAATTAAAGCATCTGCGACTGGATTGGAATCAGTTGTTAGTTTTTTATTTAAGGAGCTTTTGAACTCTTCATTAATTCTTTCTATCTTTTTATTTAGTAAACTGTTAGTAGCTAATTCTATTTTACTATTATCATTTAGTTCACTTCCTTGGTATTCATTACAAAATAGGTGTAAGGCAAATAAACTATCTAATCCTCTAAGAAGTGATAAATTCTCAATCTTGATATTGTACTCTACGAGATAATCATTTAAAACAGTTTCAACTGAAACATCTCCTTCTCTCGGCAACTCGGTAATTTCTAGTTCGTCATTTTTAATAATTTTAGAATTATTGTAAAAATATTTTCTTGCACTAAAAACAAATTTTATTCGAGGATATTTTTTGCATATTTCAATTGTCTCAGAAATTCTATCATACCATCTATTAAAATTATTTACATCTTCATCCAATCCATCAATACAGATTAAAACTTTTGTGTTTTCAAAATTAGGTTCTTCTCCCGGTTTTAACCTTGTTGCTTTTTTTACATCATTTCTTAAAGCTAGCGTTTCAAGAGCCGAAAATATTTCATTGTTATTCCATCCATTCAGCTCTAGTTCATCCAATAAAACAGTATTCCAGTTTTTTGAATTCTTTCCAAAAGCTCTAATGAGAATTGCAGGAGATTCATCATCTAGGTATCTAGCAACCTCGAAAGCTAAACCATGTGTTTTACCTGTGCCAGGGTTTCCCAAAACCAACATAACATTTACTCCTTCTAGTTGTTTTAATAACTTATAATAGTCTCCTAAAAGGACATGTTTAATCAAGTTCAGTTTGTAGATAAAATTATCATAAATTGTTTTTTGAAGGTTATTTGGGTTTGTTAATTTTAACATCGCTTCAACTTCTTCAAGCTCTTCGATAATATTGAAATCCCCAATAAAAGTTAAAATATGAAGGTTTGGTTGAATACCAAGACCCAAGTCTTTCTGAATAAGTAAATTTGATTTTTTAATATTTAACAAATACTTGTTAATAGCTGAAAGATTTTCATAGAAATCATTTTCTTTTGAGTATTCATTAAATTGAATACTCTGTTTCAGGAAAGTTTCTATTTCCAGATTTATTTTAAAAAAATTTATTAAAAGAGATTTCCTGAAAGGTTCTGTAAACTGTAACTTACTGATTTGATTTTTTATAATCCCACTTGTGTTTAAATTTGGAACATACCTTTCTCTCAACCAGCTATTCGTTTTTTGGTAAGCAAATTTATCTTTTAAATTGCTGAAAAATAAAATTTCCTTTTCAAACCAATATTTATGAACTCCTTCATTTTCGGGTTTCATTATCTCGCCTAGTATTTCATTTTGAAACCACCAGGTTATTTTCAGACCTTTGTTTACTTTTTTTATTTCATTGATTAACTCATCTATTCTACTTTCTTCGGTATTTTTAATTGGTTTTTTCCCCTTCCCTATTTTTAGTGAATTAATATCTCTTGGGATACATATAATGTATTGCAAAATACTAGGTCTTAGAGATAAAGCGGTTACAATAGAATTTCTTATTTGATTTATTTGATTATCTCCTAAAGAATTCCTGAACCATTTGGATTGGACAGCAACAATTGTGTTGTTATATAATTCTCCATAAGCTTCAATCCCACCATCACCTCCTGAACCATTAATTACTCTGAATTTTATTAATTCATTGTTATACTCCCTTTTCAGGTATCTTTCAAACAATTGGTTATTCATTGTTTCAAAAGCATTTTCAGGGCTTAAATGGTACGTATTAAAAGAGTTCCACATTATTATTTTATTTTAAAATTCTCTGATTTTTTTATTTTTATATTACCAAGCACCCTCCTTTTTCTGAACTTTAAGCACCTTAATAACATCACTTTTTAAAATGCTTTTTGTGATGTTAAAATAATCATCTATCAATTTATTCATTTTTAGTGAACCTATAGGAATGAAATCCAAATAATAAAATGATTTGTGAGAAGTCAACAGCTCAATTTTAAACTTATGATTATAACTAAAATTTATCTCTTCAATTTTTTTTAAAATTAGGTCACAATCTGTCCTGTATTTGTTTATCTTAATTATATAGCGTGTATGTATCATGACATCCGCAAATGGTAATATATCATCACAAAACAAATAACTAGATGTTTTTTTAATTTTTGATTTTGAAAAGTTATTTATAAAAGCTTGATGTAATTTTTCTAGATTATACTCACTCAACTGTTTTACATTATCATTGTTTTGGTTCTCAATTCTAAGAAAGGTGTTTTTTTCTAAAGCTAAAGGACGCCTATCTTCATCTATAGGTTTAACTTTTTCATCTTCAGTTTTAATATCTTTTATGTAATTATTTACAAAATCAATTAACTCAGTCCTCTCTTTTTCATCTTCAGTTTGATAACCAATATCAATAGAATTTATATCAGAATACTGTGTAATATTTTGTGAAGTAACAATTCCATATTTATCATTAATGTAAACTTTAGCATGTAAATCTCTAATCAATATGGGATATATATCAAGTGCTTTCAAAGGAGATAGATCATCATTTGTATTTTGTCTAGCTATAAAAGATATTTTGACTCCTTTATTTACAGCTTTTGCTAAACACTTCTTCATTTTTTCCCAGTCATTTATTTTAACATAAGGTGAGACTAGTATTAGTTCTTTATCAGCCTCTGTAATCAGAGTCATTATTTTGGATGCTATTTCCAAAGGTGGTATAAATTTCATATTTAACTTTTTCTATTTCCTTTTCACTCAACTCTTATAACTCATAAACCATTTTGTCAATTGTTTTATCTGTAGCATCCATTGTAGATTTTAACCTTAATGCTTTAATCTTCTATAAAATAATCTTTCTACTCTTCTTCTTGTGGCAAGGATAACTTAACTATCTTTTTACCTAATTCTTTTATAAATTCTGGTAAGATAATTTACACTAATCTTGTCTTTTTTAGATAGATCTTCCAATTCATACTTGGTTTCAATTTCTTCTCAAACTTTACGATTCATAGAATGACTTTTCTAATCATTCTATTTGTCATCAATAGCTTCTTTATTTTGCAATTGTAAGTATTTTGATAAAACATACATTTGAAGTAAAGGCATAAAACTTAAATGCTAATTGTTTAAAAGTAATAAAAAAAAACCTACATATTTTTTTAATTTTTTTTTAGATTAAAATTATCTTCGCTTAAATCACCCTGACAACACTCCCCCCTCTAACTAGCCCCAACTCAATACCCCCACCCATCATTAGCATAGCAAAAAATTATTCCGTAGATAAAGATACAAGTTGATAGCTGTGTTTAAGCTACAGGTTTATGAATTTGAATGTAAAATGTTTAACTCAAGAAAATTAAGAAAATGGTAAGAATTATTAATTACAAGAAAAGAGAAACAGAGGATGGAAAAGAATTCTTTGTACTCGAACTTCAAGGTGGAATTGAAATGGTTAAATCCAAAGAAACAGGCAAATTCTATGTTACAGCTAGAAAGGCATCTATCTCCTCAACCTTTGATGAAATAACTTGTCAAGCTTTAATTGGAACTGAATTACCTGGAAAGGTGAAGAAAGTAGAGTGTGAAGCTTACGAGTACGTAATCAAAGATACTGGAGAGGTAATTACCTTAACCCATAGATTTGAATATGTAGAAGAAGAAAAAGCAACTACTCCTAAAGTAGAGAAAAGCAAAACAACTGTTGATGAATTTATGAGCAATATTCCTAGTGGAAATTCATTCTCAAGTAATGGTCAGTTGCAACATTAATTTCATTTAAAATATCCTCTATTCGTGTAAACCTGGATGGTTAAAATGTATAGAGGATATTTAATTTATTTTCAAATTTTCTAAATACCCCTAAATTATGACAACAACCAGCTCAATAAATGAATTAGCTGAGATACAGGTTTACTACTCTACACACAATACACAAAAGGAGAAGATTAATTCTGTGCAAACAGCTTACGAGTTATTATTAAATTCTTGGAATCTAGGTACACTGGAATTACAGGAAGAGTTCAAAGTTATTTTACTCAATAGAGCTAATGAAGCTTTAGGTATTTATTCTTTGTCCAAAGGAGGAATTACTGGAACTGTAGTAGATGTAAGATTACTTTTTGCAGTAGCTTTGAAATGCAATGCTTGTGGAATAATTATTTCCCATAATCATCCATCTGGTAACGCAAAACCTAGTGATGCTGATATTAGCTTAACAAAGAAAATCAAAAAATGTTCTGATTTACTTGACATAACTTTAATAGACCACTTAATAATCACAAAGAATGTTTTTTATAGCTTTTCAAGTGAAGGAATGTTAACGTGAAAGTATAAACCAGTAAAGCTGCGCCTTGTAGTAATTAAATTTCGAAGATTTACTTTTTCACAGATTACTATTAATAGCGTTTTCCTAAATTTCCCTTGAATATTTTACAGATGGTTCTCTAAGTTATTAATTAAAATAAAGTAATTTAGTTTTTTATATTTCTCAATTTTAACGTAGAACAATATGGCTAATCTTCAGGATTATTTTGCAAACTTGAGAATTGAAAAGTTTGATAGTTTTAAATTTCACAATAACTTATCTAGCTTTAATATAGACCAAAACGCTATTGTTTTCTTTGACTTAGAGAATAATCTGCAGATTAATAAATACATTAAAAATCAATATTCAGACTTAAATAAAAAATTTGCTGAAGGTGGTAAAAATTTCATCTATTTATCAAATTTAGGTTATCCCAAAGACATAAGAGGTCTTCTAAAATTCTATTTACCTTATCTATCTCCAAGTGATTTAAAAAAATTCTATTCTGAAGAACATATAGTTTCCAAGTTAATGAATGAAATGACTAAATTATTTGATGAAAAATTAAGTGGTTCAGTTTTTAAATCTGGATACCAAAGCATATTAGATTATATTGGATACAAGGGAAATATTAAATCGGGGTTCATATTTTTTGACAATTTAGATTTCTATAATTATGATCCTAATTACAATACTTCAATACTTGAATGTAATGATTTACTACTAAAAGACAGCCCAGATGCCTTCTTTGAAAACTTAATTCTATTCTTTAAGAATGAAAAGAATAGAATTGAGGAATATGATTGCATGATTGGCAATACTCAAGAATATTATGCTTATGACAACCTTGATGAAGATGCCAAAGAAAAAGTACTAGAAATACAAAGCCAATTAAGAGAATTGAGAGACAGTGGACAATTACTACTTGCTTTACCTATTCTTAAAGATATTCTGAATAGCGAAGCTAATAGGATTAACCTGAATAGTGTAAGTAAAGTACTCATCATGAGTAATTATAGAATTGTACTCCCTTATTTTGATAATTTGGAAATACAGTTAAGTCACCTGACAAAGGCAGTTTACATTTTGTTCTATAATAATCCACAAGGTATAAATATCAAGGAACTTTACAAATACAAAAAGGAATTGTTAGATTTATATTCCAATATTTCATATCAAATTGATTATGACAAAATACAGCAAAGTATTGAAGACCTTGTTAATCCTGAAAGCAAAGCCATCTATACTCATATTTCAAGAATAAAGGCAGCATTTTATAAACAAATGTATTACGTCTATGCAAAAAACTATATTGTATCAGGAAAAAACTTTGGGGATGATTTTAAATATATTCCAATAATAAGAACCAATGTAATTTATGACCCTGAATTTGATGATTAAGACTTGCAAATTTGCAACACTTAAATGTTAATGCAATATGATTTTACATTTGCTTTATGTTTAACCAATATAGTAAAATGAAAAAATCATTAATAAGGTTGTCTCAAAATTTGAAAAGCTCTATAATATCAACACCTAATGCTTTACAAACAATATCTAAAGTTGAAAGTGTGGCGTTTGCACCACCTGACTCTAATCTGGACATATTACTTTTTTCAAAGTTACATCTCGCAGCCAAGTCTTGTTGAGATAAATTTTTCTCAATCCTGATTTCTTGAATGCGTTTACCAACTCTTTTTTGTAATAAATCTCCCAATTGTTGATTATCTTATATGATAAGCAAAATTTGTCTATTTTTGGCTTTAGTTGGTTATCGTATATGATAATTACACACTTATAAAGCTAAGGCAAATAATTAAAAATTCACATTTAAAGCGAATGATTCACTTTATTAAATAATAACATATGAGCACTTTTGAAAAAGCATTTGGAAGAAGCAGAAAAACAAATTATAAAAATTTAAAACCAAAAAAAGGATTATTTGGACTGTTTAAGAGCGGCATAAAGGAATATACAAAATATTATGTTTCAGCGCAACAATATTACTCAAGTGGTAATTACAGTAAATCTTTAGAATTAATAAATAAAACAATAGAAGATTGCGACTTTGACGATTGGAGACAAAGAGCTTTTAAAGCAAATGTATTGGAAGATTTGAAAATTTATCAATCAGCTATTAGAGAATATGAAATAGCAATCGACATATGTAATAATGATATAAATACATACGCATTATATCACCAAATTGGTTTTTGCTATTTAAGTTTAGGAGATAACAATAAAGCTATTTCTTTTTATACTTATGCAATAGATTTAAAAAAATCACACCCAAATACTGAATTTAACCCGGATGAAGAAGGTATGGATTTAGGAGTTATGCTTGGTGTTAAATTCAATAGAATGTATAATAACCGTGCTAATGCCTTCAAAAACGTTAACAAACTTAATGAAGCATTTGAAGACTGTAAAACTTCATTAAGCTTTGATAAAAACTATTCAAACCCATACTTAATGATGTCTCAAATTTTCAGTAAGGCAGGTAAAGAACCTGAAGCTATTAAATATCTAAAAATATCAGCAGAGTTAGGAAATAAAAATGCCATTAATATGTTAAGCCAAATTATATGAGGTAAAAACATTTACTCACAGGAATTATGGATATATTTTATGCAACTAATTGAAAATAAGCTAACATACAACAATTATATAAATGCGATTAAAAGAAGAATCATTCACAGGCATAGACAATCATTTTGATGATTTTAATTTTTTTTATAAAAAATATCACGAAAATGGTTTGCTTAAATCTGAGCAAAAATTTGGGCATTTCTCGGAATTTGAATACACTGAAGACGGGAAAATACTAGTTGAAAAAATATCACAAGATAATGGTGGCGGGGATGATTTTTTTAAACGTGAATATAAATATGAAGGGTTAACAACACGTATTTTTCATTATAAAACGGGATATTCTGATTTAAGAGATCAATTTGTACCTGATGAAACATACTCACATCTGTCAAGACTTCGTGAGGTTCGTGATGGCCCCTTACCTATTTATCCTTTAAATGAATTATTAAACATTGAAGAACTTATTTATAATGAAAGTAAAGAAATAATTATAAGAAAGAAAACGAATCTAAAAAAGAATTCCTTTTCAGAAGAAAAAAGAAGCTTTGATGATTTAGGTAATTTGATTAATCGTGTTTATATAGAAAACAATATAATACAGAGTAATTCCACATACAATTATAAGAATGGTGTACTAGAATCATTTTTAATTGATAATGCAATTTCATATTTAAAATATAATGATGATAGAAGGATTATTGAAATTGATTGTTTTGAAAAAGTTGATGAAGTAGAAGTTTTTTATTCTAAAACAGTTTTGAAATACTTACAGAATAGACTTATTAGTGTGAATTTTAATGCTTCAAATGAAGAAGGTTTAAGGCTTAATGATGAACTTGGATTTTTTGGATGGGAAAGTTTATTTGAAGAAGAAAGTGAATCGGCATTAAAGTTAAATTGTCTACTAAATCCCTACTACGATTATTGTCAAGAAAATTATGAAGTCAAATTTATATATGGTTTAAACAATGGAATAAAACAATCCACTGTTATAAATACTCAAAAAAATTGGAAAACAGAATTAGATTCCAGTGGTGTTGAAGACATAATATATTATGATGTTGAAATTGAAGAAACAAGATTTTTTATTTATAAATACAAGGAGGGCATAAAAAAAGCTAATAACTCTGAAAATATAATTAATATAAATCCGGTTGAATATATTGATGGATTTACCATTAAAGACAATCAGATTGAACACATGTTTACTCACAAGTTTGAATATTATGAATAAAACAAAGAGCTATGACCCTAACCGCAACCCTAATCCAATTACTCCCTTTCCAGTCAGGAGAATCTAAAAATGGTACTTGGCGAAAGCAAGACGTCATTGTCGAAACTGATAGTCAATACCCCAAAAAAATATGCGTGAGCATTTGGGGAGATAAAATAAATGAAAGTCAATTGCAAGTTGGTAATTCTCTTATCATATCCTGTGAATTGGAAAGTCGTGAATTCAATAGCAAATGGTATACTGATGTAAAAGCATTGAAAATAGAAATAGCAGAGACTAAAGTGCCAATTGCTGAAAATAGTTTTTTTATAGACAACCTAGATTCTATTCCAGAAGAGGATGAAGACTTACCTTTTTAAGTAAACTACTATAATTATTTCCTTTTAAATATAAAATCAAAAATGGACGAATACACTAAGTATATAATTCTAATGCACTTGCATTGGATAAAAATTGGTTTAACTAAAAAAGACATACAAAAAATTCATTTTGAGGTTACCGATGATTACATGTTTGAAAATGTAACGATGAAAAGAATGCAAAATAAAACGGAAGGTTTACTTACGTACAAAAATGTTATACAGGCTTCTGATTTTGAAAAAATAACATGTCTGTATTTAAATTATTCCGAGCATATTCTCGATTTGGCTTTCTTAAAATATTGTGTAAACCTTGAAGAAATTAATATAAGAAATCAAAAATTAAAAAATCTAGATGTATTAAAAAATCTAGAAAACATCAAGCTTATTGATGCTAGAGACAATGAAATTGAAAACATAGATATTCTTTATTCTTTCAAAAATTTAGAAGAACTAGATCTTGAACGTAATCCGATTAGATCTTTAAAGGCTATTACCCATCTTGAAAAATTGAGAAAAGTAAATATTGATATAATTAGCAATGAGAATGAGGTTATTGAAATACTCAAGAATAATAAAATTTGTTCCGTTAATTATATCATTAAAGGCAATGATATAGATTTTGAAAATTTTGTTTTTCCTAAATACCATATTATACTTTCAAAAAAAGAGAATACTATTTCAATCGATTTGGAAGCTACAACTGATGAATATAAAATAGGTACAAAAATAAATTTCCCAAAAGAACTGGGAACTCAACCAGATTTCAAGGATAGATATATCACTAAAATAAAGCACGTAGCAATAGAAAGATTAGTGGAAATTATAGGAAACACAATTCAAATAAATGATAAACAAATGTTTTATGATATGGATTATTATTGGTTTCAGTACAAACATGATTTGGTTTGATGAATAACTGAGATATTGAAAAAACTGAAATTCTATTATGTATCAGATTATGGAGGGTAAGAATCTTGTTCTCTTAATAAAAGTGAAAAGTAAAATTAAAAAGAAATTCACCAACTGCAAAATAAATTAAACTTATTTAGGATAGTCCTTGTACTGATGTGTTTATTTTATCAAAATGAGGAAAACCATAAAGAAACAATTCAGAAAAAAATTACTTTGAGCAAAATTAATAATTCATAACCAAATAATACGAACCCCAAAATGAAATTAAAAATTATAACAATACTGATACTTTTTACTACAATTATCTCTTGTAGTAAAGATGAAGATGCTTGCAAATGTAATGAATACCTAAAATCTTCTAACGGTACTTTAACTCTGTATGGTGGAGTAAGTATGGCACTTTGTGATGGCACTCTTCCAAATCCTTCACCACAATTAACTGTTTATAAAAAAGAATGTAAATAAACCCAATTTAAATAAAATGAAAATAGCTAAATTTTTCTTGTTTGCCATAATGGCAATTACAATTTTATCCTGTTCAAATGAAGGTGTTAATCCTGCTGTTTCTGAAAATATTTTAGGAAAATGGAAAACCTCAAAAGTTACAAATTCAAATGGCGAAAATTTACAACTACAATCATGTGGATATAAGAATACATCTACTTTTTCAAATGATGGAATTGTAGCAGTTTTTGACAATTGTGTAAACAAAACAATTTCTAGCAAGTATACATTAAACGGAAATATCCTTACTATTACAACAGTTGATAAAACTGATAACACTACTCTTACGGAAAAATTTACTGTTTTAGAAATTAACGATACAACTCTAAGAATTCAAATTACATGGGATAGTGATTATGGGAATTATCCTCAAAATGAAAGGGACATAATTGAGTTTATAAAGGATGGAAGTAATAGTATTAATAAAAATATTATTAATACTACGGTATCTTCAATAACTAGTACAACTGCAAAATACCAGTTTTCTATAATTTCAGATGATAATTTAACTGCAAGAGGTGTGTGCTGGAGCACATCACAAACCCCCGTAAGCACAGGAAATCATACCTCTAATTTATCAGGATTGTTACTAACGGGTAATATAACAGGTCTTACGCCAAACACCAAATATTATTTACGTGCATACAATACAAAAACTAGTGGTACAGAGTATGGAGACCAAATAAGCTTTACAACAAATCCAATTTTTTTAAAAGGAAATGGGCTAACAGACATTTGTGGTAATTCATATTCCACAATAGTTTTAAATGGAAAAGAATGGGTGCAGAAAAACTTAGATGTATGTAAGTATAGAAATGGTGACCCGATTCCTCAAGTGCAAGATATGACTCAATGGAATAAACTTACCACTGGAGCTTGGTGCTATTATGAGAATAAGACAGAAAATGGCATAGTTTATAGCAAACTATACAATGGATATGCTGTTAATGACCCTAGGGGGTTAGCACCTGATGGATGGCATATTTCTTCAGCTTCAGACTTAGACAGTTTAATAACATACTTAGGAGGATTGAATCTTGTAGCTGGGAAAATGAAGGAAAAAGGCACAACGCATTGGGCAAGCCCAAATACAGGAGCTACAAATGAAAGTGGATTTACGGGGCTTCCAGGAGGTGTAGTAGCATTATCTGGGGCTTATCCAAACATAGTAACTGTATACTCCGGGATTGGTTATTCAGGTGGATGGTGGAACACTTCAGAGAAAGGCTCATACTACGGATATTGGCTTACGAATAATAGTAGTACACTTAGTAGCGGTAGTGCAGACCCAAATTCTGCACTTTCAATTCGCTGTGTCAAGGACTAGGGTTTTATTAGGATCATAATATTTTTTTTCAATAAAAAAAACACCAATTTATTTGACCACCTCATAAGGGTGGTTTTATTATTTAATACAGCACCAATGAAAAGAAAACTACAAAAAGAGTTAAAATTTAAAATAGGAGAGCAGTATGGAAAATACGAATTTGAGTTAGATTGGGTAACAACTGTATTGGATAAAAATTTGAGATATGAAGTTTACCAGTATATCGGTAAAGATAAAATCAGTATTTTTGATTGTGAAATTAATAAAATCCTATTAGCTTACAATTGTGATTTTCTTGCGGGTGTTTTCTATTTTATTAAAGGAGATTGTTATTTAAAATTTCTTGCTGAAATAGAATCTTTAAATACCAGCAGCAAGATAATATATGTGGTAGAAATTAATGAAAATATCTCAACGTTGTTTTTCACAAAGAAAAAGAATAAAATGATCCATCTAATAGATGGTATAATCAAACTGGGTCGAATATAGGTCAAATAACTCTCCGAAAATAGATGAAAAAGAAAGATTTTAAATGAAAAAGGATGAAATAAAAATCACTTCTATATATTTGGTTAAATGCTGTTTATGAAATAAAATGATGCTGTTTGCAACAAAAAAGTAAACCTTTATCTCCTTCTGTTAATCAGAGGGTCCTTGGTTCGAGCCCAAGAGAGGGAGCTTTTTAAAAAGACTTTACAGCAATGTAAGGTCTTTTTTGTTTTAAGCCTATAGCAAATCAATACTTCACGATGTTCTATTAAAAAATGGAAATTTTCATTTGACAACTTTCATTGTTTGTTTGATAAAAAAAGGTGCCCATTGCGGTACCCTCCTAAAATCTCAAGGTTCCTATTTTAAATTCCGAATTGCACTTCACAATGTTCCATATTGGTCAGTACACAGGCAATTGATGCCTCTTATTCCGGTTCTGAATTTTCTGTTTCAAATAAATTTGAAATAACTGCAAAAGGCTTATCAACTAAGTCGTTTGACAAAGAGATTTTAGTGAAAGCATTCCCAAATCCTACAAATGATATTGTCACTGTAACAATACCAAACGAATTCATTTTGGAAAAAATCGAAATGTTTAATAGTGTAGGTCAATTTGTTGCTCAGTATACTAAAAGTACAATATCACTCCAAAACCTGGTTAATGGCAACTATCTTTTGAAAATATATACTTTTGGAGGCAATGCAACGAAAAAGATAATTAAATTGTAGTTTGCCAAAAAAGCAGACTTTCAATTATTAATATTAAAAAAAACTGTAAATTTTGATATATTTAAAAAAAAGTGCAGACCCTATATTTTGAAAATTTAAAAGACAAGCGATTGCGGAATAGAGACAATTCTCTTCTCAATCGCTTGTTCGCTAATAGTAATTTTAATCCGTCTTATTCCAAAATAGAATTGGCAAATCTCAATTTGCAGGAAATGCTTGCATTATCATAAAATAGTTCACTTATTTAGTGAACATTAATGATTAATTATTGTACATTTGTACCACGAAAAACCAAAATATGGTAGTCGAATTTGAAAAAGAGCATTTAGCCGAACTCTACACTGAAGGAAAATCTAAAAATAAAAAATACAGATTTCAGCCCACAGTGATAAAACAATATAAGCGGGCCATAGACAAATTAAAAACTGCTAATCGTGTTGAAGACTTGTTTCCTTTTATCAGCTTAAATTATGAAAAATTAAGTGGCACCAAAAAGGGTCTTGAATCAATCCGAGTTAATGACCAGTACCGCATTGAATTTAGAACATCCGTAGAAGGTTAAGAACCCAACACTATTACCATCTGTTCCATAATCGAATTAAGCAATCACTACAAGTAAAAACTATTATGAAAACTATACTCCAACCTATTCCATTTGAAGCCACGCATCCAGGAGAAGTATTGAAAGACGAATTGGATGCTCGAAAAATCATCCAAAAAGATTTTGCCGTTGAGATTGGTATGCACAAAACAATGCTTAACGAAATCATCAAAGGAAAAAGACCCGTTACGGCTGATTTAGCCATCCTACTGGAAAGAACATTAGGCATTTCAGCAGAGTATTGGTTACGTTTTCAATCGCAATACGAGCTGGATTTGGCTAGGATAAAAGAAAAAAATATTCAAAAAGTAGTAAATATTGATATCTGGAAAATTATAAAAGAATATGTACCTGTAAATTATTTTAGAAAATTAGGCTACTTAGTTGATGAATTAACTACCGATATTGCCAAAATAAAAGAAGTGTACAACATTAATAATGTAGATGATTTAGTAGGCTTATCGGCAAAACAGAAATTTTCTCTTTTCAGAAAATCAGACAAATTAAAAATCAGCGAAAAAAATGTTTTGGCATGGAATGTTGTTGCTAAATATGAAGCTAAAAAACAACAGGTTAATGCATTTGATCCTGAAAAACTACCCAATTTAATTCAGGAGCTTCAGACTATTTTTTTTCAAAATAAAGATGCAGTGAACCAAGTCGCAACTAAACTAAATCAATATGGAATTAAATTCATCTTAGTTCCAAAACTAGAACAAACACCTATTGATGGTTATACCTTTTGGTCAGGCGATAATCCTACCATAGCATTAACGTTAAGACACAACAGAATTGACAATTTTGCTTTTACTATTATGCACGAAATCGGACATATCGATTTGCATTTAAAAGGAGATAAAGAGCTAGAATTTTTTGATTTATCCTCAAAAATTTCGCACTTGGAATACATTGAAAAAGAAGCAGATGAGTATGCTAAAGATCATTTAATACCTCCGTCAATTTGGTCAATAATTAACAACCAATCTGATTTCTCTGACGCTAAAATTTTTAAATTTTCTAAAGAAAACAAGATTAATCCAGCTATAATTCGTGGAAGAATAAGTCATGAAAACAAACAATATGCTATTACTACTGGTATCGATAAAAAATTGTGGTAGTAAATTAAGTAGACAATTAGAACCCAATTGCAGATCAACCATTGTCTTCATTTTTGATGAGTTCCCTAGTTTGTGGTTTGGAGAGACACAAGGTATAGAAAATGAAACAAAATTTCCTGCCCAACTATTTTAAAAATCAGAGATAAAATAAAGGTGCTATTTTACCTTTTTTCATTTTTTAAATTTCGATATTTACATATTAAAATAAAGTAATTGATGATACGTAGAAGATTTATTGGTTCCGCAGCTTTATTTGGAGTTGCAGGTATTATGGGCTTTGCAATGCGTCCAAAGAAAAAACCCTTGTTGCACCACGTTTTTTTTTGGTTAAAGAACCCCCAATCGGAGGCTCACAAACAGCAATTGATTTCCGGTTTAAAAACCTTAGCGGGCATTCCGACTATTCGTCAAATTCATGTGGGAGTTTTAGCTTCCACCGAGAAGCGTGAGGTAGTAGACACCTCTTGGGATGTTTCAGAGCTTTTGTATTTTGATAATGAAGCGGGTCAAAAAATATATCAGGATCATCCAATTCATCAGGCTTTTGTAAAGAACCATTCTCATTTATGGAAAAAGGTAGTTGTTTTTGATTCTCAAGACGTATAACGTTGAAGAGGGTCGGTCGCTCCCAATCCAGTAAAATTATAGGTTTCAAGATTTATTTCTTGAAACCTTTCCTATGCGCAAAATTTTAGCAAAGTTTTAGCTTTACTTCCTCTTAACTTAAAGGAAGTTTTTTGTTTTTTATTAAAAAAACAATTTACTATATCGTCCTTTTTTAAATGTTAGACTTAGACAATATAGTAAATTATTAATAAAACTACTATCTCTTATTTCAACTCTAATATAAGAGCCTCATAAGGTCTAAGTGTTCCTCTTTTTGATACAGTGGCATAATTGTTAATCAACACTTTTGCGTTTTTTAAGTTAATTCCTGTAGTTGCGATAGCTTCTTTTGAAGAAAAATTCAATAAAACCAATACCTTTTTACCATCCAATTCTCTGATATAAGCATACACATTCGGATTGTCTTTGTCTAGAAGAGTATATTTCCCGTAAACTAAAACGGGATTTGATTTACGAAGTTTGGTCATTTTTCTAAAGTAATTCAATACCGAATTTGGATCTTTCTCTTGGGCTTCTGCATTCAAAGTAGTATGATTGTCATTTACTTTCAACCAAGGTTCTGCTGTTGAAAAACCTCCATTTTTAGAACTATTCCATTGAAAAGGAGTTCTTCCATTGTCTCTGGCTCCTCCAGTTTTTTGATCTTCTATAAATTGTTTCAAATCACCACCCGCAATTTTTACTTTTTCATATTCTGCAATCGTTTCGATGTCACGGTAGTCTTCAATTTTGTTAAATTTTGCATTCACCATTCCTATTTCATCTCCATTGTAATAATACGGTGTTCCCTTCATCGAAAGTAAAAAAGTGGTTAACATTTTTGATGAAAAGGCTCTAAATTCTGGTGCGTCATTTCCCCAACGAGAAGTCATTCTAGGTTGATCGTGGTTCCCTAAATAAATGGTCCCCCATCCTTTTTGATCGTAAACCGCATCCCAATCAGAATAGATTTTTTTGAAATCAATTAAACTCCAATTTGGATTCATTTTTTTGAAATAACCAGGAATGTATCCTAAATTGGTGCCTTCGAAATGATATCCCATATCGAGTTCTTTTCTATCGGCATCTACAAAATCATGAGCTGATTTCAGCGTCATTCCAGCACCTTCTGCCAATGCCATTACATCATATTTACTCAAAACCTCTCGATTCATTTCTTTCAAATAATCATGTATATGGGGTCCACTTGCCATGTATACGTCCCAGCGACCTAGATAGTCTTTATCTAAATCGGCTTGCGTAATTACCGGAAAATTAGTGTCTTTTGAGATAAACGGAATTACGTCCATTCGAAATCCATCAATCCCTTTTTGGAACCACCAATTCATCATGCTATAAATTTCCTGACGCAATTTTGGGTTTTCCCAATTCAAATCGGGCTGCTTGTAGCTGAAATAATGCAAATAATAAGAATCTGTTTGTTTATCGTATCTCCAACCACTTCCGTCAGCCTCAAAAGCGCCTGGGCGGAAAGCTGGCTTTCCTTTTTCGGCTGGCCACCAATGGTAATAATCTCTATAAGGATTGTCTCTTGATTTTCTGCTTTCCTGAAACCATTTATGCTGATCCGAACTGTGATTGACAACTAAATCCATTACTAATTTCAACCCTCTTTGATGCATTCCTTTCAATAATGCATCAAAATCTTCCATGGTTCCAAATTCTTTCATAATAGATTGATAATCAGAAATATCATATCCATTATCTGCATTTGGTGAACCGTAAATTGGATTCAACCAAACCACATCTATTCCTAAACTTTTGATATAATCTAATTTTTGAATAATACCTTTCAAATCTCCTACTCCATCTTCATCAGTGTCCTTGAAACTTCTTGGATAAATTTGATATACAACGGCTTCTTTCCACCACTTACGGTCAAGTGTCGTTTTTTTATCTTGCGCTACAGATGTGTTTGTTACTAATAATCCAAAGCAAAACAATGCAAAGGTCATCCCCCTTGATAAGGCTACTTTCATTTTAATTTTTTTTAGTTAATGGTTTTTTAAACGAAATCGATTTATTAACAAGTTTGAGTATTGCCTTATATTTCGATATCGTAAAAGTAGATTCTTTCCCTGCTTAAAATTTTACCGGTAAAAAAAAAGTAAATTATATTTTTTACAATTAGCTACAAATGAATTATTTACGATTAATTTTTTATCAAAAAAAGTGGCAGATTTATAAAATAAAAATGTAATAAAGAATGCTTTTCGGCAACTAATAATGCCGCGAAGAGACTAATTTTTACCTGATGATCCAATCAATAGGACTTTAGATTCAAATTCTTCCCTAGGTCCTAAAGATTTGTTTTTTATTTGTGACCTATAATTGTAAATCGTCGATACCGAATATCTTAAAAATTCTGCAATTTTTGTACTGTCTTTGATTCCCAAGCGAATTAATGCAAAAATTCTTAACTCTGTGTTTAAAAGTTCGCTTTGTTTCAAATGAAACAACTCTTGGTTTACTAACAATTTCGAAAACTCATCAATAAAATTGGGAAATAACTGTAAAAAGGTCTGGTCAAAATTGGTGTAAAATTCTTTTAATTCCTGCTCCATATCTATATTTGACTTCACCGCTTTTACGATTTCATTCATTTTTCCTGCCGTAGCCATTACATTCAATTTTCGCCTGTATTCCTCCAATTTAGCAATGTAATCAGAACATTGATCCATGTAGCGGCCAATATAGATTTCCTTCAATAAACTCGCTTCTGCAAGTGTTGCATTAGTTTGATTTAGCCTTTCATTGATTTCATTTAACTCTTTGTTCAAAACAGATAGTCTCGTATTAGCTAAACTTATTTCTTTTTGGGCATTCGCTAATTTTTTCATTTGTTTAAAAAGTAGTATCAAAACGACTAATAAAAACAAGGATAAGATACTGGCGCATATTAAAAAAACGATTAACTGCATTCTATTGGCTTCATTTTTATTCTGATATGCCTCATTGATAATGGGCAACATTTTTGATATTTCGTAGGTTCTCAATTTTGCATTACAAAAAAGAGCGTCTTCTAACGATCTTTTGGTGTATGCATAGGCCCGGTCTATATCGCCTTGTTTGTATAGGATGAAAGCCAATTTACGTAAAGAAATATTTTCTTTTTTTACCAATTGCAAATCGGATATTGCAGAGGTGACCAACCACTTTTCTTCCTGTTCTTTGTCTTTTTTCAATCGATACCCTTCCGAAATAACATAGGCGATAACGGCTCTGTCTGGATCTTGTTTTGCTGTTTTTGAAAAGAATGCATTCAACAATTGTATTGCTTGATCCGGATGTCCATGCTCCAATAATTGATCCGATTTGGCAATGCCAAATTGTATAGATTTTGGTGGAAAATACAGCATTGCAGAATCTCTGTATTTTTTCGTCAAGGAACCATATTCCTTTTTTTCCTGACTGGAAGTAGCATAATCGTTCAAATAACCGTAGATAATTCTATTTGTCCAATAATAGGTTCTCTTTAGATTTGGTGTCAAATTAATGTTTATTGTTTCCAATATATCAAGGGATTCCTTATACATTCCTAAAGTTCCCATTATGGACGCAACATTTAATTTTGCCTCATTTACTTTGTCCGGATTTTTTAATTTTAGGGACATTAATAAACTCTTTCTAGCGTAAATTAATGCCGAATCTGACTGGTATGTCTTATATTGAACATACAATTTACCATAAATATCGAATTTTTGAAGGTCTGTAGCAGTATAGTGCAAAAGCCCTTTGAGTTTATTTATATCTGTCTCTTTTCGATATAAATACAACCCATATTCATTGACAGTAGTATCTAATTCTTTTAATAATGAATCATTTTTACTTTGACCAAAAAGAAAAATAGGCGATATCAATGCGATAAGTAATGCTAAAAATTTATTCATTTTGGTTGATTAGAATTACGTAAAAATAGCTAAAAATCTATTTTAACGGGTTACAAATTACAAATCAGCTGAATACGGAATTATTGTTTTCCATTTTAAATAGTTCAATATATTTTCAGGTATAGATTTTGAAAGACTTCTTCTGGTTATGACTTTTATAATAATAGATTTTTGTTTGTTTTTTAAATTATTTAAGAATAGTACTTTTATTTTATACAAAGTATTCTTAAAACCCTTACTTTTAGTTAGTTCTAAACTTTTTTGAAAAATTTTTTTATTTCATTGTGTTGATACGACACATTATTTATTATATTTGAAATCGTTTTCGTGGATTGGATGAAAACAAGCCGCACTGTTGAGGCCGCTTTTATCCCTCAAAATAAGATAACCATAGTAAACAAACATAATTAAGCTATTTACATATCAAATACAACAACCAAAATATGAAAAAAGGAATAGTATTACCTGCGTTAATTTTACTTATCGGAACGCAAACTTATGCTCAAAAAAAATGGGCTGAAACTCCCAAAGGCTCTTATACTACTGTTCAAAACAAAGGAGGACAAACATTAGGATATTCATCGAAATCGGGAGTTAAAATCATAGAGGTAAATGGTTTCGCTTTTAAAGACCTGAACAAAAATGGATCTTTGGATCGCTATGAAGATTGGAGAAAGCCGGTGGCGGAACGGGCCAGAGATCTTGCCTCTAAAATGACAGTAGAGCAAATCGCTGGATTAATGTTATACAGCAGACATCAATCTGTCCCGGCACAAGAAGCCGGAATGTTTACAGGAACTTATAATGAAAAACCTTTTTCTAAAAGTGGTGCAAAGTCTTCGGATTTATCCGATCAGCAAATTGCATTCTTAACCAAAGATAATTTACGACATGTGCTAATGACTTCGGTTCAAAGTCCAATAGTCGCTGCAGAATGGAACAACAATATACAGGCATTAGTGGAAGGTATTGGAATGGGCATTCCATCTAACAACAGTTCTGATCCAAGAAATGGAGCCAATAAAGATTCCGAATACAATGCAGGATCAGGTGGTTCCATATCACAATGGCCCGAAGAATTGGGATTGGCTGCCACTTTTGACCCCTCTATTACGGAAAAATTTGGGTCCATTGCTGCTAAAGAATACAGGGCCCTAGGAATTACCACAGCCTTATCACCACAGATTGATTTAGCGACAGAACCAAGATGGAATCGTTTTGTGGGTACTTTTGGGGAAGACCCAAAATTAGCAACGGATATGGCAAGAGCCTATGTAGATGGATTTCAAACATCCCCAAAATCAATTGATGCTTATGAAGGATGGGGGAGCCAAAGTGTCAATGCAATGGTAAAACATTGGCCAGGCGGAGGTCCCGAAGAAGGAGGTCGCGACGGTCATTTTGCCTATGGAAAATTTGCAGTCTATCCAGGTAATAACTTTGAAACTCATTTAAAAACCTTTTTAGAAGGGGCATTTAAATTGAATGGCAAAACTAAAAAAGCATCGGCGGTTATGCCTTATTATACCATCTCCTATAATCAGGATAAAAAATACGGTGAAAATGTTGGAAATGGATTTAGTAAATATATCGTTACTGATTTATTAAGAAATAAGTATGGTTATGACGGTGTGGTGTGTACGGACTGGCTGATTACAGCAAACGAAGGAGCGACGCCTGATGTCTTTGCAGGTAAGTCATGGGGTGTTGAGAAATTAAGTATTGCCGAAAGACATTACAAGGTTATGATGGCTGGGGTAGACCAGTTTGGTGGAAATAATGATATTAAACCTGTGCTTGAAGCTTACCAAATGGGTATTAAAGAACATGGCGAAACTTTTATGCGTAACCGTTTTGAACAGTCAGCGGTTCGTTTACTTCTGAATATTTTTAGAGTGGGACTATTTGAAAATTCTTATTTAGATCCTAATGAGACAAAAGCAATTGTGGGTAAACCTGAATTTATGAAAGCAGGCTATGATACACAATTAAAGTCTATCGTGATGATTAAAAATCAAAATAGCACCTTGCCGATACAAAAAGGAAAGACCGTTTATATCCCGAAAAGAGTTACTCCTGCGAGCATCAACTTTTTTGGTCAACCGGTTCCTGAAAAAATTGAATACCCTATTAATTTAGAATTGATTAAAAAATATTATACAGTCACGGATAACCCTAATAAAGCTGATTTTGCTATCATATTTATCAAAAGTCCAATAAGTGGCGGATACAGTAAAGCGGATAGAGAATCCGGTGGAAATGGATATGTTCCTATCAATTTACAATTAAAAGACTATACTGCTGTGGATGCCCGAGCCAAAAGCATAGCTGCAGGAGATCCCGTTGTTGATCCAACGATTACAAACAGATCGTATTTGAACAAAACATCTAAATCAAATTCCTACCCCGATTTAAATACGATTCTTGATACTAAAAAAGCGATGAACGGGAAGCCGGTACTTGTATCTGTAAACATTACTAACCCAATGGTTTTTGGTGAATTTGAAAAAGAAGTTGATGCAATAGTGGGTGAATTTGGTGTACAAGTAGAAGCTTTAATGGATATTGTTTCTGGAAAAACAGAGCCTTCCGGGTTGTTGCCTTTACAAATGCCATTAAACATGTCCACGGTTGAAAAACAAATGGAAGATGTTCCTCACGACATGACTCCTTATACAGATAGTAACGGTAATGTGTATGATTTTGGTTTCGGATTAAACTGGAAAGGGGTAATCAAAGATAAAAGAACTGAAAAATACATCGTTACGAAATAATGAGATATACTAATTGTAATTAAACCGCCTGCAATAATCTGTGGGTGGTTTTTTTATGTCCAGTCCCTAATTTTTTAGCCAATTCGAATTACTATTCTTTTTCAAAATAATTTTTTCATAATAGACTAATTCGAATTCATCCTACTAATTTTAACCAGAAATAAACGAAAAAAACAACCGTTTTGACAAGACGCCATTTTATTTTTTCAATTTTGTTAAAAAACAAAGATAATTAACAATTAAACAAGAATAATTTTGAACTAAAAAAGACAATTTAGTCACTATATCTTTATATCTTTCGCCCTCTGAATTATTAATTAATTTAAATTAAATATTTTTGTGATTGAATGTGCAATCGATTACGCAAATACAAAGAGTTTCGAATAAATATACAATTGGTTGCTGCCTTTTATTTTTATTACCTTTTTATTCTTTTTCGGATGTTTTACAGGAAAGTTCAGGATAATATTATAAAAGTAGTTTAATGGCAATGTAGAAATCGCAACTGGAAAAGAGAGAAAGTAAACAATTTTGATTCATTTACTCTAGGATTGCATAGCCTTATTTATGTAATGATTAAAGTAGCCAGTGGAAAATTATTTCAAAAGCAGTACAGTTAATCAAGACGATTTTATTTCATCGCAATGTGGAATATCGCTATAAGAAGTTTAAAATTTTAAACCTAAGAAAAAAACATGTTTTCATTACAGAATAAAAAAGCAGTGGTTACTGGCGGAGGAAGCGGCATAGGAAAGGCAATTTCAGCATTATTTGCAAAGCAGGGAGCTGAAGTACATATCATTGAATTAACTGATGAAAGTGCTCAGGCAGCTATCGAGGAAATACGTGCAGCAGGTGGAAAAGTGTTTTCACATGCTTGTAATGTGGCCAATCAGCAAGAAGTATTGGCAACATTTGAGAAAATTGGCAACATTAATATTCTTGTCAATAATGCAGGAATAGCACATGTGGGTAAAGTGGAAACTACTCCAGAAGCCGACTTTGACCGTATTATGAGTGTCAATGTAAAAGGAGTTTACAATTGTTTGCATGCAGCAATCCCACAATTGCGACAATCAGATGGCGGAGTTATTGTGAACATGGCTTCTATTGCGGCTTGGGTAGGCATTCCAGATCGTTTTGCTTATTCAACTGCTAAAGGAGCTGTAATGGCTATGACTTTATCGGTTGCCAAAGATTATATGTCCGAAAATATTCGTTGTAACTCCATTTCTCCTGCAAGAGTACATACACCGTTTGTGGATGGATTCATTTCCAAAAATTATCCAGGAAAGGAAGCCGAAATGTTTGATAAATTATCTAAGTCACAACCTATTGGTCGTATGGGAAAACCAGATGAAGTAGCGGCTTTGGCGTTATACTTATCTAGTGACGAAGCTGGCTTTATTACCGGTTGTGATTATCCAATTGATGGAGGATTTATTAAATTAAATAACTAGGTCTCTCTCTTCCTATTGATACAATTATTAAAAAAATTATACTAAAAAATAGATAAAAATGAAGCTAATACGTTTTGGAGAAACTGGTAAAGAAAAACCAGGTATTTTAATTGGAGAAAAAAGATTTGATGTATCCTCAATTGTTGGGGATTATAATGAAACATTTTTTGAAGGAAATGGACTAGAAACATTAAAAGCAGCTTTAGAAAACAATCCCCTTTTGCCTGAAGTTGATGCTTCTGTACGTTTGGGTTCGCCGGTGGCAAGACCTTCGAAAATAATATGCATTGGATTAAACTATGTTGACCACTGTAAAGAAACTAATGCACCAATACCGGCAGAACCAATTATCTTTTTTAAATCGACTACTGCCTTGTGTGGGCCTAATGACAATTTAATAATTCCTAAGAACAGTGATAAAACAGATTGGGAAATTGAATTGGTCTTTATTGTAGGAAAAAAAGCAAGTTACGTTGAAGAAGCAGACGCGATGGATTATGTGGCAGGTTACTGTTTACATAACGATTATAGCGAAAGAGCGTTTCAATTGGAACGCGGCGGACAATGGACCAAAGGAAAAGGATGCGATACATTTGCACCACTTGGCCCCTTTATGGCAACAAAAGATGAAATCGCTGATGTAGATAATCTGTCAATGTGGTTGACAGTAAATGGGAAAAAATTCCAAAATAGCAATACCTCAAATTTAGTTTTCAAAATTCCTTTCTTGGTTCATTACCTCAGCCAGTTTATGACATTGCTTCCAGGTGATGTTATCAGTACAGGAACGCCTCCTGGCGTTGGTTTAGGAATCAAACCACAGCCAATTTATCTTAAAGCCGGAGATGTGGTTGAATTAGGAATGGAAGGTCTAGGTACAAGCAAACAAGTCGCAGTCGCATACAGTAAATAATAATAAAGAAAAATTTTAAGAGATGAAATACATTGTATGCGAAAAACCCCAAGAGTTTAAGTTAAAAGAAAAACCCATGCCGGTGCGCAAGGATGGTGAGGTATTATTAAAGATTAAAAAAATAGGCATCTGTGGTACGGACATCCATGCCTTCGGTGGGACACAACCCTATTTCGAATATCCAAGAATTTTAGGGCATGAGCTTGCTGCCGAATACATTGAAGGCGAAGCTGAAGGTTACAAACGGGGCGATAAGGTAACTTTTATTCCTTACTTTCATTGTGGTGAATGTGTGGCTTGTAGAAATGGACTTACGAATTGCTGTGCAAAAATTACCGTTTTTGGAGTTCATATCGATGGAGGAATGGCAGAATATATCACCATACCTGAACAGTATTTACTGCATGGTCAGGGATTGGACTATGACCAACTAGCATTGGTTGAGCCGCTTGCTATAGCTGCGCATGGTGTAAGAAGAGCTGCTGTAAATTCAAACGATACGGTACTTGTTATGGGAGCTGGTCCAATAGGAATTGGCCTGATACAATTTGCAAAAATAGCAGGCGCGAAAGTAATAGCGATGGATATCAACGAATACAGGCTGCGTTTTTGCAAAGAAGAACTTAATGCTGACGCCACCATAAATCCTGCAAATGAAGATGTCACGGCAAGACTTATGGAAATCACAAATGGAGATATGCCTACAGTTGTTATAGATGCCACTGGTAACCGCAACGTTATGAACAGCGCTTTTAATTATATAGCTCATGGTGGACGGTTTGTTTTAGTGGGGCTGCAAAAGGATGAGCTCAGCTTTAGTCATCCTGATTTTCACAAACGGGAATCCACTTTAATGAGCAGCAGAAATGCAACAAAAGATGATTTTCTCTATGTGATGGAATGCCTTAAAAATGGCAAAATAGACCCCAAAAAATATATTACCCACAGGGCCGACTTTACCGAGATGATAACTGAATTTGAAAAGTGGATTGATCCAAAAAACAACGTCATCAAAGCGTTGATAGAACTCGATTAAACTTAATAACAAAAATGCTATGGATTTAAGATTAAAAGGTAAAATTATAGTCGTTTCAGGATCGGCAGGAAAACCAGGAAGCATTGGGGAGACCATTGTAAAGAGACTGGCTGATGAGGGTGCCATACCGGTACTTGTAGACCGCAACGACAGAGGTTTTGGCTATGCGGAAGAACTCCAAAAAAGAGGTTTGAATTCATTATTTGTTCAGACTGATGTAACCAATCCGGAGCAAATGGAAGCTGCCGTAAAAAAAATTATTGAAAAATACGGACGAATAGATGCTGTTATCAATAACGTGGGAGTAAATGATGGTGCCGGTTTAGATGCCAGTTATGAAGAGTTCATGGACTCTTTAAAACTAAATCTGGTAAGCTATTTTTTACTGACCAAATATGCACTTCCCTACCTTAAGGAATCTAAAGGTAATATTCTTAATATCGGCTCTAAAGTTGCCTTAACTGGACAAGGGGGAACTTCAGGATATGCCGCGGCTAAGGGTGGTGTATTGGGTCTTACCCGAGAATGGGCGGTTGACTTAATTCAATATGATATCCGCTCTAATGCTATTATCATTGCGGAAAGCCTTACACCTGCCTATGAAGACTGGTTAAAAACGTTACCTGATGGCGAGATGGTATTGGCAAAAATAAATAAAAGTATACCGTTTGAGGCAAGGATGACAAGCCCTGAAGAAATAGCAGATACGGCACTGTTTATTATTTCTGATCGGTCTTCGCACACTACCGGACAATTCGTTTTTGTAGACGGAGGGTACGTACATCTGGATCGATCATTAATCAACGATATAAATTAAACAGCGCTTTATGTATAAACGTATTGACGCCCATCAGCATTTTTGGAAGTTTGATCCTGTCCGGGATAGTTGGATTGACGGGGCTATGCAAAAAATTCAAAAGGATTTTTTGCCAGAAGATCTTCTGCCATTACTGAACGAAAATAAATTTTCTGGCTGTGTTGCGGTACAGGCCAGCCAATCAATGGAAGAAACTAATTTTCTGCTCAACTTAGCGACAAAAAATGATTTCATCAAAGGTGTGGTCGGATGGATAGACTTATTAGATGGCAATATCGCTGAGCGACTGGCTGCTTTTTCAACTCAAAAAAAGCTAAAAGGCTTTAGACACGTAGTGCAGGGCGAGCCAGACGATTTTATGCTAAGAAATGATTTTCGTAACGGTATCAGTGAATTAAAACCGTTTGGTTATACCTATGATATTCTCGTTTTTCATCGCCAGCTGCCTGCAGCAATAGATCTGGTTAATCGTTTCCCTGATCAAGCTTTTGTTTTAGACCATATTGCAAAGCCTGATATAAAATCAGGAGCCATTCAATCATGGAAAGAGAATATAAAGGAATTAGCAAAAGCAGAAAATGTGATGTGTAAAATTTCAGGAATGGTCACTGAGGCTGACTGGCATTCATGGACAATGGATGATCTAAAACCGTATCTCGATGTGATTTTTGAAAATTTTTCGAAGGAAAACCTAATGTTTGGTTCTGATTGGCCCGTTTGCAATCTTGCCGCAGATTACAATTTGGTAGTAAAAACGCTGGAGGAATATCTTTCGCAATTACCAACTCAGGAGCAAGAACTGATTTGGCATGGCAATGCCAACACTTTTTATAAACTCGATCAATAAAAATAATAATACATATATATGGATAATTTATTCAATTTAAAAGGAAAAGTAGCTTTAGTCACGGGAGGATCTGGAGTTTTAGGAGGTCAAATGGGTGAAGTTTTGGCAAAATCGGGAGCAATAACAGTGATAATGGGATCAACCTTAGACAAGGCTGATATCGTCGTTAATAAAATAAAGGCAAATGGCGGAGAAGCTTTTGCTGTGGCTGCCAATGTACTTGATAAACCATCACTAGAAAAAGTAAAAGATTTAATAATAGAAAAATATGGACACCTTGATATTTTAATCAATGCTGCAGGAGGAAATGTCCCAGGAGCAACTATTGCTCCTAATGATACTATTTTTAATATGCAGACTGTAGATTTAGAAAAAGTATTAGACTTAAATATTATTGGTACCATACTGCCTACACAAGTTTTTTCAGAAATTTTTGCTAAACAAAAACAAGGGGTAATCATCAATATTTCTTCTGCAACAGCACAACGTCCTTTGACACGTGTGGTAGGCTATTCGGCATCAAAAGCTGCAGTAGATAATTTCACCAAATGGATGGCTGTAGAAATGGCTACTAAGTTTGGAGAAGGGATACGGGTTAATGCTATAGCTCCTGGATTTTTTATTGGAGAGCAAAATAGAACTTTATTGTTAGAGCCTGACGGAAGTTTGACCGCCAGAGGGAAAAAGATCATCGATCAAACGCCAATGCGAAGATTTGGTAATCCGGAAGATTTGGGAGGAACACTAATTTGGTTGTGTAGCGATGCCTCAAAATTCATTACCGGAATTATTGTAAATGTTGACGGTGGATTTGGAGTTTCAAGTATATAAAAAAGTAAAAACATAAAAAATACCGAAAATGGAACAAACATGGAGATGGTTCGGACCGAATGATTCAGTTAAATTATCTGATATAGCACAAGCGGGTGCTACAGGTATTGTGACTGCACTACATCATATCCCTAATGGGGAAGTATGGGAAGTAGAGGAAATTTTAAAAAGAAAAAACACAATTACTTTTAAAAATGTCGCGGTTGACAATACACTAACAGGTCTTCAATGGTCAGTGGTGGAGAGTATTCCAGTACACGAAGACATTAAAAAACAAACAGGAAATTACCTTCAATATATAGAAAACTACAAGCAAAGTATTAAAAATCTTGCTGCCTGTGGAATTCATACGGTGTGTTATAATTTCATGCCTGTATTGGATTGGTCAAGAACTGATTTAGCTTATGAAATGCCTGATGGATCAAAAGCACTGCGATTTGACATTAACGAATTTACCGCTTTTGATTTATTTATTCTTAAAAGACCGGAAGCAGAGAAAGATTATTCAGCAGAAAGAATTGCTGCAGCAACTGCTTGTTTTAAGGCATTGAGCGAAGCTGACAAAGTGAAACTACAGCAAAATATTCTTGCAGGCTTACCCGGAGCGGAAGAAGCTTACAGTGTTCAGGAATTTCTGACAGTTTTAGACGGTTATAAAAACATTGACAGTGCTACACTAAAAGCGAATCTTTATTATTTCTTGAAAGAAATCATCCCAGTTGCCGAAAGTGTTCATGTAAAAATGGCAATTCACCCGGATGATCCTCCATTTCCAATCCTTGGTTTACCAAGAGTAGTAAGTACTGAAGCTGATTTGACTGCAATGTTAGCCGTTGTGGATTCTCCTTCAAATGGTTTTACTATGTGCACAGGTTCTTATGGTGTAAGACCGGATAACGATCTTGCCGGCAT
Organism: Flavobacterium kochi; assembly: GCF_048286715.1. Taxonomy (NCBI): domain Bacteria; kingdom Pseudomonadati; phylum Bacteroidota; class Flavobacteriia; order Flavobacteriales; family Flavobacteriaceae; genus Flavobacterium; species Flavobacterium kochi. The sequence continues at coordinate 527,517 of NZ_JBLVPW010000001.1, forward strand.
GATTGAACGTCACGGTGCTAAAATGAATTTTATTCATTTAAGAAGTACCCAGAGAGAAAGTGATGGAAGTTTTTTTGAAGCAAATCATTTAGAAGGTAATGTGGATATGTTTGCTGTTGTAAAAGCAATACTCAACAAAGAAAAAGAAACAAAAAATATTATACCAATGCGTCCGGATCACGGACATCAAATGTTGGATGATTTAAATAAAAAAACAAATCCCGGCTATTCTGCTATCGGTCGTTTGCGTGGTCTTGCTGAATTACGAGGATTAGAAATGGGAATCAAAAAAAGTTTATTTAATTGATTTTTTTATAATACTTTGGGAGAGCGCACTGTATTATAAATTAATAAATCGAAATAAAAATATTTACATCTATCCGTGCAATCATTTTTTAGCAAAGTTTAAAAAATGATTGCCTTTTTAGATTCCGTTTTTACTATCTTTAAAAAAGATTTCTATTCAACAGAATTTAAAATTAAACTCATGAAAAAAATTACACTGGTTTCACTTTTGATCCTTTCTTCTATTTTTTTCAGTTGTGAAGCACAGGTAAAGCCAAACGATATTCCCATTCAGGAAGAAGTAAAAAACTATACTTTTGACACAGTCGCTTCTGGTATTGCGATACCATGGGGAATGACTTGGTTGCCTGATGGAACAATGCTGGTTACAGAAAAAAGCGGTATTCTTTATCAAATCAAAAATGGCGCAAAAACCGAAATAAAAAATGTTCCCCAAGTATATTCTCGTGGACAAGGTGGTTTATTAGACATCGCTTTACATCCCAACTATGCTAAAAATGGTTGGTTGTATATGACCTATGCCTCCAGTGAGGGCGAGGGTGAAGGCGGCAATACTAAACTGATTCGAGCAAAATTACTGGATGGAAGTCTCACACAAATAGAGTCACTTTATAAAGCTGCTCCAAACACCACAAAAGGCCAACATTTTGGTTCCAGAATTGCATTTGATAACGACGGTTATTTGTATTTCTCTGTGGGAGAGCGTGGCAATCATTTCGTAAATCCTCAAGACATCAAGCGCGATGGCGGAAAAATATACCGACTAAATGATGATGGGACCATCCCTAAAGACAATCCTTTTGTAGGACAAGCAGAAGCGAAGGAAGCCATCTATTCCTATGGCCACAGAAATCCACAAGGAATGGCAAAAAATCCGTTAACAGGCGCCATTTGGATACACGAACATGGACCACAAGGAGGAGATGAAATCAACATCATAAAAAAAGGAGCCAATTATGGCTGGCCAGTAGTTACCTATGGTATCGACTATGACGGAACTACCATTAGCAAGGAACAGGAAAAACCAGGAATAGAAAAACCCATTTATTATTGGCTGCCTTCTATCGCTCCTTGCGGAATGGCATTTGTCACTAGCGACCGTTATCCCGATTGGAAAGGACATTTACTAGTTGGATCATTAAAATTTCAATATCTTGAATTGGTGAAACTGAAAGGTGACGAAGTGATCGGACGACAAAAAATTGCCACAGACATAGGGCGTTTGCGGAATGTGGCACAAAGTCCAGATGGTTATATTTACATCGCTGTTGAAGGAAAAGGAATACTCAAAATTATACCTAATTAATCTATGTTGACCAGTAAATTATATTTTGAATTTGGCCTGTTTTTATTGGGATGTTTTTATTTTGAAAACCAAATACCTCTTGACAACGTCATTTCAAAAAACAGCTATACAACCGTAGCTAAAGATAAAATAGTGACGCAGAGCCAAACGCCCGGAAAAGAAATCTATCTTGATTTTTGTATCCAATGTCATGGTGCGAATGGAAAAGGAGATAGTAAGAACTTTCCGGTTCTCGATGGTTCTGACTGGCTCATAAATAAAAGAGCCCAAAGTATCCATGCGGTTAAATTTGGACAAAGTGGGCAAATTATTGTCAACAAAATGAAATTCAATAATAGCATGCCTCCCATGGGGCTCTCCAATCAGGAAGTGGCTGATGTGATGAATTATATAATGAATTCCTGGAGTAACAAACAAAGCAAATTGGTCACTGAGAAGGAAGTTGCAGGAATTAAGAATTAGAACCAATCTTATTTCACATATAACTGTCGGATAACTTCCGAGATCAGTCCAGTCCACCCTGTTTGATGATTAGCCCCTAGCCCTTTACCGGTATCTCCATCAAAATATTCAAAAAACAAATGATTTTTGTTGAAAACCGGATCATTTTGAAACTTCTCGTATTCGCCATACATTGGAATTTTCTTGTTGTTGTCCGGAATAAAAAGAGACAATAATCGCTTAGAAACTCCTTCAGCAGCTTGTTTTATATTCATCATTTGTCCCGAATTTGTAGGGAATTCTACTTCATAATCGTTTCCGTAATAACTCGAGAATTTTTCTAAAGAGTCTAAAATTAAATAATTCATTGGGAACCAGATAGGACCTCTCCAATTTGAATTTCCTCCAAACATATCTCCTGTCGCCTCGGCCGGAGTATAATCAACTTGAACTGTTCCTCCCTCGTACGTAAATTTATAAGGATGCTCTTTATGGTATTTAGACAACGAACGGATTCCAAAATCGGATAAAAACTCAGTTTCATCAAACATTCGCTTCATAATCATTTTCATTCGATGTCCTCGAAGGATTGAAAGCAAACGGGTTTCGCCTTTTCCAGGATGATACCAACTGGAGATTAAACTTGCCAAATCGGGACGATTATTCAATACCCATTCGACACGGCGTTTAAAATCTGGTAATTTTTCTAACAAATCTGCATTTAAAACTTCGACTGCGAATAAAGGGATTAACCCTACCATGGAACGAACTTTTAAAAGTTCAGCATCACCATTCTCTTTGTGAAGCATGTCGTAGTAAAACTGATCGTCTTCATCCCAAAGATTTAATTTATCGCCACCAATGGACTGCATGGCACCTGCAATATGCAAAAAGTGCTCGAAGAATTTAGAAGCCATATCCTGATAAACAGGATTTTGAAGAGAAATCTCGCAAGCAATACGCAACATATTTAAGCTATACATCGCCATCCAACCTGTTCCATCGGCTTGCTCTAAATGACCGCCTGTTGGCAAGGCTGCCGAACGGTCAAAGACACCAATATTATCCATTCCAAGAAATCCGCCCCCAAAAATATTATTTCCTCCTTCATCTTTCAGATTCACCCACCAGGTGAAATTTAATAGCAGTTTAAGAAAAATACGTTCCAAGAAAACGAGATCTCCTTTTCCACCATTCATTTCCTTGTCAATTTCATAAACCTTCCAAGTCGCCCAGGCATGCACCGGAGGATTCACATCTGAAAATGACCATTCGTAGGCAGGTATTTGACCATTTGGATGCATGTAATATTCCCTCAAAATAACTGACAATTGTCTTTTTGCAAAATCAGGATCGAGGCGAGCTAACGGTAAGGTGTGAAATGCTAGGTCCCAAGCTGCAAACCAAGGATATTCCCATTTGTCCGGCATCGACAGAATATTGGAAGTATACAAGTGTTTCCAGGAACTATTCCTTCCATTCATCCTATTTACATCAGGTTTTGGCATAGATGGGTCACCCTTTATCCACTCAAAAACATTATAATAATACCATTGTTTTGTCCAAAGCATCCCAGCATACGCTTGACGTTGCACTGATCTCAAATTTTCTTCTTCAATTCCTTTTTGAAGAACGGCATAAAATTCATCGGCTTCAACAAGTCGTTTTTGGAAAATGTCATCAAAATCCCCGAAAGGATTACTCGGGGTCTGATTAGTAAATCGCATGCGATATTCCTTTTTCCCATTAGCAGGAATGAGATCGTCATATTTTACTGAAGCTTTAGTACCAATATGATTCGGATTTACGGCCTCTTTGTCATTATTGACTATATAATCATTTATGCCATCTTTAGTGTAATTTGTCGGATTGGGAGAGTTGTAAAGTCTGTCAAAATTTGTTTCATTATCGCAAAATAAAATTTTATTTGCGTTTTCGGCGTACAATTTAAAATGTCCAACTAAACGATGATTTACTTCAATAATGGAGTTCCCAATACCAGTTAATATCGGTTTGTGGCTATATTTTTCATACCCCCAACACCAGGTATTCCTAAACCAAAGAGTTGGCAAAACCGTCATGGGAGCTGCTATATTTGAGCGATTTTCTACTGTAACTTTAATTAAAATATCCTGTTCATCGGCTTTTGCATATTCTATAGAAATATCAAAATAGGCGTCTTTATCAAAAACTCCCGTGTCCAGTAATTCATATTCCGGTTCAAGACGCGTTCGTTTTTTGCTTTCGTCAACCAGTTTTTCATAGGGAAAAGCACATTGTGGATACTTATAGAGCATCTTTTGGTACGAATGGGTAGGCGTAGAATCTTGATAGAAATATATTTCTTTAACGTCTTCACCATGGTTTGATTCATTTCCTGTCAGCCCAAAAAAACGCTCTTTTAAAATATGATCGTTGTGGTTCCAAAAAGCAAAAGCAAAACAAATATGTTGTTTGTTATCAGAAATTCCGCCAATTCCTTCTTCACCCCATCGATATGCTTTAGAGCGTGCCATGTCATGGGTAATATTATTCCAGGCATCACCGTTTTGCGAATAATCTTCCCTAACCGTTCCCCATTGTCTTTCGGTTAAATAAGGCCCCCACTTTTTCCAGCCCTTATTATCGCTCCTTAATTTTAATCGCGATCGTTCTGCATCTAATTCTGACATATTACCTTTATTAATTGTAATTCGCAATTTATATAAATACGCATTAAAAACAGTTAATTATTCTGTAAAAATCCTATGATCTAAATATTAATAAATTATTTTTTATTCCTTTTAATTTATGATAAGGCATTCGCATAAAAAAGAAATTTATCCGTTTAACAAAATAAGTCTCCTTTACAATCCAATTCCTGTTAAAATCATGACACTCTTAAATCCCCAATCTAAATCTGTGAATTATATAAAAAATATAATCCTTAGGCGGTATTATAATTGACAAGCCGTTCACAAAATGCTTTATATTTGCATTGAAAACTAAATACCGTTTATTTATGAAAAAGCTAGCTCTCGCATTACTTATACTTCCCTCTTTATTTATTGTTGCCAGTTGCAATCGAGGAAAAGCAGCTGATGCTGTAAACGAAAAAGAAAAAATGCAGACCGTAAAACCCGATTCCATAACGAAAAAAACGGTCCTTACAATTGACACTGCAGACTACAACAAAAGAATGTTGGCGTTAAGTAATAATGACACCACTGGAAAATGGCCTGTAAAAACGCCTTATCCTTTGCCAGGAGCTTTACTGCCTTACCATCGAATCATCGCCTTTTACGGAAATTTATATTCCAAAAGAATGGGGATTTTAGGTGAACTTCCCCGAAACGAAATGATTAAAAAATTAAAAGGTGAAGTGGCCAAATGGCAGGCCGTAGATCCATCTGTAAAAACAATTCCTGCTTTGCATTACATCGCTATCACTGCTCAAGGCGCTCCCGGTAAAGATAACAAGCACAGAATGCGTATGCCTTTCAAACAAATTGACACCATTTTGAGTTGGGCAAAACCCATTGATGCTTTGGTATTTCTAGACATCCAAGTAGGTCATAGTAATGTAAAAGATGAAGTGACAACACTAGAAAAATACCTATCAATGCCTAATGTCCATTTAGGAATTGATCCAGAATTCTCTTTGAAAAATGGAGAAATACCGGGTTCAAAAATAGGCACTTTTACCGCCGATGATATCAATGATGCGATTGATATTCTGGCTAACCTGGTACGCAAAAATAAATTGACTCCAAAAATATTGGTTGTACACCGTTTTACGCAAGGAATGGTTACCAATTATAAAAAAATAAAAACAGTACCAGAAGTACAGATAGTAATGGACATGGATGGTTTTGGCGACAGAGTCTTGAAAAGATCTACTTACTTGAGCTATATCTACAGAGAACCGGTTCAATTTACCGGTTTTAAATTATTTTATAAAAATGATATTAAAAAAAATTGGGTAATGTATACTCCGCAAGAGCTGATGAAATTCACTCCTAAACCGATCTACATTCAGTACCAATAATACGCTTTTGAATTATGAAAAATATTTCGTTTTTAGTTTTTACAGGTCTTTTTTTATTGGTTGGTTGTAACTCTAAACCAAGTAAAATAGAAAAGGCGACAACTGAGGTTAGCCTGCCGGTGCAAAAAGTTGCCCCCAAAAAAGAAATGGCTGACGTAGCAACAATTCTTTCCAAAAAAGAAGTGCCTATATTATGCTATCATAATATTAAAGAGCTTAGTGCCAATGCTGGTGAAATGACAAAAACCTATACGGTGACTCCCGCTAATTTTGCCCAACAAATGAAAGCATTGTCAAACGAAGGATATCACTCCATTTTACCGAATCAATTGTATGAATATTTAGTTCACGACGCTCCTTTACCTGCTAATCCTATAATGATCACTTTTGATGATACGCGTGGAGAACAATACAGTATAGGCGCTGCAGAAATGAAAAAATATGGTTTCAAAGGAGTATTCTTTGTAATGACTGTCTCTATCGACCGCCCTAACTATTTAACAAAAGAACAAATTAAAAGTTTATCTGACAGTGGAAATACCGTTGCAGCGCATACTTGGGATCATCATATGGTAACTAAATATGCAGGAGAAGACTGGAATACGCAACTGATAAAGCCCAAAAAGAAACTCGAAGACATCATTGGTAAACCAGTGACTTATTTTGCCTATCCTTTTGGTTTGTGGAACAAAGAAGCTATTCCCGAAATAAAAAAGAACGGATACCAAATGGCATTTATCTTGTCTACCAAAAGAGATTCAACTGCTCCGCTCTATACAATCAGACGTATTATTGTTGCAGGACAGTGGTCTACTCCAAGTGTAATGAAAGCTATAAAATCTTCATTTAACAAATAGTCAAAACACGGTTATTTACATAAAATCCTAACCCCAGTTATTAAATCTAATTAATAACCGGGGTTTTTCTTTTAATCGGAATAAAAGGCGAACCAAAGATTTACTGTATAAAATTGACGTTGCTTTTTATTAACAGAAAGTATTCTTTCCAAATTTTCTATTTCTTTAATTACTTGTTTGTTTTTCAAACAACAAACCTTCATGTGCCCTACTTAAAGGGGGTCCGAAATAAAAAATATTTTTTAGACTGCTAAATCAAAAAAAACAACATTGCAAAACAGCGTAATTATCAAAAAACAATAGTCAAAAAAAGAATGTTGTAAAAATTATTAAATAGCCGCATAATTCTTATTTACATAAAATTTAAATTGGTATTTTAGCTTTAAAGATGCGTTTTTTACAACAAAACGCCTCAAAGTTTAATTTTTTAATAATGTATTATTATGATGAAATTGATACCTAATTTAAACCAAAATGGTTGGGATGAAATGTTTTCTAATGAAGGAGTTCGGGAATCTTACCGTCAGGTATTGCAAACATTACAAAGTTTAAATCACGAAAAACTAAACGATAAGCACAGGCAAGCTTCTGATTTTTTTATGAATCAAGGAATCACTTTTACCGTTTATAGTGACGATAATCAAGGTATTGAACGGATTTTCCCTTTTGATATCATTCCAAGAATCATTACCCAAAAAGACTGGAACGAAGTAGAAACAGGTATAAAACAAAGGCTAAAAGCACTCAATTTATTCCTTGAGGACATCTATAACGAACAGCTTATAATAAAAGAAGGCATAATTCCGGCTTCATTAATTGCCACTTGTCCGCACTATATCCAAGAAGTTCATGGTATTAAAGTCCCACACAACATTCATGTTCACATTGCAGGAATAGATTTAATTCGGGGAGCAAAAGGAGAATTTTATGTATTGGAAGACAATTTACGTTGTCCGAGTGGCGTGAGTTACATGCTTGAAAACAGAGAAATAACCAAACGTATTTTTCCAGAAATGCTCGCCTCTAATCATGTGAGTATGGTAAGTAATTATCCGATGATTTTTCATAATATCTTGGTTTCGCTTTCTCCAAGAAATATCGCTAACCCTAATGTAGTCCTGTTAACTCCAGGAGTTTATAATTCGGCATATTATGAACATACCTTTTTAGCCCGACAAATGGGAATTCCTTTGGTCGAAGGAAGAGATTTAGTTGTAAATAACAATAAAGTTTATATGAAAACCACTTCAGGGCTTCATCAGGTGGATGTTATTTACAGACGCCTCGATGATGAATATCTTGATCCTTTGGTTTTTAAACCGGATAGTACGCTGGGCGTTGCCGGACTTATAAGCGCTTACAAACAAGGGAATGTAGCATTGGTAAATGCAGTAGGGAACGGTGTCGCCGATGACAAAGCCGTATATGCCTATGTGCCGGCTATGATAAAATACTACATGAACGAAGAACCAATCCTCAAAAATGTGCCAACATACAGAATGGAAAATCTGGACGAAAGAGAAATGGTTTTTGCCAATATGGAAAACATGGTTATCAAGGAAACCAACCAGAGTGGTGGCTATGGAATGACTATGGGAAATAAGGCCACACAACAGGAATTAGAAAATGCAAAAATTGCCATTGTTGATAATCCACGTAATTTTATTGCACAACCCATTATTCAACTCAGTACGGTTCCTTGCCTTATAGACGGTGAATTAAAACTACGTCATGTCGATTTGAGACCTTACGCTTTGTGTGGTCCTAATGGCGTAAAAATAGTCCCTGGTGGACTAACTCGGGTAGCGCTTACCGAAGGCTCATTAGTCGTCAATTCTTCTCAAGGTGGAGGAAGTAAAGACACCTGGATCATAAAGTAAGGTCTAATCATGCGAAACCTTTTTAAAAAATAAACAAAATGAAAGTAAATATGCTCAGCCGGGTTGCAGACGGAATGTTTTGGCTCAACCGATATATGGAAAGAACAGATGGAATGTTACTTACCCTAAACACCTTTTATATCTTATCTTTTGACAAGGAAACAAATGATTCTCAAGGGTACAAACCTTTATTGGAATACTATACCGATTTGCCACTGGAACAAATAAATCAAGTACAATACGATACAAATTTCGTTTTAAAGTATATCATTTGCGATAGTCCAAACCATAATTCCGTAAAGAACCTTGTCATTAAAGCACGAGAAAATGCGAGAGGCTCACAAGATAAAATTACAAAGGAACTTTGGGAACACATCAATTCTTTGTATCATTTTATGAATTCACCTGACTTGCCAAAAAAATTAGAAACTTCTGACGCAAGTAATATTATCTCTAAACTCAATAAAGATTTTTTACTGTACAATGGAATTCTTCAGGTTACGATGCCCAGGGGACTAGGTTGGTGTTTTTCAAGTATTGGCAAACACATAGAAAGATGTCTGCAAACTATTTCTCTAACCCAAGCTTACTATGCTCCTATTCAGTACAATCTTGATGGGAAAGAAGATTTACTGTATTGGAGAAGATTATTACTTTCTCTTTCAGGTTATGAATTGTATTTAAAAAGCTACAGCAATATTCCGCACAATCGCAAGGTAGTACAGCAGGTTATCTTTAATAGAGATTTTGCCCATTCCGTGATTTATACTTTAGAATTAATAGATACCTATTTGAACAACCTGTTCAAAGATAATAATCTTAGCGAAGCAAGGACATTGCACAATCAATTTGGAAGACTCAAAAGTTCTGTTGAATTTACAGATTATCATCATCTTACCAACCAAGAATTGGAAGACGTACTTAACAATACCAGAACACAATTGATCCAGTTTTCGACAGATTTTTCTAAATTATTTTTCTCTTATACGTAATATAAAATGGCAATTTTCAAAATAGTTCACATCACAAAATACCAATACAATTGGCCTATAAAAGAAAGTATAAATGAGATTCGTTTATTTCCGCACCATTTTGACAACCAGGATGTTCTTCAGCACCAACTTTTAATAACGAATAATCCTGAAGTAGAAATTTCACAAGATTACTTCGGTAATCGAGTGGGCAATTTCAATACTTTGGAAGCACATACTGAAATGACTATCGAATCCCGAATGTTAGTACGGGTCAATCATTCGCTTAAAATCCCTGAAATAGATTATACTACTGTAAAGGATTTGGCAAAAGAGACTGAAAAAAACATTTCTTTACTGCGACTTTGTTATCCCGAAACAATTGAAAAACAAAATGAAATTAATGTCATTCTTGACGGAATAAACACTACTGACAAACCCATTATAGAAATTGCACAACAATGCAATCAATATATTTTTACGAATTTCACATACACCAAAGGAATCACTAATATAGAAACCACGGTCGATGAAATCTTAGAAATCAGAAAAGGGGTTTGCCAAGACTTTGCGCATGTGCTATTACAGCTCTTGCGTACCGCCGGAATTCCCTCGCGATATGTGAGCGGCTATATTTGTCCAAACGAGAGCGGGCTCAGAGGTGAAGGTGCTACGCACGCCTGGGTAGAAATTTACACTCCAAAACAAGGCTGGCTAGGGTTAGACCCTACTAATAACATCTGGACGATGGACAACCACGTGAAACTGTCAATCGGTCGAAATTTTTATGATTGTACTCCGGTAAAAGGAACTTTCAAGGGACTTTCCAGACAGACGCTTTCCGTATGCGTTTCGATAGGCTACGAAGATGGAAGACAATTTGAAGATATAAATAATGTGCAACTGGAAGAAGTTTCCATAGAACTCCAGGAACAATTGGATTACATAGAGCTACTCCAGCAGCAGCAGCAGCAGCAGCAATAATACTCAAGTTGTTTTATCAAAAGAAAAGCGAATCAAATTATTACTTTTGATTCGCTTTTTTTATTAAATTAAGGTCTGAAACTTCCTTAAATCCAATCCATTATCACATATTATACAACCAACTTTGAGGATTGTTATATGTGGTGTTTTGAAGAATTAAAAATTTAATTATGGTTCTGCCTTCGCTATTGGTTCTTACTTTTCCGATACTTTGTTTTGTGCTTACTTTATCCCCTTTGTTTACATATACAGAACTTAAATTCTGATAAACCGTAAAGAAATCCCCATGTTGTATCATTACCGCTTTATTTATTGGAGACAAAACGATTACACTTGTTACTTCCCCTCCAAAAACGGCTCTTGCACTGGATCCTTGATCCGTAGTGATTTCCACTCCACTATTGTGAATAACTAATGTTTTATAAACAGGATGCGCCTGATCTCCGTATCCTAATGACACAAATCCTTTTTCCACAGGCCACGGCAATTTACCTCTATTGGCTCTAAAATTATCCGCAATTAATTTTGTCTCAGCGGTCAGTTCAATTTTTGAGGAAGATACTGAAGACGAAGAAGCAATTTCTTTAGCGCGTGTTTTTATCTCCGCTTTTGAATCTGTTTTTGAATCCGCTTTCGATTCTGCTTTTGCTCTTTCCATCGCTCTTTCCATCGCAGCTTTTCTATTGGCTTCGGCAATAGCCTGACGAATTAATCTGTCAATTTGTCTATCAATCGATCTGGATTCCTGTTGTTTTTTCTTGATTTCAGCAAGTATCTTGCTTTTGTCTTTCTTTATGGATTTGACTAATTTTTCCTGCTCTTGTCTTTCTTTCTCTAATGACAAACGCTCTTTTTCATTTTCAACAATGAGCTTTTGTTTGGCTCTTTTTTGTACATCTAATTTTCCATTATATACAATAAGTTCTCCCGTTTTAGATTTGATCTCCTCGCCTTGCATCTTTCTGTAATTCGTGTACTGTTTCATGTACTGTGCCCTTTTATAGGCCTGCAAGAAATTCTCAGATGATAATAAAAACATTGCTCTACTTTCCTCAGAACGGCTTTTGTATGATTTTACAATCATCTCAGCATAATCTGCCTTTAGTATTTCCAGTTCTTTTTTAAGTTTATTGATTTTTACCTGATTCACATACATGTCATTCCCTAAAAGCTTCTTTTGCCTTTCCGTCGTGTTAATCAGTTTTTCTTTAAGCTTTATCTTATTGCTTTGTACAATAATTACATTTACTGCCGTTTTTTCTTTTTTCTTTACGGTTTGTAACAGCTTTTCATTTTCGCGAATTTCTTTTTGAATCTGGGCTTTTCGTTCTTCTAATTTTTCTTGTTGAGACGTTTGACTCCACATTAGTGAAGTCATGCTTATAAAAATTAGGCTTAGGAGAAATTTTGGCATCTTAAAAAAATATTTTTTGCAAATTTACTTAATTATAATTCTTTTGTACCCATTTGGAACACTATAAGGAAAAGAAAGTTCTTCATTGAACGTTATACTGTTGTAATCTAAATTAATTTCCGTTTTACCTTTCTTTTGAACTGTATTTATTAGAACATTTGAAGGCAATGTTGCTTCATTGTACACTTTATTATCGGAATAAGCCACCTGAATCATTCTGTCTTCAGCCGTTTGTTTTATTTCCTGTCTTTTAATCAAAAATTTCTCGGTATCAAAAAAGAACGATTTTTTAGTATTGTTATTCGAAACATCATCCAGTCTATAGGTTTGTTCAACTAACGATTCAGTATATTTTCCTTTATTCAAATCATCTATTGCATCGCCAAGCAACATATTTTGGATTTTATTAAAATCCAGATCAGTTCCTAACCACTGACTCAATCCTTTGAAATCTCCTTCAAAATAACTGCCATTTATTTTTTCATAATAATTCACTGCAGTTGGCGTAATCAATGCTTTTGCCATTGTAATTCCTAAAAACCGAATACTAATCAAAATTTGCTGGTCTTTCTTTATTTTTATTTCGGCAGTAACATTTTGAGTTTGCTTCTCATCAGCATATCTTGCATTGGACTTAATATATAATGTAGAAAAATTGTTTTTATTGTTGTAATGATTTTCTATTATTTTATCAGCAGTCAAATAGTTTGATTTTATACTTGCCTCGGCTACAACCGATTTCGATTTACAGGAAACCATAAAGACCACAAGTGCTACTAGTATTGAAATTTTTTTCATTATTTTTTTTGTTTTAATAATTCATTTGCTTTGGAGAAATAAAACTCTTTTTTCTTGAAATCTCCCAAACCATTATATGCCTCTCCAAGCTGTATATTGAAATTCGTTTCTAATGTTATGTCATCTACCAAATAATCCAATCCCATTTCCAAAATTTCTTTGGCTTTTTTATATTGTTGCAATTGATTGTTCGCTAAACCAGAATAATAATAAAACTGCGGTTGCGTGGGAAATGTTTCAATCATTGTCATGGCTTTTTTGTCCACCAAATCAAATTGCTTTACTTCGGTATATGCCTGGAGTAAAAGCAAATTCGTTTCGATATCTTCGGAAGGGCCATTCTTTAATGCCCTCTCATAATATGTAATAGCTTTGTCCCATTGCTTTTTACTATGATAATATTTTCCAATTTCTTTGGCAACATTAACTGTCGCATCATTGTCGAAATAGACAATGGCTTTTTCTAAATCAGGAGAATATTGAGGATTTTTGTCTACAAAAATCAAAAACTCATTCAGCATTCTATGTTTTATCTTAGAATCTATCTTGACACTTGCCAAAGAAATATTCATCGCATTTATGGCTTTTGGAGCTTCATTATTATCCAAATAAATTTTGAATAAGCTCACTTGCGCCCATTCAGAATTTGGAATTGCTATTACTAACTTTTTCGTTATTTCAAATGCTTTCTCGGCTTCATTATTCTTGGAATACAAATTAATCAGTGCAATATAATTTGATTCTTCTTTTGGGTTTTTATCGATCTGCGCTATTAAATTCGCTATCTCTGTATTTTGATATTTCCCTTCAGACAAAATCTGCATTTTGTATACTTCCCTTCTTTCTGATTTTCCAAAAGTAGCATTCAATTCATTGATGAGATCAAGGGCTTTATCAAATTGCCTGGTTCCCATATAAAGCGACGTTAAATCCTCTTTGTACTTTTCGTCAAATGGTATTAATTTATTGATAGCAATCAGCGCCTGATTGTAATTAGCGGTTTCATAACTCACATCATACATTCCAACCCAAAACCATTTGTTTTTGGGATCAATTTGTGTCGCGTGCTCAAATGAATTATAGGCATTTCCATAATCCTTTGATGCGAGATAATTTTTTCCCAATTCGAAATATACTGTGGCATTACCAGGTTGCAGCTTTGCACATTGTTCCAAAGCTTTAATTGCTTTGTCATAATTTTCGATCCCTTTTTGAAGCAACGATTCATAAAAAAATTCTTCAAAACTATCTTTTTCCTGCTTAATTTCTTCCGGTTCAGTTTGTGCCCATAGCAAAGGTGAATTGCATAGCAAAACCAAAAATAGAATTATGAAAGCTCTTTTTTTCATTGAATGTTTCTTTCAATTTCACCGCTTTAGATCTGCTATTCTAACACTGAATAATCTCCTATGCTTATACTTGCAAAATTACCATTAAAACGGGCATGATTACCTATCATGGCATTATCCAGATTAGCATTTTTTATATGAGAATGAGTTTGTACCAAACTATTTTTTATCGTGCTGTTTGATACATGACACCCGTTTCCTAACGATACATTAGGGCCGACAGTTGCATTTATCAAAATTACATCTTCCCCAATATAACAGGGTGGAATAATGGTTGAGTTTTCTGACTTAACATCAAAATCTATCAAATGTACCCCATCGTTGTGTAAAAAACCTAACATTCTGGAATTCGTTTCCACAGTTACGTTCTTATTCCCACAATCCATCCACTCGCCGACTTTACCAGGAACAAATTTCATGCCCTTTTGTTTCAAATTCTCTAAACCATCCGTCAATTGGTATTCTCCGCCTTTTGTAATTTCATTGTCCAACAGGAATTGCAGCTCGGTACGCAAGTCTTCTCCTTTTTTGAAATAGTAGATTCCTATTATCGCTAAATCTGACACAAACTCCTTTGGTTTTTCAACAAAATCCACGATTTCATTCTTTTCATTCAGCTGAACTACGCCAAAGGCACTCGGATCAGCAACCTGCTTGACCCAAATTACACTGTCAGCAGCGGTATCCAAACTGAAATCAGCTCTAAAAAGGGTGTCAGCATATGCCACAACGATAGGTCCGTCCATACTCTCCTTAGCACACATAATGGCATGTCCGGTTCCTAAAGCTTCATTTTGATAATAAATAGTTCCTTTGGCTCCTAATTTTTCGGCAATGGCGATTAAATCAACTTCTACCGGTTTTCCAAAATCTTTATGGATGACAAATGCAATTTCATCGATTTTCTGATTGATTACACTTGCAATATCTTCCACTAATCGGTGAACAATAGGTTTACCTGCAATAGGAATTAATGGTTTAGGAATGGTTAATGTATGTGGACGAAGACGTGAGCCACGTCCGGCCATTGGGATTATTATTTTCATGTTTGGTTATTTTATTAAAAGATTAAAGAATTTAAAAATTGAAAGAGGACCTCCTTTTTAAATCTTCAAATTATTCCATTTTTAAATTTACTATGTTTTTAAACTGAACATTGCTGTCTATTTTACTCCGGTACTTCCAAAACCACCTTCGCCTCTCGAGGTTTCCGTTAGTTCTTGAACTTCTTCCCATTCTGCACGTTCGTGTTTTGCGATGATCAGCTGTGCGATGCGTTCTCCGTTTTCTACTACAAAAGCTTCCTGGGATAAATTTACTAAAATCACTCCTATTTCACCTCTGTAATCAGCATCAACTGTTCCGGGAGAATTAAGAACCGTGATTCCTTTTTTGGCAGCCAAACCACTTCTTGGGCGTACTTGTGCTTCATAGCCTATTGGTAATTCTATGAAAAGACCTGTTTTTACAATGGCTCTCTCCAATGGTTGTAGCGTTATTGGGTTCGTTAGGTTTGCTCTTAAATCCATTCCTGCCGAAGCTATGGTTTCGTAGTTTGGCAATTCGTGTTCTGATGTATTGATAATTTTTATAGTCATTTTTATTTTTTTTTTAGCCCCCGATAATTACGAATTTTTTTTGACTCACCATTTTCGGCGAGGTAAAAAAGAGTATACCGGATCGCAGGAAATAGTTCCTGAAATTTTAATTAAATTCTAGTTGTTTTTTCGGTTCAAAATTCTGGTTAACATTTCTTTTTCGTTGTAATATATAAAATACATAAATGCGAGTAATAATGGAATTCCAACAAAATAATTTTCTCTGAAACCATAAAATGAAATAACAGAAAATCCTATTGAGAGAGAAAGATACCCGCCTATTTTCTTAGTTTCATACGGTATTGGGTAGTATTTATTTCCTAAATAATAAGAGATAAACATCATGCTTCCATAGGCTGCGATAGTTGCAATTGCCGACCCATAATAACTCATGGTCGGAATGAGCATATAGTTTAATACCAATGTTATTATGGCACCAACAATGGAGATATAAGCTCCAATATATGTTTTGTCTATTAGTTTGTACCAAACAGAAAGATTGGTGTAAATCCCTAAGAAAAAATTGGCGAGAATAATCAATGGAACCACTTTCATCGCTTCCCAATAAGACGTATCACGAATCATAAAATATTTCAAAATATCGGCAAAAACGATTACCGCCAATAAAATAAAGGATCCAAAAATGACAAAATATTTAGTCACTGTAGCATACGTTTGAGGCGCATCCTTGTTTGAAGCATGGCTAAAAAAGAAAGGTTCTATTCCTAAAGTGTAAGCCGTTCTATACAAAACCATGAACAACCCTAATTTATAACAGGCGGAATACACTCCAACTTCAGCTTCAGCGCTATTGGCAGGTAATAATCGTCCCAATAAAATTTTGTCGAACTGTTCGTTGATGGCAAATGCGATTCCTGCTACCATTATGGGCAATCCGTAGCGCATCATTCGTTTCCATAGACCAGCATCAAACTTCCATTTTAGCAAAATGTAATCCGGCGACAGCACTACAAATGTCAATAAACTGGAAATGATATTGGCTAAGAATATATAACCAATCTGAAAATTTTCTATATACAAAGAACCTAAAAACCCATTTGGATGGGATTCGGCAATTTTGGGTAAATAGAGTAAAAAGAAAACACTCAGAGAAAGATTGATTAAAACATTTCCGATTTTAATTGCAGCATATACCATCGGTTTTTGGTATGCCCTCAATTTTGAAAACGGAATAATAACCAAAGCGTCCAACACTAAAATCCAAATCGTATACGTAATATATTGCGCGTCTATTCCAGACCATTGTGCCAATGTATTTCGGAATAAAAGGGCAACAAACAGAAAAGAAATTGAGGTCCAAAAAATCGAAACCATTGTAGTTTCTACAACTGATTTCTTGTTGGTTTCATTATTGTAAAACCTAAAAAAAGCGGTTTCCATTCCATAGGCAAGAATAACATTGAAAAAAATCATCCAAGCGAAAATTATCGAAACTTTTCCATATTCGGCTTTTGGCAGCAAATCAGTATAAAGTGGCACTAGTAAAAAACTGAACATCCTCGGTAAAACCGTCGCTAGTCCGTAAATTGCTGTTTGTTTGAAAAGACTTTTATATAATCCCAAAATGGTTTGTCTGTTTATATTTAGAAAACAAAAATAACTAATTCTTTGGTTTAATCCCGTGAAGATAATATTTGTTTTTTGGGACATGGAATACTCATGGTAGAAAAATCTTCATTCCTGATTCCTCCTATTTCATCGATGGATGGGTAATTGCTGGCTTTTCTTTGACATTGATTATTTTGTAAAATTGGGTTTTATTCATTTTCGTATATTCTAATACCGCTTCATCAGGTTTTAAATCGAATTTCCCTTTTGTTATAACTGGTGCTTTATTCCCATATTCTTTTAAGGAATCACGATCCATAATTAAATCCAGATTAATATTTTTTGGAGGGAAATGGGCGAAAAAAATATTTTTGCCAACTTTCTTAAGATTCGTTACCTGATTTCTAAAATAAATTTTCTCAAGCTTAATATCTCTAGAAAGAACCTTTTTGAATTCTATATAAAAATCGGTTCCGTTTCCGGTTTCTTTTTGTTCACCAATCCATCTTTGAAAATAAACTGATTTTATTTCCTGTGGAAATTCCGTTTGAAGTTCTTGTTTCATGGCACAAAAAGTTAAGCTAATTGCAATTATAAAAAGAGCATAATTCTTTTGCATCGTTTCATCTTTTTGAGATCTAACTTAATCCTTCTTCGTTTAAAATTTTAAGAAAATGGAATCCTTTTGGGACATAGCCTTGGTTGTAATAAAAGCGATGTGCGGTGAAATTTCCCGTAAAAGCATCCAAAACTATCATTGTACAACCGGTTTCTTTGGCTTTTGCATCTATGTAATCTGTCATCATTTTACCCAAACCCTTAGAGCGATGTTCCGGATGAACAATAAAGTTGTCTATCTCAATGTATTTTCCCGACCACAGTTTTGTTCCCGACCAAAATCCTGAAACTGCAACACAGACCTCATTTTCAAAAACGGCTACTTGCCTGTAATTATGCGGAATCATCTCAACCAGATAGGATTCATATTTTTCTAAAGTAAATGTGGGATACAAAAATCGCATTACTTCAATGTTGTTAAGCATTTCACCTAATGTGATTAATTCTCTAATTTCCAGTTTCATTCTTTTCTAATGATTATTTAAGACTATAAAATTAATAAAAAAAAGAGCCAACAAATGTTGGCTCTTAGAATATATTTTGAATCAATAATTATTATCCATTCAATGCTTCCGCACCACCAACAATTTCTAAGATTTCATTAGTAATAGACGCTTGACGTGCTTTATTATAAGTCAATTTCAATTGATTTCTCAACTCAGTTGCGTTATCAGTTGCTTTGTGCATTGCAGTCATACGTGCTCCATGCTCAGAAGCAAATGAATCACGAATTCCCTTATACAATTGTGTTTTCAATGATTTTGGAATCAAAGTCAACACGATTTCTTCTTTTGAAGGTTCAAAAATATAATCTCCAGCTGAAACTGTAAGATCTGATTTTATAGGTGCTAATGGCAAAAATTGTTCTGTTTGAACAATTTGTGTCGCAGCATTTTTAAATTGGTTGTAAATCAACTCAATTTTATCATATTCACCAGAAACAAATTTTTCAGTTAATATATCAGCAATTTTGGCAACATTATCAAAAGTCAATGCATCAAAAATAGCACTTTGATTATCCACAATCGTTAGTGATTTGCTCAAAACATCATTTCCTTTTTTACCAATAGCAAAAATATCAACTTGTTTCCCTGCATAAAACTCAGAACGGCTTTTAGCTTCTTTGATAACATTAGTATTAAATGCACCACATAAACCTCTATTTGAAGTAATGGCTACAACTAAAACTTTTTTTACCTCACGTTGTGTCGTAAACTCTCCACCCGCATCACCTTCAAGTGTAGCAGAAAGATTTTGCAATAATTCCGTTAATTTTTCGGCATAAGGGCGCATTGCTGTGATTGCATCTTGTGCTTTCTTTAACTTTGCTGCAGAAACCATTTTCATTGCCGATGTAATTTGCATCGTAGATGAAACGGAAGTAATTCTATTACGGATTTCCTTTAAATTTGCCATTTTATTGTGGTATTGGGTTGGGTATTGGGTGTTAGACTACAGCCTAAAACCCAACACCTATAAACCTAATTAGTTATATTTTGCTGATAATTCTTTTGCTACAGATTCGATTACATCTGTAATTTCGTCTGTTAATTTCCCTGCTTTCAAAGCATCAAGAGTTGCTCTGTGTTTGTTGTTCAAGAATTCCAAGAAATCTTTCTCAAATTCTCTTACTTTATTCACAGGAACATTTCTCAATAAGTTTTTAGAACCAGCATAGATAATCGCAACTTGATCTTCAACAGTATAAGGATCATTCAAACCTTGTTTCAAGATCTCAACGTTTCTTCTTCCTTTTTCAATTACGTTCAAAGTAACTGCATCTAAATCAGAACCAAATTTAGCAAACGCTTCCAATTCACGGAATTGTGCCTGATCTAGTTTTAAAGTACCTGCTACTTTTTTCATCGATTTAATTTGTGCATTTCCTCCAACACGAGATACAGAAATACCTACGTTAATCGCTGGACGAACTCCTGAGTTAAACAAATCTCCATCAAGGAAAATCTGACCATCTGTAATCGAAATTACGTTTGTTGGGATATATGCAGAAACGTCACCAGCTTGAGTTTCAATAATTGGTAAAGCAGTAAGTGAACCACCCCCTTTTACAATTGATTTCAATGAATCTGGTAAATCGTTCATGTCTTTAGCAATTCCATCATCAGCAATTACTTTACAGGCACGTTCCAATAATCTGCTGTGTAAGTAGAAAACGTCTCCAGGATATGCTTCACGTCCCGGTGGTCTTCTTAATAAAAGAGAAACCTCACGGTAAGCAACAGCCTGTTTAGATAAATCATCATAAACAATTAAAGCTGGACGACCTGAATCTCTAAAGTATTCTCCAATTGCAGCACCTGCGAAAGGAGCATACACTTGCATTGGAGCTGGATCAGAAGCATTAGCAGCAACAATAATGGTGTATGCCATTGCTCCTTTTTCTTCTAACATTTTAGCAATTCCTGCTACAGTTGACGCTTTTTGTCCAATTGCAACATATATACAAAATACAGGTTTTCCTGCATCGTAAAATTCTTTCTGATTTAAGATAGTATCGATACAAACAGTTGATTTACCTGTTTGACGGTCACCAATAACCAGCTCACGTTGTCCACGTCCTACAGGAATCATCGCATCTACAGCTTTTATCCCTGTTTGTAATGGCTCAGTAACTGGTTGACGGAAGATAACTCCAGGAGCTTTTCTTTCCAAAGGCATTTCGTATAAATCTCCACCAATTGGTCCTTTTCCATCAATTGGAAAACCAAGAGTGTTTACTACACGACCTACCATTTGTTCTCCTACTTTAAGAGAAGCAATACGTTGTGTTCTTTTTGCAGTTGAACCTTCTTTGATTCCTGTAGATGGTCCTAAAAGTACCACACCTACATTGTCTTCTTCAAGATTCAAAACAATAGCTTCTAATCCATTGTCAAATTCAACTAACTCTCCATATTGAACATTCGAAAGCCCGTAAACACGAGCAATACCATCTCCAACTTGAAGTACTGTTCCTACTTCTTCTAGTGTAGCACCAGATTCAAAACCTTCTACTTGCTTTCTTAATATTGCTGAAATTTCAGCAGGTTTGATTTCCGCCATCTTAATTTATAATTTAGACACTTAAATGTGTAATAAAACTAATTACTTAACTCTCTTTTTAATACTTGTAATCTGTTGGCTACTGAAGCATTATACTGCTTGTCACCTATTCTTAGAATAAACCCTCCAATAATTGAAGCATCCACTATATTTTCTATTGTGATTTTTTTATCCGAAAGCGTTTCAATTTTAGCTAAAACTTTAGCTTTTAAATCAACATCCAATGGAAAAGCGGTAGTTACTTTTGCAACTTCAATACCGTTCATTTCGTCAAACAATTTGTTGTATTCCAAAGCGATCGCTTCAAGAATTTCAAATCTTTTGTTTTCGAACAACAAATGAAAAAGTCCTTTTGTTACCCCATTCACATCTGCAAAAACTTCCAATAGTGCATTTTCTTTAACTTCAACTTTAATAGTAGGATTTTCAATAAAAGTGTTCAATTCCTGATTTCCGTTGATTGTCGAAGCAATTAAAGTCATGTCATTGCCTACTTCATTGGCTACACCAATGGAGTCTGCCATATCCAGAATTGCTTTTGCGTAGCGAATTGCTGCTCTTGTACTTGCCATAATTGTTAGTTTATCTTTACGTCACCTAACATTTTCTCAACTAATTTAGTTTGAGCTTCTTTGTTAGATAATTCGTCTTTCAATATTTTTTCTGCGATACTCAATGACAATGTAGAAACTTGTAATTTCAATTCGGCCATAGCTGCATTTTTTTCACTTTCAATTGCTGCTTTCGCTTGCTCAATCATTTTTAAACCTTGAGCCTGCGCTTCATTTTTAGCATCAGCAACCATTTTCTCTTTCATTTCACGAGCATCTTTAAGCATGTTGTCACGCTCTAATCTAGCTTCTTGCAAAATACGTTGGTTATCAGCTTGAAGATTTTGCATTTCTTTTCTAGCATTTTCAGCTGAAAGCAATGCATTTTTAATTCCTTCTTCTCTATCATTTACTGCATCAAGAATGGGTTTCCAAGCGAATTTTTTTAATAAGAATATTAATCCGACAAATATTAAAACTTGCCAAATAAACAAACCAAACGAAAAATCATTTATTAACTTATCCATTGTATATTATTATAAATTTTTAATGTTTTAATTTTAAAAACAATAGTCACAGCCAACCGCTGTAACTATTGTCTTTGGTGTTTTAATTAAGATGCGAATAACGCAGCGAAACCAATACCTTCAATAAGTGCAGCTGCGATAAGCATAGCTGTTTGGATTTTTCCTGAAGCTTCTGGTTGACGAGCAATAGCATCCATTGCTGAACCACCAATTCTACCAATACCTAAACCTGCTCCGATTACAATTAATCCTGCTCCTACAATAGTTGGAATTTGCATAATATATATATTAAAAATTAAACATTCTTGTTTGAAAGCTGTACGCATTAGGCGCTAGGCCAGATGCTAAAAAGCTTTTTTTGCATAAGCATATGCTTAATGCGATTCTTCGTGATGATGCTCTTCGTTTCCTGCTCCAAAATAAAGGGCAGATAACATTGTAAAGATATATGCTTGTAAAAAAGCGACCAATATTTCAAGGATAGAAAGCGCAAATGCTAATCCAAAAGACAAGGTACTTCCAATCCAGCTTTTAAAGATAAACATTAAACCAATGATACTCATCAAAACTACGTGTCCTGCTAAAATGTTTGCGTACAAACGTATCATTAATGAAAATGGTTTGATGATTGTTCCTAATAATTCAATTGGAGCTAAAATAAATTTCATTGGAGTTGGCACACCTGGCATCCAGAAAATGTGTCCCCAATAATTTTTATTTGCCGAGAACGTTGTGATTAAATAGGTTAACAAAGCCAAAGATGCCGTGATAGCAATATTTCCCGTAATGTTAAATCCTAATGGAGTTAATCCTAATATATTAAGGAAGAAAATAAAGAAAAATATAGTCAACAAATAACTCATATATTTTTTATATCCTTTTTCTCCAATGTTTGGAATTGCGATTTCGTCTCTAATATAAAGTACAATAGGTTCAAAAAAGCGTCCAGCTCCAGAAGCTATTCCGCTATTTTTACCATATGATTTTGCCAGACCAGTAAATAATAAAAACATTAAAACGGCAATACCTAAAATCCCTACAACACTTTTAGTAATAGATAAATCAAGTGGAGTTGCATTAGTAGGATGACCGTGTTCCCCTTCTGTTAAAGTTCCGGAAGCATCCGTTTTGTATATTTTTTCGTGATGTAACACATAGTAATTGCCATTGTGTTCTGCAGTTTCCTCACCATGATGAAATTTTGAAGAAGAAAAAACCTGAAGACCATTATCCCAAAGAATAATTGGTAATGAAAAACCATAATGCTCACCTGTCTCTTCATTTACAGATAATGTAAAATCATGAGCATCCAAAAGGTGATGATTGATAAATTCCTTAATTTTAGATTTTACATCTGTTGGTTCAGCATGAGCCTCTTCTGTCACCTCATGAGCAACTTCCGTTTTTACTTTCACAGTATCCACTTCAGGATTTGCAAAACTGATTAAAGGAAGACATGCTACTAAAGCTACTAATATAAATCTAAGTGGTTTGTTTGAAATCACCATAACAGTTAATTATCTTAATTTATTACGTTTCTGAAATTTGGTGCAAATGTACATTTTTTATTAATATTCAAAAGCATATAAAAATTTATTTTTGGAGTATTTGTCACCTAAACAATATATTTATTGCTTTTCGTTTAATATGCGTATCGTTAAAATCGTTTCAATTGCTAAAAAGAGAATAAACATCATAAAAAAATTCTTTCTTTCTATCGTGTTATTTTGAGTTGAAACCTGTAACAAAGGTCTTAATATCAAATAACAAAAAATCATCTTAACGCTCGTACTCAATAGAAATGACATTCCCACGTTGTCAAAACTGCGCTCTTTAACTTTCAACAAAACAATAAAGACAATTGTTGATAAACCTAAAAATAGCAAATAGAGCGTTTCTAACGAATAGTGAAAAGTGTCATCATTTATATTTAAAACATAAAAAACAATTTTATGAAGGATGTAGGCTAATGCCGCAAGTAACAATAAGTTTAGCAGCGGTTTGTATTTTTGTAAATTCATTGGGTTTGTTTTTGCCGTGAAGGCGCAAAGTTATCTTATATCTAATCTATTACAAACGCACAATGTTTTTAATATTTATACTGATCTAAAAAATTATTGTGATTTATTGATTTCATTAACTTGTCGTATCACATTATACAACGCTAGCGCAACACCAAACATCACTAAAATTTTATTGTAATACACTTTCGGACTCGGATGATTTTCATCTAACCAGTTTCCCAAATAGGAAAATAGAAAGATGATTGCTCCCATTTGAATTGGAATATTAATCAGCGCAAGCCACTTACTAGCTTGTTTTTTGTTGGGTTTGTTCTCCATCGTGTGCCATTAGATTTTTTACATTAGCCTTCATTGTACAAGATGCACTAAAATCAGCACCAGGTTCTACTGATAATTTCCCTACCGAAACTTCGCCATGAATACTTGCTTTTGACTTCACATTCAGGATCTCAGTAACATGAATTTTACCATTGAATTTCCCTTCTATATCCGCATTTTTACAAACTATATCACCGGTAACACTTCCCGCAGGTCCAATAACAATTTTTCCGCTGGATTGAAAATTACCTATTAATTCCCCATCTAGTCTAAAATCGGCCTGAGAAATAATATCGCCTTTTATAGTGGTTCCTTCTACTATTCTATTGGTCTTCCCCAAAAGATCCGTATATGATTTTGGCTTTTTATCAAACATGATTATGGGTTTTTAGGCGCTACATACGCTTCCAGGTTTTTCTTGATTTGAATTACTTTATAGTTTTCGCTGGTAACCACAATAGCAGGTTGATCGATTTTATATTTCTTATTTTCTTTTAAGATCTGAATGATGTTTTTCGCATAAGGCTCCGAATTAATTCCATGGATAGTGATGAAGTTTTCTTTTTCAGTATAAACATCATACGAATAGGACAGCGTCTGAAAATTCTCATTGGCAATAAATAACTTTAATTTATCTTCAATTTCTTTTGTGTTTTTATCGGTTCTTGCCCCTACTTTATAAAGAATTTTCCAATTCTTGGTATCTACGCTGCTAAAGTCCTTTTCTTCTAAAAACGGGATTTGCGTTGTCAGGATCTCGACAGCTTTTTTACCTTCTTCGCTATTCGGATAATTATCCGCCAATTCCTGCAATGCTTTTTTATAGGCCGCCAGTCCTCTAAGCTTTCCAAGAGTACTTGCCTTTAACAGCTCAAATTTTGAAACAATTTCATCTCCTGAAAACTGATTAATCAAATCGTCAATTTTTGCTAACACAACCGAATACTGTTCGTCTTGATACAATTTATACCATTTGTTATATACTTTATCCGGTGATTCATTATCTGAAGCTACATTCGAATTTGTATTATTTATTATTTGTGCATAACGAGAATTTGGAAATTGACTCGAAATTTTATTTTTAATTGTTTCGGCTTTAGCCGCATCCGTAATTTGATAAATTTTATATAAATTATAAAGGGCGGGAAGAATCAGTTTTTCTTCTGGATTATTTTTTAATAATTGTTCCAGTTTTGCACTGGCCAATTCATATTCCTTGAATTTTTCTTTATAAATAACCCCAAGCTGATAATAGGCAAAATTACGTTCTTTGGCAATGCTGTCAATTGCGGTTTGATTTGTTGGAAGCTGTTTTAGGTAGTAGTCGGTTGTGTATTTCTCAACTGGTTTGTCAACTGCTAATTTGCCTTCCAATGTTGCTTTCTCTCCGTTTATCGAGTCTCTCACAACAAAATCAGTTTTATTGGCTGACAATCTCCAATTCCCGTTTGAAGATCGGTCCCCCCATGTTTTTTTAAATTCCAGTTTTCCAAAAGCAATGGTCGTAGGGTTATAAAAATAGAAAACACTGGCCGACTGTTGTCCGGAGATACTGGTCATAGTAGGTGGTGCTAATGCCGATTTCTTTGCTGGTTTACCTGATTCCTGATTAGGAGCAGCCGAATCAACAGAAGCCGTTTTAATATTTCTTTCTATATTTTCTTGTTTGGCTTTCTCTTTTTCCTCTAAAATTCTTTTGGCTTCATCATTCTTTTTTAATGCATCGATATGTTTTTCAAAATATAAAACCCTGTCTGTTTCTGGCAAAGCAACCACATTCAAAATACTGTCGTTCGTTTTGGCAATCGCTTCGAGTTGTATCACTTCGTCTAAATCTTTTCTGGCTTTTTGAATGCGGATAAATTCTCTGGTTTTAACGTCCAGCTTCACTAAAGTACTGTCATAGTACTTTGCTGCAACCGGATAATCAGCATTCTTGAAATACATATTTCCCAAATCCCGATAATTTGAAGCAATCAAATATTGATCAGTTGTTGCTTTTTTTAGCGAAGCATTATAAAAATTTAAAGCTGTTTTTTGTTTGTTGTTTTTATCATAAAACACTGCCTTTTCCCGATAAATAACATCCAGAAATGGTCTGTTTTCTCTGTCGGCTATTAGTTTGTTGTATGTTTTTAAAAACGCAGTTGTATCTCCACTTTTATAATCGAATAGTTGTGCTTTTTTGGCATAAGCCTGAATAACATATTTCCTTTCGGATTTTCTGTTCATATCAATCACCGATTGGTAGCTGTAAATAGCGCTGTCCTTTTTACCTAATTCCTCGTACAATTGCCCAAGAATAAAGCGATACCTCGCTCTTTCTGCATTTACTTTCGTATTTCTTTCGGCTATTTTTAATTTTATTAAAGCGCTGTCTTTTTCTTCCAAGTTCAAAAAAGCTTCTGATAAAAGTGCATTCGCATCGGCAAAAACTTGTCTTTTCAACTCTTTCTCCTTCAGAAGTTTGGTCATGTTTTTTATTACCAAAGCATCATTACCAAGTCGCATGTTGGTTTTTTCACGCCAAATTTTAGCTTCATAAATTCTGCTGCTGTTGGGATATTTGTATAAAATATAATTGAATGCATCTAGTGCCGGAACGAATCTTTGGTCGTAATAACGTGATTTACCAAGCAGTAGATATGCTTCGTCTATTTGGCTGTTCTTTTCTCTCCCGCCAATATTCATGGAATGTTTTTGAATTGCTTTTGTAGCTTTGGTCTCGGCCAATTCAAAATCTGCATTTTTAGGTTTTCCGTCAGGAGAAATCTCCTCATCCATTTGCATTCTTTCAACAGGCAAACGCTTCCAAAAATTATCTTTGTTATTTGATTTTATACCCTTAACCCCTTTGTCTAAACCTATTTGCCCGTTGTATAAAATATTATATTTCGTGCTCAAAGCATGTGATTTTCTCGCCAAAAAAGTGTCCTTTTTGGTAGAACACGCTACCAAAAACAATAAAAATCCTAGAGAAAATATATGTTTGAATGTGTTGGCTTTCAATGGTAAACGGTTTTTATCAATTAACTTCTAAAAATACTATTTAGTATAATGACTTGTAAAAATACGTTTCTTTTTGATATCGTGGAAATTATTAGGTTTCTTTTTGATTGCCGGTTTTGCATGAGGGGTGGAAGCAGAAATCCCTTTCTATTCTTTTTTCAAGAATAAAAAAGATCGAGCGGGAGAAGCCCGAGCCTGCATTTTTCTTACCGGGCCACGACCAAACTAAATTTTACACTGCAAAAAATAGTTCCAGCTCTTGAAGTGTTTCTGCAGCTGTTTGAATATCCTTCACCACTTCACCTTTGTTTAACGCCACAATCCTGTTACAAACCTCAACGGTATGCAATAAATCATGACTGGAAACTAAAACCGTTACATCAGGATTCTCGGCTAGTTCTTTGATAATTTTTTTTAATCTGTTGACCGTTGTTGGATCTAAATTAGCAAATGGTTCATCTAAAATTACCACTTCCGGATTTCCAATGAGCGTGGCGATGATTCCCACTTTCTTTTGGTTCCCTTTAGATAAATCTCTCAGATACTTCTTGTTGTTTAAGATTTCTCCATTAAAAAACTCCTCGTGTTTGGTTAGCAAAGTATCGATGTCGGCTTTGTTTTGTCCACGTAAATCTCCTATGAAATAAAAATATTCTTCCGGTGTCAAGTAGCCGATTAAAAAACTTTCATCAAGAAATGAAGCCGTGAAAGGCTTCCAGTTTTCGCTTGAATTTACCTGAATCTCATTGTTGATAATGTGCCCCGTTGAAGGTTGGATTAAATCCAAAAGCAAGCTAAAAAATGTCGTTTTTCCAGCGCCATTATTCCCTACCAGCCCAAAACTTTGCCCTTTTGGGATTTCCAGATTTTCGATTTTAAGAACCGTTGTACCGTTATATATTTTTGAAAGATTGTTTACCTGTATCATTTGTTAAAGTTTAATCGTTACGTTAATCCCTCTTATTAATTAACTTTTTTGTTTGTAAGCCGCTATGGTTTTATACTTCTCTGTTTTATAGACCTTTTCTATTAGTTTGAAGACTTTATCTCGCAAAGCAAAACCTATTATTCCGGCAATCGCCACAAAAACTAATCCTAAATTGGGATTCATTATTTTAGAACCAATCCAATAAAGTCCTAATGGTAATAGTAATTTAGGCAACGAAATCAACATGGTATTTACATTAAAGGCTTTTTTATCTCCAAAAGCGCCTTTGCCGGAATCTAAATCAATTGGCGTTTTTGTATAAGCACCTGCAAGAAGCACCAAATGCGAATTCACTCCAATATTATAGAGGGCACCCACAACAATTGTCAGATAGACCTGCCATCCAAAATACAAATAGAATGAAGCTAAAATCGTCGAAATAACTGTTGCAATAACAATCAGCCACCATTTTGAACTCAAATAGCCGCGATACGGAATATTTTGCGTCATCATCAGTTGATAATAGGAGCTGTCCCAACTAGGCACAAATTGCCCGAAGGTGAATAAAAAACCTCCTGAGACAAAAATTCCTGCAAAAATGTGCATTATGGGATTATTGTATGCTTCTATTCCATTGGTAAAGAACAGAAACCCATAAAATAAAAAAACAACACTCATGATAACTGTAGTTTTGGATCGTCTGTTTCTTTTGATGAGTTTAATGTCATTTTTCAAGAATGTTCCCAATGTTCCAAATTGGTTCAGCCATGTTAAATCTTCCGTTTTGGCGATTTGTTGTTTGTTAGAAAGTCCTGAATCAAGGTATAGGTTGTTTTTGAAATAATTAAAGGTAGTATAATACAATCCGATTAAAGCAACAATTGGAAATAAAAACATCCATTTTGTGTGAAATAAACCCTCAAAGAAAACTGTAGTATAATTGGTAACGTCAAAAACTTGATAATACTGACATCCTCCTAAAACAAGAAAAATTCCAACAAAAACAGCAAACAAATTGTCTTTATTGTTCAATATAATATTTAAAAAATTGCTGATGTAAATCAACGAAATCATGGCCAAATGCCAAAGCAATACGCTCACCACATCATATCCTTCTATAATTAATACTATAGAAAATGGAAAGAAGAAAAAGGCGTGCCCGTAATTAAAAAAGGACAGTATGGTTTTCCCTAAAGAAAAATGAACAATTATTGGTTTTCTAAACGGTAAAACCAATAAAGGGCGAATATTCATTACCGGGATTTTCTGCAATAGCAGACGAATAATTAAATCAAATAAAAAGTAGTAAATCAGGAATTTATTTACTGTTATCAATGGTTCCAAGTTCATTTTCTGGATAAAATAAAAGGCTCCAATTCCCAAAGCCAAAAAAACTAAAGCAAAATAAATAGCCAAAAAAAACATCAGGATTTTTAATCCTAAATTTGTTGCAAAAGAAGCTGACCTCGTAAAAGCCTTCCATTCGAGATAGATAAATTTTTTGAACATCGTTTATAGTTTGGTTTCGTAATTGGTAGTTAAATTCTTGAAATGTTACATCTAATATAAAAAAAACGGCAATTATAATCCTCATTTATTCGTCGTTTCCTACTTTTGTAAAAAATTAATCACATGCCATCCTTTTTAAAACTTATTATAAAAGAAGTAAAACGTGAAACCAAAGACGCGGTTTCTATACTTTTTAATGTTCCTGAAGAATTAAAACCAAACTATATTTTTGTTGCGGGTCAATATGTCAATCTTAGACTTACGCTAGACAATCAGGAAATTCGCCGAGCTTATTCTCTTTGTTCCAGTCCGGAAAGTGGTGAATTACGAATTGCAGTAAAAGCAGTAAAAAATGGCGCTTTTTCTCAATTTGCCACTACAAAACTGAAGGCAGGTGATGCTCTTGAAGTAGGAAAACCAGAAGGAAAATTTACTTTTGAGCCACAAGCTGAACGACAAAAAAATTATGTGGCTTTTGTAGCCGGAAGTGGCATCACACCCGTACTTTCTATCTTGAAATCAGTATTAAAAAGTGAACCTAAAAGTTCTTTTGTTCTTGTTTATGGTAACAAATCTCCCGAAGAAACGATCTTTCATCAAGAATTGCACGATTTGCAATTACAATATGTAGGCCGCCTTTTTGTGCATTTTGTTTTCAGTAAAGCCAAAGCAGAAAATGCATTATTTGGTCGAATAGAGAAATCGACCGTGAATTTTGTTTTGAATAACAAGCACAAAGAATTGGAATTTGATAAGTTCTATTTATGTGGACCTGAAGAAATGATTAATAGTGTCTCTAGTGTCTTAAAAGAAAAAAACATCAAAGAATCGGCTATCAAATTCGAATTGTTTTCTACTTCTTCCAAAGAACATAAAATCGAAAAATCATTAGAAGGACATTCGAAAATCACTGTTATGGTGGATAATGAAGAGACCACTTTTGAAATGTCACAAAAACAAACCATCCTTGAAGCAGCTCTAAAACAAGGTCTTGATGCCCCCTATTCTTGTCAAGGCGGAATATGCAGCAGTTGTCTTGCTCGTGTTACATCAGGAACTGCCGAAATGACTAAAAACTCTATTCTTACTGATGGTGAAATTGCCGAAGGTTTAATCTTAACCTGTCAGGCACACCCAACATCAGAAAGTATTTCTGTAGATTATGACGATGTTTAAAAAACGTAAAATAAATAATAAACGAAAGACTTCTCTGAAATAGGGAAGTTTTTTTTATTTTAAAAATTTCAGGAAAAAGCTGTATCGATTGTGTACAAAGCTTTTATAGAGAATAAATTTGATTTTTTTCGCCATATTGATGACGTTTTTCTATGGAAGCAAGTGAATCCAGGATCAAAATCAAGTTGTTAAAGAACTATAAAAAAGCATTCCACAAAAACATATTTTTTTGTCTTTTGTTTTCTTCTTTGTCCTCGCCATAGCTGAACCAATCCTTTGTTTTTTCTTCTATCAACGATTTTAGCTCCTTTAAATCATAGATTTTTTTGGCTGTAATGGGTTTTATGTCGGATGGGTTACTAATTTTTAATTCTATTTTGGTAGCTATAAATGAGGTGTATAATCTTGGTATAGAAAGCCCCAAAATCATACCCGGCAAACCATTTATAGAACATGGGCCGCCAGAAATAGTAATATCGTCTGTATAGAAAGCAAATACATATACGTCATCCATTATTTTGCCTACTGCTTTTCGGCAATTATAACCTGCTATTTCTCTATGTTCATTTGTGACTTTCCATTGTATGTTTGGTACGCTATCTTCTATCACAAAATTAGTTCCCACTATTTGCTTTTGCATATTCATTTTTCTTGTTGTAAAATCAAAATACCAAGTGTTTTCTTCATCTGCATCTTTTTGGTGTTTTGCTATTCTTGTTTTTGGGCTCCATCTATCAAATTTGTATATGCTTTTGTTATCTGCAAAAGTACAGGTGAAATAGGAAATTTTTAGGTCAGAGAGGTTGTCTTTCATCATCTCATCCCAGCTATCATCACTCATCATCTTTTTGAGATTGGTATTTACTTCATATTCTATTACAGCTTTATCTATAAATTGTTGTGCTTTTGATGTAGTTGTAAAAATTAATGCTGCAATAAAAAAAAGTATTGATTTCATATGTTTCTATTTATTGTTTTTTATCGGTCATATGTAATTCGCATATTATCATTGGGTGTTCTCGACCCAATTACGCTCATGCTCATTTCACATATAGATAATAATTAGATTTTGGAATTTTTAAATGATCATTATTGCTACACAGTGAACTTAGTTTTGTCTCGTTCTTTGCTTTTTTCTGCGATAAAAACAACAAAATTGCGTTGTCAAATTTGTATGTTTTATTTCAGAACAATTGCTAATTTATTTTTTTGCTATTTCGCCTTTGTTTTTAAAATTCCAGGTAAAGCCTATCATTGCATATCTTTTGAGCCTATCGTTTCGTTCCTCACTTATTATGTTTTCATAAATGTTTCTATTTACACCTATATTTTGATTCAAAATATCTCGCACTAGGATATAAGCCGTAAACTCGTCGTTTTTGAAAGTGCGTTGTAGCCTTGTATTCCACAATTGATTGGTAAGATTGGTTTGAAAATCGGCCGTTTTTTGACGAGCATTTAAATTGTAATCTGTGGACAGTTTCCATTTTTCTCTAAAATAAACCCCTATATCCAAGTTCAAATTATTGGTGTTAAATGATTTTATCACATCATTTTGAGAAGTACTGCTTCTGCTATTTGAAAAATTATTACTTAGGCTAAAATCGTATTTCTTTTCTTTTGATTTATTTAAATAAACTGTGAATCCTGAATTTAAAGTATTAGAATTGTTGATTTTGCTATTAATACTAAGTATCGATTTGTTATAGTTAATAGATGGATTAAGGTTAATTCGTAAATCTATTTTTTTTACCTTAAATCCATACCCAAAATAAAAAGTTCCGGAAAAATTTCCGTTTGTGTTTATAGGTTTGCTAATTGTTTTAGCACTTTCTGGATCTATATCTTTGTTATAAGAAATTAAATTGGTAGTAGTTCTAAAATAAATACCTTGGTAAAATTGCGATTCTGTAAGAATACTAAAACTATTTTGTGATATGCTTACACTATTGGTAAAGGATTGCTTTAAATCTGGATTACCTAAAGTTTGATTAAAAAAATCTTGATTGTTTCTCAAAGGCTGTAATTGATCGATGGTAGGCTGTTGGGTTGCACCTTGATAATTGAAACGTAAATTACTATTGCTTTTGTACTTGTAAGAGAGATTTGCAGTTGGAAAAAAGTTAGTGTAGCTGCGCTTGTATTGGTTGTTTAAAGTTTGATCTAGCAAATCAAACGAAGTAAAACCAAAACCACTTCCAAAGCTATAATTTATTTTTTTGGCATTGTAACTCAATTTTATAATGGGCTTGTTCGTTGTTATTGTCTGTTTGAACTGGTTTGATAAAGAATGTACAACCAAATCATACTTGCCTGTAACATCTGAATAACCGTATGTTAAATAATTACTATCGCCGGTGTTATGTGTAACTTGATAGGCAAATTGCAATGCAAATTTCTTGCCAATAGGCTCTGTATAGCTAAGGTTTAAAGCGAGATTTTGATTTGTTTTCTCTCCTATTTTGTTTTGATCCACATCATCCCTAGAGGAAAAAACACCTCCATCATAACTTTCGTTAGAAGACTTTAATAAATTATTTGAATTCGTACTCAAAGTGTTCCAACTACTGTTTACAGAAAATGTACGACGAGCTTTGGCGAATTTATGTTTAAACAAAATACTGGCAGACAAAGATTCCTTATCGGAATTTGTAGTAAATGTTTTTTCTTGTTTGTTTTTTAACAATCCTTTATCTCCTGTGGTAATTCCGTTGGTAAATTCATCGCTATCGGTATTATAAAAATTGGTTTTGGCGGTAAATTTTAACGAATTTACTGAATCTAATTTTACGTCGTAAGTAGCATTCAGTTTAAAATTACTTCTGTTTACATTACTTACCGTTGATCTGTTTTCGTTTAGTTGGGTTTCTCCTACCTGTGCTTGGGTAAGCCTGCTGTTATTGTTGGTGTAAATTTGCTTATTAAATTTTGGCGATAGATTCAATGCTTGTTTATCATTCCACTTGTTGCTGTACTGCAATCCTGCGTTGGTATTTTTGATAAACCCATTTTGAGTGTCAACATAAGGTTCTTCATCAATATTACCATCTGTCCATTCATAATTTACATTTCCATCATCATCCATACTCATATTTATATCATTATCTCGTCCCCCAAATTTTTCGCTATCTTGCCAACCAAGTCCGTCCTGACCTATATTCCCATTTAATAAAAAAGCGGATAGTTTCCTTTTACCTTTAAAATCACTAAACATAAGATTACTATTGTATCTTGAATCGATATTTGTTAATGGTCCGTTTGCAGCGTCTATTTTTCCAAAGTACCCTTTCTTTTTATCCTCCTTTAATTTTAGGTTAATTGTTTTTTTTGTGTTGCCATCATCTATTCCTGTAAATTCGGCTTGATCACTTTTCTTATCAAAAACTTGTACTTCTTTTACTGCATCTGCTCGTAAGTTTTTTACCGCCATGCCTGGGTCATCACCAAAAAATTCTTCGCCATCCACCAATACTTTTTCTACTGTTTCACCCATGGCTTTTATGGTGCCATTTTTATCTACTTGTATTCCTGGCAGTTTTTTTAGTAATTCTTCTACGTTTGCATTGGCACTTACTTTAAAATCACCTGCCCTGTAACTAGTAGTATCTCCTTTAATTCTAATAGAGCCCGACTTTATAATTACTTCTTTTAACAGTTTAATTTTGCTTATCAAAGCAATTGTTCCCATATTTTTTTCGTTTTCTTTAACGGTTATGGCGTCTACATAATCGGCATATTGGCTATGAGCAGTCATCAATATATAGTTCCCAGCTTTAACGTTTTTGAGATTAAAGTTCCCTTCTTTATCCGATCGGGTAAACTTGTATAAAACAGAATCTATGGGGGTTAATAAAGCCACAACCGAATTGTTAACGGGCGTTTTTTCGCTACCATCGGTTAAAACGCCCGAAAGGTTTATTTTTTGAGAAAAGACTGAAAAAGAGCAAAAGAATAAAATTGCAATTGTTACTGTAATTTTTGGCATAAATAGCTTCTATTTTATTGTTTTAGCATTTCAAGATTTCTAAAAGCAACTTAGTAGAACGAACGACCATCTTCCGCATAAAATTAGCTTTTGGTGCAAAACCTGACGCACATAAACCAAAAATAGTATTATTCCCACTAAAAATTTAAGATTTTTTTGTTATTAAAATGTTAAAGTTTTTCCTACATAATAACAACAAAAGTTTGGGGGAATTAAAATTCGATACTATATATTAAATCTTAATTTATTGCTTGTCAGTATTTAAAACCTCTAGGATAGAATTAACAGAAATCGTTCGCATGGCATCTTCATATCCTGCTACTTTTTTATTTCCATAAATGGATGTCGGCAATTTTGGAAAAAGATTTCTATCGGAAACCAAAGCATTTTCTATTGGTTGTCCAAAAGGTGAAAATCCTGCAAATGGATGTGTTGCACCCCAAAGCGTAATGACTTTCACGCCAAGCATTGCGGCAATGTGGGCATTCCCGGAATCCATCGAAAGCATCACATCAAGATTACTGATAAGTTCCAATTCCTGTTGGAATTTGATTTTTCCTGCCATAGTGATGACAGCTGCTTTGTTGGAAGAAAACGAATTTAAGATTTCAATTTCTTCTTTTCCACCGCCAAAAAGAAAAATTTTGCACTCCTGCTTTTCCAATAATTGATTGATGACTTCCTGCATCAAATCCAAAGGATACACTTTGGAATCATATTGTGCAAAAGGTGCAATTCCTATCCATTTCTGGCTTTTTTCTCCGGTTAATTTGATAATTTCGGTATCTAAAACTTGTTTTTCAGGGAAAACCGGATGAGATAAATCAACTGTAAAACCCAGTTCTTCAAATACTTTTACGTGTCTTTCAAACATCGTTGGCAGTGGCTTGAAAACTTTATTTTCAGATTGTGTCAAGGCTTTTTTTTCTGCTCTTCCTTTATCAACTGAAGCTACATTTTTTCCGCTTAAAGCAAAAAGTGACCGGACGATTTTAGAACGCAAAACGTTATGTAAATCGGCAAAAGCATCGCTATTAAGTTGTTGTAAATCTTGGAACAAACGCAACAATCCAAAAAAACCTTTATGCCTTTCTTTTTCATCGAAAGCAAAAAAAGAAACATTGGGAATGGAATCGAAAAAAGGTTGAAAAAAAGGTCTGGAAACGACGGTTATTTTAATTTCCGGATGCTGATTTACAAAAGCATGTAAAACAGGAACCGTCATGGCGACATCTCCCATTGCGGAAAGCCTCATAACGGTTATATGTTTGATTTTTTGGGACAATTTAAAACGCGAATTACTTCTTGTTTTGGTACAAAACAGGATTCAAATCATCATCATTGTACATTTTCATCTGCTTGTACACTTTCATGAATTTATCTCCATTTTCAATGTCTTTTATTAAGTCATCAATCGCTGTTGACAAATCCGTTCTTTGTTCTAATAGAATATTCAATTTCGCCTGACATTTATCTCTGTGTTCTTGTGAAGCTTCTGTACGAGTTGCTTCTTCGTTCATATGATAAATTTTTAAAGCTAATATTGATAGTCTGTCAAAAGCCCAAGCTGGACTTTCTGAGTTGATTTTTGCATTGTCTTTCACCTTTACATGGCTGTATTTTTGAAGAAAATAACTATCAATGTATTCCACCATATCCGTACGCTCTTGATTAGAAGCATCAATTCTTCTTTTCAAAGTCAAAGCTGCAACCGGGTCAATATTGGGGTCCCGGATAATATCTTCAAAATGCCATTGAACAGTGTCAATCCAATTTTTATGATACAATAAATGCTCGAATTTATCCTTCGGAAAGGGATTATTTATAAGCTGATCTACATTATCAAATTGATGATAATCCTTAATACTTTGTTCGAAAACGGAATAAGCTAATTTTGAAAACATATCTTTATATATTAAAAGGCAAAGATACTTTTTTATACTTTTATAGATAAAAAAAACTTTAGAAGTTTAATTCCAAAATTAAAACCATGCAAATTCATATTTTATCAGAAAACAACAGTGTCCTGAACCATTTTTTAGGACAAATCCGAGATGTGAATGTTCACAACGACAGCATGCGATTTCGAAAAAATATTGAGCGTATTGGTGAAATAATGGCTTATGAACTGAGTAAAAAACTGCATTACAAAAACATAGAAATTCAAAGCCCTCTTGGCATAAAAAAGACTACTGAAATTGAAGACCAATTAGTGCTGTGCTCCATTTTGCGTGCAGGATTACCAATGCATTTGGGTTTTTTAAATTATTTTGATAATGCAGAAAACGGTTTTATTTCAGCCTTCAGACACCATCCTAACAATGATGACTATTTTGATATTATTGTCCAATACCAAGCAATTGCAGATATAAATGGCAAAAATGTGCTATTGATTGACCCTATGCTTGCCACCGGACAATCTATAACTGCCGTTTTTAATAAATTGATGGAAAGAGGAACTCCAAAAGAAATTCACATTGCAGTTGTAATTGCTGCTCCTGAGGGCATTTCATATCTCAAAACCCATTTACCGGATACGTGTCATCTTTGGATTGCTGCATTAGATGAAAAACTAAATGAACACAGTTATATAGTTCCAGGGCTCGGTGATGCGGGAGATTTAGCTTTTGGGGAGAAACTATAATTGGGAGAAAAAGGCAAAAAGACTGCATAGAATAAAAACAAACAATACGATTTCCTGTTTCAATTTTAACTGCACAATTTCAATATGACTTGTTGCCATGATTGCCAATGGCGCAAAGGTAAACATCAATAAATCATTACTTTTATTAGATGAAATCAAGAAAATCACTATTCCAATAAAGAATGAGGCTATTATTTTTTTGAAAGAAACATGTAAAAGCTGTGGCCTGTTAGACAATGTTGCAAACATAGATACAACAAAAAACAACGCGATAGTAGCATATATCGAAAAAGCAGCATTTTGGTAATTATTAGTAAAATAATCAATGCTGAAATCCGTCGTTACACTTCTTGTTATATATTCTATTACATTAACATTAAACACCGCAGCATATAATAAGAACATAATTCCCGCAGTAAAAAAGGCAATAAACGGCAAGAACCAGTTCCTATAATCTCGGGAAACATGAAAAATTATTGATATAAAAACCAATACAATGAAAATAATACTCCAAAAATGAAATAATGTGGCTAAAAAAATCCACAATGATGCATCAAATATTTTTTCTTTAGAGGCCTTAAGCGATTGCAATGAAATCAATCGGCGAAGGGCTAGCAGTATAAAGAAATTAGCAATAATTAGGTTGGCATTGTCTAATACCGAAGGAAAAAAAAGTAGGAATAAAAAATAAAAGAAAACGGTGTATGTACTGTCTTTACTCAGTCCATTCTTTTTAACAATGAAATTCGTTACGAAAACTGAAGCCAATAAAACACAGAACAGCACTGCTTTTTTTAAAATTAAAAAAAGGGAATTACTCCAAGACAAATCTTGAAATTGATATATTAAAAAGAAAACCAGCATTAAAATTACAACCAATGAAAAATTTAATGGCGTAGATTTTTTAAAAACACTTGTTATCATAAGGATATTTTATACTTTTGTGATTGTAAATATAATACTTGTTTGAAAGGAAACCCTGCAAGTTCATAAAGATTCTTTATAAAATAAGAACTGTATACTATCCGGAGTTCCTCAAAAACAATTAATAAAATTAATTTTATACATTATGAAAGCATTTTTCGAAGGAATACAATACTTATTTGTAAATATTTTATTTGCTCCTCTAGATTTTTTACGTTCATTAGAGCTTAAATCCTGGTTTGCTGCCAATACTGTCAACTGGATTTTCATGATTATTTGTGCATCCGCAATGGTATATTGGATCAAACAATTGAAAATTTTTGAAGACGCAGGAAAAGAGAATCAAGATACTACCGCTCACTCTTTCTTAAAGTAATAATTAAAAAAAAGTGAACGACAATTGGAACCTATTTTAAATCGTTTCCAATATCTTTTCTAAAATACATCTTATCAAAATTTAGTTTATCTATGTTTTGGTAAGATTTTTTTATGGCCTCTTCGAAATCATTTCCATAAGAAGTTACGGTTAAAACTCTTCCTCCATTCGAAACAACATTTCCATTATCAAGTTTAGTTCCTGCATGAAAAACAATAGAATCCTGAATGTTTTCTAATCCTGAAATCACTTTTCCTTTTTCGAAATCTTCCGGATATCCACCAGAAACCACCATAATTGTAGTAGCACTTCTTTGGTCAACTTCAAGCGTGATTTCATCTAATTTTTCATTGGCCACTGCCAAAAACAATTCCACTAAGTCCGTTTTCAATCTTGGAATAACCACTTCCGTTTCCGGATCGCCCATTCTCACATTGTATTCAATTACGATTGGCTCGTTATTCACATTAATCAATCCAATAAAAACAAATCCTTTGTACGGAATTCCATCTTTTTGAAAGCCGTCAATCGTAGGTTTTACAATGCGTGTTTCGATTTTCTCCATCAAAACAGCATCAACATAAGGAACTGGAGAAACTGCTCCCATTCCGCCTGTATTTAACCCGGTATCGCCCTCGCCAATGCGTTTGTAATCTTTGGCAGTTGGCAGGATTTTATAATTTTTCCCGTCCGTCAGAACAAAACAACTTAATTCTATTCCGTCAAGGAATTCTTCAATCACAACCTTAGAACTGGCATCACCAAATTTCTGATGAACCAGCATGTTTTTTAATTCTTCTTTGGCCTCGGCCAAATCGTGAATAATCAAAACCCCTTTTCCAGCGGCCAGACCATCTGCTTTTAAAACATAAGGCGGCTGCAGTGTTTCCAAAAATTCACATCCTTTTTCAACCGTTTCGGCAGTAAAACTATCGTAGGCAGCAGTTGGGATATTATGTTTAATCAAAAATTCTTTGGCAAATTCTTTACTTCCTTCTAATTGAGCACCAATTTTTGATGGTCCAATAACCGGAATATGCTGTAACTCGGTATCATTTAAAAAGAAATCGTAAATACCTTTTACTAATGGATCTTCTGGCCCCACAACAACCATTGCTACTTTTTCCTGAAGAACAAATGCTTTAATAGCATCAAAATCAGTTGGACTTATATCGATATTGTTAGCTATTGCGGCTGTTCCGGCGTTTCCTGGTGCTACATAAAGTGTATCACAAAGCGGGCTTTGAATCATTTTCCACGCAAAAGCATGTTCTCTTCCGCCTGAACCTAGTAGTAAAATTGTCATGTTGTCGTTAATTAGTTGTAAACCGCAAAAATAATTGCTTTTGAACTTAAAAAATAATTAATTTTCAAAAAGTTATTGGTTCTTGGTCATTAGTTGTTCTTAAACATTATTTTTGATGAAATATACCCTTACTATGTTTCCACTTTTCGACTTATCACTAAAGATAAATGGTTTCCCAATGAAGGAAGCCAAAGCCGAATTGCGAAAAATAGTTTCATTTTCAGAAAAAGAATACAGCGCGTTCCTTGAAAATAAAAAGGTAGAAATCGTTAATTTTCATTTACAAAACAATCCATTTTATCAGGAATTAGTAGGCTCAAATTCTACCGACTGGGATGATTTACCCGTTTTAAATAAAAGAACCTTACAAAAACCGTTACTTGAAAGGCTTTCGAATGGTTACTCCACCAAGAATAGCTATGTCAATAAAACATCAGGTTCCAGTGGAGATCCGTTTATTTTTGCCAAAGACAAATACAGTCATGCTTTGACCTGGGCTTCCGTTATTTATCGTTTTGGTTGGTATGGAATTGATTTTAACCGTTCGTATCAAGCACGCTTTTATGGGATCCCAATGGATTTTATTGGCAACAAAAAAGAACGCTTTAAAGATTTCTTAGGTCGGCGATTTCGGTTTTCTATTTTTGATTTATCGGATGAAATTTTAGAAGGATTTTTGAAACATTTTCAAACAAAAAAATTTGATTACATTAATGGTTACACAAGCTCCATTGTTTTATTTGCCAAATTTTTACAAAAGAAAAATATTGTTTTAAAAGACATTTGCCCTTCGCTAAAAGTATGCATCGTGACTTCCGAAATGCTTTATGACGAGGATCAAATTCTTTTAAAGCTACAATTTGGAATTCCAATCATCAATGAATATGGTGCTTCTGAGTTGGATTTAATTGCTTTTCAAAACCCTCTGGGCGAGTGGCAAGTGAATTCGGAAACGCTATTTGTTGAGATTTTGGACGACACTAATCGAGCTGTCCCAAACGGCACTTCTGGCCGGATCGTGATTACTTCCTTATTCAACAAAGCACATCCGTTTATACGATATGATATTGGCGACATTGGGCTTTTGGACGAAAAAAGCACACTAAAAAAACTGATCCTTAAAAAATTAATTGGAAGAACAAATGATATTGCTATTTTGCCAAGCGGAAAAAAATCACCTGGATTGACTTTTTATTACGTGACAAAAAGCATCATTGAAGACGATGGTAATGTTAAGGAATTTATAATCAAACAAACGAAAATTGATACTTTTGAAATTGAATATGTCAGTGAAAATGAATTAACGGCAATACAAATTCAAAAAATAGAAGATGCGATTACCGTCTATTTAGAAAATGGTCTGAATTTCTCATTCAACAGAAAAGAAAAACTGAAACGAAATAAAAACGGAAAATTAATGCAGTTTATTTCCTTAATTAAAGAAATCAAATGAAAATCACCATAGTTGCAGGCGCCAGGCCTAATTTTATTAAAATCGCCCCTATTATCAAAGCGATAGAGAAAAAACAAAACGAAGGTGCTCCAATTTCTTATCGTTTGGTGCATACAGGCCAACATTATGACAAAAGCCTGAGCGATACGTTTTTCGAAGAACTTAATATTCCGCACCCAAATAGCAACCTCGAAGTAAAAAGTGGCTCTCAGTCCATACAAACAGCAGCGATTATGATCGCTTTTGAACAAGAATTAGTAGAAAATTCGTGCGATTTAGTTTTGGTAGTTGGTGATGTCAATTCAACAATGGCCTGCGCCATTGTGGCAAAAAAAATGAATATCAAAGTGGCACATGTCGAAGCCGGAATGCGCTCTGGTGACATGACAATGCCGGAGGAAATCAACCGAATTGTCACCGATAGCATTGCGGATTATTTCTTCACCACATCACTTTTAGCAAATGAAAATCTTTTAAAATATGGAACTTCTAAAGAAAAAATCCATTTTGTTGGAAATGTAATGATCGATACTTTATATCAAAATTTAAATCGAATTACTAAACCTGCTTTTTGGGATGATTACCAGTTAGAACGCGAAAATTATATTATTCTGACCTTGCATCGTCCATCGAATGTAGATGAAGAGCAGTCCTTACAACAATTATTGTTGGGCATTGACGCCTTGGCTGATGATAAAAAAGTAATCTTTCCGGTTCATCCGAGAACCAAAGTCACTTTAGGTGAAAAAAAATTACAGTATAAAAATATCATTTGTGTTGAACCTCAAGGATATTTAGCATTCCTGTACCTTATCAAAAATAGTTTTGCGGTAATTACAGATTCCGGCGGTATTTCTGAGGAAACAACCGTTTTAGGAATTTCCTGTTTTACGATGCGTGAAAATACAGAAAGACCCGAAACGCAATCTGTT
This sequence comes from Flavobacterium kochi, assembly GCF_048286715.1. Taxonomy (NCBI): domain Bacteria; kingdom Pseudomonadati; phylum Bacteroidota; class Flavobacteriia; order Flavobacteriales; family Flavobacteriaceae; genus Flavobacterium; species Flavobacterium kochi. The sequence goes on from NZ_JBLVPW010000001.1 coordinate 570,360, forward strand.
GGCACTAATACTTTGGTTGGATTAGGCATCGAAAAATTGGCAAAAATTTACAGCTCCTTTCTAAAAAATGGAAAGAGAGAAAGTGGTATTCCAGCACTGTGGGATGGCAACGCTTCAGAACGAATTATTGACATTTTGCTAACCAAAAGCTAATGGAAGAAATTGTAATTATCTCTAATTATTTTCCGCCGGAAAAGGGCGCCGCTGCCAATAGAATTGAGCAGTTGGCTTTAAAACTACATCAAAATAATTACCAAGTAACCGTAATTTGCCCATTGGCTAATTATCCAAAAGGAATGTTATTTCCGGAATACAGGGGAAAGTTTTTTGTAGAAGAAATGATGCAAAATATTAGGGTCAAGCGACTTTGGATTTATCCAAGTAATAGCAAAAATATCTTCAAACGTATTGTTTCAATACTGTCTTTTTCCATTGGATTATTTTTTTATCTGGTGTATAAAAAAACACCGAAAAAAGTAATAATCCAATCTCCGCCATTGTTATTATCTTTCATTAGTGTTTTAGTGCTTTCGCTAAAGCGAAAGAAAATTATTTTAAATGTTTCCGACCTATGGCCTTTGGCGGCTATTGAGTTGAACGCCCTTCCGGCAGGTTCATTTTCACATAAAGTTTCATTGTTTTTTGAACGATTTATTTATAAAAATGCAACGCTGATTTTAGGCCAGTCTGATGAAATTATTACTCATATTCACTCTTTATATCCAGAAAAAAATTGCAGCTTGTATCGTAATTTTCCAGACCATCAAATTGAAAATATTGAATTAAATTTAGTTGAAAACCAAGCTATTAAACTATTTTACGCAGGATTACTCGGTGTCGCGCAAGGTGTTTTGGAAGTTTGTGAAAAAATGAATTTGGAAAATCTAAATTTAGAATTTCACATTTTTGGTGATGGTGCTGAAAAAGTTCAAATTGAAGGGTATATAAAGGATAATCCTAAAAAAAATATTGTTTTTCATGGAATGCTGGAACGCAATGAATTGATTTCAAAATTAGCAGCCTTTGATATTGCATTAGTTCCGTTGAAAACGAGAATTTATGGCTCAGTTCCCTCAAAAATATTCGAATACAGTACTTTAGGGATCCCCATCCTTTATTTTGGAGGTGGCGAGGGCGAAACTATTGTCTCTGACTATAATTTAGGATGGGTAGCAGAAGTAGCAAATTTCAAAAACCTAAATGATACCATAATCGAAATTTCAAAAATAGATAAACAGCAAATTCAAATGATAAAGAAACAGATTTTTGAAAATGCAAAAAACAACTTTAATCTTGATTTTCAAATAAAAGAATTAATTGAAAAAGAAATTTTTTAATAGGCTTTTTCTTCTCCCTTTACAATATTAACTACCGTTTGGAAAATTATTTTCAAATCCAGAATAAGAGACCAATTTTCGATATAAAAAACATCAAATTTTATTCTGTTGATCATGTCGCCCTCTGTTTCAATTTCACCACGAAATCCTTTAACTTGAGCTAATCCGGTAATTCCAGGTTTAACATAATGGCGTACCATATATTTTTTAACTTTATTCCCATAGGTTTTATTTTGTGCCCAAAGATGCGGCCTTGGGCCTACAACTGACATATCGCCAAATAATACATTTATAAACTGAGGCATTTCGTCAATACTTGTCTTTCTCATAAACTTTCCTACTCTCGTAACCCGGGGATCATTTTTTGAGGCTTCAGTTTCGGTTATCTTATTGATTTTCATAGAACGAAGTTTATAACAGAAAAATTCGTTTTCATCAATTCCAGGTCTTCCCTGTTTGAAAAAAACCGGGCCTCTGGATTCTAATTTTATTAAAATCGCCAATAACGGAATTAGCCAGGATAAGAGAAAAACAATAATTATAAGCGAGAAAACAATATCGAAAAACCTTTTAAATATTTTTGTAACAGGCTCATGCAGCATCGTTTTCTTTAATGACAAGACAGGAAAAAACTCGTAATAGTCTATTTTTAAATTTTTGGAGAAAATCTCTTTTGTATCCGGTATGAATTTTATTGTTTTATTGTTTTCATCCGCAAAATCAATCAAATCTTTCAAATGTTCATTTGAAATTTCATTTAAGGAACAATAAATTTCATCCACACAATTTTCAATTACAAAAGGCTTTAAATCCGCCAATTTCCCTGTGATATTTTGATTTGATTTTTTATCAGAAAAATAACCTAAAAAACGGTATCCATAATCATTTCTTGTTTCAAAAAGATCTTTTAATTGAATTGCTTCTGCTGTATATCCAATAATGACCGCGCTTCTATAATTACTTCCTGTTATTTTTCTATATTCTTTTAAATAATAAAACAGTAGAAATTTTGAAATGGTAATCAGTACTATAACTGAAGAAATAAACGTCGCAATCACTGCCCCACTAAAAACAACTTTTGAAAATGGAAAAAAAGCAATAATTATCAAAAGAAATAAAACCCCTTGTTTCATTATTTTTGAAATAATTTCAATGGGTGTAGTGAAGCGATATATGTCATAAAACCTTATGAAAAAAGCAGCAATAATCCATCCGATTGCCTGATAAATAAGATAATATTCGATGTCTAAATCGAGTTCTTTGAAGACAGACAAGCTAAGCATTGAAATAACTATTAGATCAGTTGAAACACTAATAGGCCGTATGTATTTTGAATATCTTCCTATCTGTGATGCCGTCATAATTAGTCAATGTATGCTATACTATTAATTTAAAAATGAATTCAAAAACGTTATTCTTTCGTTATTTTATATAACCCGAAAAATCTTTATGCTCTTCTTTAGAAAGTTCTTCTTTTGACAATGATTTAAAATAGTCATAGGTAATTTTCATTCCTTCTGCACGATCCACTTTGGCTTCCCAACCCAACAACGTTCTTGCTTTTGTAATATCGGGTTGCCGTTGCAAAGGATCATTTATTGGCAAAGGAAAATAAACCACTTTCTGATTGGTTCCTGTTAGCTTTATAATTTCTTCCGCAAAATCTTTAATAGTAATTTCGTCCGGATTGCCAATATTTACAGGAAGGACATAATCAGAATGCAATAATCTAAAAATACCCTCCACCTGATCGTCAACATAACAAAAAGAACGCGTTTGCATTCCATCTCCAAAAATAGTTAAGTCTTCACCACGAAGCGCCTGACCTATAAATGCCGGAATAACTCTACCGTCATTGAGTCTCATTCTTGGACCATAAGTATTAAAAATTCGAACGATCCGAGTTTCTACTCCATGAAAAGTATGATACGCCATGGTTATCGATTCCTGAAAACGTTTGGCCTCATCATAAACCCCTCTTGGTCCTATAGTATTTACATTTCCATAGTACTCTTCGGTTTGCGGATGAACCAATGGATCTCCATACACTTCAGAAGTGGATGCAATAAGAATTCTGGCTTTTTTTACTCGTGCTAAACCTAAAAGATTATGTGTTCCAAGAGAACCCACTTTTAGCGTTTGTATTGGAATTTTTAAATAATCTATTGGACTTGCAGGCGATGCAAAATGCAAAATATAATCTAATTGACCCGGAACATGAACAAATTTGGTAATATCATGATGATAAAATTCGAAATGCTCCAGTTTGAACAAATGTTCTATATTTTTTAAATCTCCCGTAATGAGATTATCCATTCCAATGACAAAATAGCCTTCTTTAATAAAACGGTCACAAAGATGTGATCCTAAAAATCCAGCAGCTCCGGTGATAAGTATTCTTTTCATAAATCAATTTTACGATTGCAAGGTATAAATTATCAAGGAAACTATGGCGTTTTACTTGCTGCAGATTCAATAAATTTTAGATATAAATCTAACTACTATTAGTTAATGTGCTTCCGAAGAATTCATTTCCTCTCCCTATTGCTTCTCAAAAAAGAAGTATTGCTAGTTCTATTTTATCTATTTTTGTATAACTAAAAAACCTCTATTTTGAAAGTTGTCCATGTTGTCGAAGCGGTAGCCGGCGGAGTTCATACTTATTTCAAAGATCTATCCTTTTTTTTTGGAGATCATGAAGTAAATGCGACCATCGACACAACTATTATTTATAGTGGCAACCGAAAAGAAATTGATTCAAAAAAAATAAAAGAGGAATTTTCAAATGGTGTTTCGCTTATTGAAGTACCCATGGTTAGGAATTTTTCACCCATTAAAGATTTAAAATCAACAATAGCATTAGCGAAAGAACTCCGAAGGCTAAATCCCGATATTATTCATCTTCATTCTTCAAAAGCCGGAGTTCTGGGGAGATTTGCCTGTTTTCTGTTATTTAAAAAAAAGAAAGTGTTTTACACTCCTCATGGCTATTCTTTTCTTCGAACAGACATCTCAATTTGGAATAAAAAAATATACTGGATCATTGAAAAAAGCTTTCAGAAACTATTCGGAGGCAAAACGATTGCTTGCGGTGACACCGAATATGAAATTGCAAAAAAAATAGGAAAATCTTCTTTAGTAAGAAACGGTATTAACATTGAATACGTTACTAATAAGATAGCAGCATATAAAAATGAGGTCTTAACAATTGGGATAGTAGGACGCATCACTTTTGCAAGAAATCCAAAACTTTTCAATGCTATTGCCCTAAAGTTTCCGGATTTTAATTTTGTTTGGATTGGTGATGGTGAATTAGGACATGAAATAACTGCCCCAAATATCCGAATCACCGGTTGGTTCTTGGAAAGAGATAATGCCTTGAAAGAACTCAATGCTATTGATATTTACATTCAAACCTCGCTTTGGGAAGGATTACCCATTGCGGTCTTAGAAGCAATGGCAATGAAAAAGCCTGTCGTTGCAACCAATATAATCGGCAATAAAGATGTGGTATGTCATAATGAAACCGGATTTCTTTTTAATGAAATAGAGGAACTCGACAACTATTTCGAAATTCTTAAGGATGAAAAGACAAGAAAAATATTTGGAGAAAAAGCGTTAAAAAGATGCCATGATTTATTTGATAAAAACAAAAACTTTAAAAAACTAATTCCTCTTTACCAGCAGTAATTTTCTCCTGCAGCCAATAGCTTCCAAAAATCGAAAACCACAAACCACTAAATGTAATTCCATCAAAACGAAGCAAAAAATCATCTGTAAGATTTGAAGTAAAAAAGATAAAAAAGAAAGCAATAATAATTGCATTCTTTAAACTAAAACCTAAATAGCCAATCGAGAAAATGTACAAAAAAACTACTATTGGTCCCAAAATTCCATATTTTAATAAAAAATCAAGAAACTGATTGTGCGTGGGAAATTCATATTTGGCCAAAAAATGTTGATTCGTTTGCTTGTAATAATTGACTAATTCAGGTTTTCCGTCAGAAGCCCCAACTCCAAAAGGAAGGTTTTTTAACGAAAGTTCCCATGCTGATTTCCAAATGGAAACACGGGTAACAAATGAATTAAATACTTTTATTTCAGGATTTTCTATGGCATCAAGTTTCCCGATTTTATCCATATATGCAAATGTGACCGCTGTGTATTTCTCTTTCATATAAGGGTTTTTTTGGACAAACAGCAAAAAGATGCTACCCAATAAAACCAATCCGACAGCTGCTATTCCAATACCCTTTTTAAAATTATATTTTTGGATAACCTGATAGAAAAAAACCAAACCAAAACCAATTAGCATATTAAACAAGGCCATCCGAGTATTCACAAAAAGAACAAAGAAGAATGACAGTCCAAAAATGGTGCAATTGACAATTTTAATGAGGACCCCTTTTCTTTCCCGAAAAGCATTAAAAACAAAATAAAGATTAATAACAGCCACAAAGGACAAATGCATGTTGAGCGCCGGTGCGTGAATTCCGATGCTATTTGAAAACTCGTATCCCATTTCCCATAAATCAATTCCATTGAGATATTTATTCATTAAATCCGTAGCTATGACCGTAAAACGGATAAAGAAAAAAAGCATAATGCCTGTTGTAAGAAATGAATACAATTGTATCAGTTTAAAGAATTTAATTCGCTGGAAATTACCCAAAATGAACAATGGAAAAATAAACAAGGAAATGCTTTTTTCTATAGATTTTATTCCCATTAAATAAGAATCATTGTTCCAGAAAAGCAAAATTTCCAATAGTAATGGTGAAGCAATAACTGCTCCCAGCAACAACGATGTTTGGGTAAACTTTAATTTTTTTAGAAAGAATAAATTAAATACCGCAAAAAGAATAATTAACCAGGTACATGGTTTTCTAAAAATCATTGCAGTTGCAATAAAAAAAAGAAAGCCATTAAATATTTTGTTGAAGTTCTTTTCTGAAATATTCATAATATAAAGCATAATAAATTAGAGGAAAAACTCCTATTTTATGACGTGTTGCAGTACCTAAATCCGGTTCAAAAATACCTTGCACTATAAAATACGAAAATAAAATAAGTAAGGTCCAAAGTAAATATCGATATTTTTTCCGGTCAGTCAGACAACGAGAAAAACGCACAAAAAGAATATAGAACAGTAGAATTTGCCAAATTATAAAAGCAATAATTTGAGGTGAAAAAATATGTTTAAATCCTTCCAAAGGAATATTAACCGCAAAAAAACCATATACAATTCCAACAGTTTCTCCATACCAGGTGTCAGTTTTAATGGGCGAAATGATTATTGAATTGGCATCTTTAGAATTCATTCGGTCTCTATTTACTACATCACGGGAACTTTCTGATAAATACTTGCCTTTTACAACGCCAGCACTTAATGATATAAAAATTGCCATTAACAATCCATAAAAAACAGCGGAAAGCGCTCTGTTTTGAAAATCAATTAAGGTTACAAAATACATCCCAATGGCTATTATTGGAATCAGTAAAAAGTAGAAACGAAAAAAAACGCCAAAAAAAGCCACGATCATTAAAGTTATAATAACCTTGTATTTTGATGGTATCCTCGCAGAATGAAAGACAAATGGAATGATTGCCAAATAAATAAAAGTTATAAACTCCTTTGACGGCATAGCCATAAAAATGGCTATCATAAAAAACCCAATATATACCAAAACGTTTTTTACATTTATTTTATGAAAATTGGTCGGCACTCCAATTTTATAAAGAAGATAAATTAGGATTGGATATTGTATCAATGCAACTAAAAAATAGGGCAGAAATTTCAATCCTGTGATTTTATAAAATAAGATCGCAGCCGAATAACTTCCTGTAATTCCTATTTCATTGTATTGATGTAACACAATCGTTTTGGCATCATAAAAAAATTTGGCAGGTAAAACAAAAGAAGACGCCATTGCAATACATAAATTTGCAATAAACAAACCCATAAAAAAAGCCGTTTTCTTCTTGACTAAAATTTGCATTTCGTTTTTTATTGGACTAATGATTTATATAATAGAATGTGTTTGTCCACCATAGACTGTATGTCGTTTTTCTTAACCCTTTCTTTACAGGAAGACACAATCTCTTGATAATATTCCTGATTATTTAGCAATTTGTCAACATGCATGGCAAGTTCTTTTGCATTTCCTTTTTCGAATAAAATACCTGCATCTTTAACAACATCCGATACCCCGGGAACATCTGACGCTATTAAGGGTTTTCCCGCTGCCATTGCTTCTAATGCAGCCAAAGGAAATCCTTCATGATTGGTACTTAAAATTGAAATGTCAGCCGTTTTTAATAATTGAGGCACATCCATCCGCACTCCCAAAAATAAAACACGCTCTGATAAGTCAAGCTGTTGAACCAGATCTTCACAATTTTTTTTTAAATCGCCGTCACCTACTAATACTAACTTTACCTGCTGTGGTAAATATTGCAATGCCCTGATTGCTGTTTCTTGATCTTTTTGTATGCTAAACCTTGAAACCTGAATTAATAAAATGTCTTGCGATGTAAATGAATCCGAAATGTTATTTTTAGAATACGATTCTGCAGCATATATGTTTTCTAAATCAATACCATTTTCAATTACAACAAACGTTGATTTTACCTGACCGGTATATTTTTGTATTATTTGATAAACCTCTTCTCTTACACAAACCACTTTATCATAAAACCGATACATCAATTTATCGATTTTACTTATCAAATAGCTTTTCATCCGAGGACTGGTAGTATTATGCTCTGACAATATTAATTTAGCCTTAGAAAAAGAAATTATTTTCGCCAGTGCCACCCAATATTGTGAAGGAAATAAATGTACCTGAACAATGTCGTATTTCCTTAAAAAAGGAATTAACCTTACAACATGAATCGGATTATAAATTGACCCCGAACCTAGCGAATGAATTGTACAACAACCGGTTTCTTTTAAAGCTTTCATAAACGGATATTCTTTATCATTCAAAACCAGGAGGTCCATTTCAATTCCTTTTTTTCTATACAAAGGCAAGGCATCCAGTAGCAGTTTTTCTGCTCCTCCTGAACCCATATTGCCTATTATTTGTACTATTTTCATCGCATATTGGTTTACAAACAAATACCTTTCTAAATAAAAATTTAATTTTTAAAATACCTAATTCAAATAAACTTTCACTTTGTCTTTGTAATAAATGACAACCGTGGAAATAAAATTCCAGAAAAACGAACTTGCTACAAATGCAATTGCCGCTCCCGTCATTCCGTATTCGGGTATTAAAAGCCTGTTTAAAACAAAATTAATGAGTACCGCAACAACAAGTATTACTTGAAAAATATGTTGTCTTCCCGTCATGTTTAAATAAACGGATGCTGAACCAAAAGCAGAACAAATTCCCTGTCCTACTATCAAAATAAGCAATGCGTCTTTTGCCGCGACATAATCTTTACCAAAAAAACTCAAAATATATTCTGAAAAAACACCTATCAATACTGTCGCGGGCAATGTTAAGATAAAAATTAATCGAGAACTGTTTTTTACTATTTTATTTAATTCTACATTGTTTTTAATCGAAAAGTATTCTGCTATTCTTGCAGAAGCTGTAATATTAACCGTAACGATTACCATTGATAAAATTGTCATTAACTTCACTGCTAATGAATAAAAAGCAACCGTTGCATCGTCTCTGTATTTTTTCAAAAACATAATATCAAAACTCATCAATAAAAACAAAGCCATTCCGCTTATGGCAATGGGATAAGATTTAACGACTATTTCTTTATAAGTAATAGGCTCTATAGTATTGGTTTTTTCTTTGCCAAAATAATTAAAAACCAAAACTGAAGTAATTATGGCAAGAATCACAAAACCGATAAGAAAAACATCCACTAAATAAATTTCTTTTTTGATGTAAAACAATAAAATTGCACCACAAATCAAAGGAATGTATTTGATGGTATTTCTAAAGAGTTCCGCAACATACAAACGATCCAGTGCTCGAAAAACTTCTGTATTTAATGTTGTTAAAGCCGAAAAAAACAAAATACCCGATGCTTTAAAAAGAATCAAATGAGTTCCTTGATCAGAAAAAAAAGTATCAATAAAATCTTTGTTAGTTCCTAAAACGATTAAAAATAAAAGTATCGCCATTAAAAATAGTATTCCGACCATTTTTATATAAATCACCTTTAAGGCATATAAAGCATTTGCACCTTTTAATCTCCCCCTAAAATATAAAATGGATTGGTCACAACCCAATAAGCATATACTGCCTATTACCAACAAAAAAGAACGAACAAAATCATATTGTCCGACGATTTCCGGGCTAAAATTATTTGTCAGAAATAAAGTAAATCCAAACAAAATTAGCACTCCCAAAACTCTCAAAATTAATGTGTTTAAACTTTGTAGAATAAAAGGATTACTATTAATTTTTTGAAGATAGTCTGTGAATATTTTTAACATATTAATTTCTAATAATCTATTCTATATTCGTTAAATAAACTAACGACTGAGTGGCTATCTTTGTTAAAATCAGGGGTAATCGTACCTGTTTTTGCACCTACTTTATATGTTTTGCTGCTCCTTTAAAGATTGTTTTCTATAAAATGAAATGAAAAAACTTATGAAAATGAACCCAATAATTAAAGCCGCCGGCAATAGAAACTTAAGCTTGTCATTTATGGATTTAGTGTTTTTGATATTCATTATAACCGTACAATCTTTTATTATTTTATCTGAGTTAAACAACTGTATTTTCAATGTTCCAATATCCTTAGTTAAGGAATCCTTGGTCTTTATAATGTCATTTAATTGTGTGTTTTCATTATAATAAATCAGTTTATCACTTTTTTGGCGATTGCCATTAGCACCTGAATACTCATTCAATATCCCATCAATTTGACCAATAATCCCTTCTTTAGCTTTTATTTTTTGTTGCATATTACTAATAGAAATTTTTTGAATTTCTGTAAAATAAGGGCTTTTATTTAAATAGTTTAATAGGGGCTGAACCGTATTTTTGGGGTTTGTTATCGCTTTTGTCGAAACAATAATAGTATGAAAATTATAGTTTTTACTTGTAGTGGTTTCTTTTACTACAGACTTCAAGTCGCCATTTTCGGCCATTAATTGCAACAATTCTAAATTTAATCCATTATTGTTGATAAACTTATATACATCTACAATAGGCTCAATTGTGATCTTATTAATTTCTTTTGAATCTTGAATACCTATTGATTTAAAAAAAACGGTGTCTTTTTCTGCAATTTTAGCTGCTAATAAATCAATCTTTGAATATAAATAATCTGTTGATTTAAAATTTGGTGCAACTATAATGTGATCTTCATACGTTTTTTGTGTTTGGTCTAAAAATATTCCTAAACCCACTCCAACTACCAACAAAATTGAAACTACCATCACATTTTTTACAAAAAACTGAATGCATCTGAATAAAAAGGTATTAAATCTTTGAAAAAGATTTCTAATTTTCTTCGGAATTTGCGACAAATCAATCTCCTGATCCTCTAGTGTATTGGGTACGTTTTTATTCATTCTAGTGTTGTCTTATTTTGCGTTGAAAATTTGTTCCAATATCTTAATGGTAATCAAATAAGTAGGTTTTACACCTGAAGTTCCCAGTCCGCCCGAAGCTAATGTACTTCCCGTTTCCAATGGATTATCCGAAGCGTAATAAGCATATCTTACTTTAACATCCAAAGGAACGCTTTTTCTTATTTTGGACGCGGATTGAATGGCTTTTTGATAATAAGAACCTTCCATTTCTAAACCAATAATCCCCCAAGTCGATTCGTGAAAGAATTTTAACAAATCCCTGTTTTGCAATGATGTTCCCAATACAGTAACCATTGGTCCGGCAAAAACCCCAATACCATTCCCTTCAAACATCTCGGCCGACAATTCATTATGGAAAAAATAATTATCTGCCGTTCCTTCATTGATGTGCGCATTCGGAATCATAATATCTCCTTTTCCGCCTTCCAAAATTCCAGCTTTTCCCATTATAGAAACCGATTCGACATTCAATAATGTCTCTTTTTTATACGGTTTTAATAATTCGTCAATAGTTTCATACGCCTGCTCGCCAAAAGCATAATCCATCACAATTAAAACCGGTTTTTCATCTGCAATACTTGCTTTTGGAAATGAGGTTATAGCCCAGTCTATTTTGGCTGTATCAAAAATTTGCACATCTATATTGGTTCCTGAAGTATCCGGTAATGAAATCATTCCGTATTTCAATGCAACATCTTCCACCTGATTGCGAACTTCATAAGCACTAGATCTGCTCAATTCTTCATAAATAAAGAAATCTGATTTGTCTTTGAACTTCGTTTTCAAAACCGGTGTTGCAAAAATAGAATTCATTACACTGTGCATATTGGCACTAATCACATGAATGGGACGGTCCAAAAGCTGATGTTCTTTTAAAACTTCCTTGATGTTAGTTGCCCAGATTTCACCATGAATATGATGCCCTAGCCGTTCCCTCAAAATAGGACTGAAGGTTATGGTCCTTTTATTATTGTCAACAACTTCTTCAATTGCTAATTTCCCCAGCCAAAAGATGACATGCAAGAAACGATCTGGCGAAGTTACCGACCCAAAAGCATCATATATATCTAAGACTTCCTCAAATGTTCTTCCCAGAATATTTGAGGCATGTGAAATCGCTTTCTCCTTTTCGACAAGAGTCAGTTTTTTATTTTGAGAAACCGCTTGTTCCAGTTTGAACCAATCACGCGAAACTTCACCCGCATCATCAAGCAAAACCCTATTTCTTATTTTATGGGATTCGATAAAAATGAACGTTAAATGCGTCAAAATATCATAAATGTCAGAACGTCCGCGAGTAATCTCCACATTCATTTGTTCCTCGTCAATGCGGTAACAATTACGGCGCCTTTTTGGTGGAACAATCGCTTGAAAATGAGATTTAGAATACCCTTCATCCGAAGTTAAATTGATAAACCTGCATTCCTCAATTCCCGTAGGAAGCCGTTCTATAACGTACAGAAGTCCATTTAACTCTACTTTCTCTTCAGCAATATTACCATAAATTTCCGGACGTAAAGCCAATAAAGCTTCTCTCAAAGTATCCCCTGAAACACCCATTGGTTTATAAAATCCTCTATTGAATAAATGACGCATCGTGATGTACATTTTTTCAATAGCTGCCGATGATTCCTGCGCTCTGGATCTTGATATATGTTTGGTATCTTTCATTGTATTCTATTTTCTAAAACTCAAATGTAAACTTTTTATTTTTTGTTTAATAAATCCGCAATGCTTCTATCATTAGAAAGTCTTGGTATTTTATTTTGCCCGCCCAGTTTACCTATCGATTTCATATAATCCTGAAACCCGTTTTTGGCCACTTTTGTAATCACAACTTTTCGCAATACGTGTCCAGCGATCAGATCGTCGTAATATACGTTTTGCTTTCTCATGGCATTGTCTATCGCTTCGGCAAAAGTTACGTTGTCCTCCGGTTCATTCTCAAATTCAATGAACCATTCGTGATACGGTAGCCCTTCCGTTGGTGTGATCTGTGGTGCTACTGTAAATTCATTTACCCGAATGTTTGTGCCCCTAACCGCTTCCTGCAATGCACTTTCCACTTCTTTTGCAATGACATGTTCACCAAAAGCCGAAATGTAATGTTTGATTCTTCCTGACACAATCACACGATAGGGTTTTAGTGAAGTAAACTGAACGGTATCGCCAATATTATAACCCCAGAGTCCAGCATTGGTAGAAATAATTAAAACATAATTCACGTTTAATTCTACCTCGCCAATGGTATAGCGTCTGGGTTTTTCAGTATAAAATTCATCTGACTTTATAAATTCATAGAAAATTCCAGCATTCAAAAGCAGCAACATTCCTTTTTCCTTTTGAGAATCCTGGTAGGCAAAAAACCCTTCCGAAGCTGGAAATAACTCAATACTATTTACTTTTCTGCCAATTAAATTTTCAAATTTGGCGCGATACGGTTCATAATTAACTCCTCCATAGATAAACAAATTGAAATTTTTAAAAATTTCACCTACCGGCTTCCCTCCTTTTTGCTGCAATTTTTCAAAGTACATTTGCACCCAGGATGGAATTCCTGATATCACCGTCATGTTTTCGTTGAATGTCTCTCCGACAATAGCATTTACTTTGGTTTCCCAATCTTCAATGCAATTGGTTTCCCAAGAAGGCATACGGTTTTTTTGCAGGTATTTTGGAACAAAATGAGCTACAATTCCAGATAACCGACCCAGCTTAATACCGCACTTTTCTTCTAGAATTGGGCTCCCTTGCAGGAAAATCATTTTTCCGTCAATAAAATCCGCTTTTCCTGTTTCATGAATATAATGCAAAATTGCATTTCGAGCCGCTTCAATATGAAATGGCATGGATTCCCTGGTCAATGGAATATATTTAGCTCCAGAAGTTGTTCCCGATGTTTTTGCAAAATACAATGGCTTCCCTTTCCAAAGAATATTTTCCTCCCCTTTTACAACCCGATCAACATATGGTTTTAACGCTTCATAATCCCTAACTGGAACCTGCTGAGCGAAATCAGCACTTGATTTTATACTATCAAAATGATGATCAAGTCCAAATTGAGTCTCTTTAGCTTCTTTGATTAATTGTTGTAAAACTTTGTTTTGGGTTGCAACAGGATTATTGGCCCAAGCCTGAGTTTTTTTATAAATTTTAAGTGCAAATAGTTTTGCTGCAACTGATTTTATTGACATTTTCTGGATTTGTTCTTTATAAAGATAAAAGGAATGTGAATTTTTACTTTGATTTTTTGGAAATCGTTTCTTTTTCTTCTTTCGCCACTTGTTCTCTTAATTCCATTTCCCTTTTTGAAGCAGATAAATTTACCGGAGGTTGAACTCCTTCAGTTGCTGCAAGGATGGAATCTTTATTGAATTTTGCATATTCCAGTTCACCCATTAATACTTTTTGAATGGATTTGATATAGGCTTCATTTTTCTTCAAAGCAAAAGACAAAGAATCTGCTTTTAAAGCCAATTGCGTGGCATCTTTTTTAAGTTTAGAAGAAGAATATCCTGGAATAAATTCGCGTAAAGGGGTAAAAGCAATGATAAAAGTAGTAATCGTTATAATAATTATTGTACTCAAAGTAACAAATACAAAAACATTCATTAGCGTAAGTTTTAAAGAAAAAGTTTCCTCAAAAGTATCTTCGTTTAGAATTATTAAACGTCTTTTATTGAATAAATTTTCTTTAAGTTTTTTTCGTTTCTGTCTTTTCCCGGACATACAATTTGATTATTGAACAAATATAATCAATTTATAGTTTGGATTGTATTTGTGCCCCTTTGATCCTGCTTTATGAAATTGTAAATTTGATTTAATAAATTTTTAACGTTATTGAAACCAAATAATTGCCTTAAAATGAATTCATATCAAGTTATTCTAATTACCTTTGTAGACAGTTTTATTACAAATTTGCTTCGGCAATAAATTATTCAATCATGGGAAGATTAGGTGTTACAGAAATCCTTGTTATATTGGCCGTTGTTTTATTGCTTTTTGGAGGTAAAAAAATTCCAGAATTAATGAAAGGTTTAGGAAGTGGAATTAAAGAATTCAAAAACGCTGCTAAAGACGATCAGACAGCTGATAAAAAAGAAGAAGAAACAAAATAAAAAAAAGGCTTTTCATAATTTGAAAAGCCTTTTTTTTATTGCGATTATATAATCATTGTCAACTGAATACGTTTTCTATCTTCATCAACTTCCGTTACTTTTACCTGAACGTGTTGGTGCAATTTTACTACTTCATTTACATCACTTACAAAACCTGCTTTAAGTTGTGATATGTGAACCAAGCCGCTTTCTTTTACTCCAATATCAACAAAACAACCAAAATTGGTAATGTTATTCACAATTCCCGGCAAAATCATTCCTGTTTTTACGTCTTTTATGGTTTTTACATTGGGATCGAATTCAAATACTTTGGCGGATTTTCTTGGATCTAATCCTGGTTTTTCAAGTTCTTTGATAATGTCTTTTAAACCTAGCAAACCTATTTCCGGGGTAATGTAATGCTCTGGTTTTATTAAAGCCGTTTTTTCTTTGTTGCCAATCAAATCATGCACGGTCAATTTCAAATCTTTTGCCATTTTTTCCACAATTCCGTAGGCTTCCGGGTGTACTGCCGAGTTATCCAATGGATTTTTCGCATTTGAAATTCGAATAAAAGCAACCCCTTGTTGGTATGCCTTTTCTCCTAATCTCGGTACTTTTTTGAGTTGTTTTCGGTCTTGAAAAGGACCGTTTTCAGAACGATACTGCACAATATTTTCGGCTAGCTTCTCTCCTATACCACTCACATAACTCAACAAGTGTTTACTCGCCGTGTTGATATTTATCCCAACTGAATTCACGCAGCGGATTACTGTGTTATCCAATTCTTCTTTTAACTTATTTTGGTCAACATCGTGTTGGTATTGGCCTACGCCAATGGCTTTAGGGTCAATTTTCACCAATTCAGCCAATGGATCGCTCAATCGTCGCCCGATTGAAACCGAACCGCGAACCGTAACATCATAATCAGGAAACTCCTCTCTTGCAATTTTTGATGCGGAATAAACGGATGCTCCGGCCTCAGAAACGATAAAAACCTGAACCGGTTTGTCAAAAGCTATTTTCTTTATAAAGAATTCCGTTTCTCGAGAAGCCGTTCCGTTTCCTATGGAAATCGCATCAATTTTATAAGAATTGACCATCGAACGAATTTTTTTCATCGCCATCGCTTCCTCTTTTTGAGGCGCATGCGGATAAATGGTCTCATTGTACAACAAATCTCCTTTTTCATCCAGACAAACGATTTTACAACCACTCCTGAATCCTGGATCAATCGCCAGAATTCGTTTTTCACCCAAAGGCGGTGCTAACAATAACTGGCCCAGATTATTCGCGAAAACCTGTATAGAATTGGCATCAGCCTTGGTTTTTGCTTCTTGCAAAGCTTCATTTGAAATGGCAGGATTTAATAATCTTTTAAAACTATCCTCAATTGCCAATTGCATATGAGGCGTCGTGCTATTTTCGCTTTTTAAAATCAATTCATCAATAATATCATAGGCTTCATCGGTATCAACTTCGATTTTCATTTTCACAAAACCTTCATTTTCTGCACGAAGCATGGCCAATAAACGATGCGACGGCGTTTTGCTTAATGGTTCTGACCAATCAAAATACTGATCAAATTTTTGTGCTTTCTCATCCTCTTTTTTGGTTTTGACAACCTTTGTGGTAATTGTAGCTTTTCGCTGATACAATCTTCGGAGTTGTTTTCGAACATAAATATTTTCATTAATCCATTCCGCAATAATGTCTCTGGCTCCTTGAAGTGCATCTTCTTCATTAATCACATTATCATTCAAATATTGTGTTGCAATAAAATCGATAGAATCATTATTTTGTGCCATGATGATTTTTGCCAAAGGCTCTAATCCTTTTTCACGAGCAACATCGGCTTTGGTTTTTTTCTTCTTTTTAAAAGGTAGGTAAAAATCTTCCAGTTCCTGCAAATCAAAACTTTGTTGGATTTTTTTTTCTAATTCCGGCGCAAGTGCATTTTGTTCTTCGATGGATTTTAGAATTGCTTCTTTGCGTTTTACAATCACTTCATATTCTTTTTGAAGCTTTGCAATTTGTTCTATTTGTACTTCGTCAAGATTTCCAGTTGCGTCTTTTCGATAACGGGAAATAAACGGAATTGTACAATCCTCTTGTAATAATTTAACGGTATTCTGAATATTAATTGTTGCTGTTGCAACAGTTTTAGCTATAAATTGTATATTAGTCATCCTGTAATTAGATAATTTTAAATGTTTTAACTTGAACAATGTTTAATTAGAAAAAAATGAAATTGCCTAATTAATTTTTAGCTAAAATAAAAGCTTTAAACTTGAAATTTATATCAATTATGACTTTATTATATAGTTTTTTAACCTTGAATATTTTAGCCTTTGTAATTACCGCTTATGATAAACGATTGGCAATTGCCCATAAAAAAAGGATTTCGGAAGAAACCCTTTTAACATTTGTTGCTATTGGCGGCACAATTGGTTCGGCATTAGCCATGTATCTTTTTAATCATAAAACTTCTAAAAAATACTATCTTTTAAAGTTTTACAGGATTGCAATTATCCAAATTGTAATTGCTGTTGGATTATTTTATTTTTATGAAAAGATCTTTATATAAAATAATTACTAACAGCTAATTTTATCCACTCTTGTTTGATGTCTTCCACCTTCAAATTCTGTGTTCAAAAACGTTTCCACCATTTCTACAGCCTGTGGGATTGAAGTATAACGTGCGGGGATACTGATAATATTAGCATCATTATGTTGACGGGCCAATACTGCAATTTCTTTCATCCAACATAAAGCAGCACGTACTTTAGACTGTTTATTTACCGTCATTGAAATTCCGTTACCACTTCCGCAAATAACAATTCCAAAATCAGCTTTTCCTTCCGAAACATCTATAGCAACCGGACGTCCAAAATCAGGATAATCTACGCTATCTGCTGAATCAGTTCCATAATTGGTTACTTCATGTCCTTTTGCTTTAAGCATTTCAACTATTGCTTTTTTGTATTCTGGTCCAGCGTGATCGTTTCCTATGGATATTTTCATTTTTACTATATTAAGTTGTGTGCTGCAAATTTAAATAAAGAAATTTAGTTTTATTGAATTTAAATCCCGCTTTCTTCAATAGAATAATTCAATTCAAATAAGTCATTAAAGAATTAAAGTAAATTATGATTCTATAACTATCAGATTGTTATTTGGTTATACCTTTATTAACAATTCTAATAAATCCATAACTAGCTGTAAATCAATATATATTTCATATTCAAAATGTTAATTTTTTACATTGTTAATAGCTAAACGCAATTGCTTGATATTCAGTTAACTTTAAATTAACATATTATGTTCATAACTTTGGATAGAATATTAGAAGTTTATTTTGCTTCTATTTAAAAAATAAGTAATCCAAAACCCACATTAGAAATCCAAATTTTATTTGCTCATTTTTTAGAATAGTTATCATTATAAAAAAACAGTTTATTAACAAAAATCTAAAAAGTACTTATTTACAAAATCAATTCTATTTGAATTATTAACCATTGTTAATTAAAATTACAAAACACTTTAAAACTAATCCCTTACCTTAAAATAGCATTGTTGATAAGTCGGTATAACAACTTTAAACTTCATTTCAATACCTTTTAAAATAAATTTATTGTAACTATTAACAAGCTATAATAACAACCAAAAAATAATTTAAATTTAATTTTTCTTTTTGTTTATATTAATATATGTTGACAACTTTGAAAAATAAAAATTTAAAATTGAATTAAACAATGGTTAGATTGTTATTCAAATGATCTAGAATTTCCTGAACCTTTTCAAAATCGTTCAAATGTACTTTTAACTTAATTCCGCCTAAAGCATTCGAATAAAAAGGAGCAACGGATAAAGTCATTTCATTTTCAAAAAAATAAACAATTCCTTCCTGATCTAAAATATGCTTCAGAACTACAATTTCATGTGAATAATTAAAAATTGCAATTGTTTGAAAATCTTCCATTTTAATTGTTTTTATAAAGATACAACTATTCTGTAAAGTTATATTTTCTTTAAAACTGCTAACCGTCTATTGATAACGATTAACTATTTCGTAATTTTATGCGCTATAAGAAAAGATGTATGAGTAAAAGATTAAGAAAGCCGATTAAGAAAGAGAAAGATTTCTCTGATAAAATATTAAAAATATTGTCGCAAAGTGCTAATAAAGCATTCAATTATAAACAAATAGGAGCTAATCTGGAGCTCGATGATACCCAAAGCAGAAATCAAATTATTAAAGATTTGAAGATTCTGGCTTCTCAAAATAAAATTATAGAATCTGAACCGGGGAAATATTTAGTAAAAGCGGTAAGCAAAGACTATTACGAAGGTAAGATTGATATGACCGGACGTAAAACTGCTTATTTTGTTTGTGCAGATTTAGAAGAAGATGTCTTCATTCCTACCAATAATTTAAATCACGCTTTAGATAAAGACATTGTAAAAGTATATGTTTACAATCGAAGAAAATGGAAAAGACCTGAAGGTGAAGTGATTGAAGTAATTGAAAGAAATAAAACTGATTTTGTTGGTGTTATTGATATTCAGAAAAACTTCTCTTTTGTTTCTACAGCCAATCCAAAAATGTACACGGATATTTTTATTCCAAAAGATAAAATAGGAGAGGCAGAGCAAGGAGATGTTGTTTTGGTTCATATCGAAGATTGGCCAGAGCGAGCAGACAGTCCTTTTGGAAAAGTAATAAAAGTTTTGGGAAAACCAGGAGAACATGATACAGAAATTCACGCTATTCTTGCCGAATATGGATTGCCAGCTGAATTCCCCATAGAAGTGGAAACCTATGCCCAGAAAATAGATACATCGATAGAAGCAAGTGAAATTGCCAAACGTCGAGACATGCGTGACACGTTGACTTTTACGATCGATCCAAAAGATGCCAAAGATTTTGATGATGCCTTATCATTCAAAAAATTAGAAAATGGCAATTACGAAATTGGTATTCATATTGCCGATGTTTCCTATTATCTTGAGGAAGGAACAATTTTGGATGATGAAGCATATCAAAGAGCTACGTCAGTATATTTAGTGGATAGAGTAGTGCCAATGTTACCGGAAGTATTATCAAATTTTGCTTGTTCGTTGCGTCCAAATGAAGAAAAATATACGTTTTCGGCTATTTTTGAAATTACAGAAACTTCACAAGTCGTTAATCAATGGTTTGGCAGAACTGTAATTTTTTCAGATCAGAGATTTTCTTATGAAGAAGCGCAATATATTATAGAAACGAAGGACGATGTTATTCCGGAAGAAATTTCAATAACTGGAAGTTCATATCAAGTTTCCTCAACAATTGTATCAGCTACCTTAAAACTCGATGAATTAGCTAAAATTTTCAGAAAAAGGAGAATGGCCGAAGGGGCAATTTCTTTTGATAAAGTAGAAGTGAAATTTAATTTAGATGCAGCAGGTGAACCTCAGGGAGTTTATTTTAAAGTTTCAAAAGATGCCAATCATCTGATTGAAGAATTCATGCTTTTGGCTAATAAAAAAGTAGCTGAATTCATTGGAAAACAAAAGAAAACTTTTATTTACAGGATCCATGATGAACCAAATGAAGATAAGTTAATTGCCATGCAAACGGTAATTGGAAAGTTTGGTTACAAAATTGATTTTAGAAATAAAGGAGATATTTCTAAATCGTTGAATGCTTTGATGGAAGAAGTGAATGGAAAAAAAGAGCAAAACTTAATTGATACTTTGGCTATTAGAAGTATGAGTAAAGCAAAGTATTCCACTGATAACATAGGACATTACGGTTTGGCATTTGATTATTATTCCCATTTTACATCGCCGATTCGTCGTTATCCGGACGTAATGGTACATCGATTGTTGCAGTATTATCTGGATGGAGGAAAATCAGTTGATGAAGAAACGTATGAAACGAAGTGTTTGCATTCTTCAACGATGGAAGGTTTAGCTACAAATGCGGAACGAGATTCTATTAAATACATGCAGGTAAAATACATGCAGGATCATCAGGATCAGGAATTTTTAGGCGTAATTTCTGGTGTGACTGAATGGGGAATTTATGTAGAAATTATAGAGAATAAATGTGAAGGCATGTGTAGAATCCGAGATATAAAAGACGATTATTACACCTTTGATGAAAAACAATATGCACTGACTGGCGCAACTTCTGGTAAATTATTACAATTAGGAGATGAAATTTACGTTAAAGTAAAAAATGCTGATTTAGTTAAAAAACAACTGGATTTTAATTTTTTAAGAAGAATTGAAGAACCAATAAAATAA
The DNA here is from genome assembly GCF_048286715.1 of Flavobacterium kochi. NCBI lineage: Bacteria > Pseudomonadati > Bacteroidota > Flavobacteriia > Flavobacteriales > Flavobacteriaceae > Flavobacterium > Flavobacterium kochi. Next base: position 591,662 of record NZ_JBLVPW010000001.1, read on the forward strand.
AAAAATGAAAAAATTAGTGATTATTACGCTTGTATTTTTAAGCCAAATGGTAAATGCCCAGGTAACAAGAAATTTGGGAGATTTTGATGAAGTAAAAGTATTTGATAAGATTAATGTAAAATTAATTCCAGCTTCAGAAAATAAGGTTGTTATCACCGGAGACAGAGCAGATGAAGTCGAAACGGTTAATAAAAATGGAGAATTAAAAATAAGAATGCCATTTCCACAATTATTATCAGGTAATAACATTGTAGTAAAATTGTATTTTAATACTATTGAAAGTATCGCTGCAAGTGAAGGAAGTTCTGTGTCAAGTGAAGCAGATTTCAAACAAACGATATTGAATTTAAATGCAAAATCAGGTGCGGAGATAAAAGTGGATATCAATGTAGAAAAAGTGAATATAAAAGCAAGTGCAGGTGGAATCGTTATTGTATCAGGTAAAGCTACAAATCAGGATGTAGTTATTATTTCTGGCGGAATTCTTAAAGCAAAGGATTTACATACCACACAAACATCAATAAGCGTTGCTGCAGGAGGAAAATCTGAAATTTATGCAACTACATTAGTGGATGCAAAAGTGAAGGCAGGAGGCTCTATTTACATTTATGGAAAACCAAAACAAATTAATAAAGAAGTTTTCATTGGTGGTACAATCATAGAAAAATAATAGTTTTGCACTTCTATTCTGATAAATTTTAATTTTTAATGATAAACGATATTTTATCCGGTATTCCGTGGGGAATTTTTTTAAGTTTTATGGTTGGTCCCGTATTTTTTATATTACTTGAAACGAGTATTATAAAAGGATTTAGAGCGGCTTTAGTTTTTGATTTAGGAGTTGTTTTAGGGGACATTGTTTTTATTGCGATTGCTTACTTAGGAAGTTACAGATTAATTCAAAGTTTAAAAGATAAACCTGCTCTTTTTATTTTTGGAGGAATATTGATGTTAGTTTATGGTATAATTTCTTTTGTCAGGTTAAAAAAAGAAGAAAAAATAAATACTGAAGCGATAGATAATGAAATTATCAGAAAGAATTATATAAGTCTTTTTATAAAAGGATTTTTCTTAAATATCATTAATATTGGCGTTTTAGGATTTTGGTTAGCCATTATTATTTCGGTAGGACCAAAATTAGAAATGCAAACTTCCAGAATGATTACTTTTTTTAGTAGTGTAATCCTATCTTATTTACTGATTGATTGTATTAAAATAGTATTGGCCAAACAGCTAAAAACAAAATTGACTCCAATTAATATTCTTAAAATTAAGAAAGGAATCAGTATCGTTATGATGATTTTCGGTATAGTTTTGATCACACAAGGATGGTTTCCAAAAGAAAAAGAAATGGTTAAAAATGCATTTGATAAAATTGAGAAATAAAAAATTGTAATTGTTGTTTTCCTTTATTAATATAGTAAAAGCCTTGATTCCATATCTTTAGAATCAAGGCTTTTTTTGTATTGAATATATTTTGGTATCTAATTATTAAAAAAAAGTAAGCATAAAAAAACCTCCAAATTACTTTGAAGGTTTTAGAGGCATCGTCCGGATTCGAACCGGAGTAGGAGCTTTTGCAGAGCCCAGCCTAGCCGCTCGGCCACGACGCCCTAGTTGAACGGATGGCAAAAGTAATAAATTATTTTTAATTAAAATTCAAAAATAGTAATCAATTTCTAGATTCTTCCATTTCTATTGTAACCGCTTCAACATCACCACCAATAGGAGGGTTTAATTTTGAAACACCTAGAATAACTCTTGAAATGGCTGGAACTTCTTTCAAAATTCTAGCGATTATACGTTGTGCAACATGTTCCAATAAGTTGGCTCTGATAGCCATTTCTTCAACTACAATTTGGTTTAATAATACATAATCAACCGTATCCGCCAAGTGGTCGGTAATTGAAGATTTTCTTAAATCTGTTTTTACTTTTAAATCAACTGAATAATCAGAACCAATTTTTCCTTCTTCAATCAAACAACCATGATAGGAGTAGGTTCTGATATTTTTTAGTTTTATAAATCCCATTTTTTAATTTTTTATTCAAAGTTTTTTAGGTTTAAAGCTATCTCTGGTAACTTTAAACAGTAAACTTTAAACCATTTATTTATCTTTGCTAAAATTAAACAAAAAAATGTCAACCGAAGAAAAATCACTCCATTTTATAGAACAAATCATTGAAGACAGTTTATCCCATGGTTTTCCAAAAGATAAATTACGTTTTCGTTTTCCGCCGGAGCCTAATGGGTATTTACACATTGGTCACGCCAAATCTATTTGCTTAAATTTTGGTTTAGGATTAAAGTACAATGCGCCGGTTAATTTGCGTTTTGATGATACTAATCCAGCCAAAGAAGAGCAGGAATACGTAGATGCAATCAAAGAAGATTTGAAGTGGTTGGGTTTTAATTGGACTGAGGAACTGTATTCTTCTGATTATTTTCAGCAGTTATACAAATGGGCGGTTGCCATGATTGAAAATGGTAAAGCGTATGTAGACAGCCAATCTTCTGAAGACATGGCTGCTCAAAAAGGTACGCCAACTCAAGCTGGAGTTGATGGCCCGTACAGAAACCGTTCAGTGGAAGAAAATCTTACTTTATTCGAAGGAATGAAAAACGGAGATTTCCCCGAAGGAAGCCATGTTTTGCGTGCTAAGATTGACATGTCATCAACCAATATGTTGATGCGTGATCCGTTGATGTATCGTATTTTACACCGTCATCATCACAGAACAGGAAATGATTGGAATATTTATCCAATGTATGATTATGCACACGGGGAAAGTGATTATATAGAGCAAATTTCACATTCTATTTGTACACTTGAATTTGTGATGCACCGCGAATTATATGATTGGTTTTTAGATCAGATTTACGATGAAAATAAAGTAAGACCACATCAACATGAATTTGCTCGTTTGAACTTGAATTACACTGTAATGAGCAAGAGAAAACTCTTGCAATTGGTTCAGGAAAACATTGTAAATGGTTGGGACGACCCAAGAATGCCAACTATTTCAGGATTGAGAAGAAGAGGATATACAGCCAATTCTATTCGTAAATTTTGTGATATAATCGGTGTTGCTAAAAGAGAAAATATTATTGATTATTCACTTTTAGAATTTTGTTTACGGGAAGATTTAAATAAAACTGCTCCAAGAGTTATGGCGGTTTTAGATCCTGTGAAATTGGTTATTATAAATTATCCTGAAGATACAGAAGAATGGTTAGAAGCGGAAAATAATCAAGAAGATGAAAGTGCAGGATTTAGAAAAGTTCCTTTTTCAAAGGAGTTATTTATTGAAAGAGAAGACTTTTTAGAAGCAGCTCCGGCCAAATTTTTTCGATTGAGTTTAGGGAGGGAGGTACGTTTAAAAAACGCCTATATCATTAAAGGAGAAAGTATTGTAAAAGATGTTGCCGGAAATATTACTGAAATTCACGTGACTTATGACGAAAACAGTCGAAGTGGAAGTGGGAGTGAAGCCAGTCAAAGAAAAGTAGCCGGGACCTTGCATTGGGTTTCTATACAACATGCTATAGCAGCGGAAGTTCGTTTGTATGATCGTTTGTTTATTGATCAGGCACCAGACAGTCATAAGGAGAAAAATTTCTTGGAGTTTATGAATCCTGATTCTTTACAAATTGTAAAAGGATTTGTTGAACCAAGTTTAGCAACTGTTACGGCAGGAGAGAAATTTCAGTTTCAACGTTTGGGTTATTTCAATGTTGATAAAGATACGACAGCAGATAAAATTGTCTTTAATAAAACCGTAGGATTAAAAGATGCGTGGGAAGAAAAAGGCAAAAAAGAAGAAAATTTATTGATGAATACACAAAAGGAAATCAATAAATATGTAAAAGAAAAAGAGGAAAACGATGCCAATTTAATATTGAATACTGTTATTGAGAATATAAAAAGTATTGATAACTACAGTTTAATTATTCAAACTATTGTAAAAAATATTAAAAATGACAATAACTCATTGCTGTTTTCTAATTTGATTTTACATTATTCTGATAAAGTAAAAGTGAAAGATATCGAAGAAGAGTCTTTGACAAAATTATATACGATGTCATTAAAAAGTCAAATGGCTGCAGTTAGAATTTTGGCTATTCAGAATTTGCAAAATGATTTGAATAATTTCAGTCTTTTCGAAACTCAACTTTCAGAATTAAAAAAGAATGAAAAAACAGAAAAAGTTCTGGAATTATTGAATGAACTAAAATTTTAGAACTAAATCTTCTTTATAGATTTTAATGATTAAAAGCGCCTTGTAAAAGGCGCTTTTTTTATTATAATAAATTAGTATTAAAATTTAAATTACTATAGTTTTTATTAATTAAAAACGACTTAAATAAAGTAGTTTTAAAACCTGTTTTTTGGTTTTAATAGTTCTAGTATACTTCTTATAAATTTATTTTAATAGCGGGCTTTATTTCGTTTTTTGGCCTTGTTTAAAATAAATTAACTGCTTGTTAACAGCGATATGTTAATAAAATTCGTAATTTTAGATTATTAACAATCAAAAATGGAATATCATGTCAAATAACGCAGGAAATACATTAATAGCTTTATTAACTGGAGCTGCCATTGGAGCTGGGATAGGAATTTTGTTTGCTCCTGACAAAGGTTCCAAAACAAGAAGAAAATTTAAAGATGGATATGATGACGCCAAAAAAGATTTAAAAGATAAATTCGAAAGTGCTTCAGATGAATTAAAACATAAATGGTTCTTCGCCTAAATTAGTGGAAAGTCAAAAAATGACCTAATTTTAGGGCATGGAATTAGACGGATTGGGAGTTTTGTTAGGAGTTAAATCTCCATGGGTTTTAAAAAAGATAGAT